>NZ_JBIAWG010000004.1:0-551966 GCF_042895285.1 Streptomyces sp. NPDC001406
CGACATACACATCCGTGCCCTGCTCGTCATACAAGGCATGAAAGAGCAGACCCTCCTGCAACGGCGCCACCGGCAACACATCCACCAGCCCCGGACACGCCGCCTCCAACTCCTCCACCCGCGCCTGCTCCAACGCCACCAACGCAAAATCAGAAGGCGTGAATCCGCCGGCGGACCCATCAGCGGCATGCGCGGCCAGACCGGACAGCATCGCCGCCCAGCCCTCCACCAACCCCCACGCCTCCGCCTCACCCAACAACCGACCCGGCCACGCCACACTCAACACCAACACCGGACCACCAGAACGGTCCTGAACCAGCGCCTCCGCCTCCAAGGCGTGGAGTACGGGAAACTCTCCGCTCACACCCTCGCCGGGCTCGCTGTCATGGACCGGTGTCCAGTCCCGGTCCAGCCCTTGTGCGGCTCGCACGGCGGCGACGCGGCCCAGGTAGTTGAAGCCGATCTGAGCCGAGGGAAGTACCGCCAGGACGTCAGCCGTATCCGGGTTGAGGTGGCGGAGCAGGCCATAGCCCAGCCCGTCCCCCGGCACCGCCCTCACCTGCTCCTTGACCCGCTTCAGCAGCACACCCGCAGCCGAACCACCCGCCACGACATCGGCCAGATCCACACCCGCCGCATCCACCCGCACCGGATGCACACTGGTGAACCAGCCCACCGTCCGCGACAGATCCATCCCCTCGACCAAAGCCTTGCGGCCATGTCCCTCAACATCGATCAGGGCACCGCCCTCAAGTCCCCGACCGCGGCCGAAACGCTCACCCAGAGCCCCCGCCAGACCGGCAAGCAGCACATCGTCGACCCCCGCATGGAAGGCCGCAGGCACACCGGTCAGCAACGCCGACGTGACCCCCGCCGGCACAGTGACCGTCACCCGCCGCACGGTGGAGTCAAGGTCCCGGGCCGGGTCCACGGGCTCGTCAGTCAGCGGTGCCCGCGGGCCCTCCAACAGAGCGCTCCACGCCGGAAGTTCCGCCACCCGTTCCTCGGCGTGGGCCTGAGCGGCCAACTCCTGCGCCCAGTGCCGGAACGAGATCGGCACCGACCCCAACTCAGGCTGGCCGCCACCGGCCAAAGCGTCATAGGCCTCGGCAAGATCCGGGAGCAACACTTGCCAGGAAACGGTGTCGATCACCAGGTGGTTGGCCACGAGCAGCAACCGCCCAACGGCCTCGGGCCCGGCGTCGAACCACACCGCCTGCACCATCACCCCGGCAAGAGGGTCGAGCCGCGCGACGGCCGACTGCGCCTGCTCCTCGATCAGCCGGGTCAGTTCCTCATCGTCGAGGCCAACCGCAGGCACCCGCCGGACCCACGCATCGACCGCGAGAGTGTCCGTCTCCGGCACCACCAGCCGCCAAGGCCCGGTCTCCAGCCGCGCCCGCAAAGCCTCATGCCGATCCACCACAGCACGCAACGCACCTGTGAGAACAGCGAAGTCCGTTCCCTTCGGCGCCGTCACCAGAGCCGACTGAACGACCTCTCTCACCCGCTCGGCCCCGACCCGGTCGAGAACTTCGTGCATCACCGGGGTCACCGGTATATCGCCGACGCCAGACACAGCGCGGCTCGGCACGAGTTCTTCGGCCACGCCGACGACAGCCGCAAGCCCCTCGGGAGTGCGCCGCTCGAACACCTGCCGAGACGTGATCACCACGCCGGCCCGCCGCGCGCTGGAGACCAGCAGCATCGACAGAATCGAATCGCCGCCCAGTTCGAAGAAGCTGTCTTCGACGCCCACCCGCTCAAGACCCAGCACCTCGGCGAACAGGCCGCACAGTAGCTCCTCAAGCGCTGTGGCCGGGGCACGGCCCTCGCTACGGCCAGACAGGTCGGGCGCGGGCAGGGCGGCACGGTCGAGCTTGCCGTTGACGGTCAACGGCAGCGCATCCAGCACCACCACCGCGGACGGAACCATGTACTCAGGCAGACGGTCAGCCGCGTACCCCCTGAGCTGCGCGACATCGACCTCGCCACTACCGGCGGCCGGCACCACATAGGCGACCAGCCGCTGCTCGCCCAGTTGGTCCTCGCGCACGACAACCGCCGCCTGGCCGACCCGCCCGTGCCCGGCGATGACTGAGGTGATCTCGCCCAGTTCGATGCGGAAGCCGCGGATCTTGACCTGCTCGTCCGCCCGACCCGCGAAGTGCAGTTGCCCATCTGCCGACCAGCGGGCCAGGTCGCCGGAACGGTACATCCGCTGCCCCGGTACGAACGGGCAGGCCACGAACCGCTCCGCCGTCTGCCCCGGACGGCCTACGTAGCCCCGAGCCAGCCCCACCCCGGCGATGTAGACCTCGCCCACAGTTCCGATGGGCGCGGGCTGGAGGAAGTCGTCCAGCACGTACATCTGGGTGTTGGCGAGGGGTCGGCCGATGGCGGGCGGTGCGTCCTGCGAGGTGATGCCCTCGCCGAGCGGTGTGACGGTGGTGATGACCGTGGCCTCGGTCGGGCCATAGGTGTTCCACACCCGCGCCTGTCCCCGCCAGCGTGCGGCCAGGTCGGCACTCAACCGCTCAGCACCCAACACCCAGTTGGACACCCCGGGCACCGACACCGGGTCCAACACCCCGAGCAACGACGGCACCACACTCGCCACCGACACACCCGCCGCACGAATCATCTCCGCCAACACCGCAGGATCCGTACGCTCCTCACTCCCGGCAATCGCCAGCGTCCCACCCGCAGCCAGCGTCACCACCACATCCAGCACCGCCGCATCGAAGCTGAACGACGCGAACTGCAACGCGGTGACACCCTCATCCACACCCAGCACCGGCCGCATGGCCTCCGCCAGATTCACCAGGCCGCGGTGCGTAACCGCAACACCCTTCGGGCGTCCCGTCGACCCGGACGTGTAGATGACATACGCCAGCTGGTCGTCCGTCAGCGACACGCTCGGAGCCTCTGCCGACTCCTGGGCAATGGCCTCCGCGGCCTCATCCAGCAGCACCACGTGGAGGGCCTCCAGTGTCAGCCCATCCAGTGCCTCGGAAGTGCTCAGCACCACGGCTGCCCCACTGTCGGCGACCATGAACGCCAACCGATCCGCCGGATACTCCCGATCCAGCGGCACAAACGCACCGCCCGCCTTCCACACCGCCAACTCGCCGACAACCATCTCGACACCACGCGGCAGACACAGACCAACCCGCGACTCCGGACCAACCCCCAACCCGATCAAATACCGAGCCAACCGATTCGCCCGAACCTCCAACTCCCCATACGAGACCACCTCGGCCCCACACCGCACCGCAACCACACCCGGCGCAACCCCAACCCGCGCCCCAACAAGGTCCAACACCGAACCCACCGACACCGACCGCGCCGTCGCATTCCACTCCCCCACCACCACAGACCGCTCCACCCCACCCAGCACATCAACCTCGCTGAGCCCAAGGCACGAGTCGGCAGCAACCTGCTCCAGCACCCGCAACAGCCGGTCGGCCAGGGTCTGAGCGGCCTCGGTGTCGAAGACGTCCCGGCGATGGTCGAGGCGGAGCCTGAGCCCGCCGATCGGCTCCACGCCCAGGGTCAACGGGTAGTTGGTCGACTCCCGCACACCGGTCTTGGAAAGCCGCAGTGGCGCGGGAGGGATGCTCTGGCCGGCCCGGTAGTTCTCGAATGCCATGAGGGTGTCGAAAGTGGCGCCCGGCCCCGCGATTCGCTGGATCTCGCTCAGGCTCAAGTGCTGGTGATCCAGCAGCGCGGACTGCTGCGCCTGCAGCTCGCCCAGCATGTCGGCGACGGTCTGCGCCGGGTCCAGCCGCACCCGTACCGGAATGGTGTTGATGAAAAGCCCCAGCATGTCCTGCATGCCCGACAGCTCGGCGGGCCGACCCGCCACTGTGGCGCCGAACACCACGTCGCGGCGGGACGTCAGCTTGCCCACGACTATCGCCCAGGCGCCCTGCACCAAGGTGTTCAGTGTGAGGTCATGCCGGCGAGCCGCCTCTTCGAGCGCACCGGTCAGCTCCTCGTCCGGCGCGATGACCACCTGGCCGGTGTCCCCCGCCGCTTCGGGTGCGTGCGGCGCCACCAGTGTGGGCTCCTCGGCACCGGTTAGGGCCTGCTGCCAGGCGTCGCGTGCGGCGGACTTGTCCTGCCTCGCCAGCCATGCCAGATGCTCCCGGTGCCCACGCACCGGAGGCAGCCCACCTGCATGCCCACCAGCCTCGTAGACCGCCCACAGCTCGCGCATCAGGATCGGCAGGGACCACCCGTCCAGCACGATGTGGTGCAGGGTTACGACCATGCGGTGGCGCTGTTCGCCCAGCTTGACCAGCAGCACCCGCAGCAACGGCGGCTGTGCCAGATCGAACCGCCGCGCCCGCTCCGCAACCTCCAACCCCTCCAACACCGCCTGGGCTTCCACCGCCCCAAGCCCGGACAGGTCCTCCTCACTCCACGGCAACTGGACCCGCTCCACCACCACCTGCACCGGCTCAACCACACCGGCAAGCTGCCGGAAACCCGCACGCAGACTCGGATGCCGGTCGATCAACGCCTGCCACGACCCCCGCAACACCACCGCATCCAGCGGCCCCTCCAGGTCCAACAGCATCTGCTCGACATACACATCCGTGCCCTGCTCGTCATACAAGGCATGAAAGAGCAGACCCTCCTGCAACGGCGCCACCGGCAACACATCCACCAGCCCCGGATGCGCCGCCTCCAACTCCTCCACCCGCGCCTGCTCCAACGCCACCAACGCAAAATCAGAAGGCGTGAATCCGCCGGCGGACCCATCAGCGACATGCGCGGCCAGACCGGACAGCATCGCCGCCCAGCCCTCCACCAACCCCCACGCCTCCGCCTCACCCAACAACCGACCCGGCCACGCCACACTCAACACCAACACCGGACCACCAGAACGGTCCTGAACCAGCGCCTCCGCCTCCAAGGCGTGCATCACCGGCGCCTGGGCGGCGATACCCTCACCCAGCCCGTCCTCGGCCAGCTGCCATTCCTCGTCACGAGCGACGAAGCGGCCGAGGTAGTTGAAGCCGACCTGCGCGGACGGCAGTGCCGCCAGCTCCGAGGCGGTCTCCGGGTTGAGGTGGCGGAGCAGGCCATAGCCCAGCCCGTCCCCCGGCACCGCCCTCACCTGCTCCTTGACCCGCTTCAGCAGCACACCCGCAGCCGAACCACCCGCCACGACATCGGCCAGATCCACACCCGCCGCATCCACCCGCACCGGATGCACACTGGTGAACCAGCCCACCGTCCGCGACAGATCCATCCCCTCGACCAAAGCCTTGCGGCCATGTCCCTCAACATCGATCAGGGCACCGCCCTCAAGTCCCCGACCGCGGCCGAAACGCTCACCCAGAGCCCCCGCCAGACCGGCAAGCAGCACATCGTCGACCCCCGCATGGAAGGCCGCAGGCACACCGGTCAGCAACGCCGACGTGACCCCCGCCGGCACAGTGACCGTCACCCGCCGGACCTCGGCACCTCGGTTCAGGTCCTCGTTCAGCGGCCGGTCCGTCAGCAGCGCATCGCCGCCCTGCACCAGTTCCGTCCACGCCTGAAGTTCCGCCACCCGTTCCTCGGCGTGGGCCTGAGCTGCCAACTCCTGCGCCCAGTGCCGGAACGGGATCGGTACCGACCCGGGCTCGGGCTGCGTGCCACTCGCCAATGCCGCATAGGCCTCGGCCAGATCCGGCAGCAGGACACGCCACGAGACGCCGTCCACCACAAGGTGATCGACCACCAACAGCAGCCGACCACCGGCGTCAGCTCCGGCGTCGAACCACACCGCCTGCACCATCACCCCGGCAAGAGGGTCGAGCCGCCCGACGGCCGCCTGCGTCTGCTCCTCGATCAGGCGCGTCCGCCCCGCGTCGTCCAAGCCACTCGTATCGACCCGCCGGACCCACGAGTCGACTTTCACGGCGCCCGCCTCGGGCACCACCAGCCGCCAGGGCCCGGTCTCCAGCCGCGCCCGCAAAGCCTCATGCCGGCCCACCAGCGCCTGCACGGCATCCACCAGCACTGCCAGATCCAGGCCGGTCGGCACTGACACCAGAGCCGACTGGTACACCTCACCCAGATCCTCCGGGCTCACCCGCGCCAGCAGCTCGTGCATCACCGGCGTCAGGGGCACCTCACCCGTGGCAGCGACCATCTCACCGACCGAGGCGCCGTCGGTCAAGGGAACGGCCACCGCGGCCACCGCGGCCGGGGTGCGCAGCTCGAACACCTCGCGAGTGCTGATCGCCACGCCGGCCCGCCGGGCACTGGAGACCAACAGCATCGACAGAATCGAATCGCCGCCCAGCTCGAAGAAACTGTCCTCGACGCCCACCCGCTCAAGGCCCAGCACCTCGGCGAACAGCCGGCAGAACAGCTCCTCGTCGCGCGTGGCCGGGGCACGGCCCTCGCCGCGGCCGGACAGGTCGGGCGCGGGCAGGGCGGCACGGTCGAGCTTGCCGTTGACCGTCAACGGCAGTGCCTCCAACACCACCACGGCCGACGGAACCATGTACTCGGGCAAGCGATTGGCCGCGAACTCCCGCAGCACAGCGCTGTCGAGTCCATCATGGGCAGGAACGACGTAGGCGATCAGCCGCTTCTCGCTCCGCTGGTCCTCATGGACCACGACGGCGACTTGGCCGACCTCGGGATGGGAGGCCAACACGGCCTCGACCTCGCCCAGTTCGATGCGGAAGCCGCGGATCTTGACCTGCTCGTCCGCCCGACCCGCGAAGTGCAGTTGCCCATCTGCCGACCAGCGGGCCAGGTCGCCGGAACGGTACATCCGCTGCCCCGGTACGAACGGGCAGGCCACGAACCGCTCCGCAGTCAGATCCGCACGTCCCACATATCCCCGTGCCAGACCGGAGCCCGCGATGTACAGCTCGCCCACGACACCAACCGGCACCGGCCTCAGGAACTCATCCAGCACGTACACATGGGTGTTGGGTAGCGGTCGGCCGATCGCGGGCGGTGCGTCCTGCGAGGTGATGCCCTCACCGAGCGGTGTGACGGTGGTGATGACCGTCGCCTCGGTCGGGCCATAGGTGTTCCACACCCGCGCCTGCCCCCGCCAGCGTGCGGCCAGGTCGGCACTCAACCGCTCAGCACCCAACACCCAGTTGGACACCCCGGGCACCGACACCGGGTCCAACACCCCGAGCAACGACGGCACCACACTCGCCACCGACACACCCGCCGCACGAATCATCTCCGCCAACACCGCAGGATCCGTACGCTCCTCACTCCCGGCAATCGCCAGCGTCCCACCCGCAGCCAGCGTCACCACCACATCCAGAACCGCCGCATCGAAGCTGAACGACGCAAACTGCAACGCGGTGACACCCTCATCCACACCCAGCACCGGCCGCATGGCCTCCGCCAGATTCACCAGGCCGCGGTGTGCAACAGCAACACCCTTCGGGCGCCCCGTCGACCCGGACGTGTAGATGACATACGCCAGCTGGTCGAGCTCCGGCGACGACCCCAGCGATTCCCCGGACTCCGCGGCAATCGCGTCCGCCACCTCATCGAGCAGCAGCACATGCTCCGCGCCCAGCGCGAGCCCGTCCACCGCCTCGGACGTGCTCAGCACCACGGCTGCACCACTGTCGGCGACCATGAACGCCAACCGATCCGCCGGATACTCCCGATCCAGCGGCACAAACGCACCGCCCGCCTTCCACACCGCCAACTCGCCGACAACCATCTCGACACCACGCGGCAGACACAGACCAACCCGCGACTCCGGACCAACCCCCAACCCGATCAAATACCGAGCCAACCGATTCGCCCGAACCTCCAACTCCCCATACGAGACCACCTCGGCCCCACACCGCACCGCAACCACACCCGGCGCAACCCCAACCCGCGCCCCAACAAGGTCCAACACCGAACCCACCGACACCGACCGCGCCGTCGCATTCCACTCCCCCACCACCACAGACCGCTCCACCCCACCCAGCACATCAACCTCGCTGAGCCCAAGGCACGAGTCGGCAGCAACCTGCTCCAGGAAGCCCACGATGCAGCGGTGGGCCGCGCGGGCCCAGTCGGCGTCGTAGCGGTCGGAGTTGGCGTCCACGGTGACCCGTACACCGGTCTCGATCGACCAGTCGCTCACGCGCACAGCGAACTCCGCGACCTGCCGAACCGGCAGGTGATCCACGACGCAGCCGTGGTCCCCGAAGCGGAGCTCCTCATCGATCGGCGTGATGCTCACATACGGGACGACATCCGCACGCGATCCTGTCGTCCGGCTCATGAAGGACGCGACCGCCGCGACGATGAGGCTGGACCAGCGTGTCTCGCCTTGGGGTGTCGCCGTACGGAGCGTCGCCACCGTGGCCGGCGGTACGAGGCCGGTCTCCCGCAGGACGGGGGTACCGGGCCGCGGGTCATGTGCGTAGGGCTCGGAGTCCCCCTGGAAGGTGCCCTGTTCCCTCGGGGTGCTCCACGAGGCGGGCCTCGGTGCGTTGGTGGGCTCCCGGCGAAGGAGGTCCGTGTAGGTCTCCGCGACTCGGCGCGCGATCAGCAAGCACCCAGAGCCAGACCCAGAGCCAGACCCAGAGTCAGAGGAGTCCAGCAGCAACTGGTTGTAGCAGAGGAACCAGATATGGCGTTCCTGGGAAATCTTGAAAAGGCCGAATGAGAAAAGCCGGTTGCCGGCGGGCTCCTTGACCTGCTGCAGTTCCGCCTGCATCAGCATCTCGGCGACGCCGCGCGGGTCGCTCTCGCCAGTGAGGTCGACGGCCTGGAGGTGCCAGTCGGGGACTGGACCGATGGCCTGCGTGACGACCTGCCTGAGCGCCAACTCGAAGGTTGCACTGTCGATCTCACCGAATATTTCGACGCGCTGACCGACATTGATGTGACCGGCGTGGCCGTTCATCGTTCCCCTTCAATAGAAGACAACCCGCTACAGAACACAACCCGCTACCACTACTGCGGAATTAAGAATCGGACCATGACGTCATCCGGTTTTGGGCAAGGGTGAATCGGCCGAAGAATACGGAGGCGACTCTGTCTCCGTTCCTGTCGACTGCCCGGCTGCACAGCTCCATACAGCCCTATACAGCTTTCCTACGGTCGATTACGCGGCATTCCTATGCCCGGATCTCCGGCTCGGAGTATCTGTGCTCCGGCGGCCCGCCGTGCCGGCCCTGGCGGCTGACACGCCTGGTCGGCACGGTGTCCAACTGGCCGGATTCCACGCTTGGACGCGCCGGAGGCGTGCTGTGTGTTTCGGCCATCCTGCGTTCCACCCGGAGCACGAGTTCCGCCCACATCCCCGCGCATTCACTGGCCAGATCAGCCACGATGCCGCCGCAGTGCGACGGGACGTTGTCGATGATCTCTTGCCACTCCTCAGTGCTCATGGCATGGATGTTGAGCAGCCGCAGCAGCGCGCGACCGGTCTCGCTGAACCGCAGGGCCGGGTCCGCCTTGAGGCGTTCCACGGCCGCGGTGCGGTTCTGTACCGGCGTTCGGTCGGTCGACGCGGGAGTCGCGGTGGTTGCGGTCGTCGTGCCGGGGGCGATCGGTGTGTTTGTGGATGCCTGTTCCGTGCTTCTTCTGCGGCTTGATATACGCAGCGGATCTTCGCCGCGGCTCATTCGGTTTCTGACATCCCGTGCGGTCTCCGGCGATATGGCGGCCGCGCGGGCGATCTGGCGTAGGGACAGGCCTGGTTCCTGGGCGATGAGTTCGCTGGCGAGCCTGCGCCCCTCGGTGCTGTTGAGTGGACGGACCCGGCCGTCCTTGCCGAGCCGGCTCGCCTGTGCGTTCGGTCCGCCCGGTGATTTTCTGCGCAGCTCGGCGATGGTTCCGGGGGCGAGGCCGGTCACCGAGGCGATCATCCGGTCCGACCAGTGCGGGTGGGAGGTGACGATGCGGCCGGCCGCGCGTTTTCGGTCCGTCATCGTCAGGGGGAGACCATGCGCGATGTTGGATTCCACTGCCAGGACAAAGGCATCGGATTCGGTGCCGTCGAAGAATCGGACCGCGATCTTTTCCTGACCACGCCGTTCGGCGGCCCGCAACCGGTGCAGGCCGTCGATGACGCGCATCGTGGCCCGGTGCACGATGATCGGGGGCAGGGTCGTCTCTGCCACGACCAGCGCCTCCACATGCTCCGGGTCCGTTCCGCAGCTGCGAGGTGAGTAGGTCGTCGAGAGCAAGCTGATCTCCACCTCGACGACTGTGTTCTGATCGAATTGCGCGTGCTCAGGTTTCAACTGCAGCTCCCCGTTGCCCGTTCGGATTCATCCGCGCCCGTCCACGTCTCCACTGCGCCGACAGGCATATGTGACGTGTACAAGACACATCAGCCCCGTCGTCGGCCGTGCTGAATCCGAAGGCTGCTGCTCAGCCCATTCGTTGGCACACATCTCCAATTACTTGATTTTTGTACCCCAGTCACAACTGGCCGGAGTACCCCCCTACCGCCCCTATCGACTCCGGGGCGTTTCTGATCAATCGGGGCCCAGGTTGAGCATGACGAGGCGCACGATGAACGAGTGGCGCATGGAACACGACTCCCGGGTGGAGCCGGGTGTCCGCTCACCGTGCGTGATGGCAGCACAGGCCCGCGATCCCATTCGGATCGATGTAATCCGCTCATCAAACAGACCGACACCAACTGCATTTATGCAGCAAGCACATGTCGTATCCTTGTGGTAGTCGTCTATTCGCTGTGGCAGAATCGAGTCAGACATAGCCGAATCCGATAGTTGGCTTCGGTTCCGTGGATCGCTGTCCGACGATCAGGCGTCAGGGTGGTTACGACGGGGGACTCGTAAATGAGGATGGTTGAACGCGACAAACAATTAACAATCATGGAGGACATGCTTGACGCATGCATTGCGGGGCACGGCGGAGTGGTGTTTGTCAGCGGACCGGCGACAAGCGGGAAGACGGCGCTGCTGCACAGTTTCAGGGAGCGCGCCGCCGCCTCGGGTGCACTGTTCCTCCAGGCCACGGCCTCGAGTGCGGAACGTGACCTACCGCTGGGTGTAATGGAGCAACTGCTCCTCGGCGCGAATCTGCCGGCGACGGAGGACGCGCGCACGACCGAGTTGCTCGAACTGGCGGCAGGCGCTCCGCAGGCATCACCGGATGTCATTTCACGGCTGTGCGGAATTCTTTTGGCGAAAGCCAAGAAAACTCCACTGGTACTGACCATTGATGACAGCCATCATGCCGATGGACAGTCCATGGAATGCGTGCTTTATCTGGCACGGCGAATCGCGATCAGCCGGGTACTCGTGGTACTCGGAGAGAGCAACAGCGTGCCTTCCGGAAATCTTCACTCACGGGCCGAGCTGTTACGACTGCCCGGCTGTCGGAGTATCCGGCTCGATCTCCTCTCGTGGCGCGGAGTGACGGAGATGATCCAGTCCGCCCGGGACGAGTGGCCGGCCCGCTCGTTCCCCGGGGACTTCCACTGGAGGGACTTCCATCGGATCAGCGGCGGCAACCCACTGCTGCTGCGGTCGCTGATCGACGACTACAGCACCGCGGCCGGGGCGGGCGCCGTCGAGCCGGTGCCGGGTGCCTTCTTCGAACAGGCCGTGACGACGTGCCTGTACCGCATCGACACATCGCTCAGGAACACCGCGTGCGCGCTGGCGGTGCTGGGCCCGCACGCTTCGCCGGCCGAGCTTGCCGACGTACTCGGCATCGACTCGGACTCCGCCCAGCGCCACCTGGGCGCGCTCGCCGAGACGGGCCTGCTGCACTCCGGCTGGTTCCGGCACGAGGCGGCCCGCGACGCGGTACTGCAGAGCATGGATGCCGCTCAGCGCTCCCAGGTGGAGACATGTGTGGCCCAGGTGCTCCACGACCACGGCAACGCGGCGACCGACGTGGCGCGCCATCTGATCGCCGCGGTCAAGCCCGGTGAGGCTCCGTGGCTGCTGCCCACCTTGCTGGAGGCGGCGGACCGGGCGCTGGCCGAGGACGATGTCGACCTGGCCCTCGACTGTCTGCGTGTGGCACGCGACATCTGCACCGACGAGCGGGACGCGCTGGCGATCAGAATCGGGCTGGCCCGTGCGGGCTGGCGGGTCAACCCGTCCGCCGCGGCCGCGCATCTGCCCGAACTCACCGCCGCCGCACTCACCGGCCGCCTCCCGGCCGGCCACACCCACGCCCTGATCGGCTACCTCCTCTGGTTCGGTCAGGTGGACGAGGCACTCGCGGTCTTCGACACCCTGGGCAGGCACGGCACCGCGCCGGCCGGACCGTCGGCGGAGCCATGGGAACCGCAGTCGTCCGACCGCGTCCGGCTCTGGATGGCCTACGGCTACCCGGGCCTGCGGGGCACCGTCCGCTCCGCCGTACCCGGCGGACCTCAGCAGGGCTCCGCACCGGCCCTGGCCCCGGCACAGAGCACGGTGCGACGAGTCGGGGATCTGCTGGGCTCGGTGTTCGGCCGCAGGGCGAGCGACGACGTGGTGGTCCGGACGGAGCAGATACTCCAGGGAGCCCGGCTGGACGACGACGTCCTGGCGTCCGTCCTGACGGCCCTGGGCTCGCTCGTGCTCGCCGACGGCCTGATCCGAGCGGCCTTCTGGTGCGACACGTTCCTGGCGGAGGCCACGGAACGCCGAGTCCCCATGTGGCAGGCGCTGTTCGCGTCGGTCAAGGCCCTCATCGAGATCAGGCTGGGCCGACTGGAGGCGGCCGAGGAGGCGGCTCGTACCGCACTCACCCTGGTCTCCCCGGAGGCCTGGGGAGCGGCCGTCGCGCTGCCGGTCGCCTCCTTCCTGCAGGCGAAGACGGCGCTGGGGCGACTCGACGAGGCGGCCGCGCAGCTCAGCATCCCCGTGCCCGAGGCCGCGTTCCAGACCCCGGCCGGGCTGCTCTATCTCCGGGCGCGCGGTCAGTACCGCCTTGCGGCCGGACATCCGTACCCCGCGCTCGACGACTTCCATGCGTGCGGGGAGCTGATGGCCCGCTGGGATCTCGATCTGCCCGGGCTGGTGCCCTGGCGGACCGACGCGGCCGAGGTCTATCTGTCGCTGGGGGACGGCGGCCGTGCGCGTGCGCTGGCGCAGGAACAGCTCTCCCGCGTGGGCACCGGGCGCCCCTGGACGCGGGGCGTCTGCCTGCGCATGCTCGCCGCCACCGTCGAGCCGCCGCAGCGGCCGAACCTCCTCGGAGAGGCCGTGGAGATCCTCCGGGAGCGGGGGCACCGACTGGAGCTGGCCCGTGCGATGCACGATCTGGCCGGTGCCTACCGGGATCTGGGGGACGAAGGGGGATCGCGGACGCTGGCGCGCCAGGCGCAGCAGCTGATGCGCGAGTGCGGCATACAGCCGGCGGAACCGGAAGGTCCGGCGAACGGCGACAGGGCGGCGGTTTCCTTCGCCGACCGGACGTGGACACGCGGCGTCCACCCCGAGCTCGTCGGTCGGCTCAGCGACGCCGAGCTCCGCGTGGCGAAGCTCGCCGCGCGCGGGCACACCAACCGGCAGATCGCGAGCAAGCTGTTCATCACGATGAGTACGGTCGAGCAGCATCTGACCCGCGTCTACCGCAAGCTGAGGGTCCGGCGCACCGACCTGGCAGCCCGATTGCAGTCGGAGGAGGCGGACGGCGCGCACTGGACCGGCGACGAGCGGCCGGGTGCCGGCGTCACCGACGCCCGGGAACGCGTGCGCTGTTGAGCCCTCGCCACCAGGGTGCGGCGCGGCGGGAACTCCGCGCCGCACCTGCGGGCTCGCCGGGGCGTGCGTCACACCGGTCCTGTCCTGAGCCACTGTGTGAGCCTCCTGGTGCCGGGACGGGAGGTCGACCGGAACCCATTACTACGGGGCGTCCGGTCACACCGCGGTCCGAAGCCGCCCTCGGGGCGGCTGAGCGTGACCGGCGCGAGTCGAGCAGGAAGGCGCTGCCCAGCCGGATGTTCCCGGCCCGGGCATCGGGCCGGCAGGTATCGTCTGGAGGCGAAAAGGTCCAACACGACAACGCACGACATAGCGACACGAGAGCTGTGACCGGTCTGTGACCAGGCGTTGGGCACTCTTCCCAGAGTGATCTGTCTCCACCGCCCCGTCCCACCGGTCGCGGCACGACTCGCCGGGGGTGGGCGATGAGAGTGCTGGTGGCCGAGGACCATGTCGAACTGGCCGATTCCGTGGCCAGGGTGCTGCGCCGCGAGGGCATGGCCGTGGACGTCGTCTACGACGGCATGGACGCGCTCGAACACACGTCATTGATCGACTACGACGTCGTGATCCTCGACCGGGACCTGCCCAAGGTGCACGGCGACGAGGTCTGCAGCGCGCTGGTGCGGCAGCCACAGCATGCCCGGGTGCTGATGCTGACCGCGTCGAGCACGATCGCCGACCGGGTCGAGGGTCTCAGCATCGGCGCGGACGACTATCTTCCCAAGCCCTTCGCCTACGCCGAGTTGGTGGCACGCATCCGTGCGATCGCCCGGCGCCCGCACACGGCCCTGCCGACGGTCCTCGTCCGCGGCGAGCTCCGGCTCGATCCCGCCCAGCGGATCGCCACCCGGGCGGGCGGGCGGCTGCCGCTCAACCCCAAGGAGTTCGCCGTCCTGGAGTATCTGCTCGGCGCCGACGGCCGGGTCGTGTCGGCGGAGGAACTGCTGGAGCGGGTGTGGGACGAGGCGGCGGATCCGTTCACCACGACCGTCAAGGCCACGATCAACCGTCTGCGGTCGAAGCTGGGCGACCCGCCGTTGATCGAGACAGTTCCCAGGGGCGGCTACCGGATTTGAGGGGCTCATGCGTCTGTCAGTCCTGACCAGGTTCCCGCAGTCCGCGTATCGCCTCCTGGTCCCGAAGCGGATCCGGCTGCGTCTGACCCTGCTGTACGGGTTCCTCTTCGTCCTCTCGGGTGCGGTGCTGCTGCTGATCACCTATCTGCTCGTCAGCAATGCCACGAGCAGCTTCATCACGGTCGAGTCGAAGAGCGCCGGGCCGCAATCCCCCGGCAGCGACCCCGACAAGCCGTCTGCGGGACTGCCGCCGGACATCGGTGGCGTGGCCCGGCAGTTCGGCGAGCAGTCGGTCCGGCAGCACGGGGCGCAGATGCACGACCTGTTGGTCCAGTCGGGGATCGCGCTGGGCATCACCACGGTGATCTCGATCGCGCTCGGCTGGGCGGTGGCCGGGCGGGTGCTGCGCCCGCTGCGCACGATGACCTCCACCATCCGGCGCATCTCCGCACGCAACGTGCACGAACGGCTGGCCTTCGGCGGCCCGCGCGACGAGCTGACCGAACTCGCCGACACCGTCGACGGTTTGCTCGGCCGGCTGGAGACGGCGCTCGACTCCCACAAGCGTTTCGTCGCCAACGCGGCACACGAGTTGCGCACACCGCTCACGCTGGAACATGCGCTGCTGGAGGAGTCGCTGATCGATCGCGACGCCACATTGGATTCGTTCCGGGAGAACTTCGAGCGTCTCCTGACGATCAGCAAGCAGCAGGCACGCCTGCTGGAGTCACTGCTCACCCTGTCCAGCAGCGAGCGCGGTGTGGACCGCCAGGAGCGATTGGACCTGGCGGTCCTCACCCGGCAGGTGGTGGACACCTTCCGTCCGAAGATCGAGCGGCGGGGGCTGCGGCTTGAGGCGTCGATCGAGTCGGCAGCTCTCACAGGGGACTCCGCGCTCGTCGAACGCCTGGTGGCCAATCTGCTGGACAACGCCGTGGACTACAACGTTCCCGGCGGGCTCCTGGAGTTGCGCACGGCGGTCGAGAACGGACGCGCGGTGGTGTCCGTCGCCAACACGGGTCAGGAGATCTCCCCCGAGCAGGTGGACCGGCTGTTCGAGCCGTTCCAGCGGCTGCACCGCACCGCGGGCGACGACCACCACGGCCTGGGCCTGTCGATCGTACGAGCCATCGCGGCCGCGCACGGCGCCACCCTCACCGCGCGCGCCCGCCCGGGAGGCGGTTTGTACGTGGTGGCCGCCTTCCCGCTGCGACGCGCAAGCGCGTCCCACGTCGGTCCTCGCGGTCACCAGCCGCCGTATGTGCCGAACGCGCGCACCGGCGACTCACTCCTCGCACGCACGCCGGAGAGCGGCTGAGCGCCTCACAGCGTCTGGGGCACGATCGCCACCGGGCAGCCCGCGTGGTGCAGCAGGGCGTGGCCCACCCGGCCGATCTGGAGACCGACACGGCCGTGCCTGCGTTCGGCGCCCACGATCACGAGGTCGGCGGCGGCCGAGCGGTTCACCAGGACCCGGTGAGCGGGTCCCTCGACCGTCACACTGCGCACTCTGACGTTCGGGTGGTCGGCCATCGTGTCGTGCAGCAGCGCGTCCAGCAGGGCCGAGGCCCGCTTCTCGTGGTGCCTGGCGGGTTCCTCGGCGAGCGCGGCATGGTCGGCGCTCTCGTGTGCGGGGCAGCGCCAGGCGCGGACGACGTCCAGGGTGCATCCGCGTGCCTCGGCCTCGCGGAAGGCGAACCGCACGGCCTCCGCGCCGGTGGCGGGGTCCCCCGCGCCGAGCAGGATCCGCTCGTGGCTGCCGGCCAGGCCCGCCTTGTCGCCCCGGACCACGATCACCGGGCACTGCGCACGGGCCGCCACGGCCAGGCTGACCGAGCCGAGGAGCAGCCCCTTCAGTTCGCCGCGGCCGCGCGATCCGGTCACCAGGACGGAGGCGTTGTTGCCCTCGTGCAGCAGGGCGTCCACCGCGTCGTCGGGGAGGATGTCGGTGGTGGCCTTCACCTCCGGGTTGCGCCGCGCGGCCCGCTCCGCCGCCGAGGCGACGATGTGTTCGGCCAGCACGCGCCCGGAGGTACGTTCCAGGTTGTCCGACGGCGTGCCCGTCTCGTAGCGCTCCCAGCGGGAGGCGTAGACCAGCCGCAGCGGCGCGTCGCGACGGGCGGCCTCGTCCACCGCCCAGTCGACCGCCAGCAGGCTTCCGTCCGATCCGTCGACGCCTACGACCAGGGGAAACGTCATCGTCCCCACCGCCTTTCGTCGGACTGCCACGTCGTGCAGCAGGGGTCCGATTCCACGGTTGCACCTGGTGTCGGCCATGACGAGGGGCAGGCCGGCCCTTGCCTGGGACATTCGGCCCATGCCCGCGCCCTTCCGTGCGGGGCGCACGGTCGCCGCCCGGACGCCGCTCAGCAGTGCGCGGACATCCGGTGGTCGTTCTGTTCCGGCCGGTGCGGTGCCCGCGGCGTCGTGCCGTGCGGGCGGCGGCCGCGCAGACGGACGGTGAGCGCGTCGAACGCCGTGGTGAACACCGCGGTGAGGATCGCCGTCATGCCCACCGCCATGACCAGCAGTACCGAAAAGCGCTCCCAGAACTCCGGTGTGAGGCTCGTGCCCACTGTCCTCGCCCTCCCTCATCGGGGTCGTTTCCCTCACTCACAGCCAACTCCGTTGACGCGCGGGCCACATGAGCCGAGCGGTCCCGGACCGGGGCCCGGGACGTCCTTGCCGCGCAGGGCCGTACGGCCCTGTGAGTCACGCGGCCCGCAGGGAAAGGAGCAGCACAGGACTCATGACGCCCAGCCTTGATCTTTGAGGTGGGGACCGTTCGGCCCTGGTGGCGCGGTCGTTTCCGTGGTGTGCTGGAGGTGGCGGGAAGGACCCGACACAGACGCGGGGAAGCGGCCGGCGGCGGTCGCGCACCGCGCTATCAGGATCCGCGAGAAGCGGGTGAGTCCTTCCCGCCCTGTCATGCCCGGACCGTGCCCCCACGGGGCCGAACGGCCCGTTGCCGTGCCCGAGCGGCCCGTGGTGCCCGGGCCCCGCCCGGCAGACCCTGGGATCAGGGGGCGGACGGCATTCCGGAGGGGAACGACAGGCCGTCGTACGACCGCCGTTCCGGCCCGGACCGCCCGGTCTGCGATCCGCGAAGACGACGCGAGCGTCGAGGAGTTGTCGACCCCGCCCGACCCTCCGAGGAGGACACCATGTACGACAGCCCGCGCACCGTGAGCGATGTGATGACGCACACCGTCGTCGCCGTCGGCCGCGACGCCGCGTTCAAGGACGTCGTCGAGCTGATGGAGCAGTGGAAGGTCAGTGCCCTTCCCGTGCTGGAGGGCGAGGGCCGGGTGATCGGCGTCGTGTCCGAGGCCGATCTGCTCCCCAAGGAGGAGTTCCGGGACAGCGACCCGGACCGGTTCACCCAGCGGCAACGGCTGGCCGACCTGGCCAAGGCCGGCGGGCTGACCGCCGAGGAGCTGATGAGCGCACCGGCCGTGACCGTGCACGCCGACGCCACGCTGGCGGAGGCGGCGCGCATCATGGCCCAGCGCAAGGTCAAGCGGCTGCCCGTCATCAACGACATCGGCATGCTCGAAGGCGTGGTCAGCCGCGCCGACCTGCTCAAGGTGTTCCTGCGCAGCGACGAGGAACTCACCGAAGAGGTGCGCCAGGAGGTCGTCGAGCGCCTGTTCCCCCTGTCCGCCGATCACATCCAGGTCGAGGTCAGCGAGGGTGTCGTGACCCTGACGGGGTGGGTCGACGGCACCGCCCTGGTCGGCGTGGCCGAGCGGCTGGCGCGTGCCGTGGAGGGCGTCGTCGACGTCCGCTGCCACCTCGTTCCGGCGTCCGCGCGAAGTGACCCGCAGTGATGACATACGTCGACGAGTGACGGACTCGGACCTGGTCCGGCGGCGTCTCGACCGGGCATCGAGGATCTGGCGGGCGTCGACGGGTGGGGCGGGTGCCGCCCGTGCCCTGTCGACCGTTCGACGCCGAGGTGCTCGGAGCCTACAGTCGGACGGAGGAGACCGGTGTCATGGTCCGATACGTGTACGACTTCGCCGAGGGCGGCCGTGACATGGCCGACCTGCTCGGCGGCAAGGGCGCGAACCTCGCCGAGATGACCCGGCTGGGGCTCCCGGTACCGCCTGGCTTCACCGTGACCACCGAGGCCTGCCAGGCCTTCCTGGCCAGCGGCGTCGAGCCGGAGGGCATGGCGGACGAGGTGTCCCGCCATCTGTCCGCCCTGGAGGCCGCCGCCGGGCGGTCGCTGGGGCAGCGGGACGATCCGCTGTTGCTGTCCGTGCGCTCCGGCGCGCGCTTCTCCATGCCCGGCATGATGGAGACGGTCCTGGACATCGGCCTGACCGACGACTCCGTCCTGGGCCTGGCCAAGGCGTCGGGCAGTGATCGTTTCGCCTGGGACTCCTACCGGCGTCTCGTCCAGATGTTCGGCAGCACCGTGATGGGTGTCGACGCGGCCCTGTTCGAAGAGGCCATCACGCGGCTCAAGGAAGCCCGCGACGCCCCGGACGACGTCCATCTGGACGCGAGCGACCTCGCCTGGCTCGTGGAGGCGTACCAGCGCCTGGTCCGTGCGGAGACGGGGCGGGACTTCCCCCAGTCCCCCGCCGAACAGCTGCGCCTGGCGATCCTCGCGGTGTTCCGCTCCTGGAACGGCGAGCGCGCCCGGCTCTACCGGCGGCGTGAGCACATCCCCGACGACCTGGGCACCGCGGTCACCGTGCAGCGCATGGTGTTCGGCAACCTGGGCACGGACTCGGGCAGCGGCGTCGCCTTCACGCGCGACCCGGCCACCGGGCGCCCCGGCCTGTACGGCGACTATCTGCCCGACGCCCAGGGCGAGGACGTGGTCGCCGGCATCCGCAACACCGTGACACTGGCCGAGCTGGAGCGGCTCGACCCGCGCGCGTATCTGCAGCTGCGCGACCATATGCGGACCCTGGAGCGGCACTACCGGGACCTGTGCGACATCGAGTTCACGATCGAGCGCGGCCGGCTGTGGATGCTGCAGACCCGGGTCGGCAAGCGCACCGCCGAGGCCTCGTTCGCGATCGCGGCCGAACTGGTCGAGGAAGGTCTCATCACCCAGGACGAGGCACTCGACCGGGTAGGCGGCGAGGGGCTCGCGCGGCTGATGTTTCCCCGCTTCGACGCCGCCGCGACCGGCACGGCCCTCGCCCACGGCATCCCCGCCTCTCCGGGCGCGGCGGTCGGCGCGGCGGTCTTCGACTCCGCGGAGGCCGTACGGCGCGCGGCCGACGGCGAGCAGGTGGTTCTCGTACGCCAGGAGACGACCCCCGACGACCTGCCCGGCATGGTCGCCGCGCAGGCCGTGCTGACCAGCCGCGGCGGCAAGACCAGTCACGCGGCCGTCGTCGCCCGTGGCATGGGCAAGGTCTGTGTGTGCGGTGCGGAGGAACTCGCCGTGGACACCGGGGCACGGCGCTTCACCACCCGTGACGGCACGGTCGTCGAGGAGGGCACGGTCATCTCGGTGGACGGCTCCGCCGGTGCGGTGTACCCGGGTGCCGTCGCGCTGGTCTCCTCCGCCGCGATGCGGTATCTGGAGACCGGCGAGCTGTCGGACGGCGTGGTCGCGGCGGTCGCCCGCGCTCTGGAACAGGCCGACGCGGTACGGCGCCTGGAGGTTCGGGCCAATGCCGACACCCCCGAGGACGCGGCACGCGCCCGCCGGTTCGGCGCGCAGGGCATCGGGCTGTGCCGTACCGAGCACATGTTCCTCGGCGAGCGGCGCAAGCTGGTGGAGGAGATGATCCTCGCGCGCGACGACGCCGGGCGCGAGCGGGCGCTTGCGGCTCTTCTGCCCCTTCAGCGGCAGGACTTCATCGGCATCCTGGCGGCGATGGACGGGCTGCCGGTCACCATCCGGCTGCTGGACCCGCCCCTGCACGAGTTCCTGCCCGACCGCACCGAACTCGCCGTCCGTATCGCCGCCGCCGAGGCCCGTGGCGATCAACCGGACGTGCACGACAGGGAGTTGCTGGACGCGGTGAACCGTATGCACGAGGACAACCCGATGCTCGGCCTGCGCGGGGTGCGCCTGGGTCTGGTGGTTCCCGGTCTGGTCGCCATGCAGGTACGGGCGATCGCCGAGGCGGTCGTGGAACGCACCCGGGCCGGCGGCTCGCCACGTGCGGAGATCATGGTGCCTCTGGTCGGGGCCGTCGAGGAACTCCGGCTCGCCCGCGCCGAGGTGGAGCGGGTGCTGGCCGAGGTCGCCGAGGAGTCCGGCGTGCCCGTCGCATGCCCGATCGGCACCATGATCGAGCTGCCGCGGGCCGCGCTGACCGCGGGCCGGATCGCCGAGGAGGCGGAGTTCTTCTCCTTCGGCACGAACGATCTGACCCAGACCACCTGGGGCTTCTCCCGCGACGACGTCGAGGCGGCGTTCTTCTCCGCCTATCTCGACAAGGGCGTCTTCGCCGCCTCCCCCTTCGAGACGATCGACCGCGACGGCGTGGGCCGACTGGTCCGCATGGCCGCCGACGAGGGCCGGGCCGCCCGCCCCGGCCTGAAGATCGGCGTGTGCGGCGAGCACGGCGGCGACCCCGACTCGGTGCGCTTCTTCCACACCGCGGGACTGGACTACGTCTCCTGCTCGCCGTTCCGTGTACCGGTCGCCCGTCTGGAGGCGGGCCGGGCCGCGCTGCCAAAGACCGGCGGCAGCGACAGCCGGTGACCGCGCCGTCATGTCGTGCGGCACGACATGACGGCGAGGACACGGACCGAGATCAGGCGCGGCCGAGTTCGTCGGCGACACGCGCCGCCCACGCCTCGATCGCGGCGAAGTCCCGGAAGTCACCCCCCTTTCCGGAGCGAAGGATCATCCCGGCCATCCGCCCCTTCGCGCCGTCTTCGAGGCAGCCGCCGAAGGTGATGTGTTCCCGGACGCCCAACCGCGTCATCGCGCGGCGCACTCCGGGCACGGGCGGGATGTCCCGCTCGGAGGCGGAGGCGTCGAGCGGGCCGCTGCTGAAGAACCACACGGGCCGCTCGGCGAGTGCGCGGCGGTGCCGGCGGACGAACCGGCGGGCGTCCTTCTGCCAGCGGCCGGCGTACAGCCCGCCGCCGACCACGACCGCGTCGTACGGCTCCACACTCGCCACGGACCGGGCCGGAAGGACCTCGGTCGTCAGGCCGGCCTTGCGCAGGACGTCCTCGATGGTCTCGGCGATCCTCGCCGTCGATCCGTTCGTCGTTCCGTAGGTGACCAACACGGTGCCGGTCATGGCGGCACGCCTCCTTTCACGGTCCGCGCAGCCAGTCGTCGGCTGCGCCGTGCAGGGCCTGTTCCGCGCGTATGCGCGCGTCGTCCAGGTGGTAGGTCAGCTTGTCGACCACGTCGACCACGCCGTCGATCTGGCGGGTCATGGAGACGGCGATCTCCGTGGCGGACTTGTGTTCCATGTGGCCGGTGAGTGTGACGACGCCCTGCGTCACCGAGACGTCGACGCTGCGGGCCGGCAGCCACAGGATGCGTCCCAGGATGTCGTCGATCACCTCGTCGCGGATCTCCCGGTCCGGGCGAAGGAACACCTGGAGCAGGTCGCGCCGGGTGACGATGCCGACCAGGCGGTCCTCCTCGTCGAGGACGGGGAGCCGTTCCACATGCCGCTCGGCCATGGTCCGGGCCGCTTCCGCGATGGTGGCGTCGGCGTGCACCGTGACGGGCGGCCTCGACATCAGCCGTCCGGCCGTACGGGCCTTCGCCTTGGCGGCCCGCCTGCGGGCACCGCGGGTCAGCCGTGCGAGCCCTGCGCGGCGCGTCGGTTCGTAAGGGCCGGGTGTGGCCGCCTGCCGCACCACGAGGTCCGTCTCGGAGATGACGCCGATGACCTTGTCGTCCTCGTCGACGACCGGCAGTCCGCTGATCCGGTGGTCCGCGATGAGTCGCACGACCTCCTTGAACGGGGTGGCGTACTCGGCGTGGACGACGTCCGTCGTCATCACGGAGCCGACCTTGTCGTGCTTCATGTCCCTTACCTCCTCAGCGGAGTCGGCGCAGATAGGGGTCCTGGGGTCCACGGGGCAGCAGTCGCACGCGCGCGTCGAGGACGGTGACCCCGCCCGGTGTCGCCAGGACCGGGTTGAAGTCGGCCTCGGCGAGCTGCGGCAGGTCCGCAGCCATCCGGGACAGCCGCAGGAGCACCTGCTCCAGGTCGTCCAGGTCGATCGGCCGGTGGCCGGCCGAGCCGAACAGCAGGGGTGCGCAGCGCGGGGATGTGATCAGGTCGTGCACGTCGTGGTCGGTGAGCGGGGCGAGCCGGGCCGCGTGGTCGGCCAGCACCTCGGTGGCCGTGCCTCCGAGGCCGAACAGGACGAGCGGGCCGAAGACCTGGTCCTGGACGACACCGGCGAACAGCTCGGTGCCGCGGTCGGCGAGGGGCTGCACGACCACCCCGGTCAGCAGGCCGGCGAAGCGCGTCTGCAGGTCCCGGAACGCGGCCCGGACCTGGAACTCGCCCCGCAGATCCAGATGGACGGCGTGCTGCTCGCTCTTGTGGACCAGGCCCGGCCAGTGAGCCTTCATCACGACCCGCCCGTCGGCGCCGTGCAGCCGCTCCGCGGCGCGGACGGCCTCGTCCTCGGTCTCGGCCCACGCCCACGGGATCTGCGGGATTCCGTAGCAGGCCAGGAGGTCGGCGCAGACGTTCGGGTCGAGCCAGCCACCGTCCGGGTGCTCGGCCAGGTCGGCGTCGACGATCGCGCGCGCCCGCTCGGAGTCGACGTCGTCGAGCGTCGGTACGGTGCCCGCGGGGCGGGCGAGCCAGGCCGCGCGATGCGCCGCGTGGGCCAACGCGCGTGCCGCGGCCTGCGGTTCGGCGTAGGCGGGGACGGTGCCCCCGCCGGCGGCGGTGAGCAGCCGGACCGGCAGGTCCTGCTCCAGGCGTACGACGGCCACCGGCTTCGCCCGGCGTGCGGGTGCCTCGGTGACGGCCCGCACCAGATCGTCACCCGTGGCGACGGCGACTGCCGTGGGGACGAGGGCGACCAGCACGGCGTCGATGCCCGGGTACCGCATGAGCCGGTCCAGGCACCCCGTGAGCTGTTCCTCGGTGACGGAGGCGGTGGCGTCGACGGGGTTGCCGACGGCCGACCCCTCGGGCAGTACGCCGAGCAGTTCGTCGGTCATCGCGGGCGTGAACGACGGCAGGGCGAGGCCCGCCTCCGCACAGGCGTCGGCGGCCAGCACTCCGGCTCCGCCCGCGTTGGTGACGATGGCGACACGGGTCCCCTCGGGCAGCGGCTGGGAGTGCAACAGGGCCGCTGTCTCCAGGAGTTCACCGATCGAGCGGGTGGCGGTGATGCCGGCCTGGGTGAACAGGGCCCCACGGGTCATGGTGGGGGTGGCGGCGGCAGCGGTGTGCGAGGCGGCGGCGCGCCGTCCGGCCACCGACCGGCCGGCGTCCACGGTCAGCACCGGCATGCGGCGGGTGACCCGGCGGGCGGTGCGGGAGAAGGCCCGCGGGTTGCCGAAGGACTCCAGATGCAGCAGGGCGAGGTCGGTGCGGCAGTCGCTCTCCCACCACTGGAGCAGATCGTTGCCGCTGACGTCGTACTTGTCGCCGAGCGAGACGAAGGACGACACGCCGATGCCGAGCCGGGACAGCCCGTCCAGCAGGGCGATGCCGACCCCGCCGGACTGCACGGCGACGCCCGCGGTGCCGGGCCGCGGATGATCGGCCGCGAACGTCGCGTCGAGACGCAGCTCGGGGTCCATGTTGGAGATGCCCAGGCAGTTGGGGCCGACCAGGCGCATGCCGTAGCTGCGGCAGGCGGCCAGCAGTGCCTGCGCCTGGGCGTGGTCGAGTCCCGCCGTGACGACGACGAGCGCGCGCACGCCCGCTGCGCCGCACTCCTCGGCAGTGGCCGGGACCGCCGCGGCCGGCACCGCCACGACCACGAGGTCCGGGGTCTTGGGCAGGGCACTGATGGACGGGTAGCACTGCACGCCGAGTACCGACGACATGCTCGGATTCACGGCGAACAGACGGCGCGTGAAGCCGCCGGAGTGCAGATGGTGCAGGATCGCCCGGCCCACCGAGCCGGGCCTGCGTCCGGCGCCGACGACGGCGACCACGTCGGGGCGCAGCAGCGGTTCGAGGCTGGCCACGTCGGCCGAGCGGCCGCGGGCCTCGACCGCGGAGAGGTAGGTGTCGTCCTCGTCGAGGTGGATGGTGCAGCGCACTTCCGGTCCCTCGTAGCGGCGGACGGTGCGCAGGCCGAGGTCGGCGAAGAGCCGGAGCACCTTGTTGTTCTCGCTCAGCGCGTCGGCCGTGAAGGTGGTGATGCCGTCGGCGCGGGCCGCGGAGACCAGGTGTTCGACGAGCAGGGTTCCCACTCCGCGGTGGTGCAGTCCGTCGGCGACCGCGATGGAGATCTCCGCCGGGCCGCCCTCCTGCCCGCCGGTGTCGTATTCGGCGAGGCCGAGCACCTGTTCCTTCGCCTCGGCCAGCAGGGCCCGGTAGCCGGGACGAGCGGGGGCGCAGGCCCGGTCGGCGGCCATGGCGGCCGACCGGCGGCTCGGTACGAAGAACCTCAGACGGAGGTTCTCCGGGGACATCTCCTCGTAGAGCCCTTCCAACTGGTCGTGGTCTCCGGGCGTGACAGGCCGGATGCACACGGTGGTCCCGTCCGCGAGCAGTGCGTGGGCGGGCGGTCGGTCGAGCAGGTGGTCCCTCATCGCGGGTCTCCTCCAAAACCGGTTGCCACTTCGAGCATCCGGCGGGGTGGCATGTGATCCCATGGGCTGTCCGGGGCGGAGGGGGGCCGATCGGCCCTGATGTGTGCTCCGCCCCGGAGCCGGTCACTCGTCGGCCACGAGGGCCGTGAGGTCGAGGAGTCGGTTGGTGTAGCCCCACTCGTTGTCGTACCAGCCGAAGATCTTGGCCAGGGTTCCGTTGGCCTGGGTCAGGGCCGGGTCGAAGACGCAGGACGAGGGGTCGCCGATGACGTCGCGGGAGACGATCGGGGCCTTCGAGACGCGCAGGATGCCGTTGAGCGTGCCCTCGGCGGCCGCGTCGAACGCGGCGTTGATCTCGTCCACGGTCGCCTCGCGGTTCAGCACCACCGCGAGGTCGGTCAGTGAGCCGTCCTCGACGGGCACACGGACCGCGATCCCGTCCAGCGCCCCGGCCAGTTCCGGCACCACCAGGCCCACGGCGCGTGCGGCGCCCGTGCTGGTCGGGATGATGCTCAGGGCAGCCGAGCGCGCCCGGCGCAGGTCCTTGTGCGGGCCGTCGAGGAGGGACTGGTCGTTGGTGTAGCCGTGGATCGTGGTCATCACGCCGCGTTCGATGCCGAAGGCGTCGTCGAGGACCTTGACCATGGGGGCGACGCAGTTGGTGGTGCAGGAGGCGGCGGAGACGATCCGGTCGCGGTGGCGGTCGTAGTTGGCGTCGTTGACGCCCATGACGATGGTGGCGTCCACGTCCTTGCCCGGCGCCGACAGCAGCACGGTGTGGGCTCCGCCCTTGAGGTGCAGGGCGGCGGAGTCGCGGTCGCGGAAGCGTCCGGTGGACTCGATCACGATGCCGGCGCCGTAGTCGGACCAGTGCAGGGCGGCCGGGTCGCGCTCGGCGGTGACGGCGATGCGCCGGCCGTCGACGGTGATCGAGCTGTCGTCGTGCGCGACGTCGCGTCCGATGTGCCCGAACGTGGAGTCGTACTCAAGCAGGTGGGCGAGGGTGGCGGGCGAGGTGATGTCGTTGATCGCGACGACCTCGACGTCCTGGGTGCCAGCTTCCGCGCGGTCGAGTGCCGCGCGCAGGTAGGTGCGGCCGATGCGGCCGAATCCGTTGATGCCGACGCGTACGGTCATGGTGGTGGGTTCCTTTCGGCGTCAGGGGTGTTCAGGGGTTCCGGCTCCGGTCGGTGACCTCGGCGTCGGTCAGGGCTGCTCGGGTACGACGACGACGGGGCAGGCCGCGTGATGCAGGACTCCGTGGGCCACGCGGCCGAGTTGCAGCCCGAGGTGGTCCGGGTGGCGCCGAGCGCCGACGACCAGCAGGTCGGCACCGTGGGAGGCGGCCAGCAGGACGCGGCGGGGGTGGCCCTCGACGGCGTGCGGGCGCAGTCGTACGTGCTCCGGCGCGTCCCGCAGCGCCTCCTCCAGCGTTTCCACAGCCCGTTCCTCGTGCAGTCGGGCGGGTTCTCCGGCCAGCAGCGGGTGGTCGGTCGTCTCGTGCGCCGGGCACCGCCAGGCGCGTACGGCTTCCAGCTCGACGCCGCGCAGTTCGGCCTCCCGCAGGGCGAAGCGCACCGCCGCGGAGTCGGCCGCCTTGTCGCCGACGCCCACCGCGATCCGGCCGTGCGTTGCGGAGCGGGCCTGATTGTCGTGGCTGCCGCGGAGCACGATGACCGGGCAGTGGGCGTATGCGGCCACGGTCAGGCTGACCGAACCGAGCAGCATCTCGACCATGCCGCTGCGGCCCCGGGTGCCCATCACCAGCGCGGACGCGTTACGGCTCTCGCGTACGAGTGCGTATTCGGGTTCTTCGGGCAGGACGTCTGTGGAGATCTTCACGCCGGTCTGGCGCAGCGCCGCGCGGCGGGCGGCCGCGGCCACGATGTCCTCGGCCATCACCTGCTCGGACGGCCTGCCCACATCCTGCGCCAGCGAGGTGCCCTCGTAGCGCTCCCACAGCGAGGCGTACACCAGCCGCAGCGGCACCCCGCGCAGTGCGGCCTCGTCGGCCGCCCAGTCCACCGCCCGCAGACTGGGCTCCGACCCGTCGACCCCTACGACCAGTGGCAGGTCCACCGCGCTCACCGCCCCGCCCCGAGATCGAACACGATCCGTGCCTTGACCTGCCCGCGCAGCACCTCGTCGATGGATTCGTTGACCGAGGACAGCGGACGGGTCTCGCAGATCACCCGTGTCCGCCCGGCCGCGTGCAGCTGGAACACCTCGGCCAGGTCCTGCCGGGTGCCCACGATCGAACCGATCACGGACGTCCCGTTCAGCACCGTGTCGAAGATCGGGACGCGCACCGTGCCGTGCGCGGGCAGCGCCACCATCACCAGCCGCCCGCCGCGCCGCAGGCCCGCGTTGACCGCCTCGAACGCGGCATCGTTCACGGCCAGCGCGAGTGCCGCATGCGCGCCGCCGTACCGCTTGAGCACCTTGCCCACGTCGTCCGTGCGGGCGTCGATGACCAGGTCCGCGCCCAGCTCGGCGGCGAGCTCCAGCTTGTCGTCGGTGACGTCGATCGCGGCCACCTGCGCGCCGGCGATCTTCGCGTACTGCACCGCCAGATGCCCCAGCCCGCCGATCCCGGAGACGGCCACCAACTGCGCCGGCCGCACCTGCGCGACCTTGAGCGCCTTGTAGGTGGTCACCCCGGCACAGGTCAGCGGGGCCGCCTCCACCGCGCTGATGCCCGGCGGCACCGGCTGCGCGAAGTCCGCCCAGGCCAGCATCTTCTCCGCATACCCACCGTCACAGCCGTACCCGGTGTTGACCTGCCGCTCGCACAGCGTCTCCCAGCCGGACAGGCAGTGCTCGCACCGCCCGCACGCCCACCCCAGCCAGGGGACCGCCACCCGGTCCCCCACGCTCAGGTGCGTGACGCCCTCACCGAGCGCCTCCACCACACCCACACCCTCGTGCCCGGGCACGAACGGCGGGTTCGGCCGGACCGGCCAGTCACCGTGCGCCGCGTGGATGTCGGTGTGGCACAGCCCGGAGGCCTCCACCCGGACCCGCACCTGACCGGCACCCGGCTCCGGGTCCGGACGCTCCTCGATCACCAGGGGCTCACCAAAGGCCCGTACAACCGCTGCCTTCATGACGTCTGCTCCTCAGCAAGTGGGTCAGCCGTGGGCCACGACGGCGACGGGGGCGGTGGAGTGGTGCAGGACGGCGTGCGTGACGTGGCCGATGTGCGCGCCGAGGGGGCTGCGGCGGATCCGCCGGCCCACGACCACCAGCGAGGCCGCCTGCGAGGCCTCGACGAGGTGCACGGCGGGGCTGCCGTACCGGGACTCCTCGGTGACCTCGACGTCCGGGTACTTCTGCCGCCAGGGGCGCAGCGCCACGGTCAGGGTCTGGGCGTCGTTCAGGGCCAGCGCCTCGTTGAGGGCGGGATTGGCCGGTGTGCCGTACGCGTAGTACGGCGGCGGGTACCAGGCGTGCACGACGCGCAGGGACGTGCCACGGCGTACGGCGGCGTCGAAGGCGAACCGGATCAGTGTCTCGTCGGGGTGGTCGGTGTCGAGGCCCAGGACCACGGGCCGGAAGGGTGTCGCGGCGGACGGGATGCCCGCCGGGTCCATCTCGTGCTCGTCGGCGGCCTGTTCCGCCGCTCTGACCAGTACGACGGGCCGCTCGGCGTGGGCGACGACGCTCAGTCCGACGGAGCCGATCATGAAGCCGCCGATGCCGCCTAGGCGTCGCGAGCCGAGGACGAGCAGTTCGGCGGTCTTCGCCGCCTCGGACAACGCCTCGCCGGGGCTGCCGGAGAGCTGCTCGCTGGTGACCTCGACGCCGGGGTGGCGCAGGCGCAGACCGTCGGCCGACTCGCGAGGAATGCGTTCGGTCCAGTGCTGGTGGGTCTCGGACCCGAGCAGCGGGGCCTGTGCCATGGGCTCGGGGACCGGCTCCCAGACATGGACGATCTTCAGCGGAAGATCGAGCAACTTGGCTTCCCGGGCTGCCCATTCGGCCGCGGCACGGCTTTCGGGCGAGCCGTCGAGACCTACGGTGACGGTGCGGGGCATGATCTCCACCTTCTGGCGCGAGGGATCCGATTCCGGAGTCGTGTTCGGCTGTTGCCTGACACACCTCACTCTGGCGTTCCGCGAGGAGCTGCACCGGATGCCGAAGGTCGGTGGCTGTTGGGCTGAACGTCCCTGTGTCCAAGGACTGTTGTCGAACTCCGCAGGCCGCGGCAGGTCAGTGGGCCGCCAGCCCCTGAGCGCGGAACTGCTCTCGCACCCGCTCGATGAGTTCGGCGGACGGCCGGGGGGCGTCCTTGAGGGGGAAGGGAATGCCGAGCGAGTCGTACTTCGCGGCGCCGAGTTTGTGGAACGGGAGGATGTCGACGCGCTGGACGGCGGGGAGCCCGGCGACGAAGTGGGCCAGGCCGTCGATGGGTTCCGGTGCGTCGGTCCAGCCGGCGACCAGGACGTAGCGGATCCACATCGGGATGCCGAGCCGGTCGAGGCGGGTGGCGAAGTTCAGGGTGGGTGAGAGTTCACCTCCGGTCAGCTTTCGGTATGTGTTGACGTCGAAGGACTTGATGTCCAGCAGGACCAGGTCGACGTCCGCGAGGAGTTCGTCGGTGGCTCGGGCGCCGAGGAAGCCGGAGGTGTCGAGGGCGGTGTGCAGTCCGGCCTCCTTGCAGCGCCGGAGCACCGTCGCGGCGAAGGCCGACTGGAGGAGCGGTTCGCCGCCGGTGAGGGTCACTCCGCCGCCGGCCGTGGTGACGAAGGGCCGGTACTTCTCGATCTCGGCCATCACCTCGTCGACCGTGACCTCCCTGCCGTCGCGCATGTGCCAGGTGTCCGGGTTGGCGCAGTACAGGCAGCGCAGCGGGCAGCCGCTGAAGAAGAGGACGAACCGGGTCCCGGGACCGTCCACGCCGGTGGACAGGTCCCAGGAGTGGATCCGGCCTTTCGTCGTCGTGTTCACAGCGATCCGTGGAAGGTGCGGCTGATCACGTCGAGCTGCTGCTCTCGGGTCAGGCGGACGAAGTTCACGGCGTATCCGGAGACGCGGATGGTCAGGTCCGGGTAGTTCTCCGGGTGTTCCATGGCGTCCTCGAGCTTGGCGCGGTCCAGGACGTTCACGTTCATGTGGAAGCCGCCGGCCGCCGTGTAGGCGTCGAGGATGCCGACCAGGTTCCCGGCGCGTTCCTCCGGCCGGTGGCCCAGTCCCTCCGGGGTGATGGTGGTGGTCAGCGAGATGCCGTCCCGGGCGTGCTCGTACGGCAGCTTGGCGACCGAGAGCGCGGATGCGGCCACTCCGTGCCGGTCGCGGCCGTTCATCGGGTTGGCGCCGGGTGCGAAGGGCTGACCGGCGCGCCGCCCGTCGGGGGTGTTGCCGGTGTGCTTGCCGTAGACGACGTTGGAGGTGATGGTGAGGACCGACTGGGTGTGTTCGGCGTTGCGGTAGGTGGGGTGCTTGCGCACCTTCGCCATGAACGAATCGACCAGGTCGACGGCGAGCGTGTCGGCGCGGTCGTCGTTGTTCCCGTACGCCGGGTAGTCGCCCTCGACCTCGTAGTCCACCGCCAGTCCGGTGGCGTCCCGGACGACCTTCACGCGCGCGTACTTGACGGCGGAGAGGCTGTCGGCGGCGACGGACAGACCGGCGATGCCACAGGCCATGAAGCGGTGCACGGGGTAGTCGTGGAGGGCCATCTCAAGGCGCTCGTAGGCGTACTTGTCGTGCATGTAGTGGATGACGTTGAGGGCGTTGACGTACGTCCGTGCCAGCCAGTCGAGCATCCGGTCGTACGCCGCGGCCAGTTCCTCGTAGTCCAGGTACTCACCCGTCAGCGCGGGCGCCGCGGGGGCGATCTGTTCGCCGGTCATCTCGTCCCGGCCGCCGTTGATCGCGTACAGCAGTGCCTTGGCGAGGTTGACCCGCGCCCCGAAGAACTGCATCTGCCGGCCCACCGCCATGGCCGAGACACAGCAGGCGATCGCGGTGTCGTCGCCGGTGCACGGGCGCATCAGCTCGTCGGACTCGTACTGGACGGCGCTGGTGTCGACCGAGACCTGACCGCAGAACCTCTTGAACCCGGACGGGAGCCGGGGCGACCACAGCACGGTCAGGTTCGGCTCGGGTGCGGGCCCCAGGTTGTACAGGGTCTGCAGGAAGCGGAACGAGGTGCGGGTGACCAGCGGACGGCCGTCCGTGCCGATGCCGCCGATGGACTCGGTCACCCAGGTGGGGTCGCCGGAGAACAGGGCGTCGTACTCGGGGGTGCGCAGGAAGCGCACGATCCGCAGCTTGATGACGAAGTCGTCGACCAGTTCCTGGGCACGCGTCTCGTCGATGGTCCCGTCGTCCAGGTCCCGCTGGAGGAAGACGTCCAGGAAGGTCGAGGTGCGGCCCAGCGACATGGCGGCGCCGTTCTGCTCCTTCACCGCGGCCAGGTACGCGAGGTACAGCCACTGGACGGCCTCGTGCGCGGTGGTGGCGGGGCGGGACACGTCGCAGCCGTATGTCGCCGCCATGCGGGTCAGCTCGCCCAGCGCCTTGATCTGTTCGGCGAGTTCCTCACGGTCGCGGATGATGTGCTCGGTCGACGGCTCGCCGTCCAGCCGGGCCTTTTCGGCCTGCTTGGCCGCGATCAGCCGGTCGGTGCCGTAGAGCGCCACACGCCGGTAGTCGCCGATGATCCGGCCGCGTCCGTAGGCGTCCGGGAGGCCGGTGATGACGGCGGCCTTGCGGGCGGCGCGCATCTCCGGTGTGTAGGCGTCGAAGACGCCGTCGTTGTGGGTCTTGCGGTAGGTGCCGAAGACCTTGGTCACGAAGGGGTCGGGCTCGTAGCCGTACGCCTTGAGGCCGTTCTCCACCATCCGCAGCCCACCAGTGGGCATGATCGCCCGCTTCAGGGGTGCGTCCGTCTGCAGGCCGACGATCAGCTCGCGCTCCCGGTCGATGTAGCCGGGCGCGTGCGAGGTGATGGTCGACGGGGTGGCGGTGTCGACGTCGAGGATGCCCCTGCGCCGTTCCTCCGGGAAGAGTGCGCTCACCTTGGCCCAGACGGCGCGCGTGCGTTCGGTCGGACCGCTCAGGAAGCGGGCGTCGCCCTCGTACGGGGTGTAGTTGGCCTGTACGAAGTCGCGTACGTCGATCCCCTCGCGCCAGTGGGTGCCCGTGAAGCCGCGCCAGGCGTCCGTCGTGCGGTTCCCGACTGGCATGGTTGCGGTCATCGTCGGTTCTCTCCTCGCCTAGGCGCTTCCTTGTACTTCGGATCCTTGTCGCTCGTGACGATCACGGGGAGTGCCGACAGGGACACATCCGGGTGCGCCGGTGGGCCCATCGGCTCTGGTACATATGGACCGGTACACAGGGACCGGGCAGGCGATGATCGTCATGGAGGCCGACGGTTTGTCGTTCTTCGTCCGGGGAACAAGGGGTCGTCATGACGCAGACACGCACTTTCACGGAGCAGGACCCGGTCCGCGTGTTCCTGGTCGACGACCACGAGGTCGTACGGCGCGGCCTGACCGACCTGCTCGACGCCGAGCCCGACATCTCGGTCGTCGGTGACGCCGGCACCGTCGAGCAGGCACTCGCCCGAGGCCCCGCCCTGCGGCCGCACGTCGCCGTCCTCGACGTCCGTCTCCCCGACGGCGACGGCATCACGGTCTGCCGGGAGCTGCGCAGCCAGATGCCGGACCTCACGTGTCTGATGCTGACCTCGTTCGATGACGAGGACGCGCTGCTGGACGCGATCATGGCCGGCGCCTCGGGCTATGTCCTCAAGCAGATCAAGGGCTCCGATCTCATCTCGGCGGTGCGCACCGTCGCCTCGGGCCAGTCGATGCTGGACCCCGCGACCACGGCCCGCCTGATGCGGTCACTGCGCACCGACCCCGTGGGCACTCCGGAGGTGCCGGCCGAGCTGGCGAGCCTGTCGCCGCGCGAGCGGGAGATCCTCGCCCTGATCGGCGAGGGCCTGACCAACCGCGAGATCGGCAGGAAGCTCTATCTGTCGGAGAAGACGGTCAAGAACCACATCTCACGGATGCTGGCCAAGCTGGGCGTACAGCGTCGCGTCCAAGCCGCGGTCCTCGCCTCGCACCTGGAACAACGGGACTCCCAGGACCGTCCGCCTCAGCGGTGAAGGCCCGATGGCCCCACCCCTAGGGCCTGACAGCCCTGTACCGCAGAGGGTGCTCGCAGAAGTCTGGATCTGCCCAACGATCTCAAGGAGCGGATCCCATGACTGCCAAGGACACCGGCACTCACGTCAGCACCACCGCCGACCTGCGGGTGCGCACGGAAGGCGAGGTGGGCGAGGAAGAACTCGCGTATCTGCGGGCCAAGGTCGACACGGTTCTCGGCCGCCCCGGGGTGCCGGCCGTCCGCGGCGCCCTGAGGGTCGTCAAGGCGGTGGCGCACCACGCCGAGCAGCCCTGGTTCGCCGGGGCGGAGCTCGTGGTGGGGAACACCCTCGTCGTCGTGCACGCCCGGGAGGCGACGGCACATGAACTGGCGGACTCGTTGGCGGACCGGCTGCGCGGCCAGGTGAATCGGTTCCTGCACCGCAAGGAGGGGGCGCGCAGGTCGGCCGCCCCGCCGCCGTGGCGCGGCGGCCGGGCCGACGACGGATCGCACCAGTAGGGGCACCCCAACGGCCGTGGCCCGCCGTGCCGGTCAGCCCCCGACAGGGACCATCGGCATCTGGGAGCGGCGGGCCCGGCCGGACGAAGGTGGAGAGTACGAGCGACACCGGTTCTCGGTGCCGCTCCCGTATGCACTGCCGGCCGACCCTGCCGGCTCTCGTCAACGGAGGCGTATCCCAATGACCCGTCACGACGCCGGAATCGAGGCCACGGCCACCGCCGGGGCACCGTCCGACATCACCATCGCCGTGGACCAGTTGGTCACACAGGGACTCAAGGCGCTGGCCGACTACGAGGCCTTCACGCAGGAGCAGATCGACCACATCGTCAAGAAGGCCTCGGTCGCAGCCCTGGACCAGCACACGGCACTGGCCCGCCTCGCGGTCGAGGAGACGGGGCGCGGCGTCTTCGAGGACAAGGCGGCCAAGAACATGTTCGCGTGCGAGCACGTCACGCACAGCATCGCGCCCATGAAGACCGTCGGTGTGATCGCCCGTGACGACATCGAGGACATGACCGAGGTGGCCGAACCCGTCGGCGTGGTCTGCGCGATCACGCCGGTCACCAACCCGACCTCCACCACCGTCTTCAAGGCCCTGATGGCGCTGAAGACACGCAACCCGGTCGTCTTCGCCTTCCACCCCTCGGCCCAGCGGTGCAGCACCGAGGCGGCGCGGATCGTACGGGACGCGGCCATCGCCGCCGGCGCGCCGGAGCACTGCATCCAGTGGATCGAGACCCCGTCGGTGGAAGCGACCAGCGTCCTGATGCACCACCCCGGTGTCTCCCTGATCCTCGCCACCGGCGGCAACGCCATGGTCCGGGCCGCCTACTCGGCGGGCAAGCCGGCTCTCGGCGTCGGCGCGGGCAACGTCCCCGCCTATGTGCACCAGAGCGCGAAGCTGCGCCGGGCCGTCAATGACCTGGTGCTGTCGAAGTCCTTCGACAACGGCATGATCTGCGCCTCCGAACAGGCCGTCATCCTGGACGAGGAGATCTACGACGCGGCACTGGCCGAGTTCCGCACCCTGCACGCCCATCTGGCGACCGCCGAGGAGAAGGCGAAGCTGGAGGCGTTCCTGTTCCCCGGCCAGGCCGCGAACTCGGGGTGCGAACCCAAGGTCAACGCCGCGGCCGTCGGGCAGAGCCCGGTGTGGATCGCCGAACAGGCCGGCTTCACCGTGCCCGCCGACACCTCGCTGATCCTCGTCCAGGCCGAACACGTCGGTCCGGACGAGCCGTTGACCCGCGAGAAGCTCTGCCCGGTGCTCGCCGTGCTGCGCGCGGGCTCGCAGGCGCAGGGCTTCGACCTCGCCGCCGACATGGTCGCCTTCCACGGGCAGGGCCACAGCGCCGTCATCCACACGGAGGACCGGACGATCGCCGAGGCCTACGGCAAGCGGCTGAAGACCGTACGGATCATCGTCAACTCCCCGTCCTCGCAGGGCGCCATAGGCGGCATCTACAACAACCTGCTGCCGTCGCTCACCCTCGGCTGTGGCTCATGGGGCCACACCTCGGTGTCCAACAACGTCTCCGCCGCCCAGCTGCTGAACATCAAGCGGGTCGGCGCGCGCCGCAACAATCTGCAGTGGTTCAAGGTGCCCCCGAAGATCTATTTCGAGCCGCAGTCCATTCGCTATCTGGCCTCCATGCCGGACGTGCACCGCGTCACGATCGTCACGGACGCCACCATGACCCGCCTCGGCTTCGTCGACCGCGTCACCCGCGTCCTGCAGCGGCGCCACGAGCCGACGACGCTCCAGGTCATCGACAACGTGGAACCGGAGCCGAGCATCGAATCCGTCCGGCAGGGCGCCCGCCTGATGCACGACTTCCGCCCGGACACGATCATCGCGCTGGGCGGCGGCTCGCCGATGGACGCCGCCAAGGTGATGTGGCTGCTGTACGAGCACCCGGACATCGACTTCGCCGACATGCGGCAGAAGTTCTCCGACATCCGCAAGCGCGCCTTCCGCTTCCCGGTGCTGGGCGCCCGGGCCCGCCTGGTCTGCATCCCCACCACGTCGGGCACCGGCGCCGAGGTCACCCCCTTCGCGGTGATCTCCGACCCGGCCACCGGCAAGAAGTACCCGCTGGCCGACTACGCGCTGACGCCCAGCGTCGCCATCGTCGACCCGCTGCTCACCACGGAGCTGCCACCCGCGCTGGCCGCCGACAGCGGGTTCGACGCGCTCACCCACGCCATCGAGACGTATGTGTCCGTGTACGCGAACGACTTCACCGACGGCTTGGCCCTGCACGCGATCCGGCTCGTCTTCGAGAACATCGAAGCGGCGGTGAACAACCGCACGGGCCGCCCCGACGCGCGGGAGAAGATGCACAACGCCGGCACCATCGCCGGCATGGCCTTCGGCAATGCCTTCCTCGGCATCGTCCACGCCATGTCGCACACCCTCGGCGCCAGCTTCCACATCGCGCACGGCCGCACCAACGCGGTCCTCCTGCCGCACGTCATCCGCTACAACGGCACGGTCCCCACGAAGCTCACCGGCTGGCCCAAGTACGAGAGCTACCGCGCCCCCGAACGCTTCCAGGACATCGCCCGCACCCTCGGGCTGCCCGCCGGCACCCCGCAGGAGGGGGTGGAGTCGCTGGCCGCCGCGGTGGAACGGCTCCGCGACGCCGTGGGCATCGAGCCGTCGTTCCAGGCCCTCGGCATCGACGAACGCGCCTTCCTCGACGCCCTGCCCCAGCAGGCCCTGAACGCGTACGAGGACCAGTGCGCACCCGCCAACCCGCGGATGCCGATGCTCGACGACATGCAGGACATCATGCGCACCGCGTACTACGGCGCCGTACGGAACCGGCCGGACACGGGCCGGGGCCGCAAGACCCCGGCCTGAGGGGATCCACCTGCCGTGATGGACGGCCGGGCCCGCGCACGGCGCGCGGGCTCGGCGGAAGGACGGTAGAAGTGGGATGACGGGGCCGAACGCGGAGAGGCCGGCCATGCGTGCGCCCGGTGGCCTCGGCCGCCGCGTTCTCCCCGCGGTCAGGGTGTCCATGGGGGCAGATTGGGCGATGATCGACATGCACGGTGCCACCCCACGCGGCAGCGGCTCCGAAGCGCTCCCGGAGGCTGCCGCCCCAGCCACCGCGGTCGTCGACGCGCAGGGGATCGTCACCGACTGGAGCGCGGGTGCGGAGCGTCTGCTCGGCTACCCGCGCCAGGAGGTCGTGGGCCGCCCCGTGCACCGTCTTCTGGGCTCGGGCGCCGACGTCGAGAAGGGCCTGCACGCCGCTCTCGGCGGGCAGAGCAGGACGACCCTGCTCCGCCACCGGGACGGCCGGCCCGTGGAAGTACAACTGCACGCGTATCCGTCCTTCGACGGCAAGGGCCGCTCCCAGCAGCTCGTCGTGGCGACACCACCTGAGCAGGTGCCGTCGGACCTGGCGACGGCGGAGGAAGCGTTCGCGCAGTGCCATCTGCCCGTGATGGTGTACGACTCCTCTCTGCGGGCGGTGCGGGCGACCGCCGGCGCCACACGCGAGCTCGGCCTGAGCGAGGAGCAGATGCGCGGTCGGCGTGTCACCGACCTCCTGCCGCCCCACATCTGCCGGGCGGTCGAGGACGGCATGCGGCGCGTGTTCGTGACCGGAGAACCCGAACGGTTCCATGTGCGCGGCAAGACCCGGCCACAGGCCCGCGAGCGGGTCTGGTCCATCACCGTGTCCCCGCTCAGGGCCCCGGCGGGGCAGATACGGCACGTGGAGCTGTCCGCGCTGGACGTCACCGAGCAGCACCTGGCCCGGGAGCGGCTCGCGCTGCTGAACGACGTCAGCACACAGGTGGGCAGCACGCTGGACGTGACGCGGACGGCCCAGGAGATGGCCGACGTGGCGGTGGGCCGGCTCGCCGACTTCGTCACCATCGACCTGCTGGACGGCGTCTTTCACGGCATCGAGCCGGCGCCCTCCTTCTCGGGCACCGTCGCCCTGCGCCGGGTGGCGCAGCAGTCCGTCCTGCCCGGTGTGCCCGAGGCGCTGATCCGGCCCGGGGACGTGGACGAATACCCGCAGTCCGCGCCGCCCGTCCGCTGCCTGGCCACCGGCCGGCCCTCGCTGCACCGCACCATCGACGAAACCGTCAGGAGCTGGCAGGAGGCCGACCCCGAGCGGGCGGGAATCGTCCGCGCGTTCGGTATCCACTCGCTGATGGTCATTCCGCTGCGTGCCCGCGGGATCACCCTCGGTGTGGCGGTCCTCGTCCGCCATCGGCGCCAGCACCCCTTCGAGGAGGACGACCTCCTGCTCGCCGAGGAGATCGGCGCACGGGCCGCCGTGGCCGTGGACAACGCCCGGCGCTACACCCTCGAACGCAACACCGCCCTGGCCCTGCAGCGCAGCCTGCTCCCCCGTCGGCTGGCCGCCCAGGAAGCGGTCGAGGTGGCCTACCGCTACCTTCCGGCCCGCACGCGTGCGGGGCTGGGCGGGGACTGGTTCGACGTGATCCCGCTGTCGGGCGCCCGGGTCGCACTGGTCGTCGGAGACGTGGTGGGACACGGCCTGCAGGCCTCCGCGACCATGGGGCGCCTGCGGACCGCGGTACGCACGCTGGCCGACGTCGACCTTCCCGCCGACGAGCTCCTCACGCATCTTGACGACCTGGTCATCCACATCGCGGCACAGCAGGACGGCAGCGAGGAGGACGCGTCCGACCTGGAGATGCCCACCGATTTCGTCGCCACCTGCCTGTACGTGATCTACGACCCGGTCTCGCGCCGGTGTGCGGCCGCCTCCGCGGGCCACCCGCCGCCCGCCGTCGTCACGACGGACGGCACAGTCGACCTCGTCGAACTGCCTCCCGGCCCTCCCCTGGGTGTGGGCGGGCTGCCCTTCGAAACCGTCGAGTGGGACCTGCCCCCGGGCAGCCTCCTCGCCCTCTACACCGACGGCCTGGTGCAAGGCCGCGAGCACGACCTGGGCACCGGCCTCGCGCTGCTGCGCAGGTGTCTTGAGCAGCCCGCCGAATCGCTGGAGGCCGTCTGCGACAGCGTGATCCACACCCTGCTCCCCGCACAGCCGCAGGACGACGTCGCCCTGCTGGTCGCCCGCACCCGGGCCCTCGACGCGAGTCAGGTGGCCACATGGGACCTGCCCTCCGACCCGGCCGCGGTCCCAGGTGCCCGCGCGGAGGTCCTGGCCCGGCTGAGCGCGTGGCATCTGCCGGATGTGGCCTTCACGGCCGAACTGGTGGTCAGCGAGCTCGTCACGAACGCGATCCGCTACGGGCAGTCGCCCATCCAGCTGCGTCTGATCCGCGACAGCACCCTCATCTGCGAGGTGTCCGACGGCACCAGCACCGCCCCGCACCTGCGACGCGCCCGCACGTTCGACGAGGGCGGCCGCGGCCTGCTGCTCGTCGCCCAGTTCGCCCAGCGCTGGGGCACACGGCACCATACGAACGGGAAGACCATCTGGGCAGAGATCGAACTTCCCGGCAAGCGGGCATGACGGCAGGCACCGTCACCGTCGAACGACCCTCCCCGGCCCGCCGTTCGGCCCCGGACCGGTGCCGTCCGGTCCCTGTGAGCCCGCCGCCCGACGCGTTTTGCTGAGAGCGTCGGAGGAGGCAGCCATGAACAGCGAAACCCCGGCCTCGCGTCCCCGTGGGCGCCGCCCGCTGATGCTCACCGCGGCCCTGGCCCTGCCGCTTCTCGCCGTCGGCGCCTGCGGCACGGGAGGCGGTACGGCCGGGCCGGAGGCTTCGACACGCCCCGGACAGTCCACCGTCGGATCAGGAACGTCGGGCGGGACCTCGGGCACACCGGCTCCGTCCGGGACCGCCAGCGCGTCGCCGACCGCTCCCGGGGCTTCGGGAAGCGGCTCGCCGACGGCCACCGAACACCAGATCTCGACGAGCGTGTACTTCCTGAACGGCGAGCACATGTCGCCCGCCCCCCGCACCGTGCCCGCCCCCGCCACGGCCACCGGGGCCGTCCGCGCGCTCCTGGCCGGCCCCAGCCGCTACGAACGCCTGCATCACCGCACCACGGCCATACCGTCGGGCACGGCCCTGCACTCGATCGCGGTCCACGACCACGTCGCGACCGTGGACCTCTCCAGCAGGTACGACGACGACGGAGGCGCCCTCTCCCTGCGGGCGCGGCTGGCCCAGGTCGTGTTCACCGTGACCCGCTACCCAGGCATCGACAAGGTCCGCTTCGAGCTCGACGGCAGGCCGGTCTCGTCCTTCGGCGGCGAAGGCATCGTCCTCAACGGACCGGTGGGGCGGGCGGACTTCGAGGACGTCTCGCCCGCCGTGCTGGTCGAGTCCCCGCTCATCGGTGACGGCATCCACAGCCCCCTGCGGGTGCGGGGAAGCGCCGACACCTTCGAGGCCGAGTTCCGGCTGAAGCTGACCGACGCCTCCGGGCGTACCGCTGCCGACGTGCTGGTCCGGGCCACGTCCGGCACGGGGACGCGTGGGACCTTCGACGTGTCGTTCCCGTACAAGGCAGTGCGCTCCGGACCCGGCCTGCTCACCGCGTACTACGTCTCGCCGAAGAACGGCAGGCCCGTCACCGTCGACACGGTGCCGCTGACCGTGAACCGCTGAAGGCGGTGGCCACGGGGGCAGGGTCAGGAGGTCCGGGCTTCCCAGGCGAGTACGTCGGTCACCGGGCGCCGCGGCAGAGAGCGTACGTAGGGCACATACCCCAGACGGAGGATCATCTGCGGGAACGCGCCCCCGCTCAGTGTCCGCCGGATCCGCACCCGCAGCGGGTCGATCTCCAATGGCTGGGTGTGGAAGGCCGCCATCACGTCCTGGGCGGCGGCGTGCAGCAGGACCCGTTCGAGTGCCTGGCCGGCCCGCAGCCAGGCCGAGCGGTCGTCGCGGTCCGTGCTGAGTACGGCCACCCGTCCCGAGCGTCCGGTCCACCGCCGCGGAGGTGTGGGGAACATCCGGGTGAGGTCGGCGTAGTCCCGTCCGGCGAACGGGACGCAGTCCGGGTGGTGCACATCCGTACCGACCGGAATACCGTCACGGCGCGCCCGGGCGAGTCGCCAGGTCCATCCGGCCTGTTCGGCTGCATGCGCCGGATCCGTCCTGTGCACGTCCTCGGCGGCCCGGACCATCTGGGACAGCTCCCGCCGGCCTGTGCTGTCGTCGATCCAGTGCAGCGTGGCGCCCTCCCGCCTGGCCTCTCGGCCCAGCTCGTCGGCGAGCGTGGCGGGCAGCGGGTCCGGCAGGAACGGTCCGCGTGCGCTGTGCCGCAGGCGCAGTGCTTCGAACAGATCCTGCTCGTCGAGGCCCGGACGGACATACGCGCCCCACATCACCCGGGCGAGGTAGGTGGGGTCGGCGGGGCAGGGGAAGGTCTCGACGACCGGGTTGAACCCCAGGTGCCGCATGGCCAGTCGGACGTTGAAGAGCGCGGCGCCGCAACTGACGACCATTTCACGGCCGTGGGGATCGCGGACCAGGAGGCGTCGCGCCGGGTCCGTGTGCAGTTCGAGGCCCTTGCCGTCGTCGTCCATGACGAAGGCCCACGGCTGGGTGTTGTACACCGAAGGCGCGGAGACGGCCGCCCGGACCAGATAGCCGGACGCGTAACGGGAGTGTGTGCAGCCGACGGACATGACCTGTAACGCCCTTCTCCAGCTATGTACCCTTATGTGCGCCATCGCACCGGCCTGGTTGCCTCGTCAGTCGTGCGGCACGAGCGCGACCGGCCGTTGCACGTGGTGGATGAGTGCGTGGGCCACGGGTCCGGTGTGCGACCCGACGGCGATACGGCGCCTGCGTCGGCCCACCACCAGCAGCCCGGCACCCTCGGCGGCCCGCGTGACCACATGGACGGCACGGCCCTCGTGGAGCGTCTCCCGGACCCGCACGGAGGGGTACTTCGCGCGCCACGGCGCGAGCAGTGCCGTGAGCTCGCGTGCCGCCTCCTCCCGGATGCGGTCACGTTCCCCGTTGCCGGGGCCGATCCGGCCGAGCGGCACGTGCCAGGCGTGCACGGCCTCCAGCGACGCGTTCCGGAGCTCGGCGGCACGGAAGGCGAAATCCAGGAGGTCGTCGCACGGCCCGTCCACCGCGGCGACGACGTCACGGTACGGCGTACGCGTGGACGCCCTGCACGAGCCGTCCGGCAGATGCTCGTCCGCCGGCGTCTCACCGGCCCGCACAAGGACGACCGGTCGCTCGGCGTGGGCCACGGTGGCCATGGCGACCGAGCCGGACAGGAACCCGCCGACGCCGGCGAGGCCCTGGCTGCCGATGACCAGCAGCTCGGCGTCGTCCGCCTCGGCGATCAGCGCGGGACCGGGCTGCCTGCCTAGCGGTTCGGCGGCCATGTACAGCTGTGGGTAGCGCTCGTTCAGCCGGTCCAGTGCTGCGCGCAGCACGCGTCGTGCGTGGTACTGCGGTGCCCGCACCTCGGGCAGGCCCGCATCGCGGTCGTCCTCGGGCAGCCCTTCCCAGGCGTGCACCAGTCGCAGCGGCACCCCTCGTCGCAGCGCTTCCCTGGCCGCCCAGTCGGCCGCGGCGAGGCTCTCGCGTGAACCGTCCACTCCGGCCACCACCGGCCTCTTCATGACCTCCACCTCCTCACCGGTTCCGTGGTGTGGTCCTCGCGCGCCCTCACCAGTAGGGCACGACGGCCACGGGGCAGTGGACGTGCTGGATGGCGGAGTGGGTGGTGGGCCCGGTGCGCGGGCCGATCCGCCGCTGCGCGAGGTGGTGTCCCACGACCAGGAGGCTCGCCCCGGTCGCCGCGCGCAGCAGCGCGTTCGCCGGCTTGTCCTCGACCACCGTCTCCAGAACTTCCACCTCGGGATACTTGTCGCGCCACACCTCCAGCACCGCCCGGAGGAAGCCGAGCCACTCCTCGGCCCGCCGCGGATCGTCGACCAGCCCGATGTCCCCCTCGCCCCGGCCCAGCGGCCCCGGCGGCTGCCAGGCGTGCACCGCCCTCAGCCGGGCCCGCCGCAGCCGCGCCGCCTCGAAGGCGAAGTCGATGACCTCGTCGCACGGCTCGCTCAGGTCGATACCCAGCACCACGTCCCGGTGACCGGTCGTCGTCGAGGCGCTGCCGTCCGGGGTGGGCAGATGCTCGTCCGCCGTGTCCTCGCCGGCCCGCACCAGAACCACCGGCCGCGTCGCCCGCGCCACCACCCCCGCCGCGACCGAACCCACCAGGAACCCGGTGAAACCGCTCAGCCCCCGCGACCCCAGCACGAGCAGTTCGGCCCCCTCGGCCGCCTCCCGCAGCCGCTCGACCGCCGGCCCCTCGACCAGTTCGTCGTACAGCCGGACCTCGGGACACGCGGCGCGCACCCCGTCCTCCGCCTCACGCAGGACACGGCGTGCGAGATGCCTCCGTGCGGCGTTCTCGATCTCACCGTCCCGCGGGCGCGGGTGGCGGTTCCAGGCATGGACCAGACGCAGCGAACGGTCGCTGCGTACGGCCTCGCGGGCCGCCCATTGTGCGGCGGCAAGGCTTTCGGGGGATCCGTCCACCCCTACGACGACGGGCGGAAGCATCATGACAACTCCAGGTGTTGGGCCAGGTTCGCACTACCAGCCTCACCTCACCGTCACCGGGCGGCCAGGGGCCGCCAGGGCCTCACCCGGGACCATCCGGCCCACGTCCTGGGCGACGGCCGGGCGGAGGTGTCCTGAGGGCCTCTCGGCCCGGCGCCGTGCCCGCTCAGCCCATGTGCGCTCGACGGCCGGCGCCGGAGGCTGAAGGCGAAGCCCTTCGCGGGGAGTTTGCGACGACCGTCATCCAGGACGCGTGGGTACAGGCACCGTTGGCTGACGGCAGACAGGAGGTTCAGCCATGAAGCCCACGAAGATCGGCGCTCTCATGACCGTCGACGTCGTCACGGCGGTCCACGGCACGCCCTTCAAGGAAGTCGTCCGGCTGCTCGGCGAGCACCGCATCAGCGGGCTCCCGGTGATCGACGACGACCACAAGGTCATCGGCGTCATCTCCGAGACCGATCTCATGCTCCACCAGACGCGCCCGACCGGGTCCCACGGCACCTTCGCCGCCCTGGCACACCGCCTCAGCCACTCCGTACGGGAACGCGCCGCCAAGAGTCGGGCGCGCACGGCCGGCGGGGCGATGTCCGCCCCCGCGATCACCGTGCGGGCCGACGCCACCGTCCCCGAGGCGGCACGGCTGATGACCGAGCACCGCATCGAGCGGCTGCCCGTCGTCGACGAGGAGGACCGGCTCGTCGGCATCGTCACCCGCCGCGACCTGCTGCAGGTCTTCCTGCGCAGCGACAGTGCGATCCAGCGCGACGTGCGCCAGGAGGTCTTCGTCAACACGCTCTGGCTCGCCCCGCACACCATCGAGGCCACCGCCCTCAACGGTGTGGTCACCCTCAGCGGCCGGATGGAACGGCGCAGCGACATCCCCATCGCGGTCGGCATGACACGCCGCGTCGACGGTGTCGTGGACGTCGTCGACCACCTGACCTACCGACTCGACGACACCCGGCTCCAGCCCGCCGAACAGGCCCTGCACGGCCTGGCCGACGACTGGCTGCGCAGGCTGTGAAGCGCGGCGGCTCACATACCGGCGGTACCGATACGACGGCCTGTGAGCCGCGCCGGCTGGATCGACACCCACATGTCACGCCGGCCGCCGGCCCATGAGCCGGCGTAGGCGGCCTCGCTGAGCCGCCGTACGGTGCCGGGGTCCGTGACCACCTGGGCCGGGCCGACGGCGAGCACGCTCCAGCCCTGGCTCAGGGCCTCGTCCACATGGTCGATCTCGAAGGCGACCTCCTTCCCCACGGCCGCCGCGGGCACCGAGTCGGGCGCCGTGCGAAAGACGATCAAGTCGTCGACGACCACGTAGTTGACCGGGACGACCGCCGGGCCGTCGGGTGTCGTCACCGCGATCCGTCCGATGCCGTGGGTGGAAAGCCGGGCACGGCATTCGTCGGGGCTGAGCTGCAGCAGCTGAGGGTGCAGAAGCGCCATGCCCCGGCCGGGAGGAAGTTCCATGCCGCCCCCGCGCAGGGCTTCCACGCTGGTGCCCAGCGCGGCGGCCAGGCGGATCAGGGTGGCCACGGTCGGGTCGGCCGCGTGTTCCTCCAGGTAGGCCAGATAGTCGGGCGCCATCGCGGCGCGGCGGGCCGTTTCGGTCCGGCTCATCCCCTGCCGCCTGCGTTCGGCGGCCACGCGTCGTCCGATGTCACCGGGGTTGGGTCCGCGCCCCGGCTGGGCGCGACCGGACTCGTCCTCGACGTGCCGGACATGAGCGTCGGGCCCGGGAAACACGAGCGTCACCTCATCGGTGTCCGACCAACGCACGTCGTAGGGAGGCGTTCCGTCCTCGTGGTGGAGTCCGACGATCTCGCCGTCACGTCGGGCGGCGCCGGTCGTCGGACTTTCGATGACGAGTAGATCGCCGAGGTGTGCTCGCATGACCGCCGCCCTTTCCGCACAGTGCCGCTGTATCCAACGTGCCATGGGCAGCACACCGCCGCACGGACGGAATGCTCTGCCGGTAGGTCACGAGACTCCTTCACGGATGATCACGACAGGGCAGTTCGCGTGCTGTGCGACATGCTGGCTGACGGAGCCGAGCAGGGCCCGTGCGAAGCCGCCTCGCCCATGACTGCCGACGACCAGGACCTCGGCGCCCTCGGCCGCCCTGAGCAGCACGTCGACGGGGTTGCCCTGCACCAGGTGGGTCCTGACGGCGTCGGCGGCCTCGTCACCGAGCACGTCCCTCAGCTCCTCGGCAAACCCTCGCCGGGCGTTCTCCTCGTCGAGGGTGGCGTCGATGGCCGGGGCCATCCACACGCGCCCGCCCGGCAGGTCCCACGCGGACACGACGTCGACGTCGGCGCCGATGAGGCCGGCGTAGCGGACGGCCCACCGCAGCGCGTCGTTCGAGGACGGCGACCCGTCGACGCCCACGACGACACGAGGCTTCGAGGCATCGGTGTCCATGTGTCTCACCTCTTCTGTGGTCCTACCCTCCACGCTGCGCCACTCTTTCCCGGCGCGCCATGAGGAGAGGGCCGGGGCATGGCATACGGGTGCCGGCAGGGCTTCTGCTCGGCACGGTGGAGGAGCCGCTCAGCCACCCCCGCGCAGAACCCGGGACAGCCCCAGAGCCGCCGTACGCACCGCGGGGGCCAGTTGGGCGGGGCTGAAGCGTGGGCGTGGCACGGCCACCGAGAGGGCGGCCACCACCGTGGCGTCCTTGGCGAACACGGGGGCGGCGATGCAGCTCACGCCCAGTGCGGCCTCCTGCTCCTCGTAGGCGAGGCCCGACACCTGGGTCTTCTCCAGGGCCAGGCGGAGCCGTACGGGATCGGTGATCGAGTGCGGTGTGAGGCTCGGCAGCGGACGGGAGAGCACCTCCTCCGTGAGCTCCGAGCCGGAGAAGGCCAGCAGGGCCTTGCCCACGCCGGTGCAGGTGAGCGGGAGGCTGCCGCCGATGCGGGAGGGCAGCTGGAGTGCCTCGTGGCCGTGGATGCGTTCGAGGTAGACCACCTCCATGCCCTCGCGGACGCCGAGATGGACGGTCTCGCGGGTGGCTTCGAACAGGTCCTGCAGGAACGGCAGGGCGGCTTCGCGCAGATCGCGTCGGCGCGGCACGAGCGAACCGAGCTCGAAGAGCTTCGCGCCGAGCCGGTAGTGCGCACCGGACCGCTCCAGCCAGCCCAGCCGGACGAGGTCCGCCGCCAGCCGGTGCACCGTCGGCTTGGGAAGGCCGGTGTGCTCCGATAGTTCCGACAGACGGAACGGACCGCCACTCGGACTGAAGCACTCAAGGATGACGGCTGCCTTTTGCAGCATGCCGCCTGCCGCGTTGTTCCGTGTCACGGAACAAACATTGTCCGATGGAAAGGGTGCTGTCTATATCGGTGTACATGCCGGGGCGCAGGTCCCCGCTCCCCCATCTGTTTCCCCTCGGGAGGTAACCCGTGTCGACGATGCTCGACCGCGTCCGTCCGGACGCGGTTCCACCGGCCGTGGTCAAGGCCGCGGACATGCTGGCCGAGGCCGCCCGCACCGGGGCGGCCTGCCCGCCGGTGCGGACCCTGTTCGACGACGACCTGGAGAGCGCGTACGCCGTGCAGCAGCTGAACGTCCGGCGTGGCCAGGACGCGGGACGCCGGGTCGTGGGCCGGAAGATCGGCCTGACCTCTCCGGCCGTACAGCGCCAACTGGGCGTGGATCAGCCCGACTTCGGTGCGCTGTTCGCCGACATGGCCGTGCCCGACGGCGGCGCCGTCCCCGCCGGGCGGCTGCTGCAGCCCAAGGTCGAGGCCGAGGTCGCGCTGGTGCTCTGCCGGGATCTGCCGCACCGCGAGTGCACCGTCGTCGACGTGCTGCGTGCGGTGGACTTCGCGCTGCCCGCCCTGGAGATCGTCGACAGCCGGGTGCGCGGGTGGGACATCTCCCTGGTCGACACCGTCGCCGACAACGCCTCCTGCGGCCTGTACGTCCTGGGCGCCACACCCGTACCGCTCACCGGCGTCGACCTGCGCGCCGTGACGATGACCATGACCCGCGGCGGGCGCACCGTCTCGGAGGGCACCGGCGCCGAATGCCTCGGCAGTCCCCTCGTCGCGGCGGCCTGGCTGGCCTCGGCGCTCGCGGAGCGGGGGGATCCCCTGCGGGCGGGCGATCTCGTGCTGACCGGGGCACTGGGCCCGATGGCTCCGGCCGCGCCCGGTGACGTGTTCGAGGCGCACGTCTCGGGCCTGGGCTCCGTGCGGGTCGGGTTCGCGGCACAAGGGGACGACCAGTGAGCACCTCGCGTACCAAGGTCGCCGTCATCGGGTCCGGCAATATCGGCACCGACCTCCTGATCAAGATTCTGCGCCGGTCGGAGAGCCTCGACGTCACGGCGATGGCCGGTATCGACCCGGACTCCGAGGGCCTGGCCCGCGCTCGCCGGCTGAAGGTCGCCACCACCCACGAGGGGGTCGAAGGGCTCATCGGGCTGGACGAGTTCGCCGACGTGGAGATCGTCTTCGACGCCACCTCCGCCGGGGCCCACCGCCACCACGACGAGGTGCTGCGCCCGCTGGGCCGCACCCTCGTCGACCTCACCCCGGCCGCGCTCGGACCGTACGTGGTGCCGCCGGTCAACGGCGACACCCACCTCGACGCCCCGAACGTCAACATGGTCACCTGCGGCGGCCAGGCCACGATCCCCGTCGTCGCGGCGGTCGGCGCCGTCACCCCGGTCCACTACGGCGAGATCGTCGCCTCGATCGCCTCCCGCTCCGCCGGGCCGGGCACCCGGGCGAACATCGACGAGTTCACCGAGACCACCCGCGCGGCCATCGAGCAGGTCGGCGGTGCCGCCCGGGGCAAGGCGATCATCGTCCTCAACCCGGCCGAACCCCCGCTGATCATGCGGGACACCGTGCACTGCCTGGTGTCCGACTGCGCCACCGAGGCCGTCACGGCGTCGGTCGAGGCGATGGTCGGCCGCGTCCAGGCGTATGTGCCGGGCTACCGGCTGAAGCAGAAGGTGCAGTACGACCGTGTGCGGGACGACGATCCCCTGCGCGCCCTCGCGCCCGGGGCCGGTGAGGCCCTCAAGGTGTCCGTCTTCCTGGAGGTCGAGGGCGCCGCACACTATCTCCCGGCCTACGCCGGAAACCTCGACATCATGACCTCGGCCGCACTGCGCACCGCCGAACGCATGGCCGCGCAGCACAGCAAGGACGGTGCCAAGTGACCGCTCTGTACGTCCAGGACGTCACCCTGCGGGACGGCATGCACGCCGTCCGGCACCGCTACACCCTCGGCCAGGCCCGGGCCATCGCCGCCGCCCTGGACACCGCCGGCGTGTCCGCCGTCGAGATCGCCCACGGTGACGGTCTGGCCGGCTCCAGCATCAACTACGGCGTCGGTGCCCACACCGACTGGGAGTGGATCGAGGCCGTCACCGAAGTCGTACGGCATGCGGTTCCCACGACGCTGCTGCTGCCCGGCATCGGAACGGTCCATGACCTCAAGCAGGCGCACGCCCTGGGCATCCGCTCGGTGCGCGTCGCCACCCACTGCACCGAGGCCGACATCTCCGCCCAGCACATCGCCGCCGCCCGGGAGCTGGGCCTGGACGTCGCCGGGTTCCTGATGATGTCCCATATGGCCGAGCCCGCCGAACTGGCCCGCCAGGCCAAGCTGATGGAGTCCTACGGCGCCCACTGCGTGTACGTCACCGACTCCGGCGGCAGGCTGACCATGGACGGCGTACGCGACCGCTTCCGCGCCTACCGGGACGTCCTGGACCCGGCCACCCAACTCGGCATCCACGCCCACCACAATCTCGCCCTCGGCGTCGCCAACACGGTCGTCGCCGTGGAGAGCGGCGCGATCCGGGTCGACGCCTCCCTCGCCGGCCAGGGCGCGGGGGCGGGCAACTGCCCTCTGGAAGCGTTCGTCGCGGTCGCCGACCTGATGGGCTGGGAGCACGGCTGCGAGCTGTTCCCGCTCATGGACGCGGCCGACGATCTCGTACGACCGCTGCAGGACCGTGAGGTGCGGGTGGACCGGGAGACGCTGAGCCTCGGCTACGCGGGCGTGTACTCCAGCTTCCTGCGCCACGCCGAGAGCGCCGCCGCGCGCTACGGGCTCGACACCCGCAGCATCCTGGTCGAGGTCGGCCGGCGGGGGATGGTCGGCGGCCAGGAGGACATGATCACGGACGTCGCGCTGGATCTGGTGGCCCGCGCGGAGACCACCTCCTGATCGAGGGCCGGGCGCGCGAGGGCGCGCCCGGCCGTCACTCGTCTCACCGGGTGCCGGGCTGCACCAGCTTGAAGAGGAGGCGTGCGCCGGTCCTCCGGGCGGCCTGCCGCAGGCGTATCGGGGCCGGGCGGGCCGGAGTCGGGGCGGGGGCTGTGGCCAGGCGCGGGAACAGGGCTTCGGCATTGGTGCGGTTGACGGCCGCGAGGGTGGCGGGATCGACGCCGGTGTCGAGGCCGTTGGCGAAGTACTGGCCGGCGGCCGTGGGGGCGAAGGGCCAGTCGCTGCCGAAGAGGATGTGGCCGGGGCGGGCGAAGGCGAGCAGCGTGGGCAGTGCGGCCGGGCTGGAGGACAGGGCGGTGTCGAAGTAGAAGGCGCGGAAGTCGTCCAGGACGTCCAGAGGGCTGCGGCCGCTGCCGCCGGCGATGGAGACGGCCATGCGATGGGAGGCGTAGGGCACGAAGCCGCCGGCGTGGCTGAGGATGAACCGGATGTTCGGGTGGCGCCGGACGATGCCGTTGCGTACGAGGAGGTAGGCGGCCCTGGTGGTGTCGAGCAGGAAGTCGGCGGCGAACGGCGGGATGCCGTCCACAGCCGGTGCGGGCAGTTCGGCGGGATGGACGAGAACGACCGCGGCCCGCTCGTCCAGTGTCCGCCACAGCTCCTCCTGGCCGCCGCTGCCCAGATAAGTGCCCTGGCTGTTGGCGAGCAGGGTGACTCCGTCGGCACCCAACTCGTCGAGGGCCCGCCGGGCCTCGGCGGCGGAGGCGGGGATGTCGGGCATCGGCAGGGTGGCGAAGTAGCCGAAGCGGCCGGGGTAGTCGGCGGTGAGGGCGGCGCAGTAGTCGTTGAGGCGACGCGCCAGGTCACTGGCCTCGTCCGGATCGGTGAGGAAGCCGGTGCCGGGGGTGGAGACGGAGACGATGCCCGTGGTGGCGCCCAGCAGGTCCATCACGTCCAGTGCCCCCTCGGGACTCCACTCCGGCAGGGCGCGGCCGCCCGCCTCGGTGATGCCCGCCCTCGCCAGCAGGTCGCGGTACAGCGGTGGGACGAGGTGCTGGTGGACGTCGATCCGGCGAGGTGAGGCGGGCATGCGGTGACCTCTTGGCTCTCTTGGTGGGTGCGGGGGTTCGGGCAGGTGTCAGACGAAGGTCACCGAGACCGGACCCAGGCCGCTGAAGCGCGCCTCGATCTTCTGGCCCGCGCCGACGAAGGGGGCGGTGGTCATGGCGCCCGGCAGGACGACCTGTCCGGGCTCCAGGGCGGTGTCGTACCGCGCGAGGGTGTTGGCCAGCCAGGCGACGGCGGCGGCCGGATGGCCCAGCACATCGCGGCCGCTGCCCGACGCGACGGGCTCGCCGTCGACGAGGAGTCGGACGGTGACGCAGGCGAGGTCGGGTGCCTCGCCGAGGGGGGTCCAGGGGCCATGGACAAGGCCTCCGGAGCTCGCGTTGTCGGCGACCGTGTCCACGAGGGTGATGTTCCAGTCGCGGATGCGGCTGTCGACGATCTCCAGGGCCGGGGCGACCGCGTCGGTGGCGGCCAGCACGTCGTCACCGGTGACGCCCGGGCCGCGCAGGGGGTGGGAGAGCCGGAAGCAGATCTCCGGTTCGACGCGAGGCCGGCAGTAGTGATGTGCGAAGACAGGCGCGCCGTCCCGGTGGACCATGTCGTCCAGCAGATGGCCGAAGTCGGGCTCGGTGACGCCGAGGAGTTGCTGCATCGCGGTCGAGGTGAGGCCGATCTTGTGGCCGATGACGGTGGCTCCGTCGGCCTGGCGGCGGGCGATGTTGTGCCGCTGGACGGCGTAGGCGTCGGCCAGGTCGAGGCCGGGCAGCAGGGCCGACAGCGGCTCGATCGGTGCCGCGTGGTGCTCGGCGCGGCGCAACAGCGCGGCAGCCTCTTGGCGTTGACGGTCCGTCAGGATCATTCTTCGCTCCGCGCGGTCATGCGCAGGGCCGCCTCGTAGATCAAGCGCGCATGGAGTTCGAACATCGCCACGAGGTCGAACGTGTCGCCGCCGCTGATCTCCCGCTTGATGAACAGACCGTCGGCCCCGGCGACCGCGTAGTCCGCGAGGGTGTGTGCGTCGTTCTCGTCCAGGTCCGGGGTGAGGGTCCGGATCATTTCGATGATCTTCTCGCGGGCGATGGCGCGGACCTGGAGGAACACGGTCCGGCCCCGGGGTTCGACGGGGCGCCGCTCCAGGGCGAGCATCAGGCCGAGGCGCAGAAAGTCCGGGGCGTCGACCAGCGACCTCGCCACGTTCGCCGCCATGGCGGTGGCCCGCTCCAGCGGCGTACCGGTCTCCTCGCCCGGCAGTACGACGGCCGTCAGCCAGGTCTCGAAGCTCCGCTCGATGACCGCGGCGATCAGGTCGTCCTTGTCCTTGAAGTGCCAGTAGATCGAGCTGGCGGGCAGCCCGCACTTGGCGCTGACCGCCGCGATCGAGGTGCCCTCGTAGCCACGTTCTCCGGCGATCTCCACGGCGGCGTCCAGGATTCGCTGCCGTGACTCCACCCCGTTGGCGCGCTTCTTGCGCGTCGTCTGTGCCCTGGTCATCGGTTGGCCCTCCCGTCGTACCTGCCCTTGACCGTCTCCGGCACCGAGCTTACCGTAGCGGCTGTTCCAATTGGAATGGTCGCTACAGCAAGAGCCGACAGGGACGACAGTGAGGTGGCTCGGTGAGCCGGATCAATGCCAGGGACAGAGCCGGGAACGACGCGTATGACGTTGCGGTGATCGGTTACGGGCCGACGGGAGTGACCGCGGCCAACCTGCTGGGAGCCATGGGCCTCAGGGTCGTGGTGGTGGAGCGCGACGCGGAGGTCTTCTCCCGCGCGCGGGCCATCTCCACCGACGAAGAGGTCGTACGGATCTGGCAGCGCATCGGCCTGGCCGAGCGGCTGAAGCAGGACATGCTGGCCGAGCGCCCCCTGGACTTCGTCGACGCGAACGGCCGCCGGTTCGTCCGGGTGCGCCCCGTCCCTCGCGGCCACGGGCACCCGCCGCAGATGTTCATCTACCAGCCGGCGCTGGAGCAGGTCCTGCGTGACGGGGTCGACCGCTACCCCGATGTGGAGGTGCTGCTGCGGCACGAGTGCCTGCGCCTGCACCAGGACGCGGACGGCGTCGAGCTCACCGTGGTCGGCGCCGACGACTCCGTACGGCGGCTGCGTGCGGCCTACGTCATCGCGGCCGACGGCGGCTCCAGCCTCACTCGCGCCCAGCTGAACGTGGGCTACGAGGGGCGGACGTACGAGGACCGCTGGGTGGTCGTCGACACCGAGATGCTCAAGCCCTGGCCCGACCACGACAAGCTGCGCTTCCGCTGCGATCCGGCCCGGCCGGCCGTGGACTGCCCGACCCCGCTCGGTCACCACCGCTGGGAGTTCCCGATCCTGCCGGGCGACGACGAAAACTACCTGGTCACGGATGACGCGGTGTACGAGCTGGTGTCCCGGTACGGGATCGGGCGGGACAACATCAAGGTGCTGCGCGCCACCGTCTACAGCCACCACGTCCGATTCGCCGGCCGCTTCCGGGTGGGCCGGGTCTTCCTCGCCGGCGACGCCGCCCACGCGATGCCGCCGTGGATCGGGCAGGGCATGGCCGCCGGGGTACGGGACGTGGCCAATCTGTGCTGGAAGCTCGACGCGGTGCTGCGGGGCGAGTTGCCCGAGGCGGTGCTCGACAGTTACGAGGCCGAACGGAAGCCGCACGTCAAGGAGGTCACCAGGCGGGCGGTGTTCGTCGGGCGGATGATCACCGAACGACGGATCCCGGTCACCCGGATCCGCAACACCGCCCTGCGGACCCTCGACCGCCTCCCCGGCTTCGGCAACTGGCTGCAGGCGTCGAGCTGGATACCCGTTGCGCAGTACGCCCAGGGCCTGCAGGCGCGGCCGCGCACCAAGGCGTCCGGGCACCAGATACCGCAGCCCCGGGTGACCGGACCCGACGGCAACCGCGTCCGCCTGGACGATGTGCTCGGCGGCCGGTGGCTGCTCCTGCACGGTGGCTTCCCCGTGGCGCAGCCCGCGTGGGAACGCCTGGGTGTCGCTGCGCTCACCGTCACCCCGGTCGGCTCCCGGCCTGCCGAGGGCACGGTCGTCGACAGCGACGGCGTCCTGCTGCCCTGGATGAACGAGCGGCGGGTGACCACTCTCGCCCTGCGCCCGGACGCCTACGTCTACGCGGCAGCGTCCACCGGCGCCCAACTGCCCCCGCCCCCAGCTGGGTTCAACCCGGTGCCCCGCCCGACCGCCTCGACCACCCCGTGAGGACCACCGTGACCACGCACACCGAACTTCCGCCGATGCGGGAGTCGCTGCTCGACTCAGCGGGCAAGAAGATCTTCGTCGCGGAGACCGGCGACGGCCCGCCCCTCCTGCTGCTGCACGGCGGCGGCCCGGGAGCCTCCGGCGTCTCCAACTACGCCCGGAACATCGCCTCGTTGGCCAAGGAGTACCGGGTCATCGTCCCCGACCTGCCGGGCTACGGCCGCAGCACCAAGGGGGTCGACGGCACCGACCCGTTCGGCCACCTCGCCGACGGAATCCGCGGCGTACTGGATCGACTCGGCCTGGACAAGGCTCACTTGGTGGGCAACTCCTACGGTGGCTCCTGCGCCCTGCGCCTCGCCCTGGACACCCCCGACCGGGTCGACCGCATGGTCCTCATGGGCCCCGGTGGCGTCGGCACCACCCGCGCCCTGCCCACCCCGGGTCTCACCAGCCTGCTCAACTACTACTCCGGGGACGGCCCTTCGCGGCTGAAGCTGGAGAAGTTCATCCGCAACTACCTCGTCTTCAACGCCGCCGACGTACCGGACAGCGTCATCGACGCGCGTTACCGGGACAGCATCGACCCGGAGGTCGTCGCGGCCCCGCCGCTGCGCCGTCCGTCCGGCCCGAACGCCCTGCGCACCCTGTGGAAGATGGACTTCACCCGCGACGACCGCCTGTCCCGGCTGCCCGTCCCCACGCTGGTGCTGTGGGGCGCCGCGGACAAGGTCAACCGGCCCGGCGGCGGCCGTACGCTGGCCGAGCGCATGCCCAACTGCGACCTGTACCTGGTCGCCAACACCGGTCACTGGGTGCAGTTCGAACGCGCGGAGCTCTTCAACCGGCTCTGCGCCGACTTCCTGGCAGGCCGGCGATGAACCCACCAGGTAGTCACTCGGTCTTCGGCGCGGTCCATCTCGGTTACCTCGTCATCGAGACCCGTCACTTCTCCGACTGGCGCCGCTTCGGCACCGATGCCATCGGCATGCACCGCGACGAGCTCGACTCCGGTGTCATGCGCTTCCGCCTGGACGAGCAGGAGTGCCGTTTCCTGCTCCGGCGGGGCCCGGCCGAGGACGTCGTGACGACCGGCTGGCACGTGGACGACCACACCGCCTTCGAGCGGATCGAAGCCCGCGTCCGCGCGCACGGCGTCCCCTGCGTCGAGGGCACCGCCGAGGAGGCCGCCCTGCGCGGCGTCGAACGCCTGCTGCGCTTCCCCGGTCCCAAGGGCATCACCCAGGAGATCTACACCACGCCCCGGTTGTCACCGGAACCGCTGCGCATGACGGCCTCCGGCTTCGTCACGGGCGACTCCGGCATGGGCCACGTCGCGATCACATCCACCAGACCGACGCAGCTGCGCGGCTACTTCAACACGGTCTTCGACGCCCGCCTCACCGACTACATCGACGAGACCATCAGCGGCGTCAAGCTCAAGATCCGCTTCCTGCGCGTCAACGAACGCCACCACTCCATCGCCGTCGCGGCCGTCCGCGGCCTGCCCGTCGATCCCGTCCGCACCCGGGTCCAGCACCTCAACGTCCAGGTCGCCACGCTCGACGACCTCGCCCGCGGCTATCAGCGGGTGCATGAACTCGGCTTCGACATGGCCCTGTCCGTGGGCCGGCACACCAACGACAAGGAACTCTCCTACTACGCCCGCACCCCTTCGGGCTTCGAGTGGGAAGTCGGCTGGAACCCGATCGTCGTCGACGAGAGCACCTGGCAGCCCACCACCCACCAGGGCATCAGCATCTGGGGCCACACCCCAGTCGGCCAGACGATCATCGACAAACTCGACCAGTTCCGTCTCGCGGCCCGCTCACTCACCCACCCGGAGAACACCGTCCCCGCGCTCAGCGGCGCCGGCATCCCCGACGACTGATCGGTCCCTCGCGCTGCCTGGCGGGTCCGGGCAATTCACTGTCCCCCGCCATGGCCGTGCTGCATGATGCATATATGTCCGAACACACCTCCGAGTGGCTCACCTTGTCCAGCTACGAGAACGTCACCGGCTGCCCACGCCCGACGCGGCTCGTGGCGGATTGACTGCGGGACCGGGGCATCGACTGGTGGCCCTTTTCCGGGTCGGACGTGCGGATCGACCACATGTGCGGAAAGCAGCCCGACGGGCACTGGTACGGCACGATCGCCGTCCGCATCCGCGCGGATGCCCTACGACGGCTCGGACTGCACCCGGATCAGCCGACCTCGGCCCCGGCGGACCCTCTGCCTCCCAAGTGGTGGGGAAGAGGAACGTGGTGAGTTCCCAGGGTGGCATTGTCAGTGGTGGCAGGCAGGATGACCGGCATGACGACACCGATTGCGCAGATCGTTGATGCCGCCGCCTACGCGCAGGCGGTCGAGGACGCGGTGAAGGCCGCTGCCGCCTACTACGCGGGCGGCGCCTCGCCCCTGGACGACGACGCCTACGACAAGCTCGTACGGGGCATCGCCGCGTGGGAGGCCGAGCATCCCGACCAGGTGCTGCCCGACTCGCCGACCGGGAAGGTCGCCGGCGGTGCGGCCGAGGGCGATGTGCTCCACACGGTGGCGATGCTGAGCCTGGACAACGTGTTCTCGCCGGAGCAGTTCGCCGCGTGGGCTGCCTCGCTGGCGCGCCGGATCGGCCATGAGGCGGAACGATTCAGCATCGAGCCGAAGCTCGACGGACTCGCCGTCGCGGCCCGCTACACCCAGGGCCGGCTGACCCGGCTGATCACCCGTGGCGACGGGACGGCCGGCGAAGACGTCTCGCACGCGATAGGCACCCTCGAGGGGCTGCCCGCCACCTTGTCCGAACCGGTCAGCGTGGAAGTGCGGGGCGAAGTCCTCATGACCGGCGCGCAGTTCGAGGAGGCCAACACGGCGCGCACCGCGCACGGCGGACAGCCGTTCGCCAACGCCCGCGGCGCGGCGGCGGGCACGCTGCGCGCCAAGGACCGCGCATACGCGGTGGCGATGACGTTCTTCGGCTACGGCCTGCTGCCGCTGCCCGACACCGACCCCGCTTTCGCCACACGGCTGGACGGCCTCGCCCACAGTGAGCTGATGGCGCTGGCCGCCACGCTCGGTGTGCACACCACCGCCGGCACCGCGGTGCCCGGCACCACGGCCACCACCGACGAGGTGCTGGTCCGGGTACAGGAGATCGCCGCCCTGCGCGCCCAACTGCCCTTCGGTATCGACGGCATCGTCATCAAGGCGGATCTGGCCGCCGATCAGGAGGCCGCCGGAAACGGTTCGCGGGCCCCGCGCTGGGCGATCGCCTACAAGCTGCCCGCCGTCGAGAAGATCACCCGGCTGCTGGAGGTGGAGTGGAACGTGGGCCGCACCGGCATCATCGCCCCGCGCGCCGTCCTGGAACCGGTGGAGATCGACGGCTCCACCATCACCTACGCGACGCTCCACAATCCGGCCGACATCACGCGCCGTGATCTGCGTCTGGGCGACCATGTCATGGTCCACCGCGCCGGCGACGTGATCCCCCGCGTCGAAGCCCCTGTTGCCCATCTGCGCACCGGCGCCGAGGAGCCGATCGCGTTCCCCGAGGCGTGTCCGCGCTGTGGATCGGGGATCGACACCAGCCAGGAACGCTGGCGCTGCGAGCAGGGCCGCAACTGTCATCTCGTCGCCTCCCTCTCCTACGCCGTGGGCCGCGACCAGCTCGACATCGAGGGCCTTGGCACCACCCGCATCGTGCAGCTCGTCGAGGCCGGTCTGGTCAGCGATCTCGCCGACCTGTTCACGCTCACCCGCGACCAGCTCCTCGCGCTGGATCGCATGGGCGAGACGAGCACTGACAACCTGCTGGCCGCCCTGGCCACGGCCAGGACGCGGCCGCTGTCCCGGGTACTGTGCGCACTCGGCGTCCGCGGCACGGGCCGGTCCATGTCGCGACGCATCGCCCGGCACTTCGCCACCATGGACAACATCCGCACCGCCGACGCCGACGCGCTGCAACAGGTCGAGGGCATCGGCACCGAGAAGGCGCCGTCCATCGTCGCGGAACTGGCCGAACTCGCCCCGCTGATCGACAAGCTGGCCGCGGCCGGGGTGAACATGACCGAACCCGGCGCCACTCCCCCGCCGAGCGCCGAAGCCGACACGGAGACCGGCGCTGCCACGACCGACGCTGCCACAACCGACGCTCCCGCCGCCGGTCCGCTCGCCGGGATGACAGTCGTGGTCACCGGCGCGATGACCGGGCCGCTGGAGCGGTTGAGCCGCAATCAGATGAATGAACTCATCGAGCGGGCAGGCGGCCGTTCGTCCTCCAGCGTCTCCAAGAAGACCAGCCTGGTGGTCGCCGGCGAAAACGCCGGTTCCAAGCGGGCCAAGGCCGAAGACCTCGGCATCCGCCTCGCCACACCCGACGAGTTCGCGGTACTGGTCGCCGACCACCTCGACTGACCTCGACACCCGCCCCTGTCTGTCGGCGCTCCTCCATCTCGGGGCGCCTTGTTGGAACGTCCTGACTAACCTCTCCGCCCAGGTGGTCACCCCGCGCGCCACGAGCAAGCGGTTCGAGCACCTCAAGGACCCCCAGATCATGTACTTCGAGACGGCCGGCGGCGTCCGCATCGACCTGGAGGCCTTCGTCAACTGCCAGTACGGCTACGACATCCAGTGCGAGACCGTCGGCGAGGAGGGCCTGGTCCGGCTGCCCGACCCGGCAACCGTGGGCGTGCGCACCGCGGGCCGGCTCGAAGCCGCCGTACTCCAGGACTGGAAGGCCCGGTTCGCCGAGGCCTTCGACACCGAGTTCCGCGAGTGGATCGGCGCTGTGGCGGCGGGGGCCGAGCCCACCGGCCCGTCCGCCTGGGACGGCTACGCGGCCACCGTCATCACCGACGCCGCCGTCCGCTCGCTGGAGTCCGACGGCACGGTCGTCGCCGTCGACATGAAGCCCCGCCCTGCCTTCTATGGAGGCACCGCATGAAAATCGCCCTCGACCCGTACATGTTCCGCGCCCTGTCGCTGGACGACATGGTCCGCACGGTGGCCGAACTCGGCTATCAGTACATCGAGTTGTCCCCGCGCGACGACTTCATGCCGTTCTTCCTGCATCCGCGCGCCGACGACGGGCGCATCACCGAGCTGAAGAAGTCCCTGCGCACGCACGGCGTCCAGCTGTCCTCGGTGCTGCCCCTCTACAAGTGGTCCTCACCGGACGAGACCGAGCGGCAGGCCGCCGTCCGCTACTGGAAGCGCATGATCGAGATCACCGCCGACCTCGGATGCCCGCTGATGAACTCGGAGTTCAACGGCCGCCCCGAGCGCGCCGCCGAGAGCGAGGCCGCCTTCTGGCGCTCGCTGGAGGAACTCCTGCCGCTCTTCGAGCGGGAGGGCATCGCCCTCAACCTGGAGGCACATCCGGACGACTTCTGCGAGGAGAACACCCCGGCGGTCGACCTCGTCCGCGCCATCAACAAGCCCTGGGTGAACTACCTCTACTGTGCGCCCCACTCCTTCCACCTGTCGGGCGCCGACCCCACGGCCGACATCGCGGCGATGCTGCACTACGCGGGAGACAAGCTCCAGCACGTCCACATCGCCGACTCCTTCATCCACAAGGGCTCCTCCGGCCTGCGCTACATCCTCAACCCGCCCGGCACCGCGGCCCGTATCCACCAGCACCTGGACATCGGCCAGGGCGAGGTCGACTGGGACGCGTTCTTCGGCACGCTGCGCGAGCTGGACTTCGACGGCGTCGCCACCGCGTGCGTCTTCGCCTGGGAGGAACGCGCCCACGAGTCCTCGGCGTTCATGCTCGACCGCATCACCAAGGAACTCCCCGCCGCCCAGCGGTACTGACCGTGGTGTCCGTCCTCGACGAGGGCGAGCACCACGGTGGTGCCCGGTTGCCGTGGGCCGGCCGTCACGACGCGGCGTGGCGTTGGGCGCGCAGTCCCTCCAGCAGGCGCAGCCAGACCTCGGCGGCCGTCGGATAGCTCGGGACGACGTGCCACAGCACGGACAGCGGTACGCGCGCCACGATGGCCACCGTCGCGGAGTGCACGAGGTCCGCGATGCCGGACCCCACGAAGGTCGCCCCCACGATGGTGTCCGTGGCCCGGTCGACGACCAGTTTGGCGCGGCCGACATAGTCCTCGCGCATCACGTAGGTACCGGCGAGGCCGGCCATGTCGTACTCGACGGTCTCGACGTCGAGGCCCGCCGCGCGGGCCTGCTGCTCGGTCAGGCCTGCCGAGCCCACCTCCGGTTCGGTGAACGTCACTTGCGGATTGCCGCGGTGACCGTCCGCGGTGTTCAGCGGGTCTGCGGGCATGCGTCCCTGGGCGCGCGCCGCGATCACCTCACCGGCGATCCGCGCCTGGTACTTGCCCATGTGCGTGAGCAGCGCGCGCCCACAGACGTCACCGATGGCATAGAGCCACTGACCGTCCACGCCCTGTACGGCCTGTTCGTCGTCGACGGTGAGGAAGCCGCCGTCGGGCAGACCGACGGTGGACAGCCCGATGTCCTGGGTGTTGGGGGTGCGCCCGGTGGCGAGCACCAGTTCGTCCGCCGTGATCTCGCCGTTGTCGTCGAGCACCACGGTGACCGGTCCGCCGTGCACCATGCCGACTCCCGTGTCCCGCGGGTTCTTCCGGGACACCGAGCTCACCGACCGGCCGGGGACCAGCTTCACCCCGGCCTCCCGCAGCCGGTCCCCGACCATCCGGCCGGCGAAGGGCTCGACGCGGCGGATCAGACCCGTCCCGCGGTAGACGACGGTCACCTCGACACCGAGGGACTGCAGCCAGGTGGCGGACTCGCAGGCGACCACACCGCCGCCCAGGATCACCACGCTGCGCGGCACCTCGTGCAGATTGGTGACGTCGCGCGAGGTCCAGGCCCGGGCGTCGGCCAGACCGGGAAGGGGCGGCACCGCCGTGCACGAGCCGGTGTCGATCACCACGGCGTGCCGTGCGGCCAGGGTGCGCTCGTCGCCACCGGCAACGGTGACCCGCAGGGTGCGCTCACCGTCGAGCCGTCCGTAGCCGCGGATCACGTCGATGCCGGTGTTCAGGGCCCACTGGACCTGCGAGCTGTCGTCGAGTCCGTTGACGACCCGGTCCCGGCGGGCCAGGACCGCGGACACGTCCAACCCGCGTCGGGCGATCAGGGAGGCCACTCCCGGCACGTGCCGGGAGTTCTCCAGCATCTCGCCGGGCCGCAGCAGCGCCTTGCTGGGCATGCACGCCCAGTACGAGCACTCACCGCCGACCAGCTCCGCCTCGACCAGCACCGCGTCCAGGCCCGAGAACTGCGTGGCGTACTGGGCGGCGTTCTCCCCGGCGGCGGCGGCGCCCAGAACGATCACGTCCCATTCGGTCCGCTCGGGGTCCACGGCTGCACTCATGTAGCTCCTCCGGCGTCCTCCGCAGGCGGTTCCGCTCCCCGGCCCGTACGCTGCGGGACCTCTGTCGTGGGCACGGTCAACGTCCAGGTGCCTTGGTCCTGACCTCCTGCAGGAACCAGGTGTTGCCGTCGGGGTCACTGAACGTGGCGAACGAGCCGTAGTCGCCCGGTGCCGGTGCGCGGCCGACTACGCGCTTCTCGGATCCGCTGTGATGGAAGATCCCGCCGGCGTCATGGAACACCTCGGACACAGCGGCCCCGCGGTCGACGAGTTCGGCACGGGCCGCGTCGATGTCGGTGACGACGAGATACAGGTTCTGCAGGGAACCCGGTTCCGCCGCGGTGACGCCCTTGCCGAAGATGACCGACGCCTGCGAGCCGGGCGGGGTGAACTGCACGACCCGGAAGCCGTCCTCGCCGGGGAAATCGGCGTCGAGACGCCATCCGAGCGCCTGATAGAAGCCCTTGGCCCGGTCGACGTCGGCGACCGGAATCACCACGACCTCGAACTTCATGTCCATCGATGACCGCTCCCTTGGACACGCGGCGGCTGGGCCCGCCGAAGCCCGCGCAGTAGTGGGCCGCACCGGGCACCACGACACCTGCTCATTGTCGCGCGGGTCGGCCGGTCCGGCGAGCGGTGCGGGCGGGGGCCTGTACCCACCGGGGGGTCTTTGGGCAGGCCGGTCCGCGGCGTCGGCCCGGCGGCACACACACGTCCGGGCCCTGCGCGGCTCCTCCGGTTACGCGGGTGCCGTCGCTGGTCGGCGGCTCAATTCCTTTACATCAGAAACCAGTTGACAAGTGCGGCGAGTCAAGTCAAAGTCCCCGCTGATGGACTTCGACGACTTGACGCCCGCCGAGGAACAGGTGCGCAGGGCGTATTCCCGCGGCGAGACAGTGGACTTCCGTGCGGCGGAGGGCGAAGATCCCGGCGCCGGAGCGGACTGGGGGCCCCAGCGGACCATCCGTGCGTCGGTGCTGAAGGCACTGCTGGTGAGTGCGCCGCAGGAGGACGGGCAGATCGCCGCGCTCAGAATCCGCGGCGCTCGCGTCACCGGGACACTGAATCTCGCGTACGGGGTGATCGACCAGCCCGTCCGGCTGAGCCACTGCTACTTCGAAGCGGCTCCCGACCTCTACGGATGCCGACTGCGGCAGCTCAACCTCAGAAACTCCGTGCTGCCCTCCATCCGGGTCAACAACGCCCGCATCGACGGCCCCCTGCGGATGACGCAGTGCCGGATACGCGGCCCGGTGAGGCTGGGCGGATCGCAGATCGCGGGTGCCCTCTTCCTGGACGGGGTCGAACTGAACGCTGCCGATGCCCCTTTCCCCGCCCTCCAGCTCCACCAGACCATCATCGGCCTCGACCTGTGGGCAGCGCGGTTGCGGGTGCGGGGAGAGGCGCGGCTCAACGGCATGGAAGTCGGGGGTGTGGTCAATTTCGAAGGCGCCGAGTTCAGCAACCCCGGCGGCGTCGCCCTCCGCGCCCAGTCGCTCGGGGTGAAGGCCGACTTTCTCGCCCGGTCCCTGCACGCCCGCGGCAAGGTCGATCTGCGCGGCGCCCGGATAGCCGGCCGACTGGACCTGACTCGTAGTCACCTGTCCAACCCGGGGGACACAGCCCTGCGAGCCAGCAGTTGCAGCATCGGGGAACTCTGGCTCCACCGGAGTCGGCCGATCGAGGGAACCCTCCATCTGCGCCGTTCCCGGATCGACAAGCTCAGTTTCGAACCGGAGGTCGTACCGGGCGAGGTGCTCCTCAACAATCTCGGCTACAGCACCCTGTCCCCGCACGAACCCGCCGAGCACCGTCTGCCCATGCTGCGCAGGGACGGCGATGGCTATCTCCCCCATGCCTACGAGCAGTTGACGGCCGCGTATCGCCGCGTCGGCGACGACCACGGTGCCCGTGTCGTCCAACTCGCCAAGTTACGCAGGCACCGCAGCACCCTTCCCTGGTACGCCCGCGCCTGGGGCCACCTCCAGGAAGCGACCGTCGGCTACGGTTACCGCCCCCTCCTCGCGGGCGCGTGGCTGCTGTCCCTGCTGACGGTCGGCTCGGTCGCCTACGCCCTGCACCATCCCCGTCCCCTCAAGGCGTCCGAGGCCCCGCACTTCAACCCGGTGTTCTACACCCTCGACCTGCTGCTCCCCGTGATCTCCTTCGGGCAGGAGGGCGCCTTCGCTCCGGACGGCTGGTACCAGACACTGTCCTACGCCCTCGTCATTGCCGGCTGGATCCTTGCCACCACGGTCGTCGCCGGCATGTCCCGGACCATCAGCCGCCAGTGAGACGCGGAGCAGCCTGCGCCCGTGAGAGCCGTGACGTCATCGTCGCCGTGGTCGGCGGTCCCTCCCGACGAGGGTGGGTGAAGTCCCCGTAGAATGCCGGACCACGTGCATGTACGTGACCGCGACGACGAGGGACAGACCGATCGTGGACGGCACGGCGGCCATCGCCCACCAGCCCGTGCCGGCCCCGGAGCCCGCGACCGCCCAGAGGCAGACGGGGACCGAAGCCGCGGTCAGCCCGCAGCCGATGAGGACGGCAACGGCCTTTCGGGCACGACCGGGGTCGAGCGGGGGCTGATCGTGACGCAGTTCCGTCCACTGGCGCGCGACCTCGTGCCGCTCCCGGCGCCGTTGCACGGCCGCGCGTATCCGCAGGACCGCCGTGACCGCAATGCCCAGCGCGGCCACGGCGGACGGAATCCACCATCCCTCGGCGACGAGAAACAGCACCGCGACGCATCCTGCTGTGCCCCAGCCGATGAGGCAGGCCGCGGCGGCACTGCGCCGGGAGACGGGCCGGTCGGCGCCGGCGCGCAGGTCGGCGAGTGCCGGTACGTACCAGACACAGCCGGACACGGTGGTGACTGCGACTCCCATGGCGAGGACGGCTTGCGGCATGGCCTACCTCGCCGCCTCGAAAGCGGCGATCTCCGGGTGGTTCAGGTCGAACGCCGGGGACTCGCTGCGGATCTGCGGAAGCCGGACGAAGTTGTGGCGCGGCGGCGGGCAGGAGGTCGCCCACTCCAGCGAGCGGCCGTAGCCCCACGGGTCGTCGACGTCGATCTTCTTGCCGTACTTGGCGGTCTTCCAGACGTTGTAGAAGAACGGCAGGATCGACAGGCCCAGCACGAACGAGCTGATCGTGGAGATCGTGTTCAGGGCGGTGAACCCGTCGGCCGCGAGGTAGTCCGCGTAACGGCGCGGCATGCCCTCGGCCCCCAGCCAGTGCTGGACCAGGAACGTGCCGTGGAATCCTACGGTGAGCGTCCAGAAGGTGATCTTGCCGAGGCGTTCGTCGAGCATCTTGCCCGTCATCTTCGGCCACCAGAAGTGGAAGCCGGCGAACATCGCGTACACGACCGTACCGAAGACCGTGTAGTGGAAGTGGGCGACGACGAAGTACGAGTCGGAGAGGTGGAAGTCCAGCGGCGGTGACGCCAGGATCACGCCCGTCAGACCGCCGAAGAGGAATGTGATCAGGAAGCCCGTGGTCCACAGCATCGGTGTCTCGAAGGACAGCGAGCCCTTCCACATGGTGCCGATCCAATTGAAGAACTTCACCCCGGTCGGCACGGCTATCAGGAAGGTCATGAACGAGAAGAACGGCAGCAGCACACCGCCGGTGACATACATGTGGTGGGCCCACACCGTCACCGAGAGACCCGCGATCGCGATCGTCGCGGCGATCAGTCCCAGGTAGCCGAACATCGGCTTGCGGGAGAAGACCGGGATGACCTCGGAGACGATGCCGAAGAACGGCAACGCCAGGATGTACACCTCTGGATGGCCGAAGAACCAGAAGAGGTGTTGCCACAGCAGTGCGCCGCCATTGGCCGCGTCGAAGATGTGACTGCCGAACTTGCGGTCGCACTCCAACGCGAACAGCGCCGCGGCCAGCACCGGGAACACGATCAGGATCAGCAGCGCGGTCAGCAGCACGTTCCACACGAAGATCGGCATACGGAACATCGTCATGCCGGGTGCGCGCATGCAGATGATCGTCGTGATGAAGTTGACCGCACCGGCGATCGATCCGAACCCGGACAGCGCGACGCCCATGATCCACAGATCCGCGCCGAGGCCCGGCGAGTGCACGGCGTCCGACAGCGGTGCGTACAGGAACCACCCGAAGTCGGCCGCTCCGCCCGGGGTGAGGAAGCCGAACGCCGCGATCGACGAGCCGAACAGGAAGAGCCAGTAGGCGAGCATGTTCAGGCGCGGGAAGGCAACGTCCGGGGCGCCGATCTGGAGCGGCATGATCCAGTTCGCGAAGCCGGTGAACAGCGGCATCGCGAACATCAGCAGCATGATCGAGCCGTGCATCGTGAACGCCTGGTTGAACTGCTCGTTCGTCATCACCTGCAGGCCGGGGCGGGCCAGTTCGGCGCGCATCAGCAGTGCCATCACACCGCCGACGATGAAGAACGCGAAGGCGGTCACCAGGTACATCGTCCCGATCTTCTTGTGGTCGGTGGTCGTCAGCCACTCCGCCCACGTCGACCGCCGACCGGCCGTCTGCTCCCTGTCCCCGGATATGACTCCGGCCGTGGAGACCACCACGGCCGCCGGCCGCAATGTCTCCAACTGCTGTTCCTGCATCTCGCCCACCGGACGGTGCCCTCCTCGTGTCATGTGAAGGCGACCGGGAAGTGGCACAGTGCGGGTGGGTACCGGGCCTTCCCGGCCGCCGCCTCATGATCGTCGGAGGGGTGCCGGGGCCGGATAGGGCCGAACAGTCCCAGAACCGTCGGCGACTAGGGCCAGGTGGCCCACTTCTGGAGAACGGAGAGGCAACATACCAACGTTTACGACGGTATCGGCGCACTGCCCGATTCGCAGGGCTCCGTCGTGAGTTGTCGACCGCGCACTGCGGTATGTCAGTCGTCGCCTCGGTGCCGGGTGACGATGCGGCAGGGCACCGCGAAATGGCCGACCCTGCGCTCCACCTCGGCCATGACGCCGGCCCCTGCCGGGGCACGGAGCGTCACGGTGACCGTCACCGCCCCGGACTCGGCGTCGGCGCTCACCTCGGTGACGTCCTCGATGTCGCCCAGGACCTCGGTCAGCACACGTCGCGTGGCATCGGCGCGCAGCGCAAGCTTGTACGGCTTGCCGACCGCGGTGACCGGGAGCGCGTCGAGGACACGGACGGCCTTGGGAGCGGCGGCTGCCTCGCTGACATGGGCGGCCGCCCAGGCGCGGAGGTCGTCCTCCCCGACCGTGCCGTCGCAGAGGGTCACGTAGGCCGCCGGTACCTCGCCGGCTCGCCCGTCCGGCTGGCCGACGGCCTGGGCGCCGGTGACCGCGCGGTGCGCGAGCAGAGCGTCCTCGATCACCCGGGGGTCGATGTTGTGTCCCCCGCGGACGATGAGGTCCTTCGCTCGCCCGGTGAGGTGGAGGAAGCCGTACTCGTCGAGGTAGCCGAGGTCGCCGGTGTCCAGCCAGCCGTCGACCACCTTGCCCTGGCTGCTGATCCGGTGGCCGTCGTCGTCGCGGCCCTCGACATGGCCGGGGAAGACGGTGGGACCGCTGATGAGGACGGACCCGACCGAACCGGCCGGCACGTCCCGCTCACCGTCGACGATCCTGATGTCCTGGTACGGCAGTCGCCGGCCGACCGAACCGGGCCTGCGGACCCCCAGGAATCCGCGGACGCCGGCGCAGGTCGCCTCGGTGAGTCCATAGCCTTCGAGCAGCGGTATCCCGGTCGCCGTCTCGAAGCCGGTGCGCACACCTTCGGGCAGTGCGGAGGCGCCGACCATCGCGCAGCGCATCGAGCTGATGTCCGCGTCGACGGGGCAGGTGGTCAGCACCGAGTAGACGGTGGGTACGGCACTCATCGTGGCGATCCGGTAGTGCTCGACGATGCGCCAGAAGTCCGTGTAGAGCGCGGGGTCCCGATAGCCCGCCGGCCCCGCCCACACGACCTGCTGCCCGCGGAGCAGCGGCGCCAGCAGCGTGACGACGAGCACGTTGACGTGGAACAGCGGCAGTGCGGCGAGGACGACCGAGTCCTCGTCCAGCACGGAGTTGGCCGCGCTCATCCAAGCTCCGCGCCGGGCCGGGCAATGCGCCTCCGTGCGCCGCCCCTACCGGGTGACTGTGGCCCAAACACCCCTGGTCCTACCGGAATCCGGCCGCCGCGCTGGTCATGATGCCCGGGTGACCCCTCCAACGCCCCTTACCATGAACCGGCACCGGGCCCTTCTCCCCGTCGGGCTGGGCACGGTCGCCCTGGCCGCGCTCCTTGCCCCGCTGTCGGCCGCTCCCGCTGCCGCCCGGCCCACCACCGCACGCGTCGACCTTCCGCCTCCGCCGCGGCCGGTGACGGTCGGCGAGTTCCGCACCGACGCCTACCTGCGCTCCATCGACGGCAACCCCGGCCTGCAGCGGGACTTCTTCCGGCACCTGCCCAAGGGCGCGGACCTGCACAACCACCTCTCCGGCGCGGTGGCGACCGAGTACCTCCTCCAACTCGCCGCCGAGGACGGCCTGTGCATCGACACGGCCACGATGACCGCCGTCCAGCCGCCCTGTGGACCGGGTACCCGCCCTGCCGCGGACACCCGCACCGACCCCGCCTTCCGTCAGGCAGTGATCAGGGCGTGGTCCATGCAGGACTTCCCGCCCGACCAGAGCGGCCACGACCACTTCTTCGCCACGTTCGGCAAGTTCGGCGCGGTCACCGGGAACCATCGGGGCAAGCAACTCGCCCAAGTCGCCGAGGGCATCGTGGATCAGAACCAGTTCTACCTGGAGACCATGGTCACCCCCGCCTCCGACGGCGCCCGCCGGCTCGCCGCCGAGGTCGGCTGGGACAGCGACCTCGCCCGCCTGCACAGCAAGCTCGTCGCGGGCGGCAAGCTCGACAAAGTGGTCGCCGACGCGCGCAAGGAGGCCGACGACGCCGACGCCGAGTTCCGCGCCGAGGAGCGCTGCGGCACCCATCGCCCGCGGCCCGGCTGCCGTCTGACGGTGCGGTGGATCTCGCAGGTCTCGCGCGGCACCGCGCCCGAGCGGGTCTTCACCCAGATCGCCCTGGGCATGCGCCTGGCCGAGCGCGACGGACGGTTCGTCGCCATCAACCTGGTCCAGCCCGAGGACGGGGAGATCGCGCTGCGCGACTACAGCCTCCAGATGCACATGATCGCCTATCTCCGCACCCAGTACCCACACGCCCATGTCACCCTGCACGCCGGTGAGTTGCGGCCCGGCCTGGTCAAACCGGAAGACCTCACCTTCCACATCGACGAGGCCGTGAACGTCGCCCACGCCGAGCGCATCGGGCACGGCGTCGACTTCGTCCACGAGAACGACTGGCAGGCGCTCGGCCGCACCATGGCCGCTCGCCAGGTGGCCGTCGAGGTGCCCTTCTCCAGCAACGCCCAGATCCTCGGCATCAAGGGCGCCGAGCACCCCTTCCAGACATATCGCGCCTACGGCGTCCCCATCGTCCTGGCCACCGACGACCCCGGCGTCTCCCGCATCGACATCAGCCACGAATACCAGTACGCCCACGACACCTACGCGCTGTCCTACCCCCGGCTCAAGGATGTGGCCCGCGCCTCCATCCAGTACGCCTTCCTGCGCGGCGCCGGCCTGTGGCGGGGCAACCCGACGGCCATCGGCTACCACCCCGTCGCCGCCTGCCAGGGGGACGTGCTCGGCGCACCCGTGCCCAGCCGGCGCTGCCGTGACCTGCTCGCGTCCAGCCCCAAGGCGGCAGTCGAGTGGCGCCAGGAGGCCGCCTTCGCGTCCTTCGAACGCGCATTCCGTCGCAACGGCGCCTGACGCCCCGCATGGGTGCACGCCCACCCCACACGGGTGCACCGCCGACGGGCGTGCACCCGGCCCACCCCTACCCTGTCACCAGCACTGCTTCACTAGCACTGCGGACGGCGCCCGTGGTTCGCGGCGTGCTTACGACGGGACTTCTTCTTCCGGCGTCGCTTCGAGGACATGGCCACCTCCCACGGATACGGCGCATCAGAAAGCATCCTGCGTTCCGACCACCCACGATTCCACAGAGCCCACGGTGACGCGATTCGGCGCAGGTCACCCGACCGCCTCCGCGGCTTCCGTGGCGGGAGCCGCGGGAAGGTCGTCGAGGAAGGTGACCGTGGGCACGTGGAAGAGGCATCCGGTGACCGCGGTCGAGTAGTCGAGGATGCGGTCGTGCTTGGCTCCGCCGTCGCCGAGGAACATGTGCCTGAGCATCTGCTCGGTCACGTCGGGCGTACGGGCATAGCCGATGAAGTACGTGCCGAACTCGCCCTCTCCGATGCTGCCGAACGGCATGTTCTCGCGAATGATCTTGCGCTCGTTGCCGTCCTCGTCGGTGATGGTGTTGAGCGCCACGTGCGAGTCGGCAGGCTTGATGTCGTCGGGGAGTTCGACGTTGGTCAGCTTGGTCCGTCCGATGACCTTGTCCTGAGCCTCCGTCGACAGGGCGTTCCACGCCGCCATGTCGTGCAGGTACTTCTGCACGATCACATAGCTGCCACCTCTGAAGTCGGGGTCCTCGTCGCCGATGAGCGCGGCATCGGCCGCGACCCGGCCGCCGGGGTTCTCGCTGCCGTCGACGAAGCCGAGCAGGTCGCGCTCGTCGAAGTACTTGAAGCCATGCACTTCGTCGACCACCGTGACCGCACCGCTCAGCCGCTGCGCGATCAGCCGGGCCAGTTCGAAACAGAGGTCCGTACGGCGGCCGCGCACATGGAACAGCAGGTCTCCCGGCGTTGCCGGGGCCCGGTGGCGCTCACCGGCCAGTTCCACGAACGGGTGCAGCTCCCGCGGGCGCGGCCCGCTGAACAGCCGGTCCCAGGCCTCCGATCCGATGCCGACGACGCAGCTGAGTTCGTCGTCGGGCGCGCGGAAGGCGACCGAGCGGCACAGGCCCGAGACATCCTCCAGCAGGTCCCGGACGGTCTCCTCGCGGCCTGGCGTGATGGTGGCCACGAGGAACAGGGCGGCTTGGGCAGGCGGAACGATCACGGGCTGCAACTCGAGCACGAGCCCGCCTCCTCACGGGGTGCGAAGGAAACCTGTCGTCGTCGGAACGAAATGCCCCTCACTTCATGCTGCTCGTTTTTCGTCCTGCTGCGACTCGGGTGAGTTCGCGCGCGTACGGCCTCAGCCGCTGACGATGCCCACCACGAGGTTGATGGCGGTGGCGAGGATGCTGGTGCCGAAGACGTACGAGATCAGGGTGTGCCGCAGCACGATCGCACGGATGGCCGAACTCGACACGTTGTTGTCGGACACCTGGTACGTCATGCCGAGGTTGTAGCTGAAGTAGAAGAAGTCCCGGTACGCCGGTGGGCGGTCCGAGTTGAAGTCGATCCCGCCGGCCGTCTCGTAGTACACGGCGGCATAACGTGTGGCGTACATCAGGTGCAGCGCGGCCCATGCCATGAAGACGCCGCCGAGCGCGGTCGCGGCTGCGGCGTGGCCGGTCTCGGACCGGCTGCGCACGAGCATCAGCACGATGGCGATCAGTCCGCACAGGGCCACCGCGACGATCACGGATTCCTCGGCGAGGGGCCGGAAGTCCTCGCGCCGGGCATTGCGGTGGGTGGCGGTCGCGTCCATCGGCCACAGCACCAGCCAGCCTGCCAGGACGAAGATCAGCCCCGTTGCGGCGATGCCCGCGAGGACCCCCAGCACCGGATCGATCGGCAGTCCGACGGCCGCGCCCACTACGGCTCCGAAGACCACCGCGCCGACGAGGCGGGGTACGGCGTCCAGGGGCAACCAGGTCCTCACGGACCACCACGGTAGTCCCAGCGGCTGGATGCCGCCGCCGCCATGGCGAGCTAGCGTGATGCGATGCGCCATGAGGTGACCGAGGCCGCCACGCCGTTCGTCGAGACGGGTCGGACAACGGTGGGTACGGCGCTGCGTGTCGAGCACGTGCGGGCCACACGGGTCGGCGAGTGCGTGGATGTCTTCGCCGAACCACCGGCCGCCGCGGGCCGGCGCCTCACGTTCCGGGTACGGGCCGTCGACGGTTCGGGGAGGTTGGTCGCGGAGGGTGAGATCGACCGGGCGGTCGTCGACCGGGAGCGGTTTTTGTCGAACGGCCGCTGAGTGCCGCCGCACCTCGGGCGCCGGGCGACGGCGTTCCGGCACACCGACGGACGCGGTCACCGGCCCCAGATCCGTCGGTAGCCCTCCCGGTAGCCCGACGGGTCCCAGGTCGTGGCGCTGTCGCTGTTGGCGGCCGTGGCCAGGTGGACGGGGGCGACATAACCGCTGGCGGGCCGGCCGGAGTAGGCGCGGTTGAACTCGTCGATGATCTGCCAGCCCTGCAGGGACAGCGGCTCGGGAACCGTGGCGGTCTGGTACTGCCCGCTCTCGATGCGCTGGAAGGCGGACGGGTCGCCGTCGCCCGCGCCGATGTTGAAGGGCGGGCCGGAGCCCTTCTTGCCGGCGGCACGGAAGGCGGGGGCGGCATCGGCGAAGTACAGGTCGTTGATGGCGACGGAGTGGGTCCACTTGCTCTGGAAGCGGGACAGGAGCGAGGAGACCTCCCGGGGTGTGCGGCTGCTCGCGTCCGCGATCGGGATGTTCTCGTACGCGAGGAGCTGCACCCCCGGGCAGGTGGCGAGGTCCTTGCGGATCAGTTCGGACTTGTCCCGGGCGAAGGGGATCGAGGCGTCGGTGAAGAGCACCACTCCGGCGTGCCCGGTGGAGTGGGAGATGACCCACTGGGCGCTGATGGCGGCCACGTCCTCCACCCGGGTGGTGACATTGGTGAAGAGCCGGGGGTGCCGGCTGGGACCGGGGGACGGGAGTGCGTGCCAGCCGATGAGCGGGATGCCGTCCTCCTCGGCGCGGGCGACCTGCTGAGAGGTCGAGTCGGGGTCGAAGCCTCCGATGACGATGCCCGAGGGCTTGAGGGCCACGGCTTCGCTCATGGCTGCCTGGATGCCGGCGGGGGTGCCGCCGCCGTCGATCACCCGGACGTCCCAGCCGATCACGCGCGCGGCGTCCCGTACGCCGTTCGCGGCGCCTGCTACTCCGGGATTGGTCATGGTCTGGGCCACGAAGACGACGCTTCTGCCGGACACCGCTGCGGGTCCGCCGGTCGGTCCGTTCCAGGGGATGTCCGTCTTCTCGGCCTGCTTGACCGCGGCCCGGGCCTTGGCGTGGACGGCGGGGCAGCCCGACGCACCCGTGGTGGCGTCCGCCGGGACCTCCGAGGAGCCGCGTTCGCAGCCGGCGAGGGTGGCCGTGGCTGCCAGTACGGCCGCGGCGGTGCGGCGGACTGTGACGCGGCCGAGGGCGGCCCTGCGGGTGCCGTACACGGGAACTCCTCGGAAGGGAGGGGGAGCGGGAGGAAACGACCGGTTACGGGGTGGCGCCCTGTGCGCCTCCGTCCTGGTCCGGGGGCGGGGGCGGTGCGGCGGGCATGTCTCGGGCGGCGGCGCCCGTGCGCAGACGGCGGCGGGCGGAGTAGCCGGCCAGGCCGACGGCGAGGAGCAGGGTGCCGCCGTAGAACAGCGGGACCGTCCAGAAGGCGCCGCCCAGCTGGCCGATGCCGGTGAGGCCGACGGCCAGGACGGCGACGGCGACGAGCGTGCCCAGGGCATTGGGGCGGCCGGGTCTCACCGCGGTGGAGCCGAGGAGGGCGCCGGCGAAGGCGGGCAGCAGATAGTCCAGGCCGACACTCGGGTTGCCGACCCGCAGCTGGGCCGCGAGCAGGATGCCGGCGAAGCCGGTGATCAGCCCCGAGGCGGTGAAGGCGTAGACGGTGTACGTACGGGTCGGGATGCCGACGAGGTCGGCGGCCCGCGGATTCGATCCGATGACGTACAGGCTGCGGCCGAGTGGCAGCCGCTCCAGCACCAGCCAGAGGACGGCTGCGAGGGCCAGCACATAGAAGGCGGGGACAGGCAGGCCGAGGAACGTGGAGTCGTAGAGGTCGGTGAAGGCGGCCGGGAGGCCTTGGACGCCGGGGACGATGCGTCCGCCGCCGGTGACCCATCCGGTCACGGCGTACAGCATGCTGCCGGTTCCGAGGGTGGCGATGAAGGAGTCGATCCGCCCGAACTCGACGATGACGCCGTTGAGGACACCCACGACGCCCGCTCCGACGAGCACGGCGAGGCAGGCCAACGGCCAGGGCCAGTGTGCGTTGACGATGAGCTGCAGCACCATGACGTGCGCGAGTCCGAGGACGTACCCGATGGAGAGGTCGAACGCCCGGGTCACGATGGGGACCATGGCGGCGAGCGCGAGGATGGCAGGGATCGACTGGGTGGACAGGATCGAGTCGACGGTTTCCCGGGTGGGAAAGGTACGGGGCAGTGCAAGGGAGAAGGCCAGGAAGAGCAGGCCCGTGAGCGCGAGCAGGCCATAGGCGGAGACGAGGTGGCCGCCCGGGCGGTGCCGTCGCGGTCGGGGCGGGGAGGGGGCGGCGGTCACGAGCCGGTCGCGGTTCCGCAGGCGGGCAGGGCGGAGGCCGCCCGGATGAGCCCGGAGACCGTCAGGCCCGCGCCACTCAGCTCGGCCGTCACGGACCCGCGGACGAAGACCAGGGCGCGGCCGCACACATGGGTGACTTCCTCGAAGTCGGTGGAGATGAGCAGGGCGCCGAGGCCGGCGTCCAGCGCCTGGTCGAGCAGGCGGTACACCGCGGTCTTCGCGCCGATGTCCACGCTTGCGGTGGGCTCCTCGAGGATGAGCAGACGCAGTCCCGGACGCAGCCACCGGCCGATCATGACCTTCTGCTGATTGCCGCCCGACAGCGTGGCGATGGGGACCTCGCTGTCGTGGGGGCGCACCGAGTAGCGGTCGATCAGGACGGTGGCGACGGCGCGTTCCCCGCGGGGGCTGATCCAGCGCAGCGCGGGCAGGCCGCCGACGCGTGGGTTGGCCAGCAGGTTCTCCCGCACCGTCAGTTCGGCGGCGCAGCCCTCGCGTTGCCGGTCGGCGCAGACGAGTCCGACGCCGAGGGCGACGGCGTCCGCGACGTTGCGCGGGCGGTACGGGCGGTCGCCGAGCAGCACCCGGCCGTCGACCAGGGGGCGGGCACCGGCGAGGGCCCGGCCCAGGTCCGCGTGTCCCGCGCCCGTCAGGCCGACGAGGCCCAGGACTTCCCCGGCGGCGAGTTCCAGGCTGACCGATCCCACGCCGGGGGTGCGTACGCGGTCGAGGGCCAGGACGGTGGGTACGGCGGGCCTCCCCGCCCCGGCCGGAGGAACGCCGGTACGAGCCCTGGCCGGGCGGAGGCCGGTCGGTTCCTCGCCGACGATGTCACGCACCAGGCGGGCGGGGCTGTGGCCCGCTAGGGGGCCGTGGCTGACGAGGCGCCCGTCGCGCAGGACCGCGAAGGTGTCGGCCACCTCGTACACCTCGTCGAGCCGGTGGGTGACGTAGAGGATGCCGTGTCCCCGGTCACGCAGGGCGTGCAGGACGCCGAAGAGCCGGGCGCAGTCCACCGCGGGGAGACGGGCGGTCGGCTCGTCGAGGACGATGAGCTTCGCCCGGGCCGCGAGGGCTCGCGCGATGGCGACCAACGAGCGGTCGGCGGGGGCCAGTTGGGCGATGGGGGCGCCGGGGTCGAGATGTCCCGCGACGAGCCGCAGGGCGTCGGTGCAGCGCTCTTCGGTGCGCCGCCAGGAGATCAGTCCGGCCCGGCGTGGGTAACCGGCGGTCAGTGCGATGTTCTCGGCGACCGTCATCCACTCCACCAGGCCGAGATCCTGGTGGATGAAGGACATGCCGCGGGACGCCTCCCGGGTGCCGAGCGGGTGCCCGGCGACGGTGATCTGTCCGGTGTCGGCGTGATGGACACCCGCGAGCACCTTGATGAGTGTGGACTTTCCGGCGCCGTTGGGGCCGAGGAGCGCGAGCACACTGCCGGCGGGGACGTCGAGGTCGATCCCGGCCAGCGCGAGGGTTCCGCCGAAGCGCTTGCCGAGACCGCGGATGCGGACCAGCGGTTCGGCTCCGACTCCGGAGATCGGCCTGATGGGGTCGTCCATGGGTTCGTCTCGGATTACATATTCGTCTTCGAAAACACATGTCTCTGATGCATAAGGGATATTAGCGGAGCAAATCCAGGAATTCCGAACATTCCGCAGCGCCTCGCGATCCGGCGGATGGACGGACCGTCAGGCCGCGGCCAGCGCGCATTCGGCCCAGATGACCTTGCCCTGCGAGGTGTAGCGCGTCCCCCAGCTCTGGGACAGCTGCGCGACGAGGAACAGGCCCCGCCCGCCCTCGTCGGTGGTGGCGGCCCGGCGCAGATGCGGGGCGGTGTTGCTGGTGTCGGAGACCTCGCAGATCAGGTTGCGGCCGTGCAGCAGCCGTACCCGGATGGGCCCCGCACCGTGGCGGACGGCGTTCGTCACCAGCTCACTGAGAATCAGTTCGGCGGCGAAGGCGGTCTCGTCGAGTCCCCAGTCGGCCAACTGCCGCACGGCGCCTGCCCGGACTTCCCCGACGAGAGCCGGGTCCGAGGCCAGGTCCCAGGTGGCGATGCGGTCGACGGCCACGGCGTGGGTGCGGGCGACGAGCAGGGCGATGTCGTCGTAGGGGTGGTCGGGAGCCACAAGATCCAGAACGGCCTGACAGGTCTCCTCGGGCGAGTGCTCGGGGTGCGCCAGGGCACCGCACAGACTGCGGAGCACTTCGTCGACGTCGCGGTCGCGGTCCTCGATCAGTCCGTCGGTGTACAGGACCAGTCGGCTGTCCTCCGGCAGGTGGAACTCGGCGGACTCGAAGGGCAGGCCGCCGAGGCCGAGCGGGGGACCGGCGGGCAGGTCGGGGAACGACACGGTGCCGTCGGGGCGGACGAGCGCGGGCGGGGGGTGACCGGCGCGGGCCATGGCGCACTGCTGGGACGTCGGGTCGTAGACCGCGTACAGACAGGTCGCTCCGATGATGCCGAAGTCCTCGGTCTCGGGGTCCTCCCGGTCGAGGCGGCCCACGACGTTGTCGAGATGGGCGAGTACTTCGTCCGGGGGGAAGTCGAGTTCGGCGAAGCTCCGCGCGGCAGTGCGCAGGCGGCCCATGGTGGCGGCGGAGAGCATGCCGTGGCCGATGACGTCCCCGACGAAGAGGCCGACACGGTTGCCGGAGAGGGGGATGACGTCGTACCAGTCCCCGCCCACATCGGATTCGGCGGGCATGTAGCGGTGGGCAACGTCGACGGCGTCCTGATCGGGCAGACCGTGCGGGAGCAGGCTGCGCTGCAGCGCCAGGACCATGGCGCGCTCGTGCGTGTAGCGCCGGGCGTTGTCCATGGACAGGGCGGCGCGCGCGGCGAGTTCCTGGGCCAGTGACCGGTCGTCGTCGCCGAAGGGGTGCGGGTCCTGCGAGCGGTAGAAGCCGGCGACTCCCAGGACGACGCCGCGGGCGACGAGGGGAACGGTGATGAGGGAGTGCACGGAGGCCAGCAGCCGCTCGCCGAGCTCGGGGTCCTGGGCGAGCCAGCCCGCGGCGACTTTCAGGTCCGGTTCCAGTACCGCCTGCCGGCTGGTCAGGCATCGCAGCTGCGGCGTGGTCGGGCCGAAGTCCATCCGCGTGCCGACCGGGCTGAAGGGAAGGTCGTCGCGGATGCCGCGGACCACCGTGCGCCGCAGATCGCTCTCCGGGTCGGCGGACGCCTCGCCGCGCAGTACGGCCTCGGGCAGGTCGATGGTGACGAAGTCGGCCAGTCGCGGGATCGCCGTCTCGGCGAGTTCCTCGGCCGTCCGGCGCACGTCCAGGGTGGTGCCGATGCGGGCGCTGGCCTCGGACAGCAGTTCCAGTCGGCGCCGCGCGGCGAGGGCGTACTCCCCCACGTACGGCTCCCCCACCAGGACGAGCCCTCTCGTGGGCGGCCGGGAGCCGGGCTGAAGGTCCGTCATCGAGCCGCTGCCGACGAACGTGCGCACCGGGGCGGCGAGGACGCGGTCCGGTACCGGGAGCGCGGAAGCCTGTCCGGGCGGCGGGCCGACGGGGAGGGGTGCGTGCTCCGAGCCGTCGACGCCCTCGTCCGGCTGATGCGGGATGGTGACGGGTGGCCGGGGTGCGGGGCCGGTGAGAACGGCTTCGATGGCGACGCCCTCCACCCCCGAGGCGCTGGTCGTCGGGCGGCTCACCAGCGTGATCTGCCGGCCGTCGGACAGGCGCATGTGCGCCGCGGCCCGCTGGGCGCAGGAGATCAGCTCGGCAGCCCTCTCCAGGAGGGCTGCCCGGTCACGGGGGTGCAGCTCGGGGGCCAGTTCGTCCACGCCGATGCGGTGGTGAGGACCCGCGGCGGCATCGGTCCTCGCGTCCAGGTACGCCCGCAGCAGCGCACGCTCACGCACGGAACTCTGGCCCAGCAGCCGCCGTTCGATGGCCTCGGCCGCCTCGCGGATCACGATGGCGAGGGCCGGATGCTCGGCGTCCCGCGGATAACCGAAGCACAGGACGCCTTCGATGCGTCCGCTGAGCGGATCGCGGACGGGCAGCGCACGGCAGGCGCTGCCCTGAGAACGCTCGGCGAAGTGCTCGGCCCCGCAGACCCGGACGAGTTGACGTTCCGCCAGCGCGAGCCCGATGCCATTGGTCCCGGCGTACTGCTCGGCGAACACGAATCCCGGGACGCGCTGGATCGCGGGGAAGGTCCGGGCCAGGGAGGCATCGCCGAAGCGGCGCAGGAGGACGGCTCCGTGCGCGTCGGCGATGGAGATGTTCATCGCGCTGCCGGTGAATCTGGACTGCAGCCGGTCGAGCACCGGGACGGCCGCGTGGACGAGTCTGCCGTCCGTGTCGAGATCCTCGCGGAAGGGGAGGCCGGACTGGTCCGGCGAGAGGCCCAGGGTCCGGCAGCGCTGCCAGGAGCCCAGGATCGGCGCCCGTACGCCTTCCTCGACCGTCTCACCCTGCAGGAACCGTTCACGGGTACGTACGGGCCCTGTGCCGCTTGTCGCACGTCCCGTGGGCGTCGGTTCCCCGCCGGACCGCACCACGCTCTGCCTCGCTCACACACGCGCTATCGGATCGCCCTGAAAAACCCGGTATTGATGAGAATACGGTCATACGGTCCGCCAGTCACGATGGCAAAATCGCTCACACTCAGTGACCGGTCGGGACGGTCCGTCGACGCATGCCATGACCGACGAGACCGACGAGACCACTGATCACCGCACCGCGACCGGTCACAGAACCGCGACCGGATTGACGGGAGAGCCCGTCCCGCCCGGCACGTTCAGCGGTGACAGGACGAAAAGGAACGCGTACCGCCGCGCCTCGGCCGTCGCGACGGACAGCGCCTCCAGGTCGAGGTTGTCCAGCAGCGGCACCCCCATCGCCGCCACGGCCAGGGCATGCACCGGGGAGTGGACGCCGTCCACGGGCGAGGGCCGCACATCGCTGTCACCGTCCGCGCCGAGCAGCGCGACACCGCGCTCGGCCAGCAGCGGTACGGCGTCCACATGAAGGCCGGCGCTCGCCGTGCCGGGATCCCAGGCGCCGAGTTCCTTCCGGCGGCGGACATGACCGGAGCGCAGCAGCAGCGCGTCGCCCTCGCCGATCGTCACGCCCAGCGCCTTCTCCGCCGCGAGGATGTCCCGCGCATGGACCGCCTGCCCCGGTTCCAGCCAGCGGAGCCCGGCGACTGCGGCGAGGTCGAGCAGCACCCCCGTGGCGACGAAAGGCCCCAGCGCCGACACCGCGCCGAAGCGGGCACCGGCGGCGTCCACGACCTCGTTCGCCGTCCGGCCGTCGTAGAGCCGCCCCCGGTAGGCGATGTGGCACAGGGCGTCCAGATGGGTGACCGCCTTGCCGTGGTAGTCCGCGCCGATGAAGTCCTTGTGGGTGGAGGGTTCGGGCGGCTCCACATCACCGAGATCGGTCATACGGTGCTCGGCGGGACGGCGGTTGTCGGGGCCGGGGCGGGTGTTCCAGGGCAGCCCCAGAGGCACGACGGTCCCGGACCGCACGCGTGCCGCGGCCCGGCGCACGTGGTCCGCGGTGACCCGGTTCCAGGCACCACGGTCGGCCGTGGCCCAGCGCCCCCACGTACGGACCGCCTCGAACAGTGCGTCGAACTCCTGCCGGGAGACGGCGGGCCCGTTGCCGGGAGCAGTCGGCGCGGGCCGCGGACCGTCGGTGAAGCCGGAGCTCATCTGCACCCACCACTCCCGGTCACGGAGTCGCTGTGATGATCAGAACTCCAGCGTCGCACACACCCGCCTCACAGGTCTCGGGGTGGGTGGCGCCTCACCCGGAGGCCCACTGCCGCAACCAGCAGGACCACGCACCCCGCGAACACCAGACCGGCATTGCGCACCCCCAGCGCCTCCGTCAGGGCACCCACCCCGACGACCGGCAGGGAGATCCCCACATACGCGACGACGAAGAACGCCGAGATGGTGGCGCCCCGCTGCGCCTCGGGCGCCGCGGAGCTCACCGCCGTCAGGCCCGCGCGGAACGCCATGCCCTGCCCCACGCCGCCCGTCACCGCGCCCAGCAGCAACACCGGGAAGGACGTCATGAGCAGCGAGACCGCGATGACGAGGAGGCCCGTGACGAGCACCAGGCACCCCCACGGCAGCGCCCTGCGCGCCCCGACGCGACCCATGAGCACCTGGCCACAGGTCGAGGCGCCGAACACACAGAAGACGACGGCACCGACCACCGCCAGGTTGTGTTCGCCGAGCGTCTGGGCGAGGAAGGCCGGGGCCACCGCCGTGAACAGGCCGAGCAGGGAAAAGCCCGCGAAGGCTGCCAGGGCGCAGGGCGCGAACACGCCGCGCACCTCGGGTGGGACGGTCATGCCCTGCGGCCGCACCGGGGCCCGGGGCCCGGTGCGGTGCACGGTCTCGGGCAGGAGGCAGGTGACCGCGACGGCGACCGCCACGAGCACCAGATGCACGACGAAGGGCAGCTTGAGCGGCCAGGGCGCGTACTGGGCCAGGAAGCCGGAGACCAGAGGTCCGAGTCCCAGGCCCCCCATGTTGGCCGCGGTCGCCGCCAGTGCGGCACGTGCACGCCGCCCGGCCGGTGCCAGATCGAGAACGGTCGCGGTGCCCGTTCCGCTGAGCAGCCCCGCCGAGAAGCCCGACAGCACCCGGCCCACGTACAGCAGCGGCAGTCCGCCCTCGAACAGGAAGCACAGCGCGCTGAGCGCGGCCAGGGCGAGCGCGCCCAGCAGCACCGGACGCCGCCCCAGCACGTCGGAGAAGCCACCGGCGATCAGCAGAGCGGTGATGACACCCACCGCGTAGACGGCGAACACCACGGTGACGGTGAGCTCGGAGAACCCGATCTGCTGCCGGTACAACCCGTACAGCGGCGTCGGCAGGGTGGTCCCCATCATGCCGACGGCGAAGACACCCGCCGCGGCCTTGTACCCGGGCCGGTGGCCCTGCCGACGGCGGACGGTGTCACTGGTGATCACACCCCACCATAGGCATCCGTATGGGACACGGCGGCCAACTTGGCGGCGGCGAGATCGATGTGATGGCCACAGGCGCCGCCGCACGACCGGACCGGCCCCGTCAACGAGGGTCCGGTGCCTTCGAGGTCCCCGTGAGGGTGTCACCGACGACGGTCACGGTGAACGTCAGGTTCAGGTGCATCGGCCGGGTGACGGACTGTTTCCAGGTCAGCGTCCGGCCCTCGACGCCGACGTCCACGAGGGGGATCTGCTCGCCGGCCCCGTGAGCGATCCCGGTCAGCCGCCCTGCTTCACGGCGCAGTTCGATGACGGGCTCGATCCGCCCGATGGGGGTGGCGATGGTCAGGTCCCAGGTTTTGACCGACCTCGCGCTCCAGCAGATACAGGCCCAGGTCCAGGCCCGAGGTGACGCCGGCTCCGGTGACCAGGTCACCGTCGTCGACCACCCGGGCGCGCACGGCGTGGACGCCGGTGGCATCCAGCATGTCCAGGCCCATGTGGTGGGTCGTGGCGTTGCGTCCCTCGATCAGACCGGCCATCGCCAGCACCAGGGAGCCGCCGCAGACCCGCCGTCATGGTGATCCGCGGATTGTCGATGGCCGCCTTGAGCAGTCGGGGCAGTTCGGTGGTCGGCGTGCGGCCCAGCAGCACGGGGATGAACTCGTCCTGCTGCCAATGTGCCTCCGCGCCGGCGTCCTGGTCGGGCGTCTCACCCGGCTCGCCGAGGGGGCCCGAGGCGCCGGGGACCAGGACCGGACCGGGACGGTCCGGATCCAGGGCGGAGGTGGCGCGCAGCGCCAGACCTCCGGTACCGCTGACCACCTCCCGCGGGCCCTCGGCGGAGACCAGTTCCACCGTCACCACGCCGCCAAAGGCGCTCCCTCCGGCGTGGAGGACTTCGTAGGGGGCGATCACGTCGAGCGGGTCGAACCCGTCGAACAGAACGATCTGAACGTGCATGTGTATGTCTTTCAAGTCGGGGGTGAGTTGTCTCCGAGGTCGTGGTCGAGCCGACGCCGGTCGGCTCCGCTCGCCACGCTGGGCCTGGGGACCGCTCGCCCCCAGGGGCGTTCGTGACACCCTTCAACGGGATCTCGCCAGCCCTTGTGCAGGTGCCCTTCGGGAGCGGGCCGCTGTAGCGTGTCCGGGTGGTGACGAGCGACGCGTACCGGGAGCTGGGAGAGGCCGCCTGGTCATGGGTGTTGAAGCAGGTCCTCGATGACAAGGGCCCTTGGCTGCCGGAAACGGTGCCCGATTCGGCGCCGGAGGAAGGCCAGGACCCGGCACCGCCGAAGGATCGGGACTCGCTGTACGCGGGGATTGCCGGTCTCGCCCCGGTGTTGGCGGAGATCGAGCAGTACAGGGCATGGAGCGACAGCGAGCGGACACTGGCGACGGGGATCGTGACCAGGCTGTCGCAGGAGGCCGAGGGCAGAACGGAACCATCGCTGTACGACGGCCTGGCAGGCGACACCATGGCGCTGAAGCTGCTCGCCCCGGGCAGGGAGTCGACCGCGCTGCGGCGCCTGGCCGGCCTGGCCACTCCCGAAGGCTGGAAGACCACCCTGGAATTCGAACCGGGTTCCGACGCGCCCCTCAACGACATCATCATGGGGTCCGCCGGTGTGGTGATGACCGCCATCTGGGCGGGCGGTGAGTTCGCGGAGGCCATCGCGACAACAGGCGGTGAGGCCCTGCTGCGCACGGCGGACCGGACACAAGCGGGCCTGGACTGGGGGATGGCGCCGGGCACGGTGTCGCGGGCACCGAACTACTCGCACGGCACCTCCGGAGTGGCCGCCGCGCTGGCCGTGGCCGGTGCGGCGCTGCATCGGGAGGACTTCGTCGAGGCCGCGGTGCGGGGAGCCCAACACGTGCTGTCCGTAGGCTCGTTGGAGGACGGCGGCTTCATCGTCCCGCACACGATCCCGCCGTCGAAACGGGAGGTGGAGCCGGTGACGTACACCTGGTGCCACGGCCCGGCGGGCACCTCCCATCTGTTCTCGGCGCTGTCACACGCGGGCGTGACCGAGGTGGCGGGCCTCGACGTCGGCGAACTCCGCCAGCGCTGCCTGACCTCGATCCTCACCTCGGGAGTCCCGGAACGCCTGCGGCCGGGCTTCTGGGACAACGACGGCCGCTGCTGCGGAACGGCGGGCGTAGGGGACGTACTGCTGGACGCGGCACAGGACTGCGCGGGCACGCCACGAGCCGAGACCCTCCTTCAGGCGGCGCGCACGATGGGCGACGCGCTGGTGGAGCGGGCGATCAGGGACGAGGCGGGCGCCCGCTGGCGCTTCCTGGAACACCGCAAGGACCCATCGCTCCTGCCGCCGGGCACGACGTGGATGCAGGGCGCGGCGGGCATCGCGGCGTACCTGCTCCGCCTCGCCCGGTTCCTCGAAACCGGCCCGGACGCAGTGGTGGTGGACCGCCCGGACCAGTGGTGGGCAGTGCCGCCACAGCTGCGCAGTACGGCCTTGTGAGAGGAGCGGCGGCTCGTCCCGTGCCGACGGGGGCCGGACTCCGCGCCGACGCGCCGGTGCGGTGATCCGATCGCTTGCCCGCCCCTGCTGCCACCATGAGCCCATGGCGGTGATTCCGGGCTGGGTGTGGGAAAGGAAGCCGGTCGGCAGGGCACTTGGTGTCGGAGTCCCCACCGGCCTGTTCGCCGGTGCATTCGCCCTCATCGAGTCGGGCGCCTGGCCGATCGCCGCCGTGGTGTTCCTCGTACTGGCCGTGTTCTACGGCCCCATGATGGCCCGTCGCATGAGCAGGGCCTGGCCCGGCACAGAGGAACTGAGCCGTGCCGAGCGAGCGGCGGTCGTACGCTCCACCCGGCGCGGTGAGGACATCGGCGACGCCCGCCTGGCTCCCGCCGTCGTCGCCTATGCGGACGGGCTGCGCCAGACCCGGGAGCGCGGTGGGTGGGTGCGGTGGGTGGTGCTGTTCGCTGCCGTGGTGTCGGTGTTCGTCGCGCTGAACGACACCTTGCATGGGTCGACCGGGGAGGCCGTGTCCTCCTGGGTGGTGGTGGCGCTGTTCATCGCCGACCTGACATGGCGTCCGCGGAGAGAGGCCCGTCTGATGGCGCATGCCGATCAGGCGGAGAAGTGGGCGCGCCGCCGGCTGCCGGGCCGGCCGCCCGACGACGGCTGAGGCACTGACCGGGCCCTGGCGCCCTCCCCGTCACCGGCTCAGTGGTGGCCGGCACGACTCACTACGATCATCAGCCATGGACTGGCTCGAGCGCACCGCGAAGTTGAGGCAGTGGACCAGGAGCGGCGCGCGCTCCCCACAAGCCGCTGCTGCTCCTGTACGCCCTCGGCCGGTTTCAGGAGGACTCCGACGGCGGGCTGCGGTACAGCGCCGTGGAGGAGGATCTGCAGCGGCTGTTGACCGAGTACGGGCCGCCCAACAGGACGACGCCTGCCTACCCCTTCCACCACCTGGTCAGTGACGGCGTCTGGGAAGTGCGTACCGACCGCGGGCCGGGCAGTCCCGGACCCGGGGTGCGGGATCTCCGGGAGACGGGTGCCACCGGACGGCTCGCGCCGGAGCTGAGGGCGGCGTTGCGACGCGAACCGCCGCTGCTCGGCAGGATGGCGCGTTTGCTGCTCGACCTGCACTTCCCGTCCTCGCTCCACACCGAGCTGTGTGAAGCCGTCGGACTGCAGCTGGAGCCGGCGCAGGCCGAGCAGTTCTCCACAGCGAGGCGGCAGCGGGACCGGCGGATGCGGGAGCTGGTGCTGACCGCGTACGAGTACCGATGCGCCTTCTGCGGTTACGACGGCAGGATCGGCGCGCTGCCGGTCGGGCTGGAGGCCGCGCACGTGCGATGGTGGGCGTTCGGCGGTCCGGACGACGTCGACAACGGTCTGTGTCTGTGCTCGCTGCACCACAAGCTCTTCGACAAGGGTGTCCTCGGCGTCGGCGACGGTCATCGCATCCTGGTCTCGCAGCGCTTCGTCGGCCACAGCCCCGCCGCCCGCGAACACGTCATAGCCCTCGCGGGCCGACCGCTGATCGGTCCTCAGTCCGGCGCCCGGCCCGTCGCGGCGGCCCACCGCGACTGGCACACCCGCCAGGTCTTCCACGGCATCCCACGCCCGGCCACCGCCGTCTGACCACGGCTCCACCACCTAGTGAGCGAGCTCGATGAGGTGAGGTACCACGCGGGTGAGCCGGACGACGCCCCACACGATCAGCAGGGCGCCCGCCGCCTCCGGCACGATCCACCAGCCCGTGCGGATGTGCTCACTGAACAGGATCACGCCCAGGACGAGGCTCATCGTCGCGTCACCGATGGTCAGCGCGGGCCGTGAGGCGGCCAGTGAACCGGCCTGCAGGGAGTTCTCCAGGAGCAGGACCGCACAGATGCCGACGAGGGCGAAGCCGTACGTCTGCCAGGTGGCGAGGAACGCGGGAAGACCGGCGTCGGCGAGCCGCCCCGTGGCCGACTTCATGAGTGCGGCGGTCAGGGCGTTGCCGATCGCGGCGGCCGTGGCGAGGGTGGCCGCGCGAAAGAGCGGCGAGCGTGCCGGTCGGGCCAGGACGACGGCCGCCGCCATCGCTCCCAGCAGCAGCGCCAGGACCGGCACCCAGCGCACCATGGCCGCCTGGTTCCGGGTGCCCGCCGGCGCTGCCGCGGCCAGGACCACGGCCAGTCCGGTGACCACTGCCCCGACCGCCCACCAGCCTTTCGCGGGCAGCCTGCGGTGCATCAGCGGAGCGGCCACCAGCAGGGCGAACGGCAGTTCCAGGATGAAGAGCGGCTGGACCAGGGCCATGGGCCCGTTCACCAGGGCCAGGGCTTGGAACAGGGCGGCGCCCATGACGCCGGCGATGCCGATCGCCCAGGCAGGGCGCCGTACGAGTGCGGCCAGCAGACGAAAGCCGCCGCCCCGGGACACGGATGAGGCGGCCTTCCGCTGGAACGCCGTTCCCACCGCATTGCTGGCGGCCCCCGTCACAGCGCAGACGACAGCGAGCACGATCACACAGCCACCATGCCCCGCCCGCCACGCATCCTCCCGCCACCGACCGGCACGCATCGCCTGTGTCGCCCCGCATACCCTGTCCCCGTGCCAGTCTCCCGGCTTCGTCGCGTCGCCGTCCTCGTGCTCGAAGGGGCGAAGCCGCTCGATGTCGGCATTCCCGCGCAGGTGTTCACGACCCGTGCGAGCATGCCGTACGAGGTGCGGGTGTGCGGCGCCGCACCCGGCCTCGTGACCGGCGGTGACGGCCTGTCGTACCACGTCGCCCACGGCCTCGACGCGCTCGCGTGGGCGGACATCGTCTTCATTCCCGGCTACCGGTTTCCGGACCGGGACGATCCCCCGCGGGCCGTGGTCGACGCGCTGATCACCGCCCACGACCGGGGCGCGCGGCTCGCCGCCATCTCGACGGGTGCCTTCGCGCTGGCCGCCACGGGTCTGCTCGACGGCAAGCGGGCCACCACGCACTGGCACTACGCGCGGGCACTCGCGGCGAAGCATCCGCTGGTCCGGGTGGACGAGAACGTGCTGTTCGTCGACGAGGGCAGTGTGCTGACGTCGGCCGGCGCCGCCTCGGGCATCGACCTGTGCCTGCACATTCTGCGCGGCGACCGCGGGGTGGCCGCGTCGAACCACGCGGCCCGGCGGCTGGTCGCGGCCCCCTACCGCAGCGGCGGTCAGGCGCAGTATGTGCCGCGCAGCGTGCCCGAGCCGCTGGGCGAGCGGTTCGCCGCCACCCGCGAGTGGGCGCTGCACCGGCTGGACGAGCCCCTCACCCTCACGGTGCTCGCCCGGCACGCGGCCGTCTCGCCTCGTACGTTCTCGCGCCGCTTCGCCGAGGACACCGGATACACGCCGATGCAGTGGGTCATGCGCGCCCGCATCGACATGGCCCGTGAGCTGCTGGAGCGCTCGGAACGCGGCGTCGAGCAGATCGCCACCGATGTCGGACTGGGCACCGGTGCGAATCTGCGGCTGCACTTCCAGCGCATCCTCGGCACCACCCCGAGCGAGTACCGGCGCACCTTCACCCGCGGCGAGTAGCGCGGCAAGTGGCGCAGCGAGCAGCGCACCGCCGCGTGGCGCGATCCTTTTGAACCATGGCGATCGCGCCGCTGTCACCGGCAACTGGCGCACACGACGCTGGTGTCGAACCGAAGGGACGCCACTTATGACTCGCATCGCCATCAATGGATTCGGCCGCATCGGACGCAATGTGCTGCGCGCGCTGCTGGAGCGCGACAGCGGCCTGGAGGTCGTCGCCGTCAACGACCTCACGGAGCCCGCCACCCTCGCGCGGCTGCTCGCCTACGACACGACCGCCGGCCGGCTCGGTCGCCCGGTGTCCGTCGACGGCAACGTCCTCGTCGTGGACGGCCGTCGTATCACGGTGCTCGCCGAGCGCGAACCGGCGCAGCTGCCGTGGGCCGAACTCGGCGTGGACATCGTGCTGGAGGCGACCGGCCGCTTCACGTCGGCCAAGGCCGCCCGCGCCCACCTCGACGCGGGTGCGAAGAAGGTGCTCGTCAGTGCGCCGTCGGACGGCGCCGATGTCACGCTCGCGTACGGGGTCAACACCGACGCGTACGACCCGGACCTGCACACGATCGTCTCCAACGCCTCGTGCACGACCAACGCGCTCGCGCCACTGGCCGCGGTGCTCGACGAACTCGCGGGCATCGAGCACGGCTTCATGACGACGGTGCACGCCTACACGCAGGAGCAGAACCTGCAGGACGGTCCGCACCGCGACGCCCGTCGCGCCCGCGCCGCCGCCGTGAACATCGTGCCGACCACGACGGGCGCCGCCAAGGCGATCGGCCTCGTGCTGCCGAACCTCGACGGCAAGCTGTCGGGCGACTCGATCCGTGTGCCGGTTCCGGTGGGCTCGATCGTCGAGCTCAACACGACCGTCGCCCGCGACGTGACGCGCGACGACGTGCTGGCGGCGTACCGCGCCGCGGCGGAGGGGCCGCTCGCCGGCATCCTGGAGTACTCGGACGACGCCCTCGTCTCCTCCGACATCACGGGCAACCCGGCCTCGTCGATCTTCGACTCGGCCCTCACCCGGGTGGACGGCCGCCATGTCAAGGTGGTCGCCTGGTACGACAACGAGTGGGGTTTCTCGAACCGCGTGATCGACACGCTGGAACTGCTCGCCGCTCGCTGACCCCTGCGGCGCGCATACGGTGCGTGTCGAACTGGTCAGGTGCCGGGAGGCGTCTCGGTGGCCGCCTCCTCGTCATCGTTTCCTTCTCCTTCGGCAGTGTTGTCCGCGTCGGCTTCAGGAACCGCCTCTGGAGCTTTCGGAGCCTCATGGGCATCGGCCGGTCGCCGAAGCGGGCGCCGACGGTAGGAGGAATAGTCCGTCCCGTCGCCCCAATCGGCGATGTCGGCGGAGACCAGGACATCGGCGCGGGTGGGAAGATCCTCGCCGGCCTCAGGCTTGTCGGTCACTGTGGATCAGCCCCTCCATGAGTCGCTTCTTGCTGTTGCGGCAGTACACGGTTTCCGTGACGTCGAATCGGCCGGTCTCGAAGTACTTGTTCGACGGCTGGCCGCCGAGGCAGTAGGCGAAGTGATCGCAGACACGGCGGCATTCGGAGAAGCCGCGTAGCGCCTCCGCCACCCACGTCACCTCCGGGGCTCGCCGTACCAGTTCCGCGAGATCGGTCTCGCCGACGTTGCCCACGCTCAGCGCCCCGAGGCGTGGGGAGTCACACCCTGTCAGGTCCGGACCCAGTACCGTCACATCGCCGTCCCACCCGATCATCGGCATGGGGTCGTAGGCTGCCGCGGTTCGTTGTGCCAGCTGATCCGTGCGCGCCGCGGCCACATAGCGGGCGGCGTGGTCGAACTCCCTTATGCGCAGGCGCCGGTCGTCGTCTCTCCACCGGGCTGCCAGGGCGGCCCAGAAGGCGGTGACACGGTCGTCGTCGACCGAGGCCGTGGTGCGTGTGCCCTTGCGTTCCACGATGTTGATGCCGAGCACCTGACACCCCAGCTGCGCGAACCAGTCGTACACCTCGATGGCGAGCTGCGGATCCGGCTCCTCGACCACCGCGATGGCCCCGAACGGGATCCGATGTCTACGCAGCAGGGCGATGCCGCGAAGAGCGGCGTCGAAGCTCTCCCCTCCGCCCCGCGTGAGGCGGGCACGGTTCAGGTGTCGTGGGCCGTCCAGGCTGACCGTCACATTGATCCGGTGCCGGAGGAACAGCTCGCACCAGGCCTCGTCGATGAGCGTGGCGTTCGTCTGAACGGCATGTCCGCCGCGGTGCCGGCGCTCGGTGAAGCGACCGAGCAGTTCCGCGAATCCCCGGAGACCGAGTGCGAGTGGCTCTCCCCCGTGCCACACCACGCGCACGGGGTGGAGGTCGGACCATGACTCCACCGCTCGCGCCACGGCATCGGCCACATCCACGGACATGCGCCGGTGCACCGCGCGTTGGGGGAGGTAGCAGTACGAGCAGTCGAGATTGCACAGTGTCACGGGTTGGAGGTACACGACGGTAGCCGTCCGGGCCAGCTCAACCATGTGCGGCTTCCTGGCTCCGGGGGCCGCGCGCGTCCCTGCCGGCGCCCTCGATGCGTCGCAGCGCAGCCTGCGCCGCGTCCTCCGCGTCGGCCTCCCGGTACAGACGGACCGCATCCCCCCACGCACGCAGCGCGTCGTCGGACCGGCCCAGGGCCTGTGCCGCGACGGCATACAGGTCCAGTGACTGGGCTTGCCCATGGGGATCCGAGAAGACAACGCGGTGCAGCGTCAGGGCGCTTTGATGGCACTCGGCGGCTTCCTTGTGGCGCCCCGCCCGGCGGAGGGTCACCCCGAGGTCGTTGAGGATGATCGCCTCACGGTACTGCGCTCGCTGCTCGCGCACGGCCCGTAGTGCCTCGGCATGCTCCACAAGAGCCTGTTGCAGCCGGCCCATGGCGCGGAGGGTGAGTGCGTGGTCGTTCCGGGCGATGGCCGCGCGTTGGTCGTGGCCCACGGCCTGGAAGAGTTCCATGGCGCGGGCATGGTCCAGACGTGACTCGTCCAGGTGCCCGAGTCCCCTTTGGGCACGCCCGAGGTTGTTGGTGGTGACGGCTTCGAGGTACATGTCCCCGATGGACCTGAACAGATCGCGGGCAGGGTTCAGACAGTCAAGTGCCTTGTGGAAATGCCCGGTCTTGAGGTGGACCGTGGCCCGCCCGTTCTGGGCCAGGGCCGCGGTGTACTGCGCTCCCGACTCGTTCAAGAGCCCGTCGGCTTCCTCGAACGCCTCCAACGCCTGGTCATGGTGGTGGGCTTCTTGCAGGGCGCTGCCCAGGTTGTACCAGGCCCTGCCCTGGCCGAGAGGGGAGTCCAGGTCCGCGAACAGCTCCAGGGCGCGCCGGTGCGCCGCTATGGCCTCGTCGAGGAGCCGCAGGTGACGCAGGGCGATGCCGAGGTTGTCGTGGGCCATTCCCTCGTAGTACGGATCTTCCAACAGGCGTGCGCCGTCCAGCACGTGCCGGTACACAACTGCGGCGTCGGCGAAGTGATTTCGCCAGCCCAGGTAGTGGCACAGGCTCAGAGCGAAGCGCACTCCGGGCTCGGCATGTGCGGGATCGGCGGCCCACTGGGCGGCGGCGACGAGTCCGACGCGTTCCGTGTCGAGCCACCGCAGTGCCTGTTCCCGGTCGCGAAAGCCTCCGCCCCGAGTGTGCCCGGACATCGGTTTGAGGTAGGCGTGGCTGTCGAGGACTCGCTCGTGGTACTGGTCGAGCAGCCGCGCACGTGCTGCCTGCCCCTCGTCCTTGAACTCGGCGTTCTCCTGTGTCTTCGCCATGCCGTAGACGCGTACGAGGTCGTGCATGCGCCAGCGGCCGCGGCTGAGGCCGGGTTCGATCAAGTGGGCTCTGACCAGGGTGTCGAGGGCACGCGGTGCGGGTGTGCGACCGCCGAGTGCCGTGAGGGCTTCCATGCCGACCTCGGGGCCCGGGGCCAGGGCGAGCAGCCGGAACAGGCGCGCGGATCCGTCGTCCAGTCGCCGGTACGACATGTCGAAGGCCGCCCTGATGGCCCGTTCTCCGTCGTCGAGTTGGTCGATGCGGGTCGCCGCGTCGGCGAGTTCGTCCGCGAGTTCGGCCACCGGTTTGCCCGGGTCGTTGACGAGGAGGGCGGCGGCGATGTGCAGCGCGAGGGGCAGGTGTCCGCACAAGGCGCTCAACCGTTGTGCCTCGTTCTCCTCCCGATCGACGCGGGAGTCATGGGGATCGGCCGTCCGCAGAGCCGTGTTCAGGGCCTCCACCGCGACCTGTGCGGGCAGCACGCCGAGATGGAGCAGCTGGGCGCCGAGCTGGGAGAGGGTGTCGCGGGAGGTGACCAGGACCCGGTGCCGCGGGTGACCGGGCAGCAGGGGCCGTACCTGCGACGGGCGCGAGGCGTTGTCCGCGACGATCAGCAGGGCGCCCCGCTCCTCGGCGATCTCCGTCAGGACGGAACGGTACAGACCGGCACGTGCGTCGGCGCTTGCGGGCATGTGCTCGCCAGGGACGCCGAAGGCCGTGAGCAGTTGCTCCAGCGCCTCTCCCGGCGTGACGGGAGTCTCGTCGTATCCATGGAGGTCGAGGAAGACGACTCCCGCCGGGAACAGTCCCCGGTCCTTCGCGATGTGCGCGGCCCGTACGGCCAGTGCCGTCTTGCCGACGCCACCGAGTCCGGCGACTGCGGAGATGACCACGGTGCCGTGGCTCGAAGCCGCGGGGTCCAGGCTCTGGAGCAGCGCGTGCAATTCGTCGTGGCGCCCGACGAATCCCCGGGCAGCCGCGGGAAGCGACTGCAGAGCGTCGGTGGCCGGTGCCGTGTAGTGGTGGTGCTCCACCTTCTTCGCGACGACGTCTCCGTGGAAGCGGCCGCCGCGGAAGTCGACCAGGTCCGCTCCGACGGTCACGCCGGCGACGCGTCGGCCCCCAGGATCGGCTCGGTCGCCCAGGACCGGTTCCACATCGTCCCGCATGGCTCCATCATGGAGTCCAGTGCCTTGCAGGTGTACCCGATGTCTCCAAGTGACCAAGGCGTGTTGCCGGTTGACGCCTCAGTCCGGCAGGGTGTGCGTCTGAAGCGGCACGGCATTTCCGGTGCCGTGAGCGGACCGGCCCATGTGGGTGCCCCGTCGGTGGCGGTGGGTTTCGGGCGTGCGGCAGAGCGCGATGATCGCGGCGTCGTCCTCCAGGCGCCCGCCGACGTGGGCGAGGAGGTCACGGCGGAGGTGGTGCAGGAGCTCTTCGGGAGCGCTGCCGGCCCACTGCGCGGCCCGTTCCGCGAGTGGGTAGAAGACGCCGCCGGGATCGCGGGCCTCGATGACACCGTCGGTGTACAGCAGGAGGGTGTCCTCGGGCTCGAAGGAGAACACGTCGAGGGTGTACTCGGTGGGTGTCGGCGCGCCGATGCCCAGCGGGGGCGCGGGGTGCACCGGAACGGTGACGGTCCCGGCGGGGCTCAGCAGCAGGGGCGGAGGGTGACCGCAGCTGAGGATCCGCGTGAGACGGCCCTCGTCCGGCATCTCCACCAGCAGCACGGTGGCGAACCGCTCCCCCGTCTCCTCCTCGGGCACGAGGTCGGGCAGATTCCGGGCCACGCTCCGCTCCAGCGCGGCGGCCAGCTCGGGCAGGAGGGTGTGCTCGTGGGCGGCCTCGCGGAAGGCCCCGATGATGAGGGCGGCCTCGCCGATGGCGGACAGGCCTTTGCCCCGTACGTCGCCGATCACGACCCGTACGCCGGTGTCGGTCGAGGTCGCGGCGTACAGATCACCGCCGATCTGGGCCTCGTCCTCGGCGGCCAGGTACAGGCAGGCGATCGTCAGCGGACCGATCCGCTCGGGCAGCGGCCACAGCAGGACGTGCTGTGCGGCCTCGGCGACCGCACGCACCTGTGCCAGTTGGCGCAGTCGTCGCTCACGTACGACGCAGTAGAACACCGTGAGCGCCGACAGCACCGCCAGGGCAAGGCTCTGCACCAGGACGTTGCGTGAGAACAGCACGCCGAAGTGCCAGCCGATGTACGCCTGCGCCGTCACGGCCAGGAACCCGATCAGCCCGGTCACCCAGGGACCCGCGAAGGAAACGGTGATCGCGGGGGCGATGACCAGGAGCGGACCGAGATGGATGTCGGCCGGGACCAGCTGGTCCACCATCGTGATCACCAGGATGAGCGCGATCGGGATCATCAGCAGCGCATGGCTCGACTGCCACGGCTGCCGCCGGCCGGCCATGCCTTGCCGGACATCCACATCTTCCAGATTGCACCGTCCCGGGCAGGGCCGCCCGCGGGGTGCTGTCGGCCGGCATCACGCGGCTCGGCGCAGGTCAGTGGTCGGCGGTGTGCCAGGGGGCGTCGGTGCGGATGAGGCGTGCGTCGGCGGCCGGCCGGACGGCGTACACCGGGCGGTCGCCCGGGACGGGGCCGAGGTAGTCGTGGCCGGTCATATGGCACCAGGCGGGCAGGTCGAGGGGGGCGGCCGGGTCGGTGGCGATGACGTGTACGACGGTGCCGGGCCGTGCGCCGTCGATGGCGGCGCGGAGCTTGAGCAGCAGGGTGACGCAGAGCAGTCCGCTGCCGTCGACGGTGAGGTCGGGGGCGGGTGCGGGGGCGGGGTGGAGGGTCATCGGCTGCTCGCGGAGGCGGCGATGGCGGGCAGGACGGCCAGGGCGAGGATGCCGCCGGTGAGGGCGAGGACGGGGTAGCTCGCGGCGTGGACGATGATGCCGGAGGCTAGGCCGCCGGTGGTGCCGGCGATGGCGATCGAGACATCGACCAGGCCCTGCGTCCTGGCGCGGGCGGCGAGCGGCACGGCGTCGGTGATAATCGCGGTGCCGGAGATCAGGCCGAGGTTCCAGCCGATTCCCAGCAGGGCCAGCGCGAGGGCCAGCAGCGCGACGGAGTCGCCGGGCGCGGCGGCGGCAAGGATGCCGGCGGCGAGGAGCGTGACGCCGGATCCGGCGGCGACCGGGATGCGGCCGTAGCGGTCGACGAGCCGGCCGGTGAGCGGTGAGGGGAGGTACATCGCACCGACGTGGATGGCGATGACGAGTCCGGAGGCGGCGGTGCCGTGTCCGTGGTCGTGCATATGGACGGGCGTCATCGTCATGATCGCGACCATCACCACCTGGCTCAGGACCATGATCAGTGCGCCCAGTACGACTCCGGGGCGGCGCCGTTCGGCCGTCGATGCGGCTCGCTGTGTCTCGTCGGTCGTCGTGGCACGTTGCTGGTCGAGGGTGCGGGCGAGCAGGAGGGGGTCGGGGCGCAGCCACACGGCCAGGACGAGGGCCGCCAGCCCGTAGGCGGCGCCTGCCAGCAGGAAGGGTCCGGCCAGGCGGGGAATGCCGAGGCCGTGTGCGAGGTCGCCGGTGGGTGAGGCGAGGTTGGGGCCGACGACGCCCCCGAGCGTGGTCGCGACCAGGACGGTGGAGACGGCGCGGGCACGGTGGGCGGGGTCGGCGAGGTCCGCTCCGGCGTAGCGGGCCTGGAGGTTGGTGGCGGTGCCGGCGCCGTAGACGAACAGCGCGAGGAACAGCAGAACGGAATTGTCGAGGACGGCGGCGGTGATGACGCCGGCGCTGCCGATGGCTCCGGTGAGGTATCCGGTGGCCAGACCGGGGCGGCGGCCGCGGGCCTGGGAGATACGGCCGACGGCGACGGCGGCGAGCGCGGACCCGGCGGTGAACAGGGCACTGGGCAGCCCGGCGAGACTGGTGGTCCCGAGCATGTCCTGCGCGAGCAGGGCACCGACGGTGACACCGGCGGCGAGCCCGGCACCGCTGAGGACCTGAGTGGCGACCAGCACGCGCAGGATGCGCCGCTGGGCCGGAACGACATCCGATATGGAGGACGGACCGGCTGATTGCGTACTCGTCATGCCAAGTCCGTCGCCTCGACGGGCAGTTCGGCCAGTCGCCACTCCAGCATGCCGTCGTTCAGGCGGATCGCCCGCCGGCCGCGGTCGGTCAGCAGCCGTACCGCGTCGTAGGCGAGTACGCAGTACTCGCCCCGGCAGTACACGACGATGTCGGTGTCCTCGGGCAACTCGTTGATCCGGTCGGCCAGTTCGTCGACCGGGATGGAGCGTGCACCGGGGATGTGTCCCGCCCGGTACTCCTCCATCGGCCGCACGTCCAGCACCAGTACGTCTCCGGCGGCCGCGCGGGCGCGCAGCTCTTCGTGGGTGACCTCGGCCGCGCCGTCCTCGCCGAGGTAGGCGTCCCGGGCGCCGGACACGCTGGCCTGGTGGCGTTCGGCGACCTTGCGCAGCAGCGCGAACAGCTGGGCGACGTCGTCGCCCGCGAGCCGGTAGTGGATGCGGACGCCCTCGCGGCGGGTGGCGACGAACCCGGCCTGCTTGAGCGTCTGCAGATGTGCCGAGGCCGTCGTCAGGTTCAGTCCCGCCGCCTTGGCGAGAGCGTCGACCGTGCGCTCGCCCTGGGCGAGCAGGTCGAGCAGTTCCAGGCGTTTTCCGCTGGCCAGCGCCTTGCCGCCGACTGCGAACGCGTCGTACAGCTGCGCCTTCGTACCGGTCGAGTTGCTTCCCGCCATTTTATCCTCCATAAATCCATGGAATAGTGTAGATGAAGAAGGGTGCTGTGACCACACGCCGCCTCGCATCCGAACCTTGGAGGACCTGATGGGGTTTGCCGACGACCACCTGATACCCCTGGTCGACGCCGGACTCGGCAACAGCGCCTACCTCGTCGACCTCGGCGACGGGCGCGCCCTGGCCGTGGACGCCGCCCGTGACCTGCGCGCCCTGCGGAAGGCCGCGGACCGGCGCGGCCTGACCGTCGCGTTCGCGGCCGACACACATCTGCACGCGGACTTCCTCTCCGGCGCCGTCCAGCTGGCGCACGACGACGGCGCGCGCGTGCTGGCGTCCGCCGCCGGCCGGCGGGTCTTCCCCCACACGCCGCTGGCCGACGGCGACGAGACGGACCTCGGCGGCCTGACCCTGCGCGCCCTGGCCACGCCCGGCCACACCGACGAGCACCTGTCGTTCCTGCTGCTCGACGGCGACCACGAACTGGGGGTGTTCACCGGCGGCTCGATGATCGTGAACTCCGCCGCCCGCACCGACCTCCTCGGAGCCGACCGCACCGAGGAACTGGCCCGCGCCCAGTACCGCTCACTGCGGCGGCTGGCCGCACTGCCCGACGAGACCCGGGTGTGGCCCACCCACGGAGCCGGCTCCTTCTGCTCGGCGCCACCGGGCAACGAGCGCACCTCCACCATCGGCGCGCAGAAGCAGAGCAACCCGCTCCTGACCGCCCCGGACGAGGACACCTTCGTACGACGGCTGCTGAGCGGCCTGGGCAGCTACCCGGCGTACTTCGACCGGCTCGCCGAGGCCAACCGCAAGGGCCCGGGCATCCTGACCGGCACTCCGGCGCTGCCCGACCTCACCGCCGGACAGGTGGCCGGCCTGCTCGCACAGGGCGGTCAGGTGGTCGACGTCCGGCCGGCCGCGGACTTCGCCGCCGGACACATCCCCGGTGCGCTCTCCATCCCGCTGCGCGACCAGTTCGCCACCTGGCTGGGCTGGCTGCTGCCCGAGGCCGCCCCGATCGCGTTCGTCACCGCCGAGGACCAGGAGCCCGCCGAGATCGTCTGGCAGGCGTACAAGATCGGCTACGAACGGCTGTCCGGACACCTGGCCGGGGGCATGCGGGCCTGGCTCGCGGCCGGCAACCCGCAGGCCACCACCGCGTTCATCACGGCCGACCGCACCGCGGACCGGCCCTATGTCGACGTCCGTCAGAGCTCCGAGTTCGCGGCCGGGCATGTCCCGGGCGCCGTGCACATCGAGCTCGCGAGCCTCGGCGCCCGCGCCGTCGACGCCCCCGAGGGCGCGGTCGTGGCCTGCGGCCACGGCGAGCGGGCCATGACCGCCGCCAGTCTGCTGGAACGCGCGGGCCACTTTGATGTGGCGGTGCTCGACGGCGGGCCCGCCGACTACGCCGCCGCCCATGGTCAGCGGCTCGCCGAGGGCACGGAGGGCGTTCAGTCGTGAGCACCTCCCACCACCCGGCCGCCACGACCACTCCCGACCCGCCGATACGGCTGGGCCTCCGGGAGAACTGGCCGCAGTTCACCCTGCTCGTCGTCGTCAACGTCTGCGTCGGCGGCCTGGTCGGCCTGGAACGCACCACAGTCCCGCTGATCGGCGCCGATGTCTTCCATCTGACCAGCGACCTGGCCGTCTTCTCCTTCATCATCGCCTTCGGTGTCACCAAGGCGCTGACCAACCTCGCCGCCGGGGCGCTGACCGCCCGCTTCCGCCGCAAACAGCTCCTGGTCACCGGCTGGCTGATCGGTGTGCCCGTGCCCTTCGCGCTTGCCTGGGCGCCGTCCTGGGGCTGGATCGTCGCCGCGAATGTCCTGCTCGGTGTCAACCAGGGTCTGACCTGGTCGATGACCGTCAACATGAAGATCGACCTCGTCGGCCCCGCACGGCGCGGACTGGCCACCGGCGTCAACGAGGCCGCCGGCTACACCGCCGTCGGGGTCACCGCCCTGCTCACCGGCTACCTCGCCACCGCCTATGGCCTGCGCCCCGCCCCCGAACTCATCGGCGTCGTCTTCGTCGCCGCCGGGCTCGGTCTGTCCGTGATCGTCCGTGACACCGCCGCGCACGTCGCCCTCGAACTCGCCCAGCACGCCAAGCCCCTGCCGACCGGTGAGGACACCACACTGGCCGCCGTCTTCGCCCGCACCTCCTGGCGCAACCGCTCCCTGCGCGGCGCCAGCCAGGCCGGCCTGGTCAACAATCTGAACGACGGTCTGACCTGGGGCGTCTTCCCGCTGCTCTTCACCGAACACGGCCTCGGCTTCGCCGCCATCGGTCTGATCAAGGGCCTCTACCCCATCCTGTGGGGCATCGGTCAGATCCCCACCGGCCACCTCGCCGACCGCATCGGCCGCAAGCCCCTGATCGTCACGGGCATGCTCGTCCAGGCCGGTGGATTCGTCCTCGCCCTGGCACTGCTCGACCGCCCACTGCTGGCCGGTGTCCTGTCCGCCGTCGCTCTCGGTCTGGGCACCGCCATGGTCTACCCGGCCCTGATCGCCGCGGTCTCCGACCATGCCCACCCCGCCTGGCGTGCCAACGCACTCGGGACCTACCGCTTCTGGCGCGACATCGGCTACGCCGTCGGCGCCCTGGTGGCCGGCCTCCTCGCGGACGCCTTCGGGCTCAACGCGACCGTCATCGCGGCCGCTGTCCTCACCGCCGGCTCCGGGCTGCTCGCCGCCCGCTGGATCAGCGAGCACAGGCCCGGCACGCACTGATCCGGCCCCCGGCGGGTGCGGAGGTGCCGAGTGGTCCGGGGGCGGGGCCGAACGGCCCTTGGCAGTGTCCCCGGGGCGGCCGGACAGTGGAGATCAGAAGAAGCCTCCCGAAGGAGGTGACCTGCAGTGATGTACTGGGACGGCGGCAGTGGCTGGGCCTGGATGGCCTTCATGCCGCTGCTGTGGATCGCACTGATCGGTCTGGTGGTGTGGGCGGTTGCCCGCCTCACCCAGCACTCCACCTCCCGCCGGGACGACACGGACCGAGGGCCGACATCGCGGGAGACACCGGAGGAGGTCCTCGACCACCGCTTCGCCGCCGGCGAGATCGACCCCGAAACCTACGCCGAGATGCGCAAGCAACTGGCCGCTCACCGGCCGCGGCCCAGGTGACCGGGGGCCGCGTGGCCGTCGGCCGCCGCTGACCGGTAGTCCATTCGACTGAGTCACCGGCGCCCCAGAGTGAACGGGGCGTCGCTGTGCCTCGCGCCGACAGCGGCCCGCCGCCCGTGGCCGTTAGCGTCCACCCTTGTGTTGTTCAGCTATGCCTTTGTGAACCTGAAACCGGGTGTGGGAAAGACGACCAGCGCGGTCTGGCTGGCCCACGCGCTGCACGAGTCGGGCATGCCACCACTGCTGGTGGACAGTGACCCCGCCTCGTCCGCGCTGCGCTGGAGCGAACTGGCGGGCGGGTTTCCGTTTCCGGTGATCGCCCTTCCGGTGGGTGATGTGCACCGGCGCGTGAACGACTTCCTCGGCAATCGGCAGGCCGTGGTGTTCGACGCCCCGCAGATGGAGGACCACGCCCACATCACCCGGAGCATCATGAGGTACGCGAGTGAGTGGATCGTGCCGGTGACCCCGGCCCCCATCGAGCTGGATCGCATGGCACCCATCGGCGGCGAGATGGGCGACATGCAGTCGTTGCGCGCCCAGCCGGCCCGCGCCGCCGTCCTGCTGAACCGCACCAACCGTCCGGACGCCACCCGTACCGGTCCCGATGCCGACGCCCGCGAGGCACTCAGCGAGCGCGGCTTCGACGTGTTGTCCACCCACATTCCGCGGCTCGACCTGTACGCCCAGTCGTTCGGCAGCCCGATCCAGGTCAAGGGCTCGGCCTACATGGAACTCGCGGACGAGCTCATCAAGCGTCAGGACAAGGCGTGAACCAGCGCAAGGACACCTACCGGGCCGCGCTGCAGCGCGGACCCTACCCAGCCGCATCCCGACCCGCCAAAGTCACCCATCTGCACACCCGTTACGTCAGGGTGACCATCGAACTCGACCCCAAGTTGCCGGGCGATCTGAGCCGTTGGGTGGGGACACCGGTGTCCGCGCTCGCGCACGCCGGCGAGTCCGTACTGCGGCCCATGACGAGTTGGTGCGTGGCAGCCGGTACGACGGCGACCGTGGAAGCGTCGTCGCTGGTGGCCGGCATCGCCCGGCTCTGGCGATCCCGCTGAACCCGGGCTCGAAGGCTCACGATCACCCGTCGCCGGCCTCCGCGGCAGGCACCGGGAGCAGCATGCAGCTGCTGGTGGCGTGGGCCAGCAGTCGGTCCTGTGCGTCGACCAGCCTTGCCTCGGCGAGCGCCGTCTGACGGCTCCGGTTCACCACCGTGCCGATGGCCCGCACCCGGCCCGTGTCCACCGTGACCCGCCTCAGGAACTTCACCGTCAGGTCGAGCGAGGTGTAGCCCATGCCCGGCGGAAGCGTCGAGTGGACGGCGCAGCCCGCCGCCGAGTCGAGGAGGGTGGCGTAGACGCCGCCGTGCACGCTGCCGATCGGGTTGTAGTGCTCCTCGCCCGGCAGCAGGGAGAAGACCACCCGGCCCTCGTCCACCTCGTCCAGGGCGAAGTCCACGGTGGCCAGGATGGGCGGCCCGGGGAGGCGGCCCGTCTGCATCTCACGCAGGAAGTCCAGGCCGGAGGTGCGTCCGACGGCGGCCGCCGTGACCGCGGGGTCTTCCCACTCGTACGTCCGTGTACGTCCCATGTCTTCGGCGCCTCCCAGCTGACTTCGTCGATCGAAGCTAGCTGTCGGGTCACCTGACTGTCAATGCCGAAGTCAGACCTCTACCATGGCTGGATGGAGTGGCTTGAGGTCAGTACCGAGAACTGCACCGTCCAGCGGACGCTCGACGTGGTCGGGGAGAAGTGGACACTGCTGATCGTGCGCGACGCCGCCAACGGCGTACGACGGTTCGACGACTTCCGGCGCCACATCGGTCTGTCGGAAGCGGTCCTGAGCGACCGGCTCAGGAAGCTGACCGCGGCCGGCATCCTCACCGCCGTTCCCTACCAGGAGCCGGGCAGCCGCTCCCGCAACGAGTACCGGCTGACCCGCAAGGGGTGGGACCTCTGGCCGGTCCTCGTCGCCCTGCGTCAGTGGGGCGAGACATACGCCCCCGATCCCCGGGGCCCCGTGCTGGACCTGCGGCACACCGAGTGCGGGGCGCCGGTGCGGGTGGTCGTCGAGTGCACCGACGACCATGCCGCCCTGACCCCGAAGGACGTCACCGCACGCCCGGGACCCGGCGCCCGGCGCCTGGCCTGACGCCGTACATCCGCATGCGCGGTACGCCCGCAGGGGCGCGGCCATCCGCACGGGCCCGGACGGGCACGGCTCAAGTCTCGGCGCAGACGCCGACGCGATATTCTGGAGCACGCCACGCGTCCGGAGCAGGTGACCCGGATGGCACTGCTCGTGACCAGGTCCAGGTCGACGAAGACAGGACACCACCATGGGACCGTTGGCACGAACCGGCCTGGCCGGGGCGCTGGCATGCGGCGTACTGGTCACGGCCGTCGGCATCGGAGGGGACCTGACCGGCAGTGGCGGCGACGGCGGGCGTCCGTCCAAAGGGCCGTACGTCGCGCTCGGCGACTCCTTCACCTCCGGCCCCCGGATTCCCGACCAGACGGGTAAGCCCGCCGGCTGCGAACGCTCCTCCCGCAACTACCCCGCACTCGTGGCGAAGCAACTCGGCATCAGGGCGGCCGACTTCCGCGACGCCAGCTGTAGCGCCGCCACGATCGGCAACCTCACCGGGCCCCAGCCCACGAACGACGGCACCAACCCCGCCCAGTTCTCCGCGCTGACGGCCGCGACCGCCCTGGTCACCCTCGGGATCGGCGGAAACGACATCGGCTTCAGCATCATGGTGGCCAAGTGCGTCACCACCGGGGAGCTCTACAAAGCGGCGGCCAAAGTCACGAACATCAACGGCCAGGCACCCTGCAAGGAGCGATACGCGCCCGGCGACGGCGCCGAAGTCGCCCGGAAGATCCGCACCGCGGGTGACCATCTCGCCCGCGCCCTGAACGACGTCAAGCACCGGGCGCCCAAGGCCCGCATCTACCTCGTCGGTTACCCGGCGATCCTGCCCGCCAAGGGCGCCGGCTGCGGCTCGGACATGCCCCTCGCGCCCGGCGACGTGACCTTCCTTCGCGAGACGGAACGGCAGCTCAACGCCATGCTCCGGGAACACGCCGAAGCCGCGGGGGCGACCTACGTCGACACGTTCACCCCGTCGATCGGCCACGACGCCTGCTCCACGGCGGCCACTCGCTGGATCGAACCCCTCAGGCCGAGCAGCCCGGCAGCCGCCGTCCACCCCAACGAACGCGGCGAGCGCGGCATGGCGGCCGCCGTGCTCCGGGCGGTCGGCCCCTGACCGTGGTGGTCCAGGTGGTGGAGCTTCTAGCCCTCGTCGTCCAGGAGTTGCCCGATGCCGGGCAGGTCGTCGAGGGCGGCCCGGGTGGCGGCCAGGGCCAGGACACGGGGCAGATCCCGGGGCACGGGGCGGTCGGCGGCGGTGCGCTCGGCGGCGAAGTCGGCGAGCATCCGGGCGAGTTCGGCATCCCCGCGGGCCCGCTCGTCGAGGCCGGCCACGGCGTCGACGGGGACGCCGGTGAACAGGCACTTCAGTACGGCCTGCCGCCAGCCGTGGGCGTCGGGGTGGCGGGCCGCGTAGGGGCCGAGGGCGGCGACGAGGAGCCGGGTGTGCGGCCGGTGGCACAGCGGGTGGCCTCGAAGGAGGCGAGGGCGCCGGAGGCGAAGCGGCCCGTGAAGAGGGCGGCGTCGTCCACGGTGACCGTGCCGGTGCCCCGCGCCGACACCGCGCTCGGGCCGCTGGTGGGCCCGCCGGGGAGTGGGCGCTCGCGCACGAAGGTGTGCGTCAGGGCGGAGACTCCGGCCGGCCGCTGCCCGGCCAGGTACTGGGCGAGGTCGACGATGTGCGCACCGAGGTCGCCGAGCGAGCCGGAGCCGGCCAGCTCCCTGCGCTGCCGCCAGGTCAGCGGGAAGTCCGGGTCCACCAGCCAGTCCTGGAGGTACGACACCCGCACACGACGCAGGGCGCCGAGCCGGCCGTCGGCGACCATCCGCCGGGCGGGCGCGGTCGCGGGCACACGGCGGTAGTTGAAGCCCACCATCGCACTTGCCCGCGCCTGTAGGCCTCTTCGGCCGCCCTGTTCATGGTCTCGGCCTCCTCGGCGGTGTTCGCGAGAGGCTTTTCGCACAGGACGTGCTTGCCCGCGGCCAGCGCGGCGATCGCGATCTCGGCGTGGCTGTCGCCGGGGGTGCAGATGTCGACGAGATCGACGTCGTCCCGGGCGACCAGCGCACGCCAGTCGGTCTCGACCGCCGCCCATCCCTGCCGGTCGGCAGCCGCCCGCGCTGCCGCACCGTCGCGACCGCAGATCACCGCGAGGACCGGCTGCCGGGGCAGATCGTGGCGATCTGCTGGACGTCGCTCTGGAGGTTGTTCAGGGCGAAGATGTTGGTGATCGTGGTGAAGATCAGGACACCGAGCACAGAGCCGGTGATGGTGCCGCGCCCCCGCTGAGCAGGGTGCCGCCGATGATCGCGGCCGCGATGGCGTCGAGTTCGTAGAGATTGCCGTTGGTGTTCTGGCCCGAGCCGGACAGGACGATCAGCAGGAAGGCGGCGATGCCGCAGCACAGCCCGGACAGGAGGTAGAGGTACAGCCGCTGGCGCCGGACGTCGATGCCGGCGAGCCGCGCGGCCTCGGCGTCTCCGCCGACGGCGACGGTGCGGCGGCCGAAGGTGGTGCGGTTGAGCAGCAGCCGGCCGAGGATCGTCACGATCGCGAACACCAGGACGAAAGGCGGGACGCCCAGCACGTAGGAGTCACGTTCACCGAGCTTGAGGACGCCGTCGACGGTGACGATCTGGGTGCGGCCGTCGGTTCCTGTCAGCTTTTTCCACTCACAGGACAAAGCTTGCCGACAACCACGCCCTTGATTGCGGATACGTCAACACCGCGGTAACACCATTGACTTCACCGCCACGGATTGGTTGAGTGGCTCATCCACTGAGCCACTTGGGAGGACGGCGTGGAGGCACTGCCCCGCGAAACCATCGTCGACGTCCTGGAGAACCGGCTGCGCGAGGAGATCCTCGACGGGCAGCATCCAGCCGGAAGTTATCTGCCACCAGAACGGACGCTCGCGGACGGCTACGGCGTCACGCGCACCACCCTCAAGCACGCCTTCGGCCGCCTCGTGCAGGCAGGACTGCTGGAGACCCGGCACGGCGTCGGCACCCGCGTGCGGGACTATCTGCGCCTCGGCGGAGCGGATCTGCTGCCGATGCTCGTGCGGCACAGCCCGGACTGGATCGGGGAGATCTTCGAAGTACGGCGCAGCATCGGCGCGTTGATCGCCGAGCGCGCCGCCGCCCGCGCGACCGTCCGGCAACGCGCTGAACTGCGCGCCCTGTTGGCGACGGTCCGGGAGGCGAAGGACGCCGACGCCGTACAGCTCGCGGACATCGAGGTGCACCGGGCCCTGGCCCGCGCCACCGGCAACCGGGTCTATGTCCTGCTGACGAACACCCTCTTCAATGCCTATCTGCCGGTACGTGCCGCACTCGTCGGCCCGTTCACGGACGCCGCGGTCGCCCACGCGCGTCTGGAGCCGGTGGTCGATGCCATCGACGCCGGTGACGAGGCGGGCGCACGACGGGCGGCCGAGGAGTACCTGACCGCGACCGAGCGCATCATGTTGGAGGGCCTCTCATGAGCACGGACGTCCCCTCGGGCGCGGGCACGGACACGGGCACGGGCACGAGTGGCAACACCCTCGCGCGCGGCACCGTCTTCACCGAGACGATGCTCGGCACGCTGCGACTCGACGCCGAGGACCGCACCCGCCGCGTCCGCCTGGACCTGAAGGTCTCGGCGGGTCGTGTCATGCGGCTGACGGGGACGACCGAGGCCCGAGCCACCGGCCGCGTACGGATCGCCGGCTGGGCCGACGACGCGGGCGCCGAGGGTGAGTTGGAGATATCACCGCTGGCTCGGCGCCGTATCCGCTACCGCATCGCGTTCACCGCCGAAGGCCGCCGACTGACGCTCGACGGCTGGAAGTCCGTGACGCCGCGCAGGCCCGTGGCCTCGATGACCGTACTGCCGTACACGCTGTACGAGGACGGCGCGCGGGTCGGCACCGGGACGCTCCGTTTTCCCCTGGCCACGCAGCTCGTTCCGTTCCTCGCGAGTTTCCGCTTCCCACGGCGGGAGGATCCCGGCGCGTTCCTCGCGCCCCGCTGGAAGGGCGAGCCGGGCCGTACCGAGGTCTGGTACACCACCGTCACCGACCCGTCGTCCGGCAGCGGGCTGTGGCTCCACCACGAACTCACCGCGCCCGCCGACGGGTCCGAGCCGTACGCGCACGGCTGGGCCGCGGTGTTCCCCAAGGACGGGCCCGTGCGGCACGCCCGCTTCGGCCCCGCCCCGTGGACCGCCGACGATGCGGGATTCAGCACGGACGGGGTTGCGGCGGCGCCCGGACGCCTGACCGGCTCGGCGGAGGACGGCGCCCTGCGCTGGGACCTCGCCGAACACCCCATGGACGAGCCGCTGTTCACCTTCCCTCGATGGTCCTGGCGCCGGCAACTACTCCCCGCCGCCCAGATCCTCCCCGCGGCCCGGGCCTCCTACGACGGCACGTTCACCCATGACGACACGACACTGAAGCTCTCCTCGGCCCCGGGCGCCTCGGCTCGGATCTACGGTCACGGCAATGCCCGGCGCTGGGCCTGGTTGCACGCGGACCTCGGTGGCGGGGACGTCCTGGAGATCGTGGCCGCCGTCTCCATGCGCCCCGGCCTGCGCCGGCTGCCACCTTTGGTCTTTCTCCGTCTGCGCCGAGGCGACCGCACCTGGCCGCGCCGCCCGGAGCGCCCCGCGCTCGGCTGGGCGGGTCTTGGGCGGTTCCGTACCACCATCGGCCTGCCCACCTGGACGACCACCGGCCGCGCCGGCCTGCGCCGGATCCGCGTCGACGTCACCCAGCCCGAGGACCGCACGCTCGCGCTGGACTACACCGACCCGGACGGCACCCACGCGATCTGCCGCAACAGCGAGCGCGCCGACGCACAGATCCTGTTGGAGCGGTGGTGGCTCGGCGGCTGGCGCACCGAGGCCGAGTGGACGCTCGACGGCACGGCCCACGCGGAGGTGGGCACCCGATGAGCCTCGACGGCCTGGTGGCCGCCCTGATCGCCGACGAGGGCACCTCGGACTGGACCGCACGCGTCCCCGCGAGGCTGGAGACGGTCCTCGCCTCGATGCCGCTTCCTGCCCGGGCCGGTCTGCGGGCGGCTGTGCGCGGCCTGGACGTCTACGCGCTGGCACGGACCGGACGCGGACTGGCCGGGCTCACGCCTCACGAGCGCGAGTCCCTACTCCGGGGACTCGACGCACGGCCCTCGCTCCGCCCGCTCCTCGATGTGCTCAAGGTGCCCGTCCTCCTGGCGGCCGGCACGGAGCGGATGCTCCACGACGACCTCACCACCCCGAGCCCCACCGCCCCCGGTCTCACCCGCCAGGACCCCCCGCTCGACTGCACGTCCGCACACGCATGGCCCACGCGCTCCACCGCCGACGCCGTCGTCATCGGTTCGGGCGCGGGCGGAGCCATGGCCGCGCGGACCCTGGCCCGGGCCGGGCTCGATGTCGTCGTCCTGGAAGAGGGCGAGCACTACTCCACCGAGTGGTTCGGACAGCGCACGCCTCTGGAGCGGTTCACGGAGCTCTACCGGGACGGCGGAGCGACCATCGCTGTAGGCCGCCCTCCGCTACTCCTGCCAATCGGCCGAGCGGTCGGTGGTACGACTGTCGTCAACTCCGGCACCTGCTACCGCACTCCGGACCATGTCCTCGCCCGCTGGAGCAAGGACTTCGGCTTCGTTCTCGCCGATGACTTCGGCGGCCACCTCGACGAGGTCGAGCGTTCCCTGCGCGTGGCCACTCAACCCGTGGACGTCCTCGGCAACAACGGCCGCGTCGCACTCACCGGGGCACATACGCTGGGCTGGCGTGCCGCGCCCCTGCGTCGCAACGCGCCCGGGTGCAAAGGGTCTTGTCAGTGTGTCGTGGGCTGTCCGACCGGTGCCAAGCAGAGCGTGCAGCTGTCCGTGCTGCCCGACGCCTGCGCCGCCGGTGCCCGCATCGTGACCGGCGCTCGGGTGGAGCGCATCCTCGCCGACCGGGACCGGCCCGGGGGGCCGCGTGCGGCAGGCGTGCGCGTACGCCGCGACGACGGCGCGTTCGAGATCCTCGCACCCTTGGTCGTCGTCGCCGCGGGCGCGCTGCAGTCGCCGCCGCTCCTGCGCCGTTCGGGTCTCGGCGGACACCCCCGACTCGGCCGCAACCTGAGCGTGCACCCGGCCACGAGCGTCGCCGGGCGCTTCGCCGAGCCGGTCACCGCCTGGGAGGGCGTGCTGCAGAGCGTCGGCGTGGAGGAGCATCACGGCGCGGGGGTCCTGATCGAGGCCACCGCCACCCCGCCCGGCATGGGCTCGTTCGTGCTGCCCGGACTGGGCGCCGAACTGCGCCGCGAACTGGAGAGCGCCGACCGGCTCGCCACCCTGGGCGCGATGATCGCCGACCGGCCGTCGGGCCGTGTCCTCGGCCGCGACCGCACCCTGCTCCGCTACGACCTCGACGACCGCGACGCCGGCCGTCTGCTGCGAGCGGTACGCGCCATGGGCGAGCTCCTGTTCGCCGCGGGCGCCGAGGAGGTACTCACCGGCATCCCCACGACGCCCCGGGTACGCACCCTCCCAGAACTGGACACCGTCCTCACCAACACGAGCGCCCGCCAACTCCACCTCTCGGCCTACCACCCCACAGGCACGGTGGCAGCGGGAGCGGACCCACAGCGCTTCCCGGCGAACGCGAACGGACAACTGCGCGGCATCCAAGGGGTGTTGATCACGGACGCGGCCGTACTCCCCGGCTGCCCAGAGGTGAATCCACAACTGAGCATCATGGCGGCGGCCCTGGCGATCACGGGGGCGTATCTGGAGCGGGGGCGGGCCGAATCCCAGCGACGAGACGCCTGAGAAGCTCACCGAGCGGCGTGGACGGCGATGCGGGTGTCTAGTCCCGGCAGCCGGGGCACAGGCCCCAGAACGTCACCGCGGCCTCTTGTGTGTCGTACTCCTCCGGCAGTTGCGGGTCCATGCAAGGGGCCGCGCCTTTGGCGCACTCCACGTCGCGGATGTGGCCACAGTGGCGGCACACGAAGTGGTGGTGATTGTCGTGGCGTTCGGTCTCGTAACGCGCGGGGTGACCGGCGATCTGAGTGCAGCGGACCAGACCGGCGTCCGTGAGGGCGCGCAGCACGTTGTACGTGGCTTGCAGGGACAGCCGGCCCGTGACCCGCTGGGCGCGCTCGCGCAGGGTGTCGGCGTCGAGGTGGCCGGACGACTCGTCGACGGCCATGAGCATCGCCATCCGCGGAGCGGTCACCCGCATCCCTGCCGACCTGAGTCGTGCCGCGGCCAGTGCCATCGGCTCCTCGGTCTCCGCCGCGGCCGTCATGTCAGCCCGCCCTTCCGGCCCCAGCCGCCTGCGGGCAGTCCAGGGCGTCACTTCCGCCCACCCGAGGTGGGTCCGCGTCCGCGGAGAGCTCGAACCACACGCTCTTGCCCACCGGCCCCGGCTCGCAGCCCCAGCGTGCGGCCAACGTGTCCACGAGCGCCAGTCCGCGGCCGCTCTCGTCCTCGACGTCGGCGTCGGTCGGGCGGGGAAGCGTCGAAGAACCGTCGGTGACCACGCAGCGCACCGCTGACACGCGCTCGAGCGTGAGGCTCAGCGGGCCGACGGCGTGCCGCAGCGCATTGCACACCAGCTCGCTGACCAGCAGCTCGGTGGTGGGGACAAGTCCGGCGAGGCCCCATCGAGGGAGCACCTCACGTATGGCCGACCGCGCCCGGGCGCAAGCCGTCGAAGACCAGGGCAGCGCCCAGGGTCCGGCCACGAACGATTCCACCCCCGCCGCCAGGGGGTCGGGGGAAACTGCGCGGTACATGGGGGGCGCCTTCGAGAAACGGACATAAGCACTACTTAGAACGTATCTCTTTTCTGGAGTCGGTCAAGTGTTTGGATGACATCATTCTTCCTGACTCATTCAAACGATCTCCCGGCCAGCCGCCTGCCCGCCCCGCGTCGGCCACAGCCATGGCGACCCGGACGAGTGCCGCCGTCGCCGTCGAGCGGGACTGCTGGGGCCAGGCGATGGCCAGGACCGCGGGCGGCGCGTCGGGTACGGGCCGGTAGACGACGCCCGGACGCGGATAGCGCGCGGCGACGGAGGCCGGCAGCAGGGGCGTGGATCCTTTGCCCAGTCCCACGAGCGTGAGCAGCTGGGCGAGGTCACGGCTCTCGCTGCGGATCTCGTCGAGGTACCGGTGCAGATCACCGGGACGCAGGCCGAGGTCGGCGAGTGTCAGACGGTCCCGGGCGGCAAGCGGGTCGGTGGCGGCGAAGGCCGCGACGCGCGGTTCGGCCGTGAGGGTCTCGGCGTCGAGGCCGGTGCGGTCGAAGGGCTCGTGGACCAGGGCCGCGTCGGCTTCCCCCAGGCGCAGCAGTCGCGGCTGTTCGTGCCAGCCGCACAGCCGGACGGCGACCGGCACGGCCTGCAGCTCCGACGCGTAGCGCGCCAGCATCGGCTCCAGCAGTCCCGCGTCGCCGTCGGCCTTGACGGCCAGCACGAGCTTCGGCTCCGGGGCGGCCGCGCGCTGGGCTCGCCGCCCGGCGGCCTGAAGGGCGTCGAGGGCGATCCTCGACTCGGCGAGGAGCACCGTTCCGGCCGGAGTCAGCGTCACGCTGTGCGTGGTCCGCTCGAACAGGGCGATGCCCAGTTCCTTCTCCAGCTGACGGATCGCGCGGGAGAGGGGCGGCGGGGAGATGCCGAGCCGCTCGGCGGCGCGGGTGAAGTTGAGTTCCTCGGCGACGGCGACGAAATAGCGCAGTGGGCGGGATTCCATGCACTCCCCCTCTGTTCCTGTTCGCTCCGCTCGGTATTGCCGTGAGGGTAACAAGCGGAAGCCGATCGATCCTTCACTTCGTGCGCGGAGCGCAGCAGGCTCGACGGCATCAAGCGCGCATGTGTCTGAATCCCTTGAACCCCCCGAATCCCTCTTGGAGTTGTTCGTGATCGTCGTCACCACCCCCACCGGACAGATCGGACGGCAGGTCCTCGACCGCCTCCTCGACGCCCCGAGCGGCACGGCGCAGATCCGGGTGATCGCACGCGACGCCGCCCGTCTGGCCGCTCGGGTGCGCGGACGCGTCGAGGTCGTACAGGGATCGCATGCCGACCCCGCCGTACTGAAGGCGGCCTGCGCGGACGCGGACCGACTGTTCTGGCTGGTTCCGCCGGCACCGTCGGCCGACAGCGTCGAGGGCCACTTCCGGCACTTCACCGAGCCACTGCGCGAGGTGATGGGGCGGCACGGCGTCGAGCGGGTCGTCAGTGTCTCGACCCTGGGCCGCGGCGTGGCGAAGAACGCCGGGCAGATATCGGCGTCGCTCGCCATGGACGAGGCGATCGCCGCCACGGGTGTGCACTACCGGGCGCTGTGCCCGCCGTTCCTGATGGAGAACCTGCTGGGCCAGGCCGAGTCGATCCGCGATGCCGGTGTCCTCTTCCTGGCCCTGGCGAAGGACCGCGTTCTGCGGACCTGCGCCGCCCGCGACGTAGCCGCCACCGCGGCCCGGCTGCTGCTGGACGGGTCCTGGACCGGGCAGGGCGACGTCCCCCTGGTCGGACCCGACGACCTGTCGCCCGAGGACATGGCCCGTGTCGTCTCCGAGGTGCTGGACCGCCCGGTGCGCCTCCGGCCGACCAGCACCGCGGACTACCGGGCGACGGCGCTGCGCTTCGGGGCGAGCGAGGCCTGGGCCCAGGGCCTGGCCGACATGACCGAGGCCCTGAACGACCAGGGCTTCTACGGTGCCGTCCAGCCGAGCACTCCCGAGGACGCGCCCACCGGTTTCCGCCAGTGGTGCGAGGACGTGCTCAGGCCTGCCGTCCTGGGCTAGAGGTCCGGCGCCCAGGCGGGCGGGTCACGCCGCCGCGCAGCCGCTCCCGGAGCGGTTGGCCGTGTGCGGAGCAGCCTGGCGCGCTATCGAGAAGTCCAGGACCAGGCCGTCGTCCCCGGCGTGCGCCGATGTCAGGGCGACACCCCGGGGCAGTCCGGTGACGGCGACGGTGCGTGGCTTCAGCTCGTCCTTCAGGTGGGCGGCGGCCGGCAGGGCGGTCAGATCGTCGACCGGGACGCTGCGCCCGAGGACCGTCACGGTCGTCGGGGTGATGGTGACCGCGTTCGTCCGGGTCGACAGCTTCGCCACGACGGTGACGGGCAGGCCCAGGCTGCCGACGCTGCCACTGAGCGTGAGGTCGCCGTCCCGGCCGCCCGGTGTCAGTCCGTCGCCCAACGAGCCCATCTGGCGGCCGAGTTGGTCGTAGGCGATGGTGGCGTTGGCGGTGCCGCCGTCGCTGGCGCCGTCCGTGGTGACGTCCTTCAAGGAGACGGCGACGTCCATCACCACGTCCCGGCGCCGGACCCCTTCGGCGCGGACGTCGATGTCACCGACGTCACCGCCGAGAGTGCGAAGCCCGGCGAGCGGGGTGGTGAGGTCGGCGTGCACCGGCCCTCGGGCCTTCAGACGGCACGACGCCACCTCGGCGACCCGTTGCTCGGCCCGGTGCTCGACGACCAGATTTGTGGCGCAGACGGCTACGGCCACGGCCACGGCGCCCGCGACAGCGGTGATGGTCTTCCTACGACGGTTCAAGGTCACGTACTCCGGATCGGTCGGGGCAGGACGGGACGGGTCGGGGCGTATGGCGGGCAGTGCCGCGGCGGCGGTTCCGCAAGGTCAGGCTTGCAGGTGCGGGAGGACGCGGTCGAGGCGGCGCGGCATCCACCAATTGGCCCGCCCCATCAGGAACATGGCGGACGGCACCAGGATCAGGCGGACCACGGTCGCATCGAGGATGACGCTGATCGCCAGCCCCAGGGCGAGCATCTTCACCACCACGGTCGGCGAGGTGGTGAAGGACAGGAACACCGCCGTCATGATGAAGGCCGCGCTGGAGATCACACGCGCTGTGGCGGACAGCCCCTCGCCGACCGCGAGCCGGTTGTCCTGCGTGCGCTGCCAGGTCTCGGCGATCCGGGAGAGCAGGAAGATCTCGTAGTCCATGGAGAGCCCGAAGACGATGGCGAACATCATCATCGGGACGTACGACTCGATGGGCACCGGCTCGGACAGGCCCAGGAGACGGTCGCCCCAGCCCCACTGGAAGACGGCGACCAGGACGCCGTAGGACGCGGCGGTCGTGAACAGGTTCAGGACGACGGCCTTGAGCGGGATCACCACGCTGCGGAAGACCGCCATGAGCAGCAGGAAGGCGAGGACCAGGACGATGCCGATGACGATCGGCAGCCGTTCGCCGACGGTGCCGCGGAAGTCGGCCTGGCCCGCCACGGTGCCGGTCAGATAGGCCTGGGCGCCGGTACCGTCGAGGGCTTTCGGCAGTGTCTGTCCGGACAGGGTGTCGAGCAGGGCGCCGGTGGCGGCGTCCTGCGGACCCGTGGTCGGTGTCAGGGTGGTGACGAGGATCCTGCCGTCGCTGCTCGGCTGGACGGAGGTGAACGACGCCACTTTCCGCGTGTCCTTCAGGGCCCGTGTGACGTCGTCGGCGACGCGGTCGGCCGACGTACCCGCGTGGCGGAGGTCGACGACGGTGACGACCTGGCCGTTCGCACCCGGCCCGAAGCCCCGACCGGGCGCGTGCGCGATCCAGTCGTACGCGGTACGGGTGCTGCTGCCCGGCCGGTCCGCGCCGGCGTCCACGTGTCCGAGGCGCATCGACACCAGCGGTGCCGCGCAGACGGTGAGCACGGCGAGGCCGACGGCCAGGAACGTCCAGGGCCGCCGGGCGACCAGTTCCGCGTAGCGGTGCCAGCCGTCGCGTTCGCCCGCGCTCTCGGCGACCGGGCGGCGGCGCAGGCGCACCCGGTCGATGTGCCGGCCGACCAGGCCCAGTGCCGCCGGCACCAGGGTGAGGGCGGCGGCAGCGGTGACGAGCACGGCGACGGTGGCCGCCAGGCCGAGCTTGCCGATGAAGCTCAGCCCGCACGCGTAGAGGCTGAGCATCGCGACGGCGACGGTCACGGCCGCCACGAGGACGGCTCGTCCGCTGCTGCGTGCGGTGCGGGCGGCGGCCTCGACCGGGCCGTGGCCGTCGATGAGGTCCTGTCGGAAGCGGGTGGTCAGGAACAGGGCGTAGTCGATGCCCACGCCCAGCCCGATCATGGTGGCCAGTGTGGTCGCCGACGTCGCGAAGGACATGGTGGCGGCGACGATGCCGACGACGCCCAGTCCCACACCGACGCTGATCAGCGCGGTCACCAGGGGCAACAGCGCGGCGAGGACGCTGCCGAAGGCGAGCAGCAGGATCGCGAGAGCAGTGACCATGCCGACGATCTCGCTCAGCTTGTCGTTGGCGGGGGTTCGGACGACCTGTTCGAGGTCACCGCCGTACGCGACACCGAGCCCCGCCGCACGGGCCGGCTCGGTGGCGGTGTCCAGTTGGGCGGTGTAGGCGTGGCCGAGGTCCTTGAGCTGCTGGTCGAAGGAGACCGTGGTGTAGGCGGTGCGTCCGTCGCTGCTGGTCACCGGTGCGGAGACCGAGGTGACGTGCGGGAGGTCGCGCAGGTCTGCCAGCGTCCGGTCCAGTGCGGACCGCTGCTCGGCCACGGTGCCGGAGTCGGTGTGGAAGACCACTTTGCCGTTGGGCCGGCCGGCTCCGGGCATCGAGGTGGCGAGCAGGTCGGCGCCGGTGTGGGAGGCGGTGCCGGGCAGGCTGACCTGGTCGCTGAAGGTGGGCGAGGCGATATGGCGTCCGGCGAGGGCGGCGGCCAGGACGAGCAGCCAGAGGGCGATCACCGTTGCCGGGCGCCGGGCACAGAGAGCCCCGAGACGACCGAGCCCGGATCGGGCAGCGGGAACCGCGGTGCTCTGCCGGTGCCGGTCGGCGTCCGGTTCAGCCGCCAGGGACGGTTGTTGGGGTCGGGCCACGGTGGTCTCCCAATGAAAGTGTCACGAGTGACACGAACTCTAGAGACAAAGTGGCACGCATGACAATTGGCATCGTGGACACTTCTACGTCGTCGACTCCGTGCGCACTCCACCGGACCGTTCATGACACGAGTGTCAATTGACAGCCGGGACACCATGTCGGAGGCTTCCTGACATGCCGAGTGAGAACGCCCCCGCGGGACTGCGCGAACGCAAGAAGGAGGAGACGCGGCGCCTGCTGCTCGAAGGCGGTGCACGCCTGTTCAAGGAGCGCGGCTTCGAAGGCACCACCGTCGCGGACATCGCCGCGTACGCGAACGTCTCCGTGCGGACGTTCTTCCGCTACTTCGACAGCAAGGAAGCGCTGCTGCTGCCGGACGGCGTCGAACTGTTCGCCTACGTCGAGAACGCGTTGGCCGAGCGGCCCGCCGACGAGGATCCGCTGGACGCGGTGTGCAACGCCCTGCTGGCGGCCGCGAAGCCGTTCGCCGCGTCCACGCTGACCGCCCTCAGCCACCCGCTGGAGGACATCGAGAACGTCGTCACGACACGGCTCGTACAGGCCTTCTCGGACTTCGAGGAACGCCTGACCGCTCTGGTGCTGCGCCGCCTGCCGCCGGACACGCCCGACGCCGACCTCAGGGCAGCCGTGATCGCGTGCGGGGCCCTGTCGGCGGTGCGGGCGGTACTGCGGACCCGCCGTGCGCGCCGCGCGTCGGGCATCGAGGACTCGGGCCCGGCACCACTGCTGCGCGCCTTCGACATCCTGCGCGAACTGGGCACCCCCGCCCCGTAGGTCAAAGGGCGCCCCGGGCCGGTGGGAGCGGCCCGGGGCGGGTACGCCTCGTTATCCGAGTTGTCCAGTTGTCCGAACTGGCCTTGTCCGAGTCATCCGAACTGGCCGGGCTGGTAGTCGCCGGCCGGCTGCTGGACGATGACGTTCACACGGTTGTAGGTGTTGATGACGGCGATGAGGGACACCAGGGCGGCGAGCTGGTCCTCGTCGTAGTGCTTGGCGGCGTTGGCCCAGGCCTCGGCCGTGACGCCACCGGCCGCGTCCGCGATGCGGGTGCCCTGCTCCGTCAGCTCCAGGGCAGCACGCTCTGCCTCGGTGAACACCTTCGCCTCGCGCCAGGCGGCGATCAGGTTGAGGCGCGTCGAGGTTTCCCCGGCGTGGGCGGCGTCCTTGGTGTGCATGTCGGTGCAGAAGCCGCAGCCGTTGATCTGGCTGGCGCGGATCTTCACCAGTTCCTGGGTCGCGGCCGGCAACGTCGAGTCGCTGACCACCTTTCCGGCCGAATTGATGTGCCTCAAGACCTTGGCCGCGACCGGGTTGCCGAACACATTCAGGCGAGCGTCCATCGTGATCTCCTATGCCGTTGCCGGTGGGTACACCTCCTTGACGGATCTGCTCGGCACGATGTGACAGAAGCGTCTGTGACGTGTGTTCAGTGCAGGTCGGCCCGTGCCGGACTGTCATCGAGGAAGCCCCCCGACTGGTGCTGCCACAGCTTCGCGTAGGTGCCGTCCGTCGCGAGCAGTTCCTGGTGTGTGCCCTGCTCGACGATCCGTCCGCGGTCCAGGACGATCAGCCGGTCCATGGTGGCGACCGTGCTCAGGCGGTGTGCCACCACGAGCGCCGTCCGCCCGTCCATGAGCCGCCACAGCGCCTCCTGGATCAGGATCTCGCTCTCGGAGTCCAGGGCGCTGGTCGCCTCGTCGAGCAGCAGGATCGGCGCGTCCCGCAGAATCGCCCTGGCAAGGGCGACCCGTTGGCGCTGCCCGCCGGACAGCTTGACGCCGCGCTCCCCCACCATGGTCTCGAAGCCGTCGGGCAGCGCATCGGCGAACTCCGTGACGTGCGCCGCCTCCGCCGCGCGCCGGATCTCGGCGTCGGTGGCGTTCGGCCGGGCGAACGCGATGTTGTCCCGCAGGGTCCGGTGGAACATCGCCGGGTCCTGCGGCACATACGCGATCAGGCTGCGCAGGTCGGCCTGGCGCAGTCTGCCGATGTCCTGTCCGCCGATCAGGATGCGGCCGCCGTCGATGTCGGTCATCCGCAGCAACAGCCGGGTGAGCGTGGTCTTGCCCCCACCGGACCGGCCGACGAGTCCGATCTTCGCCCCGCTCGGCACGTCCAGGTCGAGTCCTTCGAAGAGGGGCTGCGCGCCGCCATGGGCGAAGGTCACCTTCTCGAAGCGGACGTCGGCGGCCTCGCGCAGCAGCGGCTCCGGCGTCGCCGAGTCGAGCACGGTCGGCGGCACCAGCAGCAGTTCGGTGAACTGCGCGGCCTCCGTCATCGAGCTCTCCAGTCGGCGGTAGATCTGGTTGAACTCGAACATGATGCGTGTCGCGTTGGTGTAGTACGTGAAGGCGACGACGACCGCCTCCACGCCGTGGCTGCCTCCGCCGAACGCGATCGCGAGCAGCAGACCCAGCGCATTGGTCAGCACGGACATCGGTGCGACCAGCGTGTCGATGCGCAGGTTGCCGTAGTCCCATGACCGCAGTGTGAGCCGCCTCGACTCGGCGACACGGGAGCGGTGTTCGGCGGCCTCGCGTTCTTCCGCGGCGAAGGCCCGGACCGTGTCCATGTTCATCAGGCTGTCGGCGACATGGCCCGACACCCGGGCGATCGCCGCCTCGCGCTGGTCGACGAGCGCCTGGCGGCGGCGGATCAGGGGCACGACGCACACCGCCGTCAGCGCAATCATCACCAGGAGGCCGACGACCAGCATCGGCTCGTAACGCCACAGCACCACCGATCCGAACAGCAGTGGCACGAGGCTGCCCACGATCTGGAACGTCAGCGTGTCGACGAACTCCTCGAAGCGGGAGGCGAAGCTCAGGACCCGCTTGGTCAGCGAGCCTGCGAAGTTGTCGTGGAAGAACGCGGCATCCTTGGCGAACAGCTCGTCCATACCGATGACGTACATGTGCTCGATGCCCAGCGCGTCACAGCGGTTGAGGCAGTGCAGGCCGATGCGCCACAGCGTCTCCGAGAGCAGCAGCACTCCGGCGAAGACGAGGACGTAGGTCAGTGTCGAGCCCATCGCGATGTCATTGTCGTCGGCGATGCGTCCGACGAGCTTGGCAACGACCAGTGGCGCCAGGTAGTTGATGCCGATGTTCCCCAGCGCCGGCAGCAGCATGGCGGGCACCGTCCATCGCCGGAGCCGGGCCAACTCCCTTCCGTAGTAACGCAGTGCGAGCAGCACCGAGCCCTTGCGCGGCGGAGCCTCACGTGATTCGGGCGATCCCATCCCAACCCTGTAGGTGTCGTAGGGCGGCCTGCCACGTGCTGGTTCCGTGAGCTGCCTTGCCTCGGCAGCCGTGCGGAGCGGTGGTTCGGGAAGTGCCCTCGGTCGGGCGTCCTCCGGCTTGCGGGCACGACGAGGGCGCCCCCACGCAAATTCGTGGAAACGCCGAAGTATCAGTACGGGGCGGGCCAGGAATCGCAGTGTCCCGCAACGGGGCCCGCACAGTCCAAGCGTTTTCCACGCAGATCGGACACGGTCCGTCACAGGCGTGCCCGGCCTGCCTGCCCGCGGTGGGCGGACAGACCGGGCACGCCGCGGTCAGGAGCTGTAGACGCCGACCTCGTGGAGCGAGTAGCCCCAGCCGGTCCCGCGTTCCACGCCCTGGACGCGGACGTAGCGGGCGGGTGTGCCGGTGAACAGCGCGGTGTCCAGGCCGCCGTCGCCGGAGGTGGTGGACCAGGCGGTCTGCCAGTGCGCGCCGTCGGTGGAGAGCTCGATACGGTACGACTTCCCGTACGCGCGCTCCCAGTCGAGCGTGACGCGACCGACCCGGTTGGTGGAGCCCAGGTCGATACGCAGCCACTGGTCGTTGCTCCAGTCACTGGCCCAGCGGGTGTCCCGGGATCCGTCCACGGCCCGGCTCGGCGCATAGCTCGTGAACGGGTTCCACTCCGTCGAACTGGCCGTGGTCTCGGCGCCCTTGGCCAGGTCGACCCCGGCCTGGTGCCGCTCGGTGGCTCCCCAGGTGTCGAGGTAGGACTGGGCACCGCGGAAGAGGTCCTTCACCACGTCCTGGCCGCCGACGAGCCGGATGTCCTCGATCCAGTCCGGGACGAGTCCGTAGTGCGCGGCTCCGTCGGTGTTCAGGTCCCAGGTGCGCCGGCCGGTGGTCTGCCGGTCGATGACGGATCCGCCGTCGACACTGCGGAAGGGGTACACGACCTTGTTGGGGGCATCCGCGCCGCGGGGCCCCGGCCAGCCGCCGACGCCGTTCATGTCGGTGCCGTAGCCGTAGCCGACGTCGTACTTGTCCCGCAGCGCCTTCGTACGGTTCGCCTCGGCCACGAAGCCCTCCGAGCCGTGCATGTACTGGGCGATGAATCCGCCGAGGCCGTAGACCCGTTCGGTCCAGTTCAGGTCCATCCAGCTGTGCGAGGAGATGACGCCGGGGTACGCCTGCGACTCGAAGATGTCGAGCGCGCGGCCGACGGCCTTGACGCTCATGTGGTCGATCTCCAGCATCATCTTGCGTTTCATCATGCCGCGTACGGCGTACTCACCGAGGTCGGTGAGCCCGCGGGCATTGCACTGCGCGTCCGAGGCGTACGAGGGGACGCTCACGCCCGCCGGGAGTTTCGCCTCGGCCCCGGGCGCCGCGGCCGAGCCGATGGGGTTGTCGTGCTGGGGGCCGGTGCACTTCTCGGTCTTCCAGAAGGTGCCGGTGGACAGGAACTGCCCGACGTTGATGGCCGTTCCGAGGCTGCCGGAGTCGAAGCGGACACCGCACAGCGCATTGTCGAACTTGTGGCACAGGAACATGCTGCGCACGCCCAGCGAGTACAGCTCGTCCAGGCCGGCGTCGATGTCCGCCTTGCTGCACTGAGCGATGTCCAGGATCTGCTTGCAGCCGAAGGGTTCGGAGGTCTCCACTCCCAGGATGACCGCCAGCTTGCCCTGCTTGATGACGTCGCGGGCCTGCGCGCTGTCGGTGACGATCCTGAACCAGCCCTTGCCCGGGCCGCCGTACATCTTGTCGATGTAGGCCTGCAGGTCGTACGTCATCCGCGCCTGCAGCCGGATCGACGTCATCTCGTCGCAGCTGCGGTCCTTGAAGAAGTAGACCGAGCAGATGACACCGTTGGTGACGAGGTCGTTGACGAGCACCCGTTGGCCGCCGCGCCAGGACCGTTCCACCCAGGCGTAGTAGTTCTGCTGGTGGGTCAGCGAGTCGTGCGCCGGCCAGTCCTTGAACGTGGGCCAGCCGACCGGGTCGTGTCTGCCGTCACCGCCCTTGGTGATGAAGTCGAAGATCGCGAGGGAACCGTCGGGGTAGTGCTCGGGACAGTCCTTGAGCGCGTCGGCGATCCCTGCCTCGGAGAACGTCTTGCCGCAGATGAGCCGCCCGCCGAAGGCCTCGTTGGCGAACAGGTGGTCGTGGGCGTCGACGAAACCGCGTACGTCGCCCCTGGCGTCGGTGCCGGTGAACGGCTCGCCGGTGACATTGATCTGGGAGTCCGGCGTGGGTCGTGCGGTCGGAACCCACCAGTCGTTGCCGGCCGCCGAACTCGGGGTGGGGCCAAGGACTGCGGCCAGTACGAGGAGGAGCAGCGAGACCACGGTGACGTCTTTGCGTCTGCGGTACGGGCGTCCGGTCACGGTCACACACCCACGTCCCTCGGTCGGCGGAAGCGCGGCCGACGAGCCGGGACGTGGCCAGCAGACCCACCCGACTTGACATGACCCGCGCAAGATATGCCGACGAGGATCGCCACTGTTGCACGCGGAGTCAATAGGCGTGAACGGTCGACCTGCCGAACGGCGGCCCCCAACTCCCTACTGGAGGCTGGGCTCGTGGCCATGGGTGGGATCGGCCGAGCAGACGAAGACGTCGAGGTGGCCACCTCTGCCGACGCTCACCCGGGTGGGTACGTTCAGGCCGTACGTGCCCGCCCGCGCGCGGTCTTCGAGCGGGGTCCAACTGCTGCGGACGCCTCCCCACTCGGCGGAGGCGATGGTCAGCAGCAGTTCCATGGGACTGCCGCACGGGCAGACGACCTCACGGGGCCCGGTCACACCCCAAGCCGCGAAGCCGCCGGCCTTCCAGCCGGGGGCGACGGAAAAGTCCCCGTCGTAGGAGAGCGGCTCTTCCTCGTCGGCCTCCTCCCCAAGCGCCTCCTCCCACTCCTCGATGCGCAGTTGCAGGTCCGTGGGCAACAGTTCGGCCCACTCGTGCTCCGTCACCTGTTCGGGGTGGAGCGTGCAGGGTTCCGGTACGTATCCCTCGTAGCCGACCAGCGCGGGGAGCGGCGGCCGGGCCAAGAGCTCACCGACCTCGGCCGCAGTGCGCCAGACCAGGTGCACGTCCGGTGCGGGCGGTGAGCCGTGCGCGTCGAACGGGCACCACAGCACCTGAAGAAGGTCGCGTCCTTCACAGCTGCGCCAGCGGCAGGAGGGGGATGGGATCGGTGTCGTCGACCCCAGGCACGCGGTGCTCGCGCCCGAGTGACCTCAGGACGCCCCGCTCCTCGTCCGTGGGCCCCGCGTCACCCGGCAGCCAGGCTTGCGCGAGCACACGGCGCTGCTCGTGAACGTCCTCGATCCGCCGGCCCCTGCTGCGCGGATGCGGCTTCCGGCAGACCGGCCACAACTCATCCATGGGCCACAGGAGGGGACCACCCACGGAACTCTCGCCGGGCTTCGGCACTCCGGGACGCGGGTGAAGCCGGGTGCAGACAGCCCGGTGGTCGGCCAGCTCGGGGAACTCCGCCTCGATGTCCAGGGGGCGGGGTGGTGTGCTGCGGGTCATGGCCATCCTTGCTTTCGCGACGACCGCGGGCCGCCCAGGATATTCGCGCACGCCGGCCTCGGACGCCGCTGAGGGCGCCGCCCGGGCTCACGGTGACGGCCCGGGGTGTGCGGCCTTCGGCCGATGGACCTGGGCTTCGGTGCCCCGTCTGATCTCGCCGATTGCCCGGCGATCGCGAGGGACCCGTCCTGATGGATCACGCCGAGGGCCTCGTGGGGCAAACCGGTGCGCAGGTGGACCAGGGTGACCAGCAGTCGGTCGGTGAACAGCGACGCGTACCTCACCGCCTGTTGAAGACGAGGTCAGGCAGGCTGCCACAGTTCGATTCGGTTGCCCTCGGGGTCGGTGACCCAGCCGAATCGGCCGATGCCCTCCATGTCCTGCGTCTCTTCGGCCACGTCCGCTCCCTCGGCGCGCAGTTGCGCGAGCATCGCGTCCAGGTCGCGGACCCGGAAGTTGAGCATGGTCTGCTGGGCGCGGGACCCGAAGTAGTCGGTCTCGGACTCGAACGGCGCGAACACCGTCGGCCCGGCTCCCTGGCTCCACAGGCCGTTCTCGTCGGCGTCCAGGCCCAGGCAATCGCGGTACCACGCGCTCAGCGCCGCCGGGTCGGCGGCCCGCATGAAGTAACCACCGATTCCAAGCACACGTTCCATGCCGCCATCTTGCCAGGACGGCGGCCGGGCGGGCTCTACAACCCCGGCTTGACGGTCTTCATCGTGAAGGGCGACGTGACGTTCTTGATCCGCGGGATCGTCATGACCCGTTGGCTGAGGAACGCCTCGTGCGCCGGCAGGTCGGCGACGGCCACCCGTACGAAGTAGTCGGGCGCGCCGAACAGCCGTCGGAGACCGTGCGCCCCGGCCGCACCATCGAACTCCTCGAAGCGGTCGTACGGATCGCCGACCGCCCGGTGGTCCGCGCCCGCGCCTGGCTGCTCGCGGCGCTTGACACCACCGCCGTGGCAGGAGGCCCCGGCGAGCGGCTCGCCCCGCCGGAGAGCCTCGCCGCGTGGCCGATGGCCGACGTGTGGCCCGGCGGCTACATCGCCTCCCTCGACGTCCGCCCGGTCGGCCCACCCCGGCCGGGCCGCACCACGGCCTGGGTCTCCACCCCGCTCGCCCTCGTCGCCGACGAGCCGAGCAGCCCGCTCGCGTCCTATCTCGCTCTCGTCGACACGGCCGATGGCATCGCCGTACGACAGCCGCCCACGGAGTGGATGTTCCCCAACGTCGATCTGACCGTCCACCTGCACCGCCGGCCCCGGGGCACCTGGACGGGCTTGGACACCACCGTCACCTTCGGCCCCACCGGCCAGGGCCTGACCAGCACCGTCCTGCACGACGTCGACGGCCCCGTCGGCCACGCCCAGCAGATCCTGACCGTCCGCCCTCAGCCGGACCGCTGAGCCGGCGCAGGCAGGCGGGATCCGCTTCCACCAGCACCGTGCTGCACGACCTCGCGAGAGGGCCCCCGGATGGTTCCGAAGGGCCCTCTTGTGTCCTGCAGGGATCAGTGCGCGGCTGGAACTGTCCGTGCGGACGAGGCTGTCGCGGGCTTGGGATTGAGCAGTCGCTCGGCCAACTCGCCGAAGACGAGACCGAATCCGACCCACAGCACCGTCTGGATGGCCAGCGCGGAGAGCCGGAAGCGCCACAGCAGGGTCGCCGGGAAGTCCTTCGGTACCTCGTTGATGACGGGCAGGAACGCGAACGCGAGCCCGATGGCGACGGCGAAGGCCGCCACCGCGGCGACGGTCGCGTACCAAGTGCCCAGCGAGGGCGCGAGCCGCTTGCCCAGGATGGTGGCGGCGATCGCGAGGAGGACGCTGAGCGCCATCATCAGGAAGTACAGGGTGGTGCGCTTGCCGATGGTGTCGGGGTCGCCCACGGAGGGCGGATTGGCGGGGTACTTGATGAACGGCACGACGTACACGGCCAGCAGTGCGCAGCCGGACAGCAGCAGCGCGGTCGCCCGGGGGCTGAACCGGCCGACGCGGCCGAGCGCGAAGCAGAACGCGAGCGCCGCGATGCCGCCGAAGGCGACCCCGTAGACCAGGACGCCGGTGGCGAGTCCGGCGGTGGACTGCAGGGAGCGGGAGACGACCTCCATCTCGTGCTCGTGGGAGTGCGCCTCCTCGAAGCTGATCGCGTTGTCGACACTCGGCTCACCGAGGAAGTAGGCGACGACGAGGGCGAGCACGCCGGCGCCCAGGCCGGCGAGCATGCCCCGCACGAGGAGGTTTCTTACGGTTGTGGAGTTCATGGTTGTGCGGCGCCCCTCGCGTCAGTGGCAGGGGAAACCGAGCAGATGGCGGGCGTCGTGCACCCACTCGTGGACGTCCGTGCCGTTGAACACGGAGGTGGCGCCCTGCTCGGCGCCGACGAAGTACAGCAGGACCAGCATCAGGATGCCGAAGAAGACCGCCCAGGGTGCTATCGCCTTCAGCGGCAGCGTGGCGGGAACTACGGGGGTGGTGGCTGTCGGCTGGGCGACGGTCTGCGCCATGGCAGGGCCTCCTCTGGGAGTTCGCGTCCCATCTCGGTGGTGCACTGGACGACGGCCACGGGTCTGACTCACGAAACGCCCGAGGGGCCCTTCGCATACAGTGGCGCGACCGTGCCGGATTCCCACCGGCTTCCGTCTCGCCGTCGTCGATATCGAACCGACGGTACCGCGTGTCGGGAGCATGGCCAAGACCGCACCCACCAGGCGTGATCTTCCTCTCCCGGCGGGCGGTCCGACGGAGCGGGCGTGGGATCAACTCCCCGTCAGGTGTGACAGGTGCAGGATCGGGGTCGCGGGGACCGTGGCCGGGATGCGCTCCAGGACCCCGCCCGCGAAGACGTCGTACAGGGGCAGCGTCTCCAGGTGCACATAGCCGATGTGGCAGTCGCAGGCGGCGAGTGGGCAGGGGCGGGGGCGCAGGGCGGTGCGGTAGGAGCCGTCGTAGAGGTTGCCGAGCGGGGTGGGCACGAAGTGGCAGCGGCGGACGGTGCCTTCGCCGTCGACGGAGATCACGGAGTCGCCGGTGCGGCAGGGCAGTCCCGCGCTGGTGTGCGGGTGCCGGCTGTACGGGAAGAGCGGGTCCAGGGCCGTCCACCGGTCGGCCTCCGCGTCGGTGTAGGTGTGTCCCTCGGCGGCGTTGACCCACAGGTAGACGTGCTCGGGCAGGTCGGCGCGCAGGCGCCGGGCCCCGTCGAGATGGTCGGGCAGGCCGACGATGCCGACGCTGAAGCGGATGCCGCGCTCGGCCAGTTCGCGGCATTTGGTGAGGAAGCGGTCGTACGGGGTCTGTCCCGGGTGGTAGGTGCACCACAGGGCCAGCGTGTCGCGCTCGGCCTCGGCGAGCCAGTCGGTACGGCAGCTGAGGTTGGTCTGGATCGCCACGCGCCGGATGTGCGGCAGGTGGGACAGCTCGGCGAGGGTGCGCCGGTACCAGGAGCGGACCAGGCCCTCTCCCCAGGGGGTGAACAGGAGGGACAGGCGGTCGCCGGTCTGCTGCCGGGCCCAGGCCGCGAAGCGCTCCAAGGAGGCGCGGTCCGCGCGCAGTTGGGCGCCCGTGTCGCGCCGCTTGGCGAAGGGGCAGTAGGGGCAGTCGTAGTCGCAGGAGGCGAGGGGGCCCCGGTAGAGGAGGGTGAGGTCCATGGCGGGCCGGTCACTTCCTCTCGTAGGCGGCCATGGCGGCCCGGACCGCCGGCGAGAACAGGTCGGGGCCGATCGCGTCGGAGTGGGCGAGTCCCTCGGGGGTGAGTCTGAGGGTCGCGCGGTCGTCGGTCAGCCAGCCCAGGTCGGCGAAGCGGGCGAGTTCGGGGCCGAAGTGGTCGGCGGGGGTGGTGCCGAAGCGGGCACGGTAGTCGTCGAGGCGCAGGCCCTCGGCCTGGAGCAGGGACTGCAGGAGGTGCCGGCGGCGGGCCTCGTCGGTGTCGATGGGGCGGCCGTACTCGGCGTGGGCGAAGTCGGCGGCCGGGCGGGACACGTAGTCGTCGATGATCGCGCGTATCTCGTGCATGTCCACGGCGTAGTCGAAGGAGTAGTGCAGAGCGGCCGTGTAGGAGCGGGCGCCGCAGCCGAGGCCGATCATCCCGTCGGTCTGGCAGGCGTAGTCGTCGGCGCCCTGGGGCGGGGCGTCGGTGCGGCGGAACATGCGCATGGACTGCTGGGTGTAGCCGTGCGCGAGAAGGTGGTCGCGGCCGACGCGGTACAGGCGCAGCCGCTGTTCGTCCCAGGCGGGGTCGGGGCCGCTACCGCGTCGGCCCAGGCCGGTCAGGGGGCGGACGTAGAGGGGGTAGAGGTAGAGCTCCTCGGGACGCCAGGCGAGGGCGGCGTCGAGGGAGTGCAGCCAGGTCCGTTCCGTCTGGCCGTCGATGCCGTAGATGAGGTCGATGTTGAGGACGGGAATGCCGGTGTCACGGATGCGGGCGAGGGCCGACTCCACGTCGGCGCGGCGCTGCGGGCGTACGGCGGCACGGGCCTCGGAGTCGACGAAGCTCTGCACGCCCAGGCTCAGCCGGGTGGTGCCGCGGTCGGCGAGGACCGTGAGCCGGTCGGCGGTGGCGGTGGCCGGGGAGGCCTCGACCGACAGCGGGACGGCGCTCAGGTCGGCGCCCATGCGGTGTTCGGCGATGCCACACAGCCGTTCGAGCTCGGTGGCGGTGAGGAAGGTCGGGGTGCCGCCGCCGAAGGCCGCCGTGGCGAAGCGGACCTCGTCCGTGTCTCCGAGCGCTTCGCGTACGGCCCCCGCCTGGCGTTCCAGGGCGTCCAGGTAGGCGCCGGTCAGGCCGTCGGGGGCGCCGATGCGGGTGAAGAGGTTGCAGAAACCGCAGCGGACTTCGCAGAAGGGGATGTGGAGGTAGAGGGAGAGGGTGTCCTTGGGCTCGGCCGCCCAGAGGGTGTTCAGCAGGGGGCGGTCGTGGAGCCGGCGGTAGGCGGTCTTGTGGGGGTAGGCGTACACGTAGCTCTGGTAGGGGCTGGTCGCCGTCGTCTGCTCGGCGGTGGTCATCGGGCGGCCTCCGTCGGGCGGGATGCGGGGTCCAGGAAGAAGTGGGCGTAGGGCACGGTCCAGACGGACTCGTGGCCGAGGCGGTGGCCGGTGTATCCGTCGTCGCCGTAGGCGGTGCCGTGGTCGGAACAGACGACGGCGAAGCAGCGGCGTCTGCTGCTCGCGGCGGCGAAGAGCCGTCCGATGTGCCGGTCCACGTACTCCAGGGCGGCGGCGTGCGTGGCGCGGGTGTCCCCGGCCTCGCGGGTCGCGCCGGGCAGGTGGAACCAGTTCGGCTGGTGCAGGGCGGACACGTTGACGAAGAGGAACAGCCGTTGTTCCGTGGGAAGTTCGCGTACGACGCGTTCGGCGCACGCCACCTGGTTCTCGAAGGAGTCGGGGTCGGTGACGCCGAACTCCGGGGCCCAGTGGGACTCATGGAACAGGCCGGGCAGCACCGAGCCCAGGGGGCCGAGCTTGTTGAAGAAGCCCACGCCTCCGATGCACACGGTGTGATAGCCCACCTTGGCGAGGCCGGAGACGAGATCCGGGGTGTCGTAGACGAAGGTGCCCGCGGCGGTGGTCTCGCTGCCCGCGAAGCCCGCCGCGAACAGCCGCGGATGCGGGCCGGGGGCGGCCGGGGTGGGCAGGAAGCCCGCGAAGATCGCCTGGTGGGAGGCATAGGTGAAGCTGCCCGGGGCGTGGCGCTTCTCCCAGCGGCCGCCGGGGAGATGACGGGCCAGGTTCGGCAGGCGGCCCGCCGCGGCCAGTTCGGCGGCGACGTCGTGGCGGAGGGTGTCGAGGGTGACCAGGAGGATGTCGTGGCTGCCGACGATCTCGTTCATGTCCGGCGCGTGCGGAACATGCGGCTGATGCGGCGCACCCTGCGCGGGGGGCTCATCCGGCTCGCCCGGCGCTTGAGGCGCGGTGGGGGTGCTCCGGAGTGCGAGCGGCTCAGGCGTCGGGGCGGGCGAGGGCATGCGGGTTTCCTTCTCTGTACTGGTGGTGCGAAGAGGCGGCCGGCCGGTCCGGGGCGAAGCGGCGCAGCGCGGCGGCCACCTGGGTGGCGTAGGTGTCGAGGCCCTCGGCGCCGCTGCCGGGCAGGCCGGTGAGGCGCGGCAGCAGGTCGCCGAACGCGTTCACCTCGCCCACCGCCGCTCGGCGCCAGCCCACGGCGGGCAGCAGATCGACGCCGACGCAGAGCGTGCGCGGGAAGCAGGCCGCGGCCCGCTCGCACACGTCGAGCAGATCGGTCCAGCGCGCGCCCGCCGCCTCGACGGCCTGCCGGGCCGCGTCGAGATCGCCCCGGCGGCCGCCGAGGTGGAGATTGGTCAGGGGTGAGCGGCTGGTGCGGACGACCGCGTGGGTGGCGCGGCCGGCCACGACGACGACCCGCAAGTCGGCCGCGCGCCCCTCCTGGGAGGCCTTCGGCAGCCAGCGTTCCAGATGCAGCCCGTCCGGGGCGAGCGCGTCGACGACGGCCGCGATGTCCGCCTCGCGTTCGTAGCGGCGCACCTTGAGGGAGTTGTAGAGGCGGCCGTCCGGCGCGCGTTCCACGGATGTGGTCGCCCTGATCCGGCCGCCGCCGCCCGACTCCACGGCGAGCACACCCGAAGCGGACGAACCGTGCGCGGGTTTGACGAACAGCCGGGGCATGCGGTGTTCCCGCATCAGCGCCCGTACGTCGTCCCAGCCGCGCACCGGTGCGGCTTCCGGCCCCGAGGTGGGCGAGTCGGGCACCGGCACGCCGGCCGCGTCGAGCACGGCGTGGCAGCGCCGCTTGTCGAAGAGGACGGGGAGGTCGGCCGGGTCGTCGAGCCGGATGCCGCCGCGCAGCCGACGCAGCGCGGTCATGAACCCGGCGTACCAGCGTGCCGAACCCTCGACCCGGGTGGGGTCCTGGGCACCGCGCAGCAACCGGTCGACCTCGGCGTTCTCACCGGGCGAGTCGATCCGGACGATCTCCTCGGCCCCGAACTCGGCCGCGAACTCAGCCCCGGACTCGGCTCCGCCCGCGCGCAGCACGTCGGTCCAGGCGACGATGCGCGGAGCGGCGAGTCCGGCCGCGCGCACCGCGTCCCCGAAGAGGGTGACACGGCGGTTCTCGGGGTTGCCCACGACCACGAAGCGCGGGCCCGGGTCATTCGCCGACGGCGACATAGCGTGCCTCGGGGTTGTACGAGCTGCGGGGCGCCGCAGTGAGTGCGAGATCGACTCCGTGCGGCTCCAGCGTTTCGCGCAGGCGCTGGGCCAGTTCGTCGCTCAGGAAGTTGTACCGCAGGTCGAGAGCGCGCAGATGGGTCAGGGGCTGACCCGAAAGGAGCGCGCCCGCGCCCTCGTCCCCGAGGGTGCCCATGCTCAGGTCGAGCGAGGTGAGGCCCGCGACGACAGGTGCCTGGGCCACCGCGGCGGCCACGGCGTCCTGGATGTCGCTGTTCTTCACCCCCAGGTGTCGCAGTTCGGGGCAGTGGCCCAGCGCGGTGAGGAGCGCGGTGACGTCCTCGGCCTCGCAGTCGCCGCCGAAATCGGGGGTGCCCAGCCACAACTCCAGGTGGCGCAGGGCCGGGAACGTGCAGGCGGCCAGGGCGCGTACGGGCTGCGCGGGCATCCCCCCGGACTCGATGCGCAGGGTGCGCAGCCGGTCGTGGCGCACGGGCTCGATCACCAGCCCCTCGCCTCCGCGTACCCCGATCTCCTCCAGTTCGGGCCAGGCGCGCAGGACGCGGGAAAGGTGACCCTGGCGGATCCAGGAGATCTCGGTCTCCTCGGACTCGACGTCCGCGAGGAACAGGGCGCGCAGCCGCGGGAACCGATGTGCCTCGGCCGTGAGCAGGTCGAGCACGGGGTCGATGCCGTGTTCGTCCCACGACTGCCACCAGGCGCCGATGACGAGCGCGGTGACCTCCTCGGCGTGGACCTCGTCGAGGAACCGCTGCCAGAGCGGTTCGAAGGCATGCTGACGGTCGGCGCTCAGCTTCCACGCGACCGAGGCGGGTTCGGGACGGGGCCGGCCACGGCCGTCACCATCCACGTCGAAGAGGCGTACGGGCAGACCGTGGAACCGCTTGAGGTACGAGGGGTAGTGGCTCATGGGGCTCGGGCTCACTCGCCCACGGCCACATACCGCCACACCGTGCCGTCGTCGTCCTGGTCCTCGTCGGCGTCGTCGCGGTCGAGGTCCACATCGACGCCCGCGAGCTCCAGGGTCTGGCGTATCCGCTCCAGCAGCGGCTCGCTGAGGTAGTGGTGGTGGAGGTCGAGCCGCTTGAGGTGGGTGAGCGGCTGACCGGCGAGCAGGGCGGCGCCGCCCTCGTCCGACAGGACGCCCATGGACAGGTCCAGCACCTCCAGCCGGGCGACGACCGGTGCGGCGGCGACCGCGGCGGCGACGGCGTCCTGCATCTCGCTGTTGCGCAGCGCCAGATGGCGCAGGCGCGGCAGCCGGGCGCCGGACAGGATCGGCTCCAGGTCGCCGGCCTCGCTGTCACCGCCGTAGTCGGGGGTGCCCAGCCACAGGTCGAGCTGCTCCAGCGCGGGCAGGTCGCTGGCGCCCACGCCCCGGACGACCTCGGCGGGCAGGCCGCCGCTCTCCATGGTGAGCCGGCGCAGCCCGGTGTGGCGCAGGGCGGGGAAGCGCAGCCCTGATCCGCCGCGCACACCGAACTCCTCCAGGTCCGGGAAGCCGGCCAGGAGCGGGGTGACATCCGTCTGGTTGATCCAGGAGATCTCGCACTCCTCCATGACCATGTCGCCCACGAACAGCGCCCGCAGGGCGGGGAATCGGTCCCGCGCGGCCAGCAGCGCCGCGATCACCTCGGCCGGGTCGGTGTCGTACGCCTCCTGCCAGGCACCGACTATCAGGGCCCGCACGCGGGTGGTGTCGACGGCGGCGCAGAAGCGGGCGAAGGCCTCCGTCCAGTCCTCGTCCGCGTCGTACACGTCGCTGGTGATGCGCCAGGCGACGGACTCCGCCTCGGGCAGGTCGTCCGTGCGGGCGTCCGGGCCGGGGAAGGTGTGGGCAGGCAGCCGGTACAGCGCGTCGAGGTGGGAACCGATGGTCATGCGGCTGCTCCTGTGGAGAAGTGGGTCGTCCGTTCCGTGATGCCGCAGTTCTACCAAGAGGAACTGACAACGGGGTGCGGGGGGCCTTGGTACGGCCCGTTGTCAGTGGCGGGTACGGCCCGTTGTCAGTGGCGGCTTCTACTGTCTGTGGCATGAGGCCGGTGCGCGGTGCCCCGGCCGGAGGGGAGGCATGCCGTGTACCGGCAGGGAGACGTGCTGATCGTGCCCGTGGCGACGGAGGCGGTGCCGTCGCATGTCGCCGCGGCACCGAGGGAGCCACGTGACGGGCGGGGCCGGCTCGTCCTGGCGCTCGGCGAGGTCACCGGTCATGCGCACGCGGTCGTCGGGCCGGGTGAACTGGTGCGGGAGCCGGGGCCGTTCGGGCCGATGCTGCTGCACCTGCCCCAGGGCGGCCGAGTGGTCCACGAGGAGCACGCGGCGATCGCCCTGCCCAAGGGGTGGTACCGGGTGATCCGGCAGCGGGAGTACGTGCCGGGGTCCGTGCGGATCGTGGCGGACTGAGCGAGGTACGGCGGAAGGTGACGGAGCAGACGATGAGCAACGTGGACAGCGCGGCGGAACTCGGCACAGGGGCCGGGGTGTTCGAGGAGACCGCGCTCTGGCGCGCGTGTGCCGCGGAGACAACTCCCGCCGACCGGGAGCGCGCCGAGCGGGGCGTGCGCCTGGCCTATCGACGGGCCGGGCTCCTGGAGCCGGAGCGCGTGGTGTGGGCCGGCTCGCCCCGCGAGGCGATCACTCTGATACGCGGCATGGAGGACACCGGCCCCAGCGTCCGGGAGGCGGTGCGCACGGCTCCCTGGGCGGTCGAACGCGGCCGACTCCACGCGGAGTTGGGGGCGGTGGGCTGGTCGGCGCACTGGGCGGTCACCGGCGGTCTGCTGTGGGAGAACACGCAGGCGCTGGTGGAGCGCATCCGCCAAGGCGTGCTGGAAGAGCTCACCGGCACAGCCCCGGGCGGCGCCGGCGGGGCTGCGGGTCCCGGCGCGTCCGAGGAAGCCGGAACGCCGGATGGGGCGACACGGGCTGCCCGCTCCCGCGAAGAGGCGGAGATCCGGCTGCTCCTGCTGGACGCCGTACTGGGCCAGCACGACGCGCCCTGGCTCGCCGCCTTCCCCACCGACCGGGCTCCGCTGGACGGACTGGGCGAAGTGTGCCGGAGCGCCGGCTGGTGGTGGCCGTTCGCCAAGGTGGCGGTCGTATGCGAACGCCCCACCGCCCTGCACCGCGACGAAGCGGGCCGCCTGGACCGTGGGGACGGCCCGGCCCTCGCCTATCCCGACGGCTTCGCCCTGTACGCCTGGCGCGGCATGCCCGTTCCGGCCGCCTTCCTCGCGGAGCTTCGTACCCTGACGCCGGAGCGGATCCGCGCCGAGGAGAACGCCGAGCTGCGCCGGGTGATGCTGGAGTACTACGGCTACGACCGCTACCTGGAGAACTCCGGAGCACGCCCCGTGCACCAGGACGAGACGGGCACGCTCTGGCGGATTGACCTGGACGGCGACGAGGCGGTCGTGATGGTGGAGGTCATCAACTCCACGCCGGAGCCGGACGGAACCCGGCGCACCTACTGGCTGCGCGTCCCGCCGACAACCCGTACGGCTCGCGAGGGCGTCGCCTGGACGTTCGGGGTGGCGGCGGAGACGTATGCGCCGCTGCGGCAGACGTGAGGCGGGATGCGCCGGATGAGCGACTCGCTGTGTGCCCGTATCGAGCGGTACTACGCCACCGTGCCCCTGCTCTTCGCCGACGCCGAAGAGTTCGGCCCGCTACGCCTGTTCGTACGAAAGGACCCGGGAGCCCCCTATTACGGCGGTCCGAACCACGCTCAACCCACCGCGGAGGGCTCCGGGAGCATCACCGCGGCCGACATCGCCCGGGTGCGCGCCCGGCAGCGCGAACTCGGCGTACCGGAGGCCTTCGAGTGGCTGGCCGAGGCGGCCCCCACTCTCCGCGCCCGCATCGAGGCCGCCGGTCTCCCCGTTGCGCAGCGCCCGTTGATGGCCCTCGACCCCCACCATCGGCTGCCCGCACAGCCCCTGCCGTCCGGCGTCACGATCCGTGCGCTGACGGCGGACGATCCGGCCCTGTCCGCAGTCCTCGCCCTGCCCCGCCTGGCCTTCGCCGAGAACACGGCGGCGGGCTGCGCAGGGCCGACGGAACTGCGAGCGGAGGCCGAGAAGTTGATCGCGGACGGCACCGTCGAGACCATCCGCCCCGGCATCCGCGCCGGGCACAAGCAACTCGTCGCCGCCCTCGCGCCGGACGGCACCCCGCTCGCCGCCGGCCACTACCACCCGGCAGGCGGCACCACCGAGATCGGCGGCATCGGCACCCTCCCCACCGCACGCCGCCAGGGCTTGGCCGCGGCCGTCACGACGGCTCTGGCCACCCACGCCCGCGACCACGGGGTGCGCACCGTCTTCCTCGCGTATGCGGAGGACGCCGTCGCCCGTATCTACGCGCGCCTGGGCTTCCGCCCTGCCGACATCACCCTGATGATCGCCGACCAACCCGCGCGGTCGTGAACGCGGAGCACCGCATCCGCAGCCGACGGAAAAATCAGCCGGCCGCACTGTCCCGTGGTCAGGCAGGTGGCCCCGGTGTCGGCCGCGGCCTTCCCGACCTCCTCAGCGAAGTGTGCGCAGGGCGCAGCGGCCGGGGGCGAATGACGTCGCGCGGCGGGATGCCGACGCGTGTGTGCGGAGCGCCATGGCGTTCGGCGGGTCCGTCGGGCGCCGGGGGTGCCTCCTGCCGGGCCAGCCACAGGCGCAGCAGGTGGCGTTTGCTCCCGGGCTCGGGGTGGTCCTCGAAGGGGGTGCGGCCGTGGAGGACGACGTGGTTGTCCACCAGCAGCAGGTCACCCGCCCGCAGGTCCAGGTCCAGCCGGACGGCCGGGGAGGCGGCCGTCGCGTCCACGAGGTCGAACAGCTCCCGGTCCGCGTCGGGCGGGCCCGTCCTGCGCCCGTCCTGGAGGAGGGCCTCTCCCGCCTCCAGGCGCTCCCGGTCGTATCGCATGCTGGCCCGGGTGCCGTGCCGGGTGATGAGCGGGGCGCCCAGATAGGACCGTTCGCCCGGGACGTCCTTCTCCTCGAACTGGGCGAAGAAGTAGGTGTCGTAGAGGCGCCGGGTGAAGTCGGGCCGGGCGGCGAGCATCGTGTTGTGCACGGCTGCCGCACTGGCCAGGACCGTGCGTCCGCCGGAGCGGGCCGGCCGCAGGCACAGCAGGCCGAGCAGGTCCGACTCGTCCGTGTGGAGCGGCAGCCCCGCCCGGGTCCGGTACGGGGGCGGGCGGAGGGAGTCCTCCCTGGGGTCCGCCTCCCGGATGTGGCACAGCGTGCGTCCGTCGGCGGTCTGCGGCACCGGCCGCCCCAGGTACTGGCCGACACCGCGCAGCACGGTGCTCGCGTCCGTGTCGCCGAGCCCGTCCACCGGCAGGCCGCGGATCAGGACGAAGCCGCGGCCGGCGCGCAGCTGCGCGGCCGCGTGCTCCAGCTCGGCGCTGAGGTCGGGCAGAGGGAAGTCGTCCCTGGTCATCCTGAGCAGGGTGGTGCCCCGGGCACGGGCGGTACGCAGGGCGGCGCGCTGCTCGTCGCGGTGGTGCGCTGTGAGCCGTACGACCCAGTCCTCGCGGCCCGCGAGGTCGGGGCCGTACCACAGAGCGGGGCCGGTGAAGGGCTGGACCGGGCCGATCCTCGAGTGTGCCGGCTGGGCCATGTGCCGCCTCCCTGTCTGACGCACCGGTACGGCCGTCGGGCGTGTGGGCGATGGACGTGCGGCCCGTGTGCCGACCGGGCTCGCGTTGCAGGGATGGTATGGATCGGTTGCGCGCGATGCTTGACCCGAGGGGACGGGAAACTTAACTTCTGGGGACCCGTCCCTGGAGAGTACGCATGAGGCCCCTGTCCCGCACCGCCGCGCTGAACGGCTATGTGGAGCTGAGCCGGTCCTTCGGTCTCGATCCCCGCGCGCTCATGCGGGGCGTCGGCCTGGACACGGCCGACCTGGCCGTGCAGGACCGGTGGATCTCCGGCGCGGCCGTGGCCCGGCTGCTCGAGCTCACGGCCGTGGCCTGCGGTCGCGACGACTTCGGCCTCCTGCTTGCGGAGCGGCGCCGCTTCTCCAATCTGGGCCCCATCAGTCTGCTCGTACGGGAGGAGCCCGACGTCCGCAGCGCCCTGGACCTGCTCATCCGCCACCAGCACACCTACAACGAGGCCCTCAGCACCCGCCTGTCCGAGGCGAATGGGGTCGCCACCCTCAAGGTGGACATCCGGGTGGGTGAGACGGCACCGGTCCGGCAGGCGGTGGAACTCGCCGTGGGCGCCTTCCACCGCATCCTGTGCGGATTCCTGGGCAGCCAGTGGCGGCCGGCGTCGGTTTGCTTCGCCCACCCGGCGCCGAAGGACACCGGGACGCACCGCCGTCTCTTCGGGCCGCTGACGCAGTTCGACCGGTGCTCCAACGGCATCATCCTGTACACCGAGGACCTGGATGCCCCCAATGCCATGGCGGATGCGCAACTGCGCAGCTACACCCGGCAGCTCTTCGAGCCCATCGCGGCTCCCCCCGAGGGCGGCGAGGCGGATCGGGTGCGCGAGCTGATCGAGGCGCTCCTGCCGACCGGCCGGTGCTCCATCGAACAGGTCGCGCGCAGCCTCGGCGTGGACCGGCGCACCGTGCACCGGCATCTTGCCCGATCGGGCCAGACGTTCTCGTCGCTGCTCAACTCCACCCGTACGGCGCTCGCCGAACGGTTCGTGGCGAATCCCAACCGGTCGCTGACCGAGGTCTCGACCCTGCTGGGCTTCTCCTCGCTGAGCGCGTTCTCGCGGTGGTTCCGTGAGCAGTTCGGGACCGGCCCGCGGGAGTGGCGCAAGGCGCGAGCCGCATCCCGGGACTGACAGGGCAGCCGACGCCCATCGGCCCGGAGGCTCCGGCCGGCCGTGGGTGACACGTGCGGGCCTCGTGTCCCCAAATGACAAGTCACCTGTCCCTCCAGGGCAAGCGGGCCGGAAGTGACCGCCCTACGGTGACACCACCGCACAGCCGGTCGGTCCGGAGGGCATGCTCCGTCACTCCCCTTGGGCGTGCTTCTCCGAGCCGACCGCAATTCCCACCCGGGTGCGTCGCACCCGTCCCTCTCACGACCGGCGCAGTCAGCTGCCGCCCGCGTCCCGGTCTTCGCGTCCGCCGATGCTCTCGGCACGCGATCACCCCACTCGACTTATCGACAAGGAGATGCATCGTGCACTTCCACGACGACTCGCTGTTCCCCGAAAACCAGGAAAGGCTGGTGATCCAGGCCGCCCCGTACGGCCCGGAATGGCTGCCCGGGGACGCGGACGACATTCCGGTCACGATGGACGAGCACGTACAGGCCGCTGTCGACTGCTACAACGCCGGGGCCACGGTGCTGCACATCCATGTACGCGAGCTCGACGGCCGGGGCTCCAAGCGGATGTCGATGTTCAACGAGCTGCTGGGCCGGCTGCGCGAGGCGGTGCCGGACATGGTCCTGCAGATCGGCGGCTCCATTTCCTTCGCTCCGGAGGGCGAGGGCGGCGACGCGAAGTGGCTCGCCTACGACACCCGCCATCTGCTGGCCGAGCTCGACCCGGCCCCGGACCAGGTCACGATGGCCATCAACACCAGCCAGATGAACATCGTCGAGATCATGAACGACGACGATCTGGAGGGCACCTCGATCGCGAAGCCGGACTACTACCGGGCCTACCGCGACATGGTCGTCGAGGCCGGTCCGGAGTTCTATCTCGAACACCTCAAGCGGCTGCACGCGAACGGCATCCAGCCGCACTTCCAGCTGGCCCACCTGGCGCAGCTGGAGACCGTCGAGCGACTGATCCGCGCCGGCCTCTACACCGGCCCGCTGATCCTCAACTACGTCGCCATCGGCGGCGGTTTCGCCGGACGGCACCCTGCCGACCTGGTCGAGTTCATCCGCCGCGTCCCGGACGGCGCCGTCCTCACCATCGAGAGCTCCATGCGCGCCGTGGCCCCCATGAACGCCGTCGCCATCGCCCTCGGCCAGCACGTCCGCGTCGGCAACGAGGACAACCTCTGGCGCGGCAAGGGGGAGCGCATGTCGTCGGTGGCGCAGGTCGAGCAGATGGTCAAGATCTCCGAGGCGCTCGGCCGCGAGATCGCCACCGGGGCCGACGCCAAGCGGATCTACAAGCTCGGCGAGTACTACGCGGACGCCGACGAGACCCTCGCCCGGCTCGGCATGGTGCCCAACCGCCGTCCCGGCCGGCGCGGCTTCATGCTGCGCGACGTCTCCGCCTGACCGGCCCGCCCTCCCCCACCCGTACGACCCTTCGGAGCTCTTCGTGGCCAACGCCGTCCGCTTCTACGAAACCGGTGGACCCGACGTCCTGACCTGGGAGGAGGTGAGGGTCGGAGATCCGGGCCCGGGCCAGGTACGCATCAGGCACGAGGCGGTGGGGCTCAATTTCGCCGACACCTACTTCCGTACCGGGCTCTACCCGGTACGCCTGCCCGACGGCATCGGTGTCGAGGCCGCGGGCGTGGTGGAGGCGGTCGGCGAGGGCGTCACCCACGTCGCCGCGGGAGACCGGGTGACGTACACCGGAAGCCCGCTCGGCGCCTACAGCACCGAGCGCGTCATGGACGCCTCGCACCTGATCGGGCTGCCCCCCGAGATCGGCTGCGAGACGGCGGCCGCGATGACCATGCGCGGCCTGACGGCGGCCTATCTGCTGCGCAGGATCCACCCGTTGCGGCCCGGGGACACCGTGCTGCTGCACGCCGCGGCCGGCGGTGTGGGCCTGATCGTCTCGCAGTGGGCCGCGCTGCTCGGCATCCGTGTGATCGGGACGGTCTCCAGCGAGGAGAAGGCGGAGATCGCCCTGGCGCACGGATGCGAGCACGTCATCCGCTACCGGCACGAGGACGTACCCGCCCGGGTCCGCGAGCTGACCGACGGCGCGGGCGTCCCGGTCGTCCTCGACAGCATCGGCAAGGACACCTTCGCCGGCTCGCTGGCGTCGCTGGCCCGCCGTGGCCTGCTGGTGTGCTTCGGCACCGCGTCCGGACCCGTGCCACCGATCGACGCCATGCAACTCGCCGTCCACGGCTCGCTGTTCGTCACACGCCCCGCCCTTGCCGACTACATCGCCGACCCGGCCGAGCGCGACGCCCTGGCCGGGGAGCTGTTCGGCCACGTCGCCGCGGGCCGCATCGCCATCGAGATCAACCAGCGCTACGACCTCTCGGACGCCGTACAGGCCCATCGCAATCTGGAGGCCGGCCGGACCACGGGCTCGTCCGTCTTCGTCCTGTGAAACCCAGGGAGTGATCACCCATGCCAGACACCCTCTCACCGTCACAAGGGCGGGCCCCGGCGCTCGTCCGCCCGGCCGCCCTGCGCACCTCGATCGAGGTCGAGCCGCTCACCTGCACGATCGGCGCCGAGCTCAGCGGCGTGAACCTGGCCGACGCCGCCCGCGACGACGGCCTGTTCGCACAGCTCAGAAGCCTGCTGCTGCAGTACAAGGTTCTGTTCCTGCGGGACCAGGACATCACGCGTGCCGACCATGTCGCCTTCGCCGAGCGGTTCGGTCCGCTGGAGGACCACCCCGTCGCCGGCAGCGACCCCGACCACCCCGGGCTGGTGCGCATCTACAAGGACCTGGACAGCCCGGCCGAGCACTACGAGAACGCCCTGCACACCGACGGCACCTGGCGCACCAACCCGTCTATGGGCGCCGTGCTCCGCTGCATCGAGTCTCCCCCGGTGGGCGGCGACACGATCTGGGTCAACATGGCCGAGGCCTACCGGCGGCTTCCCGAGCACATCAAGTCACAGATCGAGGGGCTGCGCGCCCGGCACAGCATCGAGGCCTCCTTCGGCGCCATACTGCCCGAGGAGCAGCGCCACGCGCTCAAGGAGCGGTTCCCCGACGCCGAGCACCCCGTCGTCCGCACCCACCCGGAGACCGCCGAGAAGATCCTCTTCGTCAACGCGTTCGCCACCCATTTCGTCAACTACCACACGCCACGCAACGTCCGCTTCGGACAGGACTACGCACCGGGCGCGAGCCAGTTGCTCACCTATCTGATCAGCCAGGCGGCGATCCCCGAGCACCAGGTGCGCTTCCGCTGGCGGCCGAACAGCGTCGCCATCTGGGACAACCGCTCCACCCAGCACTACGCCGTCCAGGACTACTGGCCCGCCGTCCGCAAGATGGAGCGCGCCGGGATCGTCGGCGACAGACCGTTCTGACCTGCCCCTCAATCAAGCAGTCGAGGTGATGACAATGGAGTTTCACACCACTGCGCCCGCCACGGACCCGTCCGTACCGGTCTGGCCCGTGTCCCGGGGCTATGCGTGGACCGTCTTCGCGCTCGGTTTCGGCCTGCTCCTGTCCGACTACATGTCCCGACAGGTGCTCAACGCCGTCTTCCCGATGCTGAAGGCGCAATGGCTGCTGTCGGACGCCGCACTGGGATCGCTCAGCGGTGTGGTGGCGCTGACGGTCGGGGTGCTCACCTTCCCCATGTCCCTGGTGGCCGACCGGTGGGGGCGGGTCCGCAGCCTGCTCATCGCCGCCGTGCTGTGGAGCCTGGCCACCCTGGGCTGCGCGATCTCCGCGAACTACGGCGAGATGTTCGTCGGCCGCCTCTTCGTCGGCATCGGTGAGGCCGCGTACGGCAGCGTGGGCATCGCCGTGGTCCTCAGCATCTTCCCGCTCACCATGCGGGCCACTCTCTCCGGCGCGTTCATCGCCGGCGGGGCCTTCGGCTCCGTACTCGGCGTCGCCCTCGGCGGGGCCGTGGCCCAAGTCGCCGGATGGCGCTGGGCGTTCGCGGCGATGGGCCTGTTCGGGCTGGTGCTCGCCGCGGTGTACGGAATAGTCGTCAAGGAGAGCAGACTGAAGCCGCAAGGACGGTCGGCGAACGACACCGACGGCACGACCACGCATGAACCGCTGCGCGGTCATCTGCCCCGGCTGTTCTCCTCCGTCTCCGTCATCAGCGCCTACATCGGCAGCGGCCTTCAACTGTTCGTGGCCGCCACGCTCCTGGCCTGGCTGCCCAGTTTCTTCGACCGCTATTACCACATGGCCCCCGCACGGGCGGGCGCGGTCGCGGGCGTCTTCGCGCTGATCATCGGCATCGGGATGATCGCCGGTGGCATCGCCTCCGACCGCATCAGCGCCACCGCCCCCATCCGCAAGTGGGGCGTGGCCGTCGCCTGCAGCCTGAGCTCACTCGTCCTGCTGTCGCTCGCCTTCCGACTGCCCACCGGCCCGGCCCAGTTGGCCGCTCTGGCCGCCGGGTGCCTGCTGTCGGCCGGCACGGCCGGACCGGCGGCCGCCATGGTCGCCAATCTGACCCCCGCATCCGTCGCCGCGACCGCCTTCGCCACCCTCACGCTCGCCAACAGCCTGCTCGGACTGGCACCCGGACCCGCCGTCACCGGCGCCCTCGCGGACCGCATCGGACTGCTCGGCGCCCTGCGCGTCGTGCCGCTCACCGCGGTCGCGGCCAGCGTCGCCTTCCTCATCGGGCGCCACTGGTACGAACGCGATCTGCTCCGTATCACCGGTCTCGCCGCACGTGCCGAGACGCGGACACCATCGGAGGTCTCCTCATGACCCGCTCTATGGCACCCACCGTGGTGATCGTCCCCGGCCTGCGCGACCACATCCCCGAACACTGGCAGACGCAGCTGGCCACTCGGCTCGCCCAAGCCGGCCGGAGCGTCCGTGTCACTCCCCCGGTGGCGCAGGACCGCCTCAGCCGCGACGCCCAGGTCGCCAACCTGGCCACCACGCTCGCCTCTGTGGCGGGGCCCGTCGTCCTGGTCGCCCACAGTGCGGGCGTGATGACCACGGTGCACTGGGCACAACGGCATCACGCGGAGGTCCGCGGCGCCCTGCTCGCGACGCCGCCGGACTTCGAGACCCCCCTCCCGGAGGGCTACCCCACCCCCGGCGCACTGGCGGAGCACGGCTGGACGCCCGTACCCCGCCGTCCGCTGCCGTTCCCCAGCGTGGTGGCGGCCAGCGCGAACGACCCGCTCGCCGCCGCCGAGCGCGTCGCGGAACTCGCGCGCGACTGGGGCAGCCACCTCGTGTCCCTCGGCCCCGTCGGGCACCTCAACCCGGCATCCGGACACGGTGACTGGTCCCTCGCGGAGGATCTCCTGCGCGAGTTGGAGTCCGGCCGTACGACGCCTCGGTCATCGGCCGGCACTGCGCTCCCCATGCCGGCCACGGGACGGCACGCATGAGCATGGAGACTGAACCGCTCTGGTCTCCCGGCCGCCGTGAACTGGAGGACTCCAACGTCGCCGTGTTCATGGAATGGCTGGCGGAGACCCGGGGGCTGGACTTCCCCGACTACGCCACGCTGTGGCGGTGGAGCGCCACCGACCTGACGGGATTCTGGTCGGCCGTCTGGGAGTTCTACGGGCTGGACTCGGTGTCCGGGTGCGACGAGGTACTGGCCGAAGCCACCATGCCGGGCGCCCGCTGGTTCACCGGCGCACGACTGAACTTCGCGGAACGCTGCCTCGCGCAGGCCACCGACGCGCGTCCGGCGCTGGTGAGCGTGACCGAGGACGGCGCCCCGGTCGAGACGTCGTGGGAGCAACTGCGCCGTGATGTCGCCGATGTCGCGGCGGCACTGCGCGACATGGGCGTTGGGCCCGGCGACTGCGTCGCCGGATATCTCACCAACCTGCCGCAGGCGGTGGTGGCCCTGCTGGCCACCACCGCCGTGGGGGCCGTATGGACGGCGTGCTCCCCCGACTTCGGCACGCCCAGCGTGCTCGCCCGCCTCGGCCAGGCCCGGCCGACCGTCCTCATCGCCGTGGACGGATACCGCTACGGGGGCAAGGAGTACGACAGGCGGACCACGGTCGCCGAGCTGTTGGACAGTCTGCCAACGGTCCGTCACCTGCTGCTCGTCGACCACCTGTTCCCCGGCACATCCCTGGAGCGGCCGATGCGCTCCGACGTCGCCGTCCGCGTGTGGTCGGCGCTGCCGACGACCGAGGCGGCGCCGGTCTTCGCCGACGTACCCTTCGACCATCCTCTGTGGATCCTGTGGTCGTCGGGCACCACCGGCATCCCCAAGGGCATCGTGCAGGGGCACGGCGGCATCGTCGTGGAACTCCTGAAGGCGCTGGGGCTGGGCGTCGACCTGCGCCCCGAGGACCGGTATCTGTTCGTCACCTCCACGAGCTGGATGGTGTGGAACTTCCTCGTCGGCGGGCTGCTCCACGGCAGCACGGTCGTCCTGTACGACGGCAGCCCCACCCACCCCGACGCGGCCGGCGTGTGGCGGGTCGCGGAGCGCACCCGGGCCACCGTGGTCGGTGTCGGCGCGGCCTACCTCGCGGCCGTGGAACGTTCGGGCCTGCACCCGGCCGCCGACCTCGACCTGGGTGCGCTGCGTTCCGTCGTACAGACCGGGTCGGCTATGGCACGGAGCACCTGGCACTGGGTGTACGACCGGCTCGCCCCTGGCGTCCAGCTCCAGTCGATCTGCGGCGGAACCGACGTCTGTTCGGCACTCGCGGGCGGCTCACCCCTGCTCCCGGTCCGTGCGGGACGCATTTCGTGTCCCTCCCTGGGCGTGGCCCTGGCCTCGTGGGACGTGGAGGGCCGGCCCCTGACCGGTGAGCAGGGTGAACTGGTGGTGACGGCCCCGCTGCCGTCCATGCCACTGCGGTTCGTGGACGACCCCGACGACGTCCGCTACCGGGCGAGTTACTTCGACACCTATCCCGGCGTCTGGCGTCACGGCGACTGGATCACCATCGACAAGGACCTGTCGCTCGTGGTGTCGGGGCGCTCGGACTCCACGCTCAACCGCATGGGAGTGCGGATGGGGTCGGCCGACATCTACTCCGTGGTGGAACAGGTGCCGGGCGTCGTGGACAGTCTGGTCGTCGGCGTCGAACTGGACGACGGTGACTACTACATGCCGCTGTTCGTGGTGACGGCCGACGGCGCGGCACTCGACGACGGCCTGCGGCAACGGATCACGGCAGCGATCAGACGGGAACTGTCCCCGCGGCACGTACCCGACGCGATCGTGCCGGTGCCCGCCGTTCCGCGCACGGTGACCGGGAAGAAGCTGGAGGTGCCGGTCAAACGGATCCTGCAGGGTGCTCGCGTCGCCGATGTCGGCAGCGAAGGGGCGGTCACGCACTTCGGGATGCTGTCCTGGTTCGCCGACTTCGCGGCACGCCGGGCCGCGGATGCGGATGCGGGGCAGCGATGAGCTGACATGTGTGACGCATCGCCCGGTCGTCGGTACAGCGCCGTCAGCCAGTCGTCAGTGCAGCACCTTCAGCGCGCCGGGCAGCACCTTCACCGTGACGGGGAGCACCGCCTCCACCTCGCCGTCGGCGCCGTACGGCACCGGGCGGTCGGCCTCGATGCGGATTTCGCGGCCCCTCAGGATGCGGACCTCCGGGCGCGCGACGTGGGCGCCGGACTTGAGCTCGTTCATCAGGGTGAAGAAGAGGTGGCGCGGGGCCTCGCGGATCATCACGACCTCCAGCAGGCCGTCGTCCACGCGGGCTCCGGGGGCGATCATGCGGCCGGAGCCGTAGTAGGCGGAGTTGGCGGCCACGACGGTGTAGCCGCGCAGGGCGTGCTCCTCTCCGTCCACGGTGATCCGGTAGTCCGCCGGGCGCCACGTGGTCACGGCCCGCAGCCCTCCCGCGTAGTAGGAGGCGGCGCCCTTGAGCAGTCGGGCGTGGTTGGCGTGGCGGTTGGCCAGCGCGTCGACGCCCGCGTACACGCTGCCGAGGACGACCGTCCCGTCGTGGACGGCCGAGCGCACCTCGATGGTGTCGACCGGGCGCGGCTCCCGGTCGAGCAGGATCCGGGCCAGGGCGTCCGGGTCGGAGGGCAGCTCCAGCGCCCGCGCAAAGTCGTTGCCCCGTCCGGCCGGGACGATGCCGAACACGGTGTCGGTGCCGCTGAGCGCGCCGCCGATGCCGCCGGTGATGCCGTCACCGCCGACGGCGAGCACCACCCGGCCCCGCTCCCCCGCGCCGCGGGCGATGTCCTGGGCGTGGGCCAGGCTGCGGCTGTACTCCGTCTCCAGTTCCGCCCCGGCCTCGCGCAGCACGCGTGCCACCTGGATCAGCGCGGCCGCCGCGCTGGATCCGCCCGCGGTGGGGTTGACGACGGCGGTGAACTGTCGCATGGGTGAGCCTCCGGAGGCGGTGATTCGGGAGCCGGTGTGCTGGGGCTGTACGGACGAGGGGCGGGGTCGGTCGGCGGGTCGGGTCAGTCGGTGGGCAGGAGGACGCCCGGGTTGAGCAGCTGGTCGGGGTCCAGTCTGCGCTTGACGGCCCGCAGGGCTTCGATGCCCAGGGTGCCGACCTCCCGGACGTACCAGTCGCGGTGGTCGGTGCCCACGCCGTGGTGGTGGCTGATCGTGCCGCCGGCGGCGAGGATCGCCTCGTTGGCCGCTTCCTTGGCCGGGGCCCAGTGGGCGACGGGGTCGTCGCCCTGTGCGCTGACGACGGTGAAGTACAGCGAGGCGCCGTTCTCGTAGACGTGGGAGATGTGGCACATGACCAGGGGCGGTGTGCCGGCCTCGGTGAGGGCGGTGGTCAGTGCCGTGCGGACCGCGTTGTACAGCTCGGGGATCCGCGACCAGAAGGCGGCCGTCTCCAGCGTCTCGGCGAACGCGCCCGCGTCCAGCAGCGCGTCCCGCAGGTAGGGCGCCGAGTACCGGCCGTGGGCCCAGCGCTCTCCCGGCTCCGTTCCCACGTAGGTGCCGCCGCACTCGCGCAGGACGGCAGCGGCCGACTCCTTGCGGTGGGCGGTGTCCTCCTCGGTGCCCTCGAACCCGACGATCGCGAGGCAGCCGGCGCTCTGCTGCAGACCGTCCGCTCCGATCGCGTCGGGCTGGGCGAGACCGATCAGCGTCTCGGTCTCGTCGGACAGGCGCAGCACCGTGGGGCGCGGTCCGTCCTGGGCGAGCCGGCGCAGTGCGGCGCCGCCCTCCTCGAAGGAGGCGAAGCGCCAGCCTTCGTAGTGTCGGGCGCGCGGCTGCGGCCGTACGCGCACGGTGACCGAGGTGATCACGCCGAGCGCGCCCTCGGAGCCGAGGATCAGCTGGCGCAGGTCGGGGCCCGCGGCGGAGCGCGGAGCGCGGCCGACGTCGAGGGTGCCCTCGGGAGTGGCGAGGGTGAGGCCCAGCACCATTTCGTCGAAGCGGCCGTATCCGGCGGAGGCCTGACCACTGGAGCGGGCCGCGGCGAATCCGCCGATGGTGGCCCACTCGTAGGACTGCGGGAAGTGGCCGAGCGTGAAGCCGTGTTCGGCCAGCAGGCGTTCGGCCTCGGGGGCGCGCAGGCCCGGCTGCAGGGTCGCCGTGCGGGAGACCGGGTCGACGTCGACCAGTCGGTCCATGCGGCGCAGGTCCAGGGCGACGAACGGTCCTCGCCGCTCGGGGGCCAGGCCGCCGACGACGGACGTGCCGCCGCCGAACGGGACGGCACCGAGGCCGTATCGGGCGCACACGCGCAGGACGGCCAGCACCTCGTCGTGTGCGGCCGGGAGGACTACGGCCGCCGGGGTGTCGGTGACGTCTCCGACGCGGATCCGCAGGAGGTCGGGCGTGGACTTGCCGCGGGTGTGCCGGACACGGGTCTCCGCGTCCGTACAAACGTGTGCCCCGCCGCCGACGGCCGCGGACAGTTCTTCGAGTACGGCGGAGTCGAGAGGGGTGCCGGGGACGGCGATCTCCTCCAGCCGCAGCGGGGGTGCGCTACGGGGCTTGACGCCCAGCAGATCGCGCAGCAGCCCGATCACCGTCTCGGGCAGCGGTGCCGCCTTGGCCGGGTCACCCCAGCCACTCCACAGCATGTCCATGGCGGTTTGTCCTCATCGGTCGTTTCCGCGTCGTGCCCGTCTGCCGGGCGCCGCCGCAAGGGCGTTACACTGTTACACATGACGCCTATTCGTCACAACCATGCGGACAGCGATCCGGTGCTCGACGCGGTGCGCGACTGCGTCCTGGCCGTCGGCGTGCGCCGCACCACCCTGACCGACGTGGCCCGCCGTGCGGGCGTCTCGCGCATGACGCTGTACCGGCGCTGGCCGGACGTACGCACACTCGTCGGCGACCTGATGACGCGCGAGTGGGTCGACGTGGCCACCCGCGCCATGCCCGAGCCCAGCCCGGACCGATCGGCGCGCGATCTGATCGTCGAGGGACTCGTGGGCGGGGTGCGGGCGTTCCGCGACCACCCGCTCTTCCGCAAGATCGTCGACGTCGACCCCGAACTGCTCCTGCCCTACGTACTGGACCGCCGCGGCGCGAGCCAGAACGCCCTCCTGGAGCTTCTGGCCACCGGCCTGCGCGACGGACACGCCGACGGATCGGTGCGCGCCTGCCACCCCGGCAGACAGGCACGATCCCTTCTTCTGATCGTCCAGTCCTTCACCCTGTCGCTGCGGACCATGACCGACGAGGACGACCCGGACCTGACCACCGCCGCCTTCCTCACGGAGCTGCGGACCATCCTGGAGAGGACCCTCACCCCATGAGCCCCACCAGCAGCCCGGCCCACCTCGCCGCGCCCGTCCCCGGTTCGTCGCTGTCCGCCGCACGCCGCACCCGCGACCTGGCCCGGACCGTGGGCGGACCGGCCGTGGACGTCCTGGTCGTCGGGCTCGGCGCCACCGGCGCCGGAGCCGCCCTCGACGCCGCCGCCCGCGGACTGACGGTCGCCGCCGTGGACGCCCACGACCTGGCCTTCGGCACCTCGCGCTGGAGCTCGAAGCTGATCCACGGAGGCCTGCGCTATCTGGCCTCGGGACAGCTCGACGTGGCCCACGAGAGCGCCGTCGAGCGGGGCGTGCTGATGGAGCGCACCGCACCCCACCTGGTCGGTGCCCAGCCGTTCGTCCTCCCCCTGACCCCGCTGGTGTCACGCGGACAGGCGGCTCTGGCCTGGGCCGGGTTCCGGGCCGGTGACGGCCTGCGCCTGGCGGCCCGCACGGCCCGCGCCACCCTGCCGGGCCCGCGCCGGCTGTCCGCGGTGGAGACCCGCAACCTGGCCCCCGCCCTGCGCACCGACGGCCTGCGCGGAGGCCTGCTGTCCTGGGACGGCAGGCTCACCGACGACGCCCGCCTGGTGACCGCCCTCGCCCGCACCGCAGCCGCCAAGGGCGCCCGCATCCTCACCCGGGTCAGGGCACTGGAGCTGACCGGAACAGGGGCCCGCGTCCGCGACGAACTCACCGGCGAGGAGGGCGAGATCCGCGCCCGCGCCGTGATCAACGCATCGGGTGTGTGGGCGGGCGAACTGGTCGACGGCATCCGGATCCGGCCCTCGCGGGGCACCCACCTGGTGCTGCGCGCCGAGCGCCTGGGCTCGCTGCCGGCCGGGATGCACATACCGATCCCCGGCGAGACCAACCGTTTCGTCCTCGTCCTGCCGCAGGGTGACGGCCGGGTGTACGTCGGCCTCACCGACGAACCCGTCGACGGCCCCGTGCCCGATGTGCCTAAGGTCCCGGAGACCGACATCGGCTTCCTGCTCGACGTCCTCGGTTCCGTCCTGGACGTCCCGGTCCACCGTGCCGACGTCGTGGGCGCCTTCGCCGGGCTACGGCCCCTGCTGGACACCACGCCGACAGGCTCGGGCGAGGAGTCCCGCACCGCCGACATCTCCCGGCGGCACGCGGTACTGACGTCACCGGACGGCGTCGTCACCGTGGTCGGCGGCAAACTCACCACCTACCGGCGCATGGCCGAGGACGCCGTCGACGCCGCCGCCTCCGCCGGCCGTCTGCACGCCGGGCCCTCCCCCACCGCCGCGCTCCCGCTCGTCGGCGCCGCCGCTGCGGCCCGGCTCGCCACTCTGCCCGCACCGCGGCGCCTGGTCCGGCGCTACGGCACCGAGGCGGCGGCCGTCCAGGCCCTGGCCGCACAGAACCCGCACCTAGGGGACCTCGTGCTGCCCGACCACCCCGTCACCCGCGCCGAGTTGCTCTGGGCCGTACGGCACGAAGGCGCACTCGACGCCGCCGACCTGCTCGATCGACGCACGCGCATCGGCCTGGTCACCGAGGACCGCGCCGCGGCCCTGAAGACCGCGGAGGAAATCCTCGGCGAAGCCCTGGCAGGGCAGGGCTGAGACCGGCACATGGCGGCTGCCGTGCCCGAGCACGGCAGCCGCCATGTCACCTGCGGCCCGCACCGCCCGGTCGCTCGCGGCGCCACGCCGAGGCGTCGCACACACCCTTTGCATGTTCATGCGTTTCCATGCATACTCTTCCCATGTCCAAGGTCCTCACCTCCCTTCCCGTCGGCGATCGCGTCGGCATCGCCTTCTCGGGCGGCCTCGACACCTCGGTCGCCGTCGCGTGGATGCGCGACAAGGGCGCCGTCCCGTGCACCTACACCGCCGACATCGGCCAGTACGACGAGCCCGACATCGCCTCGGTGCCCGGCCGCGCGAAGACCTACGGCGCCGAGATCGCACGCCTGGTCGACTGCCGCGCCGCACTGGTCGAGGAGGGCCTGGCCGCGCTCACCTGCGGGGCGTTCCACATCCGCACGGGCGGGCGCGCCTACTTCAACACCACCCCGCTCGGCCGTGCCGTCACGGGCACGCTCCTGGTCCGGGCGATGCTTGAGGACGACGTACAGATCTGGGGCGACGGGTCGACCTTCAAGGGCAACGACATCGAGCGGTTCTACCGTTACGGCCTGCTCGCCAACCCGCATCTGCGGATCTACAAGCCCTGGCTGGACGCGGCCTTCGTGACCGAACTGGGCGGCCGCAAGGAGATGTCGGAGTGGCTGCTCGCCCACGGGCTGCCCTACCGCGACAGCACGGAGAAGGCGTACTCCACCGACGCCAACATCTGGGGTGCCACGCACGAGGCCAAGACCCTGGAGCACCTGGACAACGGCGTGGAGACCGTGGAGCCGATCATGGGCGTACGGTTCTGGGACCCCGCGGTCGAGATCCTCCCCGAGGACGTGACGATCGGCTTCGAACAGGGCCGCCCGGTGACGATCAACGGCAAGGAGTTCGGCTCCCCCGTCGACCTGGTGATGGAGGCGAACGCCATCGGCGGCCGCCACGGCCTGGGCATGTCGGACCAGATCGAGAACCGGATCATCGAGGCCAAGAGCCGCGGCATCTACGAGGCGCCCGGCATGGCCCTGCTGCACGCCGCGTACGAGCGTCTGGTCAACGCGATCCACAACGAGGACACCCTCGCCCAGTACCACAGCGAGGGGCGGCGCCTCGGCCGGCTGATGTACGAGGGCCGCTGGCTGGACCCGCAGGCGCTCATGATCCGGGAGTCGCTGCAGCGCTGGGTCGGCGCGGCCGTCACCGGTGAGGTGACACTGCGGCTGCGGCGCGGCGAGGACTACTCGATCCTCGACACCACGGGCCCGGCGTTCAGCTACCACCCGGACAAGTTGTCGATGGAGCGCACCGAGGACTCGGCGTTCGGCCCCGTGGACCGCATCGGCCAGCTCACCATGCGCAACCTCGACATCGCCGACTCGCGCGCCAAGCTGGAGCAGTACGCCGGGCTCGGCCTGATCGGCACCGCCAATCCCGCCATCGGTGCCGCCCAGGCGGCCGCGACCGGGCTGATCGGCAGCATGCCGGAGGGCGGCGCCGAGGCCATCGCCTCCCGCGGCGAGGCCGACGACGACGAACTCCTTGACCGCGCCGCGATGGAGTCGGGCACGGACTGACCGACCCCGCCGAGCGGAACGCTCGGCAAGCAGCAGAGGCCGGCTCGACGCCCAGGGCGTGGAGCCGGCCTTTCCCTTGCAGAACTCCGGCAGTCAAGGGGCCGGCGGCACCGCAGTCTCCGACATCCAAAAGACCGGCCTCCGCACGCTGCCACCCGGCCAACAGGTCGGCCTCAAGTGGGAAGCCCCCGGCTTCGAACTGGACGGGTACGACCACCGCGCGGTGAGCATCGTGCCTCGCTCCACCTGACACGGCCGGGTTTCCGGCCGATCGGTCGAGCAGGGCGACGTCCCCTCGTCGCACATCAACCGTTCCGCGTCACACCATCACCCGGTTCTCCGTCGTTCATGCGGCCTTCTCAGAATCTGCACGTCCCAAGCGTGTACGTCCCTGCCGCCCGCGGGAGTTGAGCATGAGCCACGGCCACAGACACGACGACGGTCACCACCATCACCACCACCACGGGAGCGGCGACGCCTCCTCCCTTCCGCCCGCCCTCGACATGTCGGTCCCCGACGAGGAACTGACTCCGAGCCAGCTCTCGCGTCGCTCGATGCTGCGCCGCACCGGGCTGCTGGGCGCGGGCCTCGCCGCCGGCAGCGTCCTCGGCGGCGCGGGTCAGGCCGCGGCAGCGGTGCCCGCGTCCGCGGCGCACCACGACGAGCGCTCCGGTGGGTATCTGTGGCTCGCCGGTGACCACCACATCCACACGCAGTACAGCTCCGACGCCAAGTACCGGGTCATCGACCAGGTGCGACAGGCGAACGCGCACGGCCTGGACTGGATGGTGATCACCGACCACGGCAGCGACACGCACGCCAAGATCGGTGTGGAGAAGGTCAATCCGGACATCGTCGAGGCCCGCGACCGGATCGACGACACCCTGGTCTTCCAGGGCCTGGAGTGGAACATCCCGGCCGCCGAGCACGGTACGGTCTTCGTCCACCCCGGCAAGAACGAGGTGGCGGTGCTGAAGGAGTTCGAGAACTCCTTCGACGGCTCGGTGAAGAAGGCCTCTGCCGGCACCCCGGCCAATGAGGCGCTCGCCATCGCGGGCGTCAACTTCCTCGCCGAGCAGGTGCAGCGCCGCCGGGTGAAGGACGTACTGTTCCTGGCCAACCACCCCGCCCGCAAGGGCATCGACTCCCCGCACGAGATCCGCGCCTGGCGCGACGCCCAGCCGACCATCGCCGTCGGCATGGAGGGTGCCCCCGGCCACCAGGCCGGCGGCTTTCCCGCCCCCAACGGCGCGGGTTCCGCGCGCGGCATCTACGACAACAGCCCCGGCGCCGACTCCTTCGCCGGCTACCCGCTGGAGAGCTACCGCACCTGGGGCGGCTTCGACTGGATGACCGCCACCGTCGGCGGTCTGTGGGACAGCCTGCTGGCCGAGGGCAAGCCGTGGTGGATCACCGCCAACTCGGACTCCCACAATGTGTACGCCGACAGCGCGGTGCGCGGCCCGAACAGCGACTTCGCCGGCAACGGCCGCTACAACGACCCGGTCTACGGCGGCGGCCTCAACCTCGGCGACACGGACTTCTGGCCGGGCCAGTACTCCCGCACCCACGTCGGCGCCGCGTCCTTCTCGTACAAGGCGGTCATGGACGGCATCCGTGCCGGCCGTGTCTGGGTCGACCACGGCGGCCTCATCAGCGGCCTGGACGCCCAGCTGCGCTCCGGCTCGCGTGGGGTCACCCTCGGCGGCGCGCTGACGGTGCGCCGGGGCAGCCGGGTCGACCTGGTCGTCGAGATCAGCCTCGCCAACGGTCCCAACTGGGCGCAGTTCGTGCCGGCCCTGGCCCGTGTCGACGTCATCCAGGGTGATGTCACGGGTCCGGTCTCCGACCGGGACGCCCTGGCGACGCCGGACACCAAGGTCGTGACGTCGTTCGAGGTCAACAAGTCCAGCGGCCGCGTCCGGCTGACCTACTCCCTGGGTCAGGTCGACAAGCCGTGCTACGTCCGGCTGCGCGGCACCGACGGCAACCGTACGGCCGTCGGCCTGCGCGGTGCCTCCGTGGACCCGGCGGGACCGGCCATGGACGTGGTCGGGGACGCCGACCCGTGGAAGGACCTGTGGTTCTACTCCAACCCCATGTGGGTCCTGCCCGCATGAGCGCACCACACGGCGCGCCCGGCGTCCACTCCGTGATCGGGGTGGACGCCGGGACGGCGAGCCTGCGGGAGGCCGACCACCTGATCCACGACCTGGTGACACGGCTCGGCCTCCCGCAGGGCACTCTCGCCTGCACGCACCTGATCCGCACCGACGAGCGTCGGGGTACGGCCGTCTCCTTCGCGCTCCCGGACGCCCGGACCGCCGCCATCACGTGGTCGCATGTCGTCGCGCCGGCAGACCCCGGCATGGGCGCGGCCCTGGCCGGCCGCTCGTACGGCGCCGAACCCGCCGCCCATGCGGCCATGCTGGCAGCGGAGGAACACGCCCACCGCCGAGGCGGGCGAGCGGTGCTCTTCCCGGGAGTCGATCACCTCACCGGCACGGTCACCGTGGCCGACCTGCTCGCCCTGACCGCCATCGACCGGCTCGTCGTGGTCGGCGCACCGACGGCGGACGGACCCGAGCCCGCCACACCCGTCCTCACCCGCGACCATGTACGCCCCGAGTGGCGAGACGGCCACCTGACCCTCGCCCTCGTCCCGGCCGCAGGCGGCACACTGGCCCCCTTCGAGGTACCCAATCCCACCCCGTGCTGCGCCGACCACGCGTGAGGGCGGGGCGGCGATTGCGGCGTACTCGCGGTTCGGCGCGCGTCCGCGGACGATACTTCGGCTCCTTGCCGCACCCGCATACCTCTCGTCCTTCATATCGAAGGCCCTCGCCCAGGACCGCGGCCACCACGGACCACGCCCGAACATCCCGCTTCGGCGGCGGAGCGAAGTCGCGCCCGGCACACCTCATGGGCCGGGCGCAGTTCGGGCACAGGTGCTCCAGCGCCGGATACGGGTGCTGCTTGAAGCTGACACGGCATGAGGTGCAGACTCCCGAGCGCAGGGCGGACGGCATGCGGCTCAGCGGCTGGTCCGTTGTGCCTCCACGATCACCTTCATCGTCCGGTCCGGTGCCGCCAGCCGCTGCATCCGCTCCGCGAACCCCGGAAACTGCGAAGCGATCTTGGTGAGGAACTTCAGCTCCAGCGGGGCGACGTTGATCTCGGCGACGTCACGCTCGATCGCGCGCAGCACGCCCTTGACGACCCGCTCCGGCGCAACGGTGCGTACGCCGCCCGGCGTCGAGGAGCCCGTGTTCGCGAACATGCCCAGTTCGCGTACGAAGCCGGGCTGGACGATCGAGACACCCACACCCGTGCCGTGCAGATCCTGGCGGAAGGACAGGGAGAAGCCGCGCAGCCCGAACTTCGTCGCGGTGTACATCGACGACGACTTGGTGGCGGCCATTCCCGACAGTGATCCGACGAAGCAGATGTGCCCGCGCCCCGCCGCCACCATGTCCTCGGCGAGCAGGCGCGCGAGCATCGCGGGCGCGCGCAGGTTGACGGCGATCGACCTGTCGATCTGCTCCGGCGTGTAGTCCAGTACGTCGCCGCTGGAGGGCAGGGCCGCGTTGGCGATGAGGATCTGCGTGCCCGCAGCCTCAGCGGCGAGGCGTTGCACATCGTCCGGATCGGCGAGGTCGGCAAGGATCGTCCGGGCACCGAAGCGCTCGGCCAGCGGGTCCAGCGCCTCGCGGCGGCGACCGGTGAGGACGAGATCCGCGCCCCGGGCCGACAGCTCGGCGGCCAGCGCCCCTCCGATGCCGCCCGTGACTCCGGTCAGCAGAACGGTTGTCCCAGCGATGTGCACGACTACCCTCCGGTCCTGTTCGTTCGAACGAACAATAGGGAGGGCGGGGGTTCCTGTCCACCGGCGGCCCCCGCCAACACCCCGCCGGAGTGGCGGGGCTGAGGTGCCATCAGCCCGACCGCACCGCTGTGACCTCGTACGTCATCCGGCGCACACCACGGGTGGAACAATGGGCGGCATGCCCAAGGCCGCCCTCACCACCCCGACACGTCAGCGCATCATCACCGCCGTCCTGCAGATCATCGGCGACGGTGGGGTCGCGGCGGTCACCAACAGACGGATCGCCAAGGAGGCCGGCGTCTCGCTCGGCTCCGTCACATATCACTTCGAGACGCAGCACGATCTGCTGCGCGAGAGCCTGCTGTACTTCGTGCGCGAGGAGGCCCGGCACTTCACCGAGCTGGCCGACCAGTGCCAGACCGAGAACCTCGACATAGACGACGCGGCGTCCCTGGCCGGCCAGGTGGCCTGCGGTACGGCCCTGGACACCGCGCATCTCGCGCCCTTCGAGCTGTACATCCACGCCGGGCGCGACGAACGGCTGCGCGAGGCGGCGTCGGAGGCGTTCCGGGCCTACGACCGGCTCGCCGCCCAGATCCTCACCGCCCTGGGCGTCCCGGACGCGGAACGCCTCGCGGCCACCACCGTCGCCGTGGTGATGGGCCTGCAACTGCGGCGCCTGGCCACCGGCAGCCCGGCGGACGACCTCGTCGACGCCCTTCTGCTGGTGGCACGGGGAGCCGCCGACGAGTCCGCCGGCCAAGGGCTCGTCACACAGGGCTGAGCATGGTGGGAATTTCGGGTGCCGAGCAGATAGTCGAACGTTCCTGGGGGTACCCGAACTCGGAGACACCTCAGTAGTCAGCAGAGGAGGCGGTCATGCTTATCCTCGGTCTTGTCCTGCTCGTTGTCGGCTTCGTCACCGGAATCTCGATTCTGTGGACCATCGGAGTCATTCTCATGGTGCTCGGTGCCATTTTCTGGATCCTGGGCTCCATGGGGCACGCGGTGGCCGGCCGACGTCATTACTGGTAGTCACGGAGGGCAACTCCCGTGTTCAGGGTGCCCAGGGGCCTTCGACGGCCCAGGTGGTGTCCTCGGTGAAGCTGCCCGGGCTGTCCCAGGCGTGCGAGCCGCCCCGCTGTGCCAGCCACAGCTCGGCGTTCATGTGCCGCAGATACTGGCCCGGGTAGTCGGACGCCGAGAACCGGATGCCTCCGCTGCCCTGGACGGGGCACCAGGTCGCGTCGGCCTTGTAGAGCGCGGAGTCGTCGCCCGCCTCGCGCCGGACACGGAAGTCGCGGTGGCGGAGGTATTCACCCGGGTAATTGCGGGACTCGAAGGAGTAGCAGAGCTTGTTCGCGAGGCCCGGCCTCACCTTCCAGGTGGCGTCCTGCTTCAGCAGGGCGCCGCTTTCCGCGGTCACCACCTCGGTGTAGCCGAGCCCGTCGTAGTGACGGATGTAACGGTCGGTGTAGCCGGGTGTGGTGACTCGGATCGACACATACTGCTCCAGCGGCAGCTTCACCGTCGGCCCGAGCGTACGGGACGCGGCGATCAGCGCCTGGTTGGCCGCCCGGACACGGGCCTCGTCGACCTTGACGACCTGGCGGTCGTAGGTCATCAGCCCGTTCGCCTCGTTCTCCACATCGGTGATCTGCGTGTAGACGGAGGCCGACAGACCACCCGCAGGCATGGAGTTCTCCCGGATGCCGTCCAGCAGGCCGACGAGCCGGTCGTCGAGAGCCGCCGGACTGGGCTGGTCCTCATAGCTGAAGCCGCCACCCGGGTACCACTCGTGGCCGGGAACCCGGTAGCCGAGGCCGCCGTACTCGCCCAGCACCGAGGCACGTACCGGCTCCGTCGGGGTGTTGCCGGGTCCGACGTAGTTGTGGTTGTCGATCACGTCGCCGTTGCCGCCGTCCTGGGCACCGCAGCAGTTGACCCCGCTCATGTTGTCGACGAGGCGCGAGGGGTCGTACGCCTTGACCATGTCCGCGATGCGCGCCTGGTCGTACTGGCCCCAGCCCTCGTTCTGGTCGACCCACTGGATCAGCGCGGGCGAGCTGCGGTGCTGGTCGATGACGGCCCGGTACTCGCTCTCCCACTGGGTGCGGGCCGCGCCGTCCGGAGTCCTTGCGCTGTCCATGGACGGCATGTCCTGCCACACCAGCAGCCCGAGCCGGTCCGCCCAGTAGAACCAGCGCTGCGGCTCCACCTTGATGTGTTTGCGCACCATGTTGAAGCCGAGGTCCTTGTGCTTCTGGAGGTCGAACCTGAGGGCGTCGTCGGTGGGCGCGGTGTAGATGCCGTCCGGCCAGTAGCCCTGGTCCAGGGTGCCCGTCTGGAAGACGAACCGGCCGTTGAGCACGGGCCGGCGCACCCCGTTCACATCCTTCACCGCGATCGAGCGCATACCGGCGTAACCGCCGACCCGGTCGGCGTCGGCGCTCCCGGTCAGCTGGGCGGTGATGTCGTAGAGGAAGGGGTCGTCGGGCGTCCACAGGTGAGTGTTCGGCACGGGCACGGAGAATTCGGTGCCGACCGTGCCCGTGGCGCTGCCGACGGGGGTGCCCCCGCTGGAGACCGTGACCTTGACGGGCGCGCCCTGGGCCGCGGCGCCGCGCACCGTCACGTGCAGTGTGCCGTCCTCCAGGTGCGGGACCATGTCGAGCCGCGTGATGTGCGCCGCGGCGGTCGGTTCCAGCCAGACCGTCTGCCAGATGCCCGACGAGGCGGTGTAGACGATGCTGTGGCCGGGGTGCGGGGTGACGTCCTGGACACGCTGCTTGCCGATGGCCTGGCCGCCGGTCTCCGTCGGGTCGTACACGGACACGACGACGGTGTTGGTGCCGTCGTTCAGCAGGGGCGTGATGTCGTACGAGAAGGAGTCGTAGCCGCCGCGGTGTGCGGCGCCCGCCTGCCGGCCGTTGATCCAGACGGTCGTCTCCCAGTCGGAGGCACCGAAGTTGAGCTGGATGTGACGCCCGCGCCAGCCGGCGGGCACGGTGAAGGCGCGCTTGTACCAGAGCTTGTCGTTCCCGGTGATCTTGCGCTGGACGCCGGAGAGCGCGGACTCCGGCACGAACGGCACACGGATCCGCTCGCCGAACGTCGCGGGCCGAGCGGCGTCTCGGGAGGTGACCGCGAAGTCCCAAATGCCGTTCAGATCGGCCCAGTCGGGGCGGGTGAGCTGCGGGCGCGGATAGTCCGGCAGGGGGTGGTCCACGGAGACCTGGTCCGTCCACGGGGTGGACATCGGCGCGGGTTTGGGGGTCCAGGCGGCCTCGGCGGCACGGGAGGGGTGAGCGCCGGAGGCCAGCAGGACGGTGACGGTCAGCATCAACACCGCGGCGGTGGCCAGTAGTCGGCTCCAGGTCCGGCGCGGCCCGGGGGTCGAGGACGATCGGGGGGACAGGAGTCTCACCATGATGTCTGCTCCCTGGTGTGTACGGCACGGCGGCGGTGGGGTTCCGCCGGACCTCGCGCGGAACCCCAGGGACGCGACCGCGGGCGAGCGGTCAGTAGGTGTGCAGGGTCAGCCCGTAGCGGTTGAGGATCTCGTTGACCGGCTGGAACCAGGTCTCACCGCCGCCGGCGCAGTTGCCCCAACCGCCCGAGGTGACGCCCTGCGCCTGGTCTCCGCTGATGAACGACCCTCCGGAGTCGCCGGGTTCGGCGCAGACACTCGTCTTCGTCAGCTGATACACCGTGCCCTGGCTGTAGTTGACGGTCTCGTTCTTGGCCAGCACCGTCCCGCAGTGCCAGTGCGACGTCGATCCCGAACGGCAGATCGAGGAGCCGACGGGAGCTTCGGCCGAGCCGCGCACGAGCTGGTCGGGCACGGTGCCCCAGCCCAGCACGACCGGCACCGTCCACCACCCGCTGCCCACGCTGACCCAGGCATAGTCGTCGCCCGGGAACGAGGAGCCCTGGAAGGTACCGATGTACGAGCCGTCCCAGCCGCTGACCCCGGCGCCCGGCCGGCCGCAGTGACCGGCGGTGACGAAGCCGCCGTACACCGAGAACCCGATGGAGCAGCGGACGTTGCCCGTGTAGTAAGGGTCGCCGCCGACCGTGCCCGCGGCGAAGGTCTGCGGCGCCGCGGCGACGGTCTCGACGGTCACGGGACCCGACTCGCGGGCCCGGGACACAAAGCGTTGGACATCGTTGTCAGCTCGGCGGTCGCGGACGACGTCGACGACGACGGTGTTGGCCATCGGATCGACGCGCCAGCTGCTCACCCCGGAAGGGGCGGACAGCCGGTCGATGCGCGCCTTCGCCGCGTTCAGCTGCCGCAGGCTGTGCTCGACCGTGCGGATGCCGGCCCCGGCGCTCCGGATCGTGCGGCGGGTGGCGGCCGACGCGTCCGGTGTGAGCGCCACCGTCAGACGACCGCGCGAGTCGTCGAACCAGGAGCCCGCATAGGCGGCACCGGCCGCGCGGCGTGCCTTCGGAGCGAGCGCCGCGGCGGTCCGCTCGGCCGCGAGCCGCGCCTCGGCCTGGTCGCGGGACAGGCCGAAAGCACGCTGCATGGCGGACAGCACGCCGTCGGAAGCGGGTGCGGCGGACGCTGCGGGTTCGGCGGACGCGGCCTCGGAGCCGCTCGCCGAGGCGGGGAACGTACCTGCTGCACCCAGGCCGCCGAGCAGCAGCAGAACAGCCAGGCCGACGTGCGCGATTCTCGTGCGTCTCATGGGAGTTGCCCTTCGTCGTTCCAGGAGTGGGGGATGGAACAGCCGATTCCCGAGAGCGCTCTCATTCATGGCGCAGCAGAGCCTAGCCACCCCTGGCCGTCAGGTCCATGCCAATGCAGCGGCGAATCGGAATCGCTTCCCGAGCCGAGGAGCTTCACGGCATCATGGGTAGCCGCGACGAGGGGGTGCCGTGGGCAACAGGGAGACGGAACAGGCTGCCATCACGCATGTGATGGCCTTGGAGCGGGCCGCCGGACGTGATCCCAAGGACGTCCGCACCTCGGGCCTCCCGTACGACGTCGAGAGTCCGCCGCGGATGATCGAGGTGAAGGCCTTCAGCCGCTCGGCGCGCAGCGAGGCGCTGCCGCTGGAACAGCGGCAGGTGACAGCCGCGAAGGCCGACCCCGAGCACTACTACCTCTACGTGGTCGACAACCTCGCGGGCCGCGACGGCGCCAAGGTCGCGGTGCGCGTCCTGCACGGACAGGCGCTGCTGGCGATGATCGAGCGGTCCAAGCCCCAGATCACGTACTGGCCCACGTTCAAGGCGGCCGAGTACGACGTGGCCGAGCGGCTGCACTGAGTTCCGCGGTACGGCGGCGGCGCCGGACACCACGGGAACTCACCTCACGCCCGTGGTGTGCAGCAGCCGTCACCCGAGGCGTCGTCGTGCGGCCCCGCGTCCAGACGGCAGAAGCAGGACGCCGTGATCGGCACGTCCGCCGTCGCTGCCGCGAACTTCAGCTGCTGGGCCACGATCTGTGCCTCACCGGTCCGGCCGAGTCGTTGGAGACACTCGTGGTACCCGTGCAACGACCAGACGTTGTTGGGGTGTTGCTGCGGCCGGGGAAGCGTGTCGTCCAGGCCCAGGTCGGCGCGGTAGACCGCCTCGGCCTCCGCGATCAGGCCCCGCTCCAGCAGCAGCGCGCCGTAGGCGTGCCGGGTCGGCTGCATCCACCCCCACGGTTCGTCGTAGGGGAGGTTGTCGTCCAGCTCGATCGAGCGGCGCAGCGCGGCGAAGGCGGCGTCGTAGTCGCCCTTGCGGTAGTCCAGTTCGCCGTCGAGCATCTCCGAGGCGATGGCCAGGATGTCCGCGCACGTGTTGTTGAACAGCATGCGTGTCCGCGGGACCCGGGTCACTGCCTCCCGGAAGAGCGCACGCTCCTCCTCCGCTTCGGCGATCCTGCCGGTGGCGGAGAGCGCGACGCCGCGCGCGTAGTGCAGCATCGCGGTGCTGACGCAGTACAGCCGCGGGTCGGCGGGCATGGGCAGGCGCAGCACGTCGTCCCACCGTCCGAAGCGGATCAGGACGTGCACCCGCATCGCGAGGAATCCCTCCAGCCAGTCGGCCATGGGCGGGCTCTCCACACGCAGCAGTTCCTCCGGCACTGCGGCTTCGAGCCGCTCCGCCGTGTCGAGCGCGTCCTGGAGGCGGCCGAGGAACATCGCGCCGTAGATCCGGAAGTGGTAGTTGTGGCAGCGATACAGGGTGTAGAAGTTCAAGGCGCCTTCGCGCGCGTGGTACTTCTCGTCGGCGGCGATCGCCGCGGCGTTGTCGGAAACCACTCTCCGGTAGTCGCCGCACAGCACTTCCAGATGGGACGGCATGTGCTGCAGGTGTCCGGCGTCGGGCACCAGACCCCGCAGCCGGTCGGCGGCCGTCAGGGCCGCCTCGGGCGTCGGGGACATCTCCATCAGGTGGACGTACATGTGCAGCAGGCCGGGATGCGATGTGCCCGCCTCCGTCGCCATCGCCCGCTGGAGCACGTCCCTGGCCTCCGGCGTGCGTGCCTCCGCGGCCGGGAGGCCGGTGCGGATGTCCCACAGCTGCCAGGGGGTGAGGTTCATCAAGGCGTCCACGTACAGGGTCGCCACGTCGAGGTCGTCGGGCGCCAGTTGGTGGACGGCCCGCATGCTCTCGGCATAGGCGGCACTCCACACCGACAGACCCGCGAGGTCCTCGGCCACAGCCCGCGGGTAGCGGGTGCGCAGCGCGTCGATCAGGGCGCGCTCCACCGGGGTGGCGGACGCCGCCGTGGCGTGCGCGCGCTCGACGGCGGCGTGGGTGCGTTCGACGGTCCGCGCCAGGTCGTGCTCGTCGAAGAACTCCCAGGGTTTGTTGTAGTTGGGGCCCAGGGCGTAGGCCATGCCCCAGTGGGCCATGGCGCAGTCGGGATCGGCCTCGGCGGCGCGTTCGAAGCAGCGGACGGCCTCCTCGTGGTTGAAGGCGTACGTCCACACCAGTCCGCGGTCGAACCAGGTCTGGGCCTCGGGGGACGATGTCGTCACGCGTCGGCGGTGGCTGCCCAGCTCGTAGTAGTTCACAGTGTTCCGACCCTATCCGGGCCGACGGAAAACTCGCTGTTCATCCGGAATGTTGCGATGTACCCGCGGCGGCCTCGGCGGCTTCGCCTCAGGTCGTCTCACGCGGGTACCGTCGACAGGTCGATGGCCCGGTCGACCTCCTGCGGCTCGAGGACGCGGAGGATGCCCTCCAGCAGGTAGTAGTCGGCGTAGGGGAGCGATATCTCGATCCCGTCCTCGGCCGGCCGGTTGCGCGTGCAGCGGGCCACGACCGCTTCGGCACGGGACGACTTCCTGGTCAGGCAGGTCTGCGAGAGCGCGACGAGCAGGCGCAGTGCCGCCTCGCGGTAGTGGCGTCTGCCGGTCGCGGCGGACAGGTCGAGCAGCCCGCAGGCCATGATCGCGCCGGCCGACGCGTCCTTGATGTCATGGGGCTGCTGGGGTGCCCGGTAGTCCCAGACCGGAATCCAGTCACCGCTCAACGCGCCCAGCGCGAAGTCCGCCAGTCGGCCGGCGGTTGCCAGGAACTGCCGCTCACCGGTCCGGCGGTAGATCGTCGTGAACCCGTAGATCCCCCACGCCTGCCCGCGTGACCAGCAGGACGAGGAGCTGTAGCCCTGCACCGTGGCGGGACCGACGGGCGCGCCCGTGTCCGGATCGAGGTCGAAGGCGTGCGGGGTCGACCCGTCCGCGCGGGGAAACACCCGCTGAGCGGTGTTCGCGTGGTCCACCGCGGCCCGAAGGTACTTCTCGTCGCCTGTCTGCCGGCTCGCGAAGGCCAGCAGGTCGAGGTTCATCATCGTGTCGATGATGATCCGGCCGGCGTTGTGCGGATCGTTCAGCGCGCCCCATGCCCGGATGAAGTGCCCGCGCGGGTTGTACCGCCGCAGCAGGGAGTCGGCCGCCTGCACAGCGCCCGTCCGCCACTTGTCGTCACCCGTGAGACGCCAGGCCGTGACCCAGGAGGGAGAGAAGAGGAAGCCGAGGTCGTGGGTGGTGGTGTCGTACCGGCGGGGAGCGAGCCGCCCCGCCGCATCGAGGGCCAGCGTACGGAACGCGTCGTCCCCGCTGTGGAGGTAAGCCATCCAGAGCGTCCCCGGCCAGAAGCCGCCGACCCAGTCCCCGTTCTGGGAGTACACCCATTTCTCGAACTTCGTCCCGACGGGGAAGGCACTGACTCCGGGCCCGACTGCCGCGAGTTTCCCGACCGCATAGTCGGCCGCGTCCCGCAGGACGCGCACAGCGGTCACCGACGCCGGATGATCGGCTGCCTGCGCGGTCTGCTCGGTAGCGGCACACGCGGTCGCGACTCCGGCGGCCGAGGCCAGCACAGTACGCCGGGAAACACTCATGGGCGCCTTCCCTCAACGAGGCTGCGGTGCAAGGACGTTGACGTGAGCCTTGCACAGCAGCTCCGAGGCTGTACACCCACGTGAGCAGCTTTCATGTATGTGAATGTCACGCCACGCCTCGCGGCTGACGCTCCGCGGCTATCGGACAGCCACGGCCGGTGGACGCTCACGCAGCGCGCCGTACCCGATGAAGTACGCGGGCAGACGGCGTACGAACCGTGACCCGGTGAGCAGACCGGCCATGCGCCGGGCGCGTTCCACGCTGCCGAGGGGCGGCTGCCCCTGCAGGACGGGAGCGATGACACGGGCATGGGCGATCCGTTGGAGCCCCTGTGTGACGACCGTGGTGAGCAGGCGGCGGCGCTGCAGACCGCGTACGTCGTGCAGGCCCACGCTCCCGCGGCGCAGCGGCTCGACGAGGTACCGGGCGGCGGCCACCGCGTCCTCCACGGCGAGGTTGATCCCGATGCCGAAGACCGGGGACATCGCGTGCGCGGCGTCACCGATGCACAGCAGTCCCGGGCGATGCCAGCGGCGCAGCCGGTCCAGACGTACGTCGAGGAGCTTGACCTCGTCCCATGAGCGCAGGTGGTCCGTACGGTCCGCGACCCAGGGGACCGCGGCGGCGAAGTCGGCCCGGAATCGGCCGAGACCGGCGGCCCGGCGCTCCGCGTCGGTGCCCTTGGGAATGAGCGCGGCGCACTGCCAGTAGTCCCCGCGGTCGATCATCGCGGTCAGGAAGTGGTCGCCCGCGCCGCCGACGAGCCCGCTCGGATCGCCCTCGTGCCGCGGCAGCCGGAACCACCAGGCGTCCATCGGGCAGCCGAACCGGCGCAGCCCCAGCTCCGGCCGGGAGCGGGCCAGCGATCCGCGGCCGTCGCAGGCGACCGTGAGGACGGCACGCAGCTCGCCGGTGGCGCCGTCGGAGGTGCGGTAGCGCACTCCGGTCACCCGTCCGCCCTCGACCAGGAAGGAGGTTGCCTCGGTGTTCATCCGCAGGTCGAAGGACGGCTCGCGCCGGGCCTCGTCCGCGAGGAGGTCCAGCAGGTCCCACTGGGGCACCATCGCAACGTAGTTGTACGGGCCGCGCAGCACCGCGAGGTCCGCGACGGTGACCGCCGACCGGCCGGCCCCGATGGGCAGTTGGACGGTACGCACCCTGCGCTGCAGCAACTGCGCGAAGCGCTCGGCCAGACCCAGGTCGTCGAGCAACGCCAGCGTCGAGGGGTGCACGGTGTCGCCGCGGAAGTCACGCAGGAAGTCGCCGTGCTTCTCCAGCACCGTCACCGCGACGCCGGCCCGCGCCAGCAGCAGCGCGAGCACCATGCCGGCGGGGCCACCTCCCACCACACAGCACGTGGTCCGCTCCATCACGGCCCTGCCTTTCCGGAGAGCAGTAATTCATCACCCGATGAATATCATACTCCCGCCTGCCCGGATCGACTTGTCGACGCTCCCTGATCCACGTACGGCCGACGCGTACCGCCGCTTGGAATCGAGCGACAGCCGAGTCGGCCTCCATCCGCTTCGCTGATCGTAAGAAGGTGAACTCAGGGCCGCGCAGACGGGCTCGGGGAGTGTGTGTCCCACGTCACGCGCCGACGACGGCTCTCCGGGCGGGATCCGGAAATACCGGCGCGGGCTTCCTCGGTTGTCGTGTGCATCCGCGATTTTCGCTGGAGGCGGACATGGACCACACCCCAGAGTGCCGGGAGAGGTGACGGCGATGAGCGTTCTCACACCCGGCCTGCTGCACGCCCGTCCCGGCCGTCGACGGGCGATTGGGGATCCACGGGCCGCACGGCGCCGTGCCGTACTGGTTCTGCTGGTCGTGGGCCTGGACGCGGCGGCCCTCGTGATGCTGCTGAGCCGGCAGCTCCCGAACGCCCTGGCCGGAGTGCTGCTGGCCACTCTCGGCTGGCTGACCGCCGGCCGCACGGCGAGCCGGTACCCCGCGGCACGGACGCGCGGATCGGTCGAGGAACCGGTCCGGCGATGAGCCAGGCAACCAGCAATCCGGCGGCGGCCGCCGCCCCGCGCCCGCGTATGGAGACCGCCCCGCCGGTACGCTCCGCCGCCGCGCGCCACCCCGGCCGGGACGAACAGTTCGAGCGGCGCCGTCGGCACACCATAAAGCTGCTGGCCGCGTCCGCGCTGGGGCTGATTCCCTGGACGGTGATCCTCGGCCTGACGCTCCCCTCCGACTATCAGGTCCACTCCTGGCGGGTGACCTGGGTCGGCTTCGACCTGCTGCTGCTCACCGCCTTCGCGGCCACGGCCGTCCTCGGTTTTCGCCGGCACCGTGCCGTGGTGATCCCGGCACTGGCGTCCGCGGTGCTGCTCGTGTGCGACGCGTGGTTCGATGCGTCACTCGCCGTCGGTACGCCCGACGTCTGGGCGTCCGCCGGGCTGGCCGTCTTCGTCGAACTGCCCACGGCGGCCTACATCTTCCGCCGCGCCTACAAGCTCCTGCACCTCCAATGGTCGTCACGCCAACTGACGGGCTGCCCCGACGCGGACCCACCACGCTGACGTTGAGCGTCTCCCCCACGGTGACCAGGTCCGCGACAGCCCACGCGCAGGTCAATTTTCCAGCTCACGGCCACGGCCGAGTGCCTCGCACGGTGGCACGATGGAGAGGGGCATCACCCTTGTCAGGGGGTGTGGCACATGGCCGTATCGGAAAAGTCGCCTTCCGCGGGAACCCATCGGCCGGGCCTGAGGCGCGAGATCGGCTTCATCGGCCTCATCTGGGCCTCGGAGGGGTCGATCATCGGCTCCGGGTGGCTGTTCGGCGCACAGGCAGCCCTGGCGGCGGCCGGGCCCGCGGCGATCATCTCCTGGGGCATCGGCGGCCTCGCGATCCTGATCCTGGCACTGGTGCACGCCGAGCTCGGCGGGATGTATCCGGTCTCCGGCGGGACCGCCCGCTTCCCCCACTACGCCTACGGCGGAGCCGCGGGCGCCTCCTTCGGCTGGTTCTCCTGGCTGCAGGCTGCCACGGTGGCACCCATCGAGGTGCTGGCGATGATCACCTACGCCCAGCACTACTCCTGGGCCAGCGGCTGGGAGAAGATCAAGGGCGGCGAGCACGTCCTGACCCCGCCCGGCATCGCCGTCGCGGTGGGACTGATGGCGGTCATCACGGCCATCAACTTCCTCAGCATCCGTCTGCTCGCCCGCACCAACAGCGCGGCGACCTGGTGGAAGGTCGGCGTCCCGCTGCTGACGATCTTCGTGTTGGCCGTTGCCCAGTTCCACACGAGCAACTTCACCGCGGCCGACGGATTCGCCCCCTACGGAGCCAAGGGCATCCTGTCCGCCGTCTCCACCAGCGGCATCATCTTCGCGCTGCTGGGCTTCGAGCAGGCCGACCAGCTCGCCGGTGAGAGCGCCCATCCCAAGCGCGACATCCCGCGGGCGGTGATCGGATCGATCGTCATCGGCATCGTGATCTACATCCTCCTCCAGGTCACGTTCCTCGCCGCGCTGCCCGCCTCGCAGATCGGCAGCCACTGGGCCACCTCCGCGTTCACCGCCCTGAGCGGTCCGTTCGCCCAGGTCGCCACGCTCATCGGTCTTGGCTGGCTGGCCACGATCCTCTACCTCGACGCCGTCGTCTCCCCCGCCGGGACCGGTCTGATCTACATCACCGGATCCTCCCGGGTCTCCTACGGCCTCAGCCGCAACGGCTACGTTCCCTCCGCGTTCGAGGCCACCAACCGGCGCGGAGTCCCCTGGATCGGCCTGATCACCGCGTTCGTCATCGGGTGCATCTGCTTCCTGCCGTTCCCCAGCTGGCGCTCCCTCGTCGGACTGATCACCAGCGCCAGTGTGCTCATGTACGCCGGTGCTCCGCTGTCCTTCGGTGTGTTCCGCAGGCGGTTGCCCGACGCGCACCGTCCCTACCGGCTGCCCGGCGGCAGCTGGATGTCGCCGCTCGCCTTCATCGTCGCCAACCTGCTGATCCTGTGGTCCGGTTGGGCCACCGACTGGAAGCTCGGCGTCGCGATCCTGATCGGCTACGTCATCCTGATCGCCAACCGGGTGTTCAAGATGAACCCCATCACGCCCCAGCTCGACCTGCGCGCGGCCCAGTGGCTGCCCGCCTACCTCATCGGCATGGGGCTGATCGTCTACCTCAGCGACTTCGGGCCCCTCAAGCACCCGTGGTTCCCGTTGTGGTGGGACATCGCCGTCACGGCCGCCTTCAGCGTCGGCATCTACTACTGGGCCATGGCGGTCGCGCTGCCGACGGAACAGATCCAGCACATGGTCGACCAGGTCGTCGTGCCGGAGGAGGAGGGCGTCGTCTGAGGGTCAGGGCACCAGCTCGGACATCACCGCGAGCGGCAGCGCGGGGTTCGCGGCGGCCGCCTCGACCACCTGCCGGTCCTCGTCGCCGAGCAGCTCGATCAGGACGTCGGGCGGCAGGGCAGGATGCCGGGCGGCCATCGGCCGGGCCTGCCTGTCCGCGAGGCAGACCAGCAGCGCCAGGGGTGTGGCGTTACGGTGCCGGGCCACCACGCGGAACGCCTTCTGCACCGGCGGTTCATGCCGTGTCAGCTCCTCCAGCAGCGCGGGCGGCGTGTCCGGGTTGGCCGCCACCTTGGCGGCGACCCGGACGCCGTGCCGGTCGACCATGGAGCACAACTGGGCTTCGGAGAGCCCCGGGTGCCCCGCGATCGACTTGAGCACCTTCGCGTCGGGGTCGACGGCAAGTACGTCGCGGATCTCGTCCGGCAGGTCACGTCGTTCGGCCACGAGCATCCGTACGCCCGGATGCGGGGACTTGGCCAGGTTCATGACCTCCGCCGGAGAAGCGGCGGCGATCCGGGGCAGCAGGGTCGAGCCGATCTTTGCGGTGTCGGCCAGGTCGGTGAGCAGATCGAGGGGCACGTTCGGGTTGAGTGCGACGCTGCGCCGCACATCCGGGCTGGGGTCGGTGGCCAGCACGCGCATCACTGCCTCACCGATCACGGGATTCTTCGCGAGGTCGGCCCGGACACCGGGAGCGGGATCATCGGCAAGCCGTTCGCAGAGCCGCGGCGGCAGGTCGGGGCGGGCGGCCAACTCCCAGCGCAGCACCGGTGAGGAGTGGTCGGAAAGGCCGATGAGAACGTCGATCGGTGTGGCCGGGTTGCGCAGCGCCCTCTCCCGCAGCGCGTCAAGGGTGGACTCGTGGGAACCGTCGCACGCGGCGCCCGGCAGCAGATCGCAGTCGGGCCGTGGGCAGTTCGGATCGTGCACGAAGGGCGTGGCCTCGCGATCGCAGACCAGGCACCGCTGGGCCGGCGGTATGCCCTCACCCGTAGCCAGCATCGCGAGGACATCCGGTGGCGTCGACTCGTTGGCCGCCACCGCGCTGCGGACTTCGGCGTGCGGGTGCCGCGCGAGCCGGGCCGCCATGTCCGGCGTCGTCCACAGCGCGAGTTCCGCGACGACTCGTACGTCCGGGTCGGCGGCGAGTGTCTCCAGGACGTCGGACGGAAGGCCGGGACAGGCAGCCAGTCGCTCCCGGTGCTCCACGACCGGGTCCGTGGCGAGCCGGCGGGCCCACTCCGGGCTGCCCGCGTTCTCTTCCAGCAGGGCGAGCGCGGCCCGCGGCTGTGCCACCGGATCGATGTCGGCAACGGTCAGCCTGCCCTCGTAGGCAAGTTGCACCGCTGCCTCCTCGACGCGCCCGGCCAGCGCCACCGCCTGGGCATGGCTCAGGTCGTGACGGTACGCGAGAGCCTCGGCGAGTTCGGTGTCCGCGATCTCGATCAGCCTGTCGACCAGCCCGGCCGGGAGGGACGGGTTGAGGGCGAGCCCGTACAGCACACGATTCACGGAAGTATCATCTCGCCGAAGGGTCTTGCGGAAGGCCCAACTCCGGCCACCCGGCGTCGGATCGGTGCGCCGGCGGGCGCGTACCAGTGCGTCCGCGTCGGGCATGACGGCGGTGAACAAGGGCACACGCTCGTCCGTGTACGCGGCCAGGAGCGCCGCGGTTTCCGCACCCGAGATCGGGGCGGCCAACTCGATGTCGGAGGACAGGTCCGGCCACACGGCCGGCCGGGCGCGGGGAGCGATCCCGGCCCGTACCGAGTCGATCGTGGCGGAGGTGAGGCGGTGCCGGCGTGAGGCACCTTCGACGTAGGTCTCCTCCAGGAGCCCGGCGCGTCCCGAGGTGACCGACCAGTGCAGGCCGGCCCAGAACTCGTCGTCGCCCGGGTCGCTGGACCTGCTGTTCCCCGTCCGTTTCCATGTCGTACGGGGAAGCGGTCAGGCGTTCCGGGAACAGCCGAGCGCGCGGGTCCGCGCCGGCGCCTTCTCGCAGGGCCGGTTGCTGCCGACGTAGCACCAGCTCCAGCCCCGTGGCGAGCGATATCTCCGCTCCGTCGTGAAAGCCGGCCAGGCCGGCCGGGAGGAGTCCCTCCAGCCCGAAGTCCCTCATAGGCGGCTGGGCACCGAAGTGCAGACGGGCGGGGATCTGTGGCTCGCGTACGGACAAGCGGTCGACACCGGCTTCCGTGGCGAATGCCTCGACGGCCTCAAGACAGGCCGACTCGACCTCGCCGTGATCGCTGACGACGTCCTCATCGCCGGTGTAGTGGCCGTGTTCGTCACGGTCGGTGGGGTCGTACTTGGTGACGCGGTGGACGTAGGGCAGTGGCACAGCCCCATGTTCCCGTACGAGATCGACAACGTCCCAAGGAATTTCCGTGGGAGGGAAGAGAACGAGACATCGATACGGCGCTGACCGGCCTGGCAGACTGCACGGCGTGAAGACCCTGACACCCGAACGCGCCCTCGTGCTGGTGACCGTCGGCATAGCCTGCCTGGTGACCGCATCGGGCGGACTTCTCGGCGCTCTGCTCGGCGGCTGGATCGTGGCACTGGTCGTAGGGGTGATCGCCGGGGCGGGTTCCGTCGTCGGCGCGTTGCTCGTTCGGCGGCGGGCCATGGCCGGTTTCCGTGCCGCCCGGCAGGAGGCGACGACGCGCGGCTACGCCGACGGCATCGCGCACGGCGTCCTCGTCGGCGTGGCCAACTACCAGGCGGCCGTCTTCCCGATGAACGTCGGTGGCGTCACGGACGACGAGCGCGCCGCACGCCGCACCGTCGCCTATCGGCTCGCGGCCGAGGACGAAGTACCCCATCCGGTGCGCGAGGCGGCGGCCAATGCCCTCGCCGCGCTGGACGACGAGGATCTCGAACGGGTCCGGGATGCCATGTCGAAGCTGTATGCCGCGGTGCACGACCAGGTCGTCTCCCCGCAGCGGTGACCTCGGCGTCGGTTGAAGGGCGCCCGGTTCAGTCGCGCAGTGGCCGCAGCCCGGGAGGCAGCTTTCCCTCCCGTTGCCTGCCCCGTCCCCACCGCCGTCGTACCGCCTCGGACACCCGCTCGCGCTCATATCCCGTGTGGGTCACGAACGCCTCGATCACCTGCGCGGCGGGCCGATGCGGTGGCACGGCCATCAGCACCGCGTCGTATCCCTTTGGCAAGGGCGGTGCCACCACGGCGACTTCGTCCCCGGAGCGCAGCCGCAGCACCACCGCCCGCAGCCGGTGCTCGTCCTCGGGTACGGTGCGCAGCCTGGCGTGCAGAGTGTCCTGCGCCGGCGAGTACAGCCGTACGTGAGCCAGGAGCGCCCCGCGTTTGTACTCCTGCCAGCGGTCGAACCCGAGGCTGCGCGTCGGCGGTTCCTGCCACGGCCGCAGCGCGTCCAGACGCTCCAGCAGGCGCCGCAGGAAATCCCGTACGGCCGGCTCGTCGTGCGGTTGCCAGGACAGGTCCTGCTCCCAGGCGTCCACGGTCAGGGCGGCCTCGATGCCCGCGTACTGCTCCTCGACGGTGAGGTCGTAGATCGGCCGCTCCATGACCATGCCGGCGATGCGCTCGACCTCTTCGTCACTCAGCTCCCGGCTGAACTGCAGGCAGTAGAGAATCGCCGTGACCACCCCGAGATGCATGCGCACAGTATGACCGTCCCGGCTTCTCCAGCCGTCCCGTTGCGATGACCTCGGCCATTCAGCCGGCCTTGCGCGCCACGCCCCCGTAGAAGCCGATCTCGGCGGATCTGGCCGGTGGCGGTGCGTCCGGGCGCCAGAACGGAACCTGGGCCAGGCCCGGTTCGATCAGTTCGAAGCCGTCGAAGAATCGCTCCACCTCGGCGCGGGACCGCAGATTCAGCGTGGCCGTGGCCCTGTTGTAGATGGCCTGCGCCCCACTGCGATCGGCGAAGTCGCCCGTGGCATGCGAGAGCACCAGGAAGCTGCCGGGCGAAAGTGCGTCGCGCAGGGTGGCGACCACCTCCGTGGGCTGCTCCGCGTCGGTGAGGAAGTGCAGGACGGCGACGAGGAGCAGGGCGACCGGCTCGTCGAAGTCGATGACCTGGCGGACGTCGGGGTGATCCACGATGGCCCGCGGGTCGCGCAGGTCGCCGAGCACGATGCTGGTCGAGCCGGAGCGGCTCAACAGCGCGTTGCCGTGCGCGCTCACGATGGGATCGTTGTCGACGTACGCGACGCGCACGTCCGGTGCCGCGTCCTGAGCGATCTCGTGCACGTTCGGCGAGGTGGGCAGCCCGGTACCGACATCGAGGATCTGACGGACACCGCTGCCGACGACGTACTGGACAGCCCTCTGCATGAAGGCGCGGTTGGCCCGCACACCGATCCGGACCTCGGGCGCCGCGGCGGCGAGTTCCTCGCCGGCCTCGCGGTCCACCTCGTAGTTGTCCTTGCCGCCCAACAAGTAGTCGTAGATCCGGGCAGGATGCGGCCTGCTGGTGTCTATCTCCTCGGCACGCACGCCGTCCTGGGTCACACCGCGCTCCTCTCAACGGTGCCAACAGTTTCGCACACCAACTACCGTGCACAGGAGCGGAGTTGCAGGTAAGGAGACCTGTTCCCGTCTTCCTCGCTCACCTTGTGTGATGATTCCCTGACTGCTTGTCAGTGCTACCAGGGGGAGGCTGTCATGTCCGGAGTCCGGTTGCGCGTGCGGTGTCCGATCCGGTTGCGCTCGGCCAGGGGGCAGCGGTGACCCGGCGGCGGTCGCCCGCGCGGCGGCGTACTCGACGGCCCAGCAGGCGGCAGCAGCAGCGGGACGCCCGGCTGATCGGGCTTCTCTTGGCGGGCGTCGCAGTCATCGGGCTGGTGGTGATGGTGGTCAACTGGCTGCTGGCGCACTGGTGGGTCCTGGTCGCCGGCCTGGTGCTCGCCGTGCTCGCAGCCGTCGGCTGGTTCTGCAACCGGCAACAACGGGCCCGATGGGAGGCTGTTCGCGCACAGGGCCTGAGGTATGCGCTGCCGCAGTTGGATGCGCTGCATCATGCCCGGTTCGAGGACGCGATACGGGACCTGATGCGCAGGGACGGCTGTGCGGACGCGCAACGGGTCGGCGGCGGTGGGGATCTGGGCGCGGACGTGAAGGCGACGGACCCGTTCGGGCGACGGTGGGTGATCCAGTGCAAGCACCGCCGCAACGGGGTACGGGGCTCGGCCGTGGGCACGCCGGATCTTCAAGTGCTCAACGGGACGGCCCGGCAGGTGCACGGCGCGGACGTCGCGGTGATCGTGACGAACGGAAGAGTCACCGCACCGGCGGTCGCGTTCGCCGAACAGCAGCGCCTGCATGTCGTCGACCGCCGGACGCTGGGCGTATGGGCATCCGGCTCGCGCCCCCTGTGGGAGCTGTTGCGCGCAATGCCACCGCCGCACCGGCGCTCGGCGCTGTCCTGAACGGCAGGCCCGGTACTCAGCGAGAACGGAGTTGTCGGCGGCATCTCAGGGGGCGATCCCGTGGACACGGGTGGTGATGGGGGGCCGTACACTCGGCAGCCGTTGCAAAGCGGTTGAAACCGCCGATCGGAAGGCCACGTTGCCCATGTTTCAGGACGCCCCCATCTATCACCAGCTCATTGCCGAGCGCGGTGATGTGCCCGCGCGGGTCCGCGACGCTGCCGCGAGCATACGGCGCGACCTCGACGCAGTGATGCAGACGGGGCACTCCATCGGTTCCTTCGAGTCCGGCACGCCGGTGGCGAGACCGGCCATGCCGTCGCACCCCGCGCTTCCCCCCGCCCCACCACTGCTATGACGGCCCTCGCGGCGAGGACTGCGGGGTGCTTCTCGCTGTCCTCGCCGTAACTGGGTGCCGGCCAAGTCGCTCCGCGGCTGCCCTAGGGGTGTTCGAAGAGCTGGAGCAGCCCACCGAGCGAGAAGCACAGGGCGCCCGTGAGTGTGCCCCAGTTCGCGATGTCGGTGTTGACCAGCAAGCCGGTGGCGGGACGGGTGAAGGCGGCCAGGGCCGAGACCATGAAGAGGACGGAACCGAGCTGATTCACCGCAACCACCCACCAGCCGAGGCTGCGCCGGCGGACGCAGAGGCCGCCGTGACAGATCTCGACGAACGCCAGGTGTCCGGAGGCCAGGAAGAGCGCACAACCGATCACGTCGGGCACCCGGATCAGCCGGTTGACCTGCTGGACGCTCAGCCCCTTCAGGAAGGAGTCCAGCAGGTTCACCGCGAAGACGAGTGTGCCCAGGAAGAGCACGAAGGTGCTCAGCCAGTCCACCCTCATCGGCTCGTAGCTCCACCAACGCCAGCGGCGGGTGATGAGCCGGCCTTCGCCACCGGCGACATGGCGCGGTGCGTTGATCACCTGGAGCAGCGAGACGTATCCGCCGGTGTTGAAGAACAGGCCGCCCGCGAAGTAGACCGAGGCGGACGACGTGGCGTCGCCGGAGCCGAACTCGGCGACCGCCGCGCCGGCCGCGAAGAGGGCCCCGCCGATCGTGAAGGCGATCCCGGCAAGGGTGTTGAGCCTGCGCAGCCGGGCGATGGCCGCCGGGTCCGCTCGGGTGTGCCGGACGGCCGCCGCCCCGGGCGGGCGGACGGCGAGCACCCCGCGCCGACGCGCGGTCCGTGACTCCCGGACGGCGGTGTCACCGCCGGGGAGTCGCCAGGTGACCCGGGTGGTAAAAGGTCCCGCGCCCTCGGCGCGCTGCTCGGGCTGCCCCACGCGCCGAGCCTGGACCGGGGCCGGGCCGGGCAGGCGGGCGAAACGCCGTCCCACCCGGCGGTCGGGCACGGGCCGGGGCGAGGACATACGAGGCGAGGCGCAGGGCGGCGCAGGCTACAGCAGCTCGGCGTCGTTCAGGATCAGCATGTCCGCCACGAAGCAGGTGACGGCACCGTCCGCGTCCCGGCCGATCCACACGGGGTACGAGCCGTCGCCTCGGCCGCTCGGGTAGGCGATGAGGTTGGTCCCGGTAGCCGGGTCCTCCAGGATGTGGACGCCGTTCTCGTCCGTGGCCAACTCCAGCGTGCCGTTCGCCATGCCTTCGCCGTAGCGCCGCCCGAGCTCGCCTGCCGTGCCGGCATCGACGAACGCGCCGGTCCCGCTGTCCACCCCGAAGCCGTAGAACTCGCCCTCCCGCAGCAGGCGCGTGTCCTGGCCGTCGAGCAGGGCCGGCTCCCAGCCGACCGTCGGCCGGTCGGAGACCAGGATGCGGACGGCGGTGTCCTCGTCGATGGTCATCGACTTGCCCCAGAATTCGGTGTCGTACCCGGCGGAGGCGATCTGCACGGGATAGTCGCCGGGCGGCACGGTCACGGTGAAGCCGGTGTCCTGCTCGCACGTGTCGTACGTGGGGTCGCGCGCCACCAGTCGGCCGCTGGGCAGCCGCAGCGTGCCGGCCGCCGTCGGTTCGCGGACGGTGTACACCTCGTCGCGGTCCGAGAATCGCGCCCCCGCGGTGAACAGCTCGTCCAGGTGTCGTGGCCGCAGCCCCTCGGGCGTATGCCAGTTGGGCTCGGCACGCTCGTCGTCCGGCTGGTCCGCGCTCTCCCGCAGTTCGTGGTCGGCGGCGCCTTCGATGCACAGCGCCGGAAGCAGGCGCAGCCACTGCCCGAAGGCCGGAGGCGAGAACCACCGCTGCGCTTCAGGAAGATCGGCGATGGTGTGCCGCGAGCCGCCCCCGTCGCCCTTGGGCTCGACGATCTGTCGTCCCTTCCCGTCGGGCCGGAGATGGAGGGTCACGCGCGCCGCGTCCGGCGCGAACTCCGGCGCCTCGTCGTTCTCGTAGACCCAGACGCGGCGGTAGAGCAGGAAGAGCCGGTCCTGCGCCAGGCGTCGCAGGTCCACCTCGACGCACCGGCGCCCCCGAGTGTCGTACAGCCACAGTCCTATGTAGTCGCGGGCGTGGTGCAGGTGCGCGACGATCACTTCGGCACCGTCACGCGGCCGGAGCACCACCGCGTAGGGCTCCCCCGCCGCGTCCCGTCCGGCCGCCTCGGCGGTGCCGATCGGTCCGAGCACGGCCGCGCGGGAGGCGTCCCATCCCTCGCCGTAGGCAACGTCGATGATCTTCTCGTCGCTCATCAGGACACGGCCTCCTGGTCGAACCACGGCTTGGCCTCCGCCCAGTGGGCGACCCAGCCGGCAAACCCGCCGGCCGCGGTGGTGTGTCCGAACTCGGCGCCGAAGGGGGCGGCGCCGACGTCCGTGATGTTCCATATCCGGCCGCGGTGCGGGCCGGTGACGACGAGGTGCCAGTACATGCCGCAGCCGTCGGTGCCGAGCACCAGGGAGCCGTGGTTGAAGACGGCGTCGAGGGCGGAGTCGTCCGGCTCGTCCTCGGCGTCCTCCCACAGCCACTCCTCCACCAGCGGAAACGGCCGGCTCAGGTCGCGCTCCCCGGCCTCCCCGCCCCAGTCGTCGGGCAGCTCGCCCAGCCCCAGCAGGCCATGGTCCGGCGGCCCGGCGTAGGAGCCGTCGGTCACTTCGGCGACGAAACTCCGGTACGGCTCGGGCAGCACGATGCCGTGCCGTGCTTCGAACGCATGGACCTTCTCCCAGCCCAGTGCCGACTCGCCGTCGTCCACGTCGAACGCGGCACGAAGAGCCTTGAGTTCGGCCGGATCCGCTTGCTCGGTGTTCATGGGGCCATGAAAGCAGCCACCACTGACACCGCGTGCTGGGCCGACGTCGGTTCGGGTCCGCCCCCCTGCCGGTGCCCAGGCATCAGTCCAGGAGCAGGGGGTTGGGCAGGGTGGCCGCGGGGTGCATGCGGAGCAGGGTGTGGAGGACTCCTGAGAGTCCGGACATGAGGCTGGGCGAGAACGCCTCGCGGGCCAAGCCGCCTACCGGGCCCCGTTGTTCGAGGCCCGTGAGGAGCTCGCCGTCGAGGCCGGCCGGGTCACCGAAGTCCATCGACGTCAGGAACTCCCACAGGCCGAGGTCGCCATGGCACAGAGTATGGCTCCAGCCGAAACCCTCGGCGGCGCAGGCGCGTGCCGCGCGCCGGGCCATGTCGAGGTGGGCGGGATCGCCGGCGCGCCGGTGGAGGTCGAGCATGCCGATGCCGACGCCCGCGCTGCCGTGGCACCAACTGGTGAAGAAGTCCTCCTCGGCGCCGACGCGTACGTCGAGCCAGTTGCCGTGCTCGGGCCGGTAGAGGGACTCCTGGTAGTAGATGGCCCGTTCGGCGAGGTGGGTCCAGCCACGCCGGTCCGCCGCGGAACCCGCGTCGCTCAGGGCGAGCCGGGCCAGCGCCCAGCCGATACCGGTGGCGCCGTGGGCGAATCCGCCGATGCCCTCGGGGTTGAGCCGGGTCGTCCAGCGGGCGCCGTTCGCGTCGACCGTGGCCAGCCCGGCCAGCCGGCGGCCGATGTGCGCGGCGGCGCCGAGCCAGCGGTCCTGTCCGGTCGCCGCGGCCAGGTTGAGCAGGGGGACGATTCCGCCGGCCGCCCCGTTGAGGAGGTCCACCTCGATGTCGTCCTCGACCAGTCGCCCCTCGGCGAGCAGCAGCGCTCTTTCGGCGGCCCGTTCCAGCAGCCGGTCCTCACCGAGCACCCGGTGCAGCGCGAGCCACGTCCACACCTGGGAGGCGGCACCGCTGAACGCCCCGGGTGACGGCGTCGGCGTCTTGTCCTCGGTGCTGAGCAGCACCCGCAGTGCCCCCTCGTACGTCTCGGCGACGCCCGGCACCTCGTCCGCCCTGCCTGCCCGCACCTCGGTCACGTACTCGGCGAGGGTCAGGGCAACTCCGCCCTGCCCGGTGTAGAGGTCGGCGGGGAGTACTCGGATGGACCATCCGGCCGGGGTGAAGACGGGGCTGATCCAGGTGACCGTACCGTCCTCGCCGCGCACCGCACCGTCGCACAGCCGCCGTACCATCTGCGCGGCCGACTCACGGCGGCGCCGCTCCCGGTCGCGGGCGTGCGGGTCGCGGGCGGCCTCCTGCACCCGCGCGGGCAGGGAACGCTCATTGAGGTAGGCGCCCACCAGCGCGTCCTGGATCACCGACTCCTCCAGCGCCAGGTCGGCGGTGCGCCAGTCCTCGACCGTGGTCCGTACGGCCGCCGCGTCCACGGTGAAGGTGAACATCGGTACGTCGCCGGCGAGCAGTTCCGCGATCTCGCCGTCGATGGCGGCGCGGTCCGTCGGTGCGCCGGGCAGCACCTCGGCGTTGCGCAGCAGGATGTCCCGGGCGCGCTCGACGGCCGTCGGCTCGTCGTGCAAGGAGGCGGGGTGCCACAGCATCCGGCCGATGTCGACGTACGCCTGTGTGGGCCGCAGGATGCGTCGCGCCTGGGCGCCCTCGAAGCGGCGCAGCAGGAGATGCGGGTCGTTCCCGGGCCGGTGCAGATACGCCGTCATCTCGCGGAAGCCCGCCAGGATCCGGTCCCAGTACGCGCTCAGCACCGGTGTGGGGCTGGGGTGGTTGCCCGCGCCGGGCATGGCCACCAGGTCCACCTCGAAGCGGGCCGCGGCGGTGCCGCCGTCCGCGATCACCGGATTCGGGATCAGCGGCTGCTGGCCGGGCAGCGCCCCGACCCCGGAGATGTCCACCCCGCCGAGCGCGAAGCCGGTGCCGCGTACGGGCAGCAGTCCGGTACGCAGCACCGTACGGCGGATGGCCGCTGCGGCCACGTCCACGGCGTCGCCCCGGCCGCTGGGCGGGAAGGGCGCGGGGGCGTCGAAGAGTGTCTCGGCGTCCACGATCACCGGCACCGGGCCCGCGGCGATCATGTTCTCGGCGTGCATGTCGGTGCCGCCGGTGAAGCGCAGGACGGCCAGCCAGTGACCGATGTTGCGGTAGAACGCGGTGAGTTCGGCGTCGTCCGCGCAGTAGCGGTGGCGGACGAACTCGGCCCAGCCGTAGCCCTCGCGCGCCAGTGTGCGCGGCACCCGGATGCGCTCGTGCGGCGCCGGGGCACCGGGGAAGCCCTCGAACAGTTCGTCCAGCAGCGCGCCCAGTGCCACATCGGCCTCGGACGGCCGGGGTTTGTACATGACGCTGCCGCCGACGAAGTCCACCCGGCTGACGGTCAGCCCGCCGCGGTGACTGTCGCCCGCCCCGAACGCGACCCCGCGCAACTCCCCCGCGGGCGCACCCAGCAATGTCCGCAGCAACTCGCGGTCCACGGCGAGCCGTTCGGCGAAGCTCGCTGTCGCCGCCACCGACAGCCGTGCCACGGTCGCGATCCGCGAGCCGAGGGTGGGGTATCTGACGGCCAGCCGGTCGAGATAGCCCTCCTCGCAGGCCTGCTCGATGAACGAGGCCCATGTGTCCGTGTCGGAGCCGGCCCCGGTCGCGCCGCCGTCGGCGGGCCCGGCGCCCGCCGCCATACGCAGTGCGTGCAGTTCGATCAGGAACAGCCGGGACAGCTTCGCGTGCAGGGACCTGAGCAGGGCGGTGTGGCCGGCCTCCAGCACCACGTCCCGCTCCGCGGAGCCCAACGCGTCCACGGCAGTCAGCCGCCGGGCAAGGTCCTCCCGCCAGGGACGGGCGATGCCGCGTACGGGCTGGGTGAACCACTCCGTCTCGTCGCTCTTTCTTCCCCCTCCCGCTTCGTCTGCCTGTTCCGCCTGCTCCGCCTGCTCCATCTGTTCCATCTGTTCCGGCGCCGATCCGCTCACCCGTCCACCGCCCCCATTCCGCATTCCGCCGCGCGTCCGCGCCCTGCCAGACGCCCCGAACCCACGTGGGGAACCGCGCGACCGGCCGTGCTCGGCACGCGGTTCCCCACGCTCCTGTCTTCGGACCTCACTCCGTGGTGGCGCCCCAGGGTCTGGTGACGCCCCAGGCGATCAGCAGCACCAACTGCCGCGCGACCCGCTCGGGCTGGAACAGAAGCCGTAGAGGGAGTCGCTCGGGTCGGTCAGCGCGGCCTCTGCGGCTGCGCCGCCGACGTAGAGCGGCCCGGCGGGGTTGATCTGGCCGTACGCGCTCTCGGCACCCGACAGCCAGGCGTCGAGCACGGCGGCGGTGTGAACACGGGTCTGGGGCATCAGCGGCCTCCGGACGTAGGAAATCGGGCGGATTGCCCAGCCCTGAGTATCACCGGCTTCGAACACCCCTCAGACGGCTAATCCGGCCACAGTCATGCGTTGTTCGTGCGGTGTGTCGTGGTCCGTGAGGCGTCCGGGGCGACGGCACGGCCCCCGGCACAGGGCGCGCCCGACTTGGGTTCGCCGCAAGCCTGATCTTCACAGTCATAACTCTGTTTCCCCACAAGACGATCACCGATTAGGCTCCGCAGCGCGCGCATCGGGCGCGAACAGCAAGCCGACTGCCTGCTCAAGCACTCATGTCACAAGCACTCCTACGAAGAAGCAGTCGTCGAAGCGTGTGTCCGGGGCGCAGCTGTGCACGGCGCTGAACCGTCCTACTCTGTGAAGCTTTCGGCTTCCGACGACGACCTCTCGGTCACCGAGATGGCCGACCTCATGGGCGGGAGCGCGCAGAAGCAAACGGTCCTGGGACACCAGGCGGTCCTCTACTCGGACCGGACCATCGCCATCACGCTCAACGGCAGCAAGGCCGATACCGGCCCCGGGGGCATCGCCCGCTGCCTGATGGGCTGGACCGCCGGCTGACTACGGCACGCCGAGCTCGAAGAGGGCATAGCCCGCGTAGGAGCCGGAGGCCAGAGCGGCGATGCCGAGCAGCGTGCACTGGAGCGGCAGGCTGAGACGGCGCAGGGCCATGGCGAGGGGGATGAACAGCGGGAAGGCCGGGAGCAGATAGCGCGAGACGTTGCCGAAGATCTGCTGGCTGCTCAGAACCAGGGCGATGGTGAGGACGGTGTGGACGACCAGCACCACCGGGGGCCGCAGCCGGATGAGCAGGGGGATGAGCGCGGCGGCCAGCAGTACCGTTCCGACGCCGATGACATCCTCGAAGGGGAACGCGAAGAGATAGTCGAAGTGACCCACCGGGACGGATGTCAGCACATCCAGGGTCTGCCGGCCGTAGTCGAACTCATGCGCCCAGGCACCGGCCTGGAGCTTGAAGTAGCCGCCGTAGTCGCCCATTCGGTGGCCGACCCAGGCCAGATATCCCAGCAGGCCGAGCGGTGCCAGGGCCATCGCGGCCAGCGGGCGCAGGACGCCGTCCCGACGGTGGCGCAGTGCGCTGACCGCGGCGACGGCGAGCGCCGCGATCAGGGCGGCGGCCGTCGGGCGGTTGAGTCCCGCCGCGCAGGTGAGAAGACCTGCGGTGAGCCAACGGCGGGTGAGTACGGCGTAGCAGGCCCAGGCGGCGAGAGCCACGTAGAGGGAGTCGGAGTAGACCGCCCACTCCACGCCGGAACCGGGCCATACGGCCCACAGGCCGGCCGCGGCCAGCCCGGCTCGCGAGCCACCGAGCAACTCGGCGACCGCGAAGATCCCCATGGCCGCGACGAACGAGGCGACGACGGAGACCACCAGGCCTGCGCCGTACGGGCCGAGTCCGGTGATCTCGGAGGTGAGCCGCATCAACGCGGGGTAGAGCGGGAAGAACGCCGCCGAATTGCCCTCAAGGGTGATCAGTCCGGTGGCACCGGGGACCGGCACCAGCTCCGGGTGGTATCCGTGCAACGCGATCTGCTGGTACCACCAGCCGTCCCAGGTGCCCAGGACGTCCCACGCATGCGCTCCGCCGCCGAAGCGCGGGTGCTTCGTACGGTAGTCCCCTGCGGAGTGCAGCAGGTACATGAAGGTGCAGAAGCCGAGGAGCTTCAGGGCGCCGTACAGGGCCAGGGCGGGGGCGTAGTGACGGGCCGTTTCGCGTATGCGGTGGCTTGGGCCTGGAGCCGGGAACGACGGGGGCTCATGGCCAGGCAGAGCGGCTGACGTGAAGTTCGGCATCGGGTCGGTGCGGGAGTTCATGAAGCGGCGGGTCCTGTCAGGTGTCGGCGGGGTCGGGCGCGGAACACCCAGGCCCGCATGAGCAGGAACCGCAGCAGCGCCGCGGCGAGATGGGCGGCGGCCAGTACGGCGAGTTCGGCGCCGTGGCCGGCCGTGGGCGCCGCGAGGTGCAGGGCGGCGAGCGAGCCCGCGGTCAGCGTCAGGCCGACGACGAAGGTCACCAGTCCTCTGGCCTGATGGCGCAGCCCGCCGTCCCGCCCGCGCAGCCGGAAGGTGAGTCGCCGGTTGGCGGCCGTGTTGACGATCGAACAGGCCAGTAGGGCAAGGGGCGTTGGCGGCCTGCTGCCCGGCGGCCGGGCGTAGCGCCGTGAACAGCAGCAGATGCGCGAGCGTGCTCACCGCTCCTATGACCGCGAACCACGCCAGTTGCCTGGCCTGCCCGCCGGGTGACTCACCGGCTCTGCTCCGCGTCAGCGCGGCCCAGGGGAGCGTGCCACGGGCCAATGCCCTGGCGACCCTGGCGATGCCACGCAGATCGGCGAGCACGGTGGCGCGGATGTCGACCCGGCTGTCCGGGTCGTCGATCCAGTCGACCGGCACTTCATGGATACGCAGCCCGGCCCGCTCGGCGATCACCAGCAGCTCGGTGTCGAAGAACCAGCCGGAGTCGCGCACGAGCGGCAACAGCCGCTCCGCGACGTCGCGCCGTATCGCCTTGAATCCGCACTGGGCGTCCGAGAACCCCACGGCGAGCGTGCAGCGCAACAGGGCGTTGTAGCCGCGCGAGACGACCTCCCGCTTGGGTCCGCGGACCACCCGTGAGCCGGGGGCCAGACGTGTGCCGATGGCGAGGTCGGAGTGGCCCGAGATCAGCGGGGCGACGAGGGGCAGCAGCGCCGCAAGACCGGTGGACAGATCCACGTCGACATAGGCGACGACAGGGGCCCGCGATGCAGACCAGGCCGCGTGCAGCGCCCGGCCGCGCCCCTTCTCGGGCAGTCGTATCCACTCCACTTCGGGCAGTTCCTCGGCGAGGCGCGCGGCGATCCGCGGGGTTGCGTCGGTGCTGGCGTTGTCGGCGACGGTGATCCGGAACGGGTAGGGGAACGTCTCCCACAGATGCGCGTGGAGCCGCCTCACGTTCGGCTCAAGGTCCGTCTCCTCGTTGAACACCGGCACCGCCACGTCCAGCACGGGCTCGCCATGCTGCGTCGGCAGTGGTGACCGTGGTGGCAGAGGGGCGATGTCCAGCGCTGAGGCCGACCTTGGATTCGTCACGTTGTTCCTTGTTTGTGATCGTTCGCAGGGCATGCCGAAGGCACACCGGGGGGCTGAGTCGGATAAGGAGGTGAGGTGGGGAAGAGCGGGCTCCGGGGCGAGTGCCGCGCGTGCTAACCGCTCGGACTGACCACCGACGAAGGTTCGCTGGACGTGTCGACCCGTGCCGTCGAGGACGCCGAGGGCGGGGGCGTGGTGACAGTGCTCCCCGAGGTGGCCGTGTCCGCCGACTCGGTCGCGGGTGGGTTGCTCGGGTCCGAACTCCCGTCCGTGGCAGGCGGCGCGGAGGTCGTCGGCGGGCCACCGGTGTACGGAGGGATCGTGGTCGCGGACGAGGAGGGGGTCTCGCTCTCGGTGGCGTCCGGCGTGGGTGACGTGGTGGCGGGGTCCGAGGGACTGGTCGCGGGTCGCGGGTGGGGACCGCTGGGTTCGTTCCTGACCGGGGTGTGGGGCCACAGGAGGATGACGATGCCGAGTCCCGCGACCGCCAGGGCGGAACCGGCGGCCCTCTGTACGGCGCGGACACGCCTGCGGGACCGGACACCGGCCCGCAGCCGCTCCCGCTGCTCGGGCTCGAAGGGGGTGTGCTCCTGGGCGCTGTGCATCAGTTGCGCCAACTGTCGCTCGAAGTGGTCCATGGCTCCTTCCTCACCTCACCGGCTCGATGACGTCGGCCAGGAGCTGACGCAGCCGGGCCACTCCACGCGAGGCATGGGACCGCGCGGTGCCCACGGGGCACCCCAGCACCTCGGCGACCTGCCGGTCGGGCAGGTCCTGGTAATAGCGCAGGACCACGGCCGCCCGCTGCCGCGGACTCAGCTGGGCGAGTGCCGCCTCCAGTCGCGAACGCTCGGCCACGGTCGCCGACATGTCGCCCGTCGCGGCCACCTCGGGCAGTTCCTCCACGGGGCGCTCGCCCCACCACCGACGCCGGGCCGAGCGTCCGGCGGCGCGGGCCAGCACCTTGCGTACGTACGCCTCCGGCGCCTCGTCGGCGATCTTCGGCCAGACGAACCACAGCTTGACCAATGACTCCTGCAACAGATCCTCGGCCCGATGCCGATCACCTCCGGTGAGCAGACGGGCCAGATGGAACAACCCCGACCAACGGGCCGCCACGAACTCGTCGTACTCACCGGCCCTTGTCTGCTCCATCCCTGCGGTCCCCGTTCTTGCCGGCTGTCTACATCAGGGAAAAGGCACTGGCCTGCCCACGGCGCTGCACTCGGCGAGCGTGATCCGCGTCACGTGAGGCGGGGCCCGGGCATGCCGATGGCCTCGGACCGCTCTCGCGGTCCGAGGCCATCGGAGGGGACGGGTCGGGGGCCGCTCAGCCCCGGCCCGTCGGTCCTGACGCGCCTTGCGTCAGCCTTGGCGCGCCTTGAAGCGCGGATTCTTCTTGTTCACGACGAAGGTCACGCCCCGGCGACGTACCACCTGCGCGCCGGGCTTGGACTTCAGCGAGCGCAGAGACTTGCGCACCTTCATGGCTGCCTGCTCCTCTCCTTCGGGCTCCTTCGAACTCCTTTGGGCTCCTTCGGGAGCCGGACCGCGGTCGGCGCTCAGCGCCCGGCCGAGGCGGTACGGCCGTATCGCCGCTCGAACCGCTCCACCCGGCCTGCGGTGTCCACGACGCGGGTGTTTCCGGTGTGGAACGGGTGGCTGGCCGACGAGATCTCGACGTCGATCAGCGGGTAGGTGTTGCCGTCCTCCCACTCGATCGTCCGGGTCGAGTCCGCCGTGGAGCGGGTCAGGAACGTGACGTCGGCGGCGCGGTCGCGGAAGACGACCGGGCGGGACTCGGGGTGAATGCCAGGCCTCATGGGTTTTCCTCCTCGTGCGTGCGTGGCGACTGCGTCCGCGGCAGCGGCCGGGTTCAGCGCTCCTCGCGGAACAGGACGTGTGCCCCCGCCACTCGGTCGAACTTCCGCAGTTCGAGCCGGTCGGGGTTGTTGAGACGGCTCTTGCGCGTCACATAGGTGACTCCGGTCCCCGCCGTCGACTTCAGCCTGACCACGGGGCGCGTGTTGGTGCGTGCCATGAGTTCCTCCTTCACTCACATCCCGATCTTGACCCGGGCATGTCAGCTACCGATGTAACAGCCGCTCTCGTCGCCGCATTCCCGGGTTCCGAGTGGGAGGTGAGGAGCTGTACGCGGGACGACCGACTCCGGCCCGCTCCTGCACGGTCACAGACCGTGCCGCTCGACGACAGAAAGGCCGGCCAGGCCCGTGTCCCGCATGATGCGGCCGACGGTCTCGGTGAGCGTGCTGTCGGCACCGATGACGGACTCGACGCCCCCGGGCAGCAGATCGAGCGGCCGGTACCACGCGCGCAGGTCCGCTTCTCCGACCTCGTCGGCGATCGGCTTGCCGACGTGCCGGGTCAGGGTTTCGGTGAGCGGCACGTCCAGGTAGTAGCCGTGGGTGGGTCCGCGGTGGTCCGCCCTCAGCCGGGCCGGCATGTCGCCATAGTGATCGGCGTACAGGATGCCTTCCAGGACCACGTGATAACCGGCGTCCAGGGCGTAGCGCGCAACGGTGTCGATCAGACCGATGTTCGCGCCACCCGGCCGATCGTGTTCCCGCAGCACGACGCGGCGTAGGTTGTCCTGACCCACGATCGCCAGACCGCGGCCGAATCTGTCACGCAATCCGGCCGCGACGGACGACTTGCCCGAGGCACTGTTGCCGCGCAGCACGACCAGCCGGGTCACTTCGGTGCCTGCCTTCATCCGCGGCACGCTACCGGCTCGCGCGCCGCGAGGGCCGACGGCGGGCTGACGCGCCCACCTGCGCGGTCAACCAGCCGCTTCAGGTACGCACCTCCGAGGTGATCGGGCGCGCACCCGCCCAACCGAGCAGGACCACCGAACACACCGCCGCGAGGGCACACCAGGTCGAGACGAACTCCAGGCGCCACAGGGTCCAGCAGACAAGCGCGCCGACGGCGACCACGATCCCCAGCACCACCACCCGCCGGTCACCGGACAGGAGCAACGGGCCGACGGTGGCCAGCAGGTAGCCCGCGACGAGCAGTTGCGGATGGGAGAGGTCGACCGCGTAGCCGACCGTGCGGCCGCGGATCTCGGCCGTCACCGGGCCGGTGGCAACGGCGTACGCGAGCACCACGCCCGTCAGCACTCCGGCCGCGAGGGGGAGCGTCAGCCGACGCCGGGCCCCCGGCGGGGCGGCACACACCACGGCCACCGGGACCCAGACGGCCGGCAGCGGCAGCGCGATGACGGTCCAGACGACGGTGGCGGGTCCGCTGCCACCGCCCGCTTCCCAGACCATCGACTCGACGATCTGATGGGCCCCGAGCAGCAACGGCAGGGCCGCGAGCGGAAGATCCCGGCGCCTGCGTACGCGTGCCACACAGGCCACCCCTATGGCCGCCACACCGGTGCCGGCCACGAGATCGGCCGTCGCACTCCAGCACATCACGCCACCATGAGGTCCGTCGTCGTGCGCATCCGCCCTCGCCGCGGATCACGCTGCGTCCTTGATACCCAGGCGGCCCGGGTGACACGACAGCCGCCCCGAGGTACCCATCGGCCCCCGGGGATGATTGGCTGACCCCGGCCATCGCACCCCGGCCCGACCGGGCCGACCCGCAGGAGGACTCCGCACCATGAGCAGCCCCTACACATACGAGTACAAGGTCGTCACCTTCCGGGAGTCGCTGATCGGCGACGCCCTGGACAGCGACAAGCTGGAGAAGGTCCTCAACAAGCACGCGGAGGACGGCTGGGCCCTCAAGGCCATCACCTCCGCCGACGTCAAGGGCCGCATAGGCCCCGGAGCCGTCGAGGGCCTCCTCCTGACCTTCGAGCGCCCGCGCGGCTGACGGCCCCGACCGCAGACCATCCCACGCACCCGGCCGCGCGGAGGGAAGCGGGCGGCCGGGTGCCACTGTCCACGTCGACACCGTCAACTCCGGGTCCACGCCGCCCACCGAGAGCCGATACTGGGCCGCATGACCGACCTAACCCCGCAGCAGCGCGCCCTCGCCGAGGCGATGTCGGAGGTCTCCGAGGCAGCGTATTGCGCTGGCTGGATGGAGGGCACCGAGTACGACGTGTGGCGGCTCCTTCACCACGGCGGACCCTGGGGAATGGCGAGCGCCGAGCGGTTGGTGCCGCTCCTGGCCGTCGTACGCACCGCACTTGAGCACGCCGGGTGCTGGATCATGTGGGAATCCGACGCGCCCGACGAGCGCCCGGTCGCCCTCGACGAGTGGCAGCACCTGTACCGGACATGGGCCCTCCGGAAGTAGGCCTACGATCATCCCCATGAGCGCGTGGAACCAGAGTCTTGATGCGGCGGGGATACGGGACCCGCAGTTGCGCAGCGACTACGACGCTCAACGCGCGCTCGTGGCGCACGCCCGCCGTACCGCCTACCTGGCGGCCCGGCTGCTGTTGCCGCGGTCGTTGCTGCCGCACGTGGTCGCGGCGACGGCCGTGATGGATCACGGTGACAACCTGCTGGACTCCGGTCCCGAGGCACTGCGGTTCGCGGCCTGGGCAGCGTGGGAACAGCAGGTTCGCAAGGGGCTGGACTCCGGGGTGAGTGACGATCCTCTGGTCCGCACGCTCGTGCACTCCGCGGCCGCCCATCCGCGGCTGCGCGAGGCGGTGGAGTCGTATCTGTGCACCGCCACCGCGGAGTTGGAGTGCGACCGCTTCGCCTCGGAGGCCGACTACCAGGCCTACCTGGATGCCTATTCGCTGCCGGCCTTCATGCTGGTCGGCGTGCTGCTGGGGCCGGACACGGACACTGCCCCGTTCCGGGCAGCGTGTCGGACGCTCATCGACGGAAGTCAACGGCTGGACTTCGTCAACGACCTGGCCGAGGACCTGCGTGAGGGCCGGATCGGCATCTCCGACGAGGCGCTGGCACGCCACGCCGTCACCCTCGAAGACCTGGCCGCGGGCCGGGTGCCGGCGGGCCTCGCCGAGTTGGTGAGCCACCAAGTCGCCGCAGCCCGAGCCTCGTTGGCGGCCGCTCGGGAGCTGCCCGCCCTGACCACGGCCCCCGGCCGGGTGCTGTTGACCGCCCTGGTCGACATGGAACTGCTGACCGCGAAAGCGGTACTCGCGCGGGGGCCACGCTTGCTGCACGGCTCGGCGAGCCCGTCGCCGGTGGCTGCGCTGCGGGTACTCATGAGCGCTCGTCGGCGTAAGGCGTAAGTAGACAGCGGCCGAACGGGGAGCGGACGCACGCGACGAGCGGAGCGTTCCTCGTGCTCGCCCGCTCCCCGTTCGAGCAACCGGCGGCTGAGCAGTCGCCGAGTCAGCCGCTGTTACGCGGCAAGACGCTCGGCAAGAGCCTTCGCCTTGGCCGCCGCGTCCTGCAGGGCGCGTTCGCGGGAGGACTCGAAGAGCGGCACGAGTTCGGCCATGGCCGGGTTGTGGGGGGCCAGGGTGAGTTCGGGGACGATGAAGTCCAGGTCCAGGGCGAGGGTGTCGGCGAGGATCGCCGTCAGGTAGTTCTGGACGTACTCGAAGGGCTCGCGCGGGGTGCCCGGCGCGTAGGAGCCGCCGCGGCTGGCCACGACGGTGACGGGGGTGCCCTTGGCGGAGTGGGCCTCACCGGCGGTACGGCCGATCAGGATCACGTTGTCCAGCCATGCCTTGAGGGTCGACGGGATCGTGAAGTTGTACATCGGCGCGCCGATCAGCACCGCGTCCGCCTGCTCCAGCTCCTCGATCAGCTTCACGCGCTCGGCGAAGGCCGCCGCCTGCTCCGGGGTGTGCGCCGCGGGATCGGCGAATCCGGCGGTGTGGGCATCGGCGGTGATGTGCGGGACCGGGTTCGAGGCCAGGTCGCGGTAGATCACCGTGCCGTCGGGGTGCTGCTCCTGCCAGGTCTTGCGGAAGGCCTCCGCGACGGCACGGGAGGCGGAGCCCCCGCTCGGGAAGACGGACGAGTCGATGTGCAGCAAGGTGGCCATGCGTGTCTCCAGAAGAGCGAGCCCGAGGCGAGGCCCACGGGCTGAGTTTTCGTACTCAGCTATATCTAACACAGGTACTTACTTTTTTTCACCCCCTCATGGCAGGGCGATACCCTGATCCCATGGCGGCGGATCAGAACCACGACGTGGCGGCATGCAAGCGAGTGGACGACGGCATCACTCGCGTCTTCCAGCTGCTCGGTAAGCGCTGGAGCGGCCCGATCGTGGCCGTACTGGTGGAACAACCGGCACATTTCGCCGATCTGCGCCGGGCCGTCCCCGGCATCAGCGAGCGCATGCTCTCCGACCGGCTGGCCGAGCTGGGCGCCGCCGGACTCGTGGTGCGCGAGGTCGACGAAGGACCGCCGCTGCGGGTCTCCTACCGGCTGACCGAGTCCGGGGCCGCGCTGGAGCCCGCGCTCAAGGAGCTCGGAGAGTGGGCGAAGAAGCACTTGCCGGAGACCCGGCCCTGCGTGGAGACGGCCTGGAAGTGACGGTCGTGGCCGGCGCACCGGCGACGGCCCGATCGCCGTACAGGGGGGTACGACCAAGGGCGCACAGGTCGGCCCCGGACGCACACCTGAGCAGCGGTGCTTGAGCAATGGAGTCAATGGATGACCAGTCGGGTGTTGTTGATCTCGCCGGCGATGAACGCGGCCCTCCGTCAGGCCCGTTTCGACGACGGGTCCCCGCTCGACTCGGCCGGCACGGCCCGTGCCCGCTCGGCCGCCGATGCGCTCCCGGCCGCCGACCGCACCCTCGCCTCCCCCACCGTCCGCTGTCGGGAGACGGCTTCGGCGCTCGGCCTCGACGCCACCGACTCGCCTTCGCTGAACGGCTTGGACATGGGCCGCTGGCGAGGCCGCACCCTGGACGAAGTCAGCACCGTCGAGCCGGACGGAATGGCTCGCTGGCTGACGGATCCTCAGGCGGCGCCGCACGGCGGGGAGTCGGTGCACGAGCTGTGCCTGCGCGTTGCGCACTGGCTGGACGGGGCCGCACAGTTCTCCGGCCGTACCGTGGCGGTGGTGGAGCCGGAGATCGTCCGTGCCGCGACCCTGCGTGTGCTCGGAGCGCCGGAGTCCGCCTTCTGGCGTCTCGACGTACCGCCCCTGACCGCAACCGAGTTCAGCGGTCGCGCGGGACGCTGGAACGTGGGCCTGGGGGGCCGGCTCGGGGCGGCCTGACGTACCTCAGGACCGCAGGAAGTCGGCGAGACCTTCCAGGAGCCGGTCGACGTCCGCCGCGTCGTTGTACGGCGCGAGACCCACCCGCAGACCGCCGGTGTCGCCCAGGCCGAGGTGCCGGGAGGCTTCGAGCGCGTAGAAGGAGCCGGCGGGTGCGTGCACGCCGCGGGCCGCCAGGAAGCGGTAGGCGTCCGTCGCGTCGCGGCCCTCGAAGGTGAGGAGCAGGGTCGGGGTGCGGTCGGCCGCGCGGGAGTGGATCGTGATCCCCTCCAGTCCCGACATGCCCTTGTCGATCCGCGTCCGCAGCGCGTCCTCATGTCCTTCGAGGGCCGCGGCCGCGGCGGCCAGTCGCTCCCGGCGCGTGCCCGTCGCCGTGCTGTCGAGGCCAGCGAGAAAGTCGACCGCCGCGCGCGTACCGGCGAGGAACTCATAGGGCAGGGTGCCGAGTTCGAAGCGCTCCGGAACCGTGTCGGTCGACGGGAGCAGCTTGTCCGGGTGGAGGGATTCCAGCAGCTCGGGACGGGCGGCGAGGACGCCGTGATGGGGGCCGAGGAACTTGTACGGCGAGCAGGTGTAGAAGTCCGCGCCGAGCCGGTCGATGTCGACCAGGGAGTGGGCGGCGTGGTGGACGCCGTCGACGTACAGCAGCGCGCCGGCCTCGTGCACCGAACGGGAGATCTCGGCGATCGGGGGCCGGGTGCCGATCAGGTTGGACGCGGCGGTGACGGCGACCAGCCGGGTGCGCTCGCAGAGCACGGCGCGGATGTCGTCGGCGGTCAGTTCGCCCGTCGCGGGGTCGAACTCGGCCCACCGGACGATGGCACCGGTCTGCTGCGCGGCCTGGATCCAGGGCCGGATGTTGGAGTCGTGGTCGAGCCGGGTGACGACCACCTCGTCGCCGGCGGCCCAGCTCTTGGCGAGGGTGCGGGAGAAATCGTAGGTGAGCTGCGTGGCGCTGCGGCCGAAGACGATCCCTGCGGGGTCGGCGGCCAGCAGGTCCGCCATCGCACGACGGCTCTCGACGACGATCGCCTCGGCGTTGGCCTCCCCCACCATCTCGTGGCCGCGGTTGGACAAGGGATGGGCGAGGGCGTCGGAGATGGCCCGGATGACCGGCTGCGGGGTCTGTGTGCCTCCGGGGCCGTCGAAGTGGGCGATGCCGGCGGCGAGGGCGGGGAACTGGGCGCGGACGCCGGTGACGTCGTAGCTCACGGGTGCTCCTGTCCAGGACTGGTCCGGGTCGAAGTCGAAGTGCGCGGGAAGCATGTCATCCGGTTCTCCCCCATGACAGTGCCCAGGACTCCTTACAGCACCGAAGACCCTTATAACACTCGTCATAATCCGGTGCACGCTGCCCCTATAACGACTGCCATAGGAGGTTGCCGTGACCGTGATCACCGTGGTTGCCCGTGAGGGACGCCTGGACCTCGAACAGCGGCGCACGCCGGCCGAGACACTGACGGATGCCGTTCTGGTACCGGAGGTCGGCCAGTTCGCCCCGGCCGCGCGGGGCGGGTTCCAGGTGCACTTGGACGGGGACTGGCGTCAGGAAGTCCGCGCCGAGGTCATCGAGCGCGTCCTGGCCGCGATGGCGCGGGCCTGCGGCCTTGAGGAGCCGCCACCGACCTGGTGGGTCAACTTCCGAGTCACCCAGGAGGGCAGCTGGGGCTCCCGCGGCGGCGTGCTGTCCATTCTGTCGCTCCTGGACAGCGGCGTGTTCACCGAGGAGAAGGTCAAGGCGGTCCGCGCGACGGTCGGCGACGGAGGCGTCCGCGGCCAGGGGGTGTCGTTTGGATCAGGCCGGCCGTGACCAACGGTGCGGTCTGGCCGACCCCGAGCGGGGTCATGGGGGTGCCCCTGGTCGAGCGAAGCCGAGAACTTGGGGGAGTCGGCGAGTGACGACAACGCGGCTGGGGGCCCCTGCCCGAAGAGCTTGGGGGAGTACGTGCCAGGGCTCGCGACGCCGGGATGATCCAAACGCCCCCCCTGGCGCAGCGACTCAGTCCTTGATCGCTGCGAGAACCAGCTTCTGCAGTTGCTCGGCGGTGTGGTCGAGCGGCTGGGTGCTGCGCTTGGCGCGGCACATGGCGACCGTCCCCTCAACGGCCGCCACAACGAGGGTGGCGAGCTGCGCGGCCTGGTCGGGGTCGGCGCCGTGCTCGCGCAGGGACCCTGCGAGCAGGCCCTCCCACTCGTCGAAGATCTCGGCGGCCGCCGCCACGGCCGCGGGGACCTCGTCGGTCGGCGGCTCCTCGATGGAGACCGCCAGGACAGGGCATCCGGCACGGAACTCGGTGTCGACGACGACCTTGCGCCACAGGTCGAGGAAGGCCCGCAGGCCGGCGGCCGGGCCCGCCCGCAGTTCCTTGCGCAGAATCCGCGCGACGGTCTCACCGGCGTAGCGGACGGCTTCCGTGGCGAGTTGCTGCTTGCCGTCCGGGAAGTAGTGGTAGGTCGAGCCGAGCGGAGCCTTGGCATGCTTGGCCATCTCTCGGATGCTGGTCGCATTCAGGCCACGTCGACTGATCATGTCGGCCGCGCCGGCCACGATCCGTTCACGCGTCTGCGGACTGGTCTGGTTCACCTGCGGATTCTCCTCGCACTCCGCCGGATATAACGACCGTCATAGTCTACTCCCTACGGGATCTGGTCGGCGGCCCACCGGGCCCACTCCCGACGCATGGCGTTGAAGCGCAGGCCGTATTCCAGGGCGATCCGGCCGTAGACGGAGAGGTTGTCGTCGTCCCAGTCGATGTCCCGCGCCAGCTGGTCGAGCTCCGCGTAACTCTGCTCGGACAACTCGGTGAGCCCGGTCAGGTACGCGCGCGCCTGCTCCGGCTTGAGCACTCCGAGGAAGAAGACCCGCAGCAGCAGATCACTACGGGTGTTGCGCTGCGGCTTCGTCTCGGTCAGCCAGTGCCGCAGTTCGGCCAGGCCGCCCTCGGTGAGGGCGTACTCCTTGCGGCCGCGCGGCCCCTCGGCCGCCACCGTGATCAGTCCGGTGTCGGCCAGCTTGGTCAGCTCCGTGTAGATCTGGCTCTGTGTGGCCGGCCAGACGTTGGCCAGCGAGGTCTCGAACCGTTTCAGCAGGTCGTAACCGCTGGCGGGGCGCTCCGAGAGGAGACCGAGCAGTGCGTGTCTGAGGCTCATGCCTCCACTGTACCTCTCATATTCCAGTGTTGACATGTCGATGCTGGACATTCTACTTTTGACATGTCAAATGAGAAGCCCCGAAACGGAGAGACCATGTCCTACCTGCGTACGTTCCTGCCGTGGATCGTCTTCGCCGCACTCCCCTCGGGGGACTGGCAGTGGGCAGCACTGGCCGCACTGGTGGTCGCCGTGGCGCTCGTCGCCCAGCAGGTCAGGGCAGGCAGCGGATTCGACGCGCTGATCATCGAGTTGGGCTCGGCGGTCTTCTTCGCCGTACTGGCCGTCGTCGCCTTCGCCGATCCCCACTCCGGTGTGCACGACTACTCCGCGGCTCTCTCCTCGGGCACCCTCGCGGTGATCGCGGGCGTCTCGCTGGCCATCGGCAGGCCGTTCACCCTGGGCATCGCCAAGCGCACCACCCCGCCCGAGGTCTGGAAGCTCAAGCCGTTCATCCGCACCAACGTCGTCATCACCGCCGTATGGACCGCGGCCTTCGTCCTGACCGCCGTCGTCCTCGCCCTGGTGGCACATGCCGGAGATGCCCACTCCACCACCGCGACGGTCATCCAGATCGCGGGCTTCGCCGTCCCGATGGTGTTCACCATCCGCTACGTCTCCTACGTCCAGGCCAAGGCCGGGCAGGTGGCCCAGTGACGACCCCGCGCACGACTTCGGCCCGCACCCCACCCCCGGCGGCCCTGGCCCCGGCAATCTCGCCGCTGTGCGCGGCCACCACCAGAGCGATCACCAGCGGCACGGTCCACGTAAGGACATGAATCGAAGGGGGGTAGCTCGCAAGGGAGTAGCCGTCCCCTGACAGGAAGGCGACCGAAAGTGCCGCGAGCGGCAGACCGGCGGTGAGCCCCGCGAGCGTGCCCCTGAGCACGGGACGCACGAGCAGCCGCTGGGGTGCGACCGCCAACATGAGCGCTGCGCCGGCGCCCAGCACCACGCCTGCCGCCATGCTCGCAAGCGCGGCTACGACACCCCAATTGACGAGCGTGCGCACGGTCCCCCATCGGCCCCCGACCAGGAAGACGAAGGCGACGACCAGGCACCCGCCGGCGAGGATCCCCGCGGGCCATGCCCCGAGCCGCGCGCCCACGCGGACACCTCGTCCGACGACCGATCGGACCTCCATGCGTGGCCTCCCCTTGTCTTCCTCAAGCACCGCCCGGCTGCGCGGTGTCCGGCCCTTCGGCCATTCGATGAATTGTGCCCACCGGTTCGGGTGACAGGCTGCGTTTTCTTCGGTCCTCCCGCATATGCCGCCCCTGAACTGGGCCCTGCATCGAAGCGCGGGCGCCGGTCGGCGCCAGCAGGAGAAGGGATAACGGATGCGCGTACTGCGCGCTCTCATGGGGAGCACCCTCGCATGGCTGCTCCTGATGGTCGGCATCGCACCGGCCACGGCTCAAGCCGCCCAGCAGGGTGCGGTCGGCATCGCTCACTGCCCGACCGAGCACCGCGGCCGCGGGAACAACTCCGCGCCACCGGCGCTCCAGAAGTACTTCATGGACGACTGGCGGCTGGGACCGGCGGACCTTCCCCGCACGGGCGCCCTCGGCCAGATGCTGAAGGGCTATCACCGCACGGACGGGACGGACGCCTACTGGTTCCTCGGCTGCTACTGGCAGACGGATCCGCAGACGGAGAAGTCCGGCTGGTGGTACCCCGACAACAACGGCTTCGTCCTCCAGAACGGCAAGCCGGTCGAGCGTGATCTGACGCTCCGCGCAGGGCAGTTGCTCGACCTCTTCGGCAGCGGCTTCGGCCGCTTCCTCGCGCCCGCGGGCACGCCGTACGCCAAGCGCGCGATTCCGCCGAGCAACCTCGACACCTTCGACCCCGCCCACCCGTACAGCTATCACCTCTACCGGGTCCTCAAGTCGTTCACCGTCCACGCGGGCCCGATCAGGCCCTGGTTCGGCCAGCCCGGCCTGGGGCTCCAGTACCTCACGGACAAGCCGATCCCCCAGCTCGTCATGTCGAAGGACCTGGAAGAGCTGCCGGTAACCTGACTGCGGCAGACGCTGGGTGGTCTCGGGCAGCAGCGCCGGAGACCACCCGGGCGACCACGGACAGGACCGACCGACCTGATGGACAGAGCAGCACTCGTCGAAAGACTCCGCGAGGCGGGCGTTCCCGAGGCGTTCTACGAGATCGCCGGTGTCCCCGCCGTACCCGCCCGACCCGATGCCCATTACTTTCTGCGTCGTACGGCGGACAGTTGGTGCGTCGGCCTGAGCGAACGCTCCCAGGACAGTGTCGTACGGCGATTCGCCACCGAGGCCGACGCCTGCGCGTACCTCTACGACATGCTCACGCAGGCACTCGCTCCGCCGACCGGGAAGGCAGCGCCCCTGGAGGATCTGCTCGCGGACAGCGCGGAGATCCAGCGGCAGGCCTGGGAGGACTTCGGGCGCGCGGCACGGCACGAGGGCGACGAGGACGCCGGCTCCTGAGCTCACTGGAAAGGCGGAGCAGGGCTTGAAGGACAAGGGCGCGGATCCTGGAAGCGGTCCGCGTACGGGCTCGGGGCTGGACGAGCGGGCGCACGCGCGGCAACGGTGGGCGGCGCGGGCGTCGTTGACGTTCGCCGGGCTGGCCGTGATCGCACCGCTCGGCACCGCGTCCTCGGCCGGGGTGGTACTCGTGCTGGTCGGGGGACTGTCGATCGCCGTGAGCCTGGCGGCGCTGTGGTGGACGCTCACCCGGCGGGGTTGGCTCCGGGCCGCCGCGGGAGTGCTTGCGCTCGCCGCGCCCGCCGCCGCGATCGTGCTCTTCGCCGTGGCGCGGCTGCTGTGGCTGCCGGTCCTGTTGCTGGCCCTGTGGGGACTTGCCGTGTGGACCGGGAAGGTCGCGCTCAGCGGCACGCGGTCGCACGTCGTACGGGTCGTCGAGTACGAGACGCCGCCTCCGGCACAGCCGTATCTGATCATGAACCCGTGTTCCGGGGGCGGGAAGGTCGAGCGGTTCGGGCTGAAGGCGAAGGCCGAGGAACTCGGAGCCCGCGTGCATCTGCTCGGCACCGGCCGGACGGACGGACCCGAAGACGTCGTGGCGCTGGCCCGTGCCGCCCTCGCGGAAGGCGCCGATCTGCTCGGAGTCGCCGGCGGGGACGGGACGCAGGCGCGGGTCGCGGCCGTCGCCGCGGAGCACGACGTGCCGTTCCTGGTGATCTGCGCCGGGACCCGCAACCACTTCGCCATGGACCTCGGGCTCGATCGCGGCGACCCCTCGGCATGTCTGGACGCGCTCCGCGACGGGGTCGAGCTCCGGGTCGACCTCGGCTTCGCGGGCGAGCACCCCTTCGTGAACAACGCGTCCTTCGGGGCGTACGCCGCGGTCGTGCAGAGCCCCGCGTACCGGGACGACAAGGTGCGCACGACTCTGGATCTGCTGCCCGAACTGCTCACCCACGAGCGTGGGCCGCGGCTCACCGCGCGCGTCGCGGGCACCGGCGGCCCCGACATCGTCATCGACACGCCCCAAGCCGTCCTGGTCAGCAACAACCCCTACCGCATGGACGACGTGGCGGGCCTCGGCTATCGGGAGCGGATGGACCTGGGCGTGCTCGGGGTGCTCAGCGTCAAGGTGGAGAGCGCTGCCCACGCTGCCGGACTGCTGCGCGGACGGAATGCCGAGGGGCTCACCGCGGTCACCGCCCGGCAGGTCGTCGTCGACTGCGACAAAGGGGATGTCGAGGCCGGCGTGGACGGCGAGGCCCTGGTGCTGCCCGCACCGGTCGACTGCCGCATCCGACCCGGCGCCCTGCGGGTCCGGGTCCCCCGCACCAGGCCCGGCGTCCCCGCGGTCACACCGCCCCTGGAGTGGCGGCGGCTGCGCAAACTGGCGGCGACGGTGGGGCGGACGGCCCTCCCGAAGCGCCGGCAGAGCCGGTAGCGGCAAGCGCCTGCCTCTGCAAGGGCGAGTGCAGGTGCAAGTGGCTGCCGCTACAAGCCCTTTCCACCCGCGCACAAGTGAACCAACCGTCTCCAAACGGTAGTTGATCTATTCCTCGTCACATGGAATTCCCCGATTGGACGGGCGCGAAGAGGGTGCGCAGAAAGCGTTTGCCGCTAAGTTTTGGCATGCTCACACCCCGATCGGTCCACCCCCCGTAGGAGACACCCCCATGCGCAGACTCGTCGCCTGCCTGGCGGCCGCGGTCGCCGCCCTCGGCGGGCTCACGACAGCAGCCACGCCGGCCGCGGCTGCCGGCTCGGGCACGTTCAGCGTGCTCACGTACAACGTCGCCGGCCTTCCGGAATCCCTGTCCAGCGCATCGACACCGCGCGACACCAGCACGACGGAGATCGGCCGGCGCGTCGCACCGTACGACATCGTCAACGTCCAGGAGGACTTCAACTACCACGCGTACCTGTACTCCACCGACACCCACCCCTACCGCACCGCCACCAGCGGCGGCGCGGGCATCGGCAGTGGGCTCAACACCGTCTCCGACTACGCCTGGGACGGTGACGACTTCGAGCGCGTGAAGTGGAACTCCTGCCAGCTCGACTCCGGCGACTGTCTCACCCCGAAGGGCTTCTCCTTCATGCGTGAACGCCTCGCCGAGGGTGTGTACGTCGACTTCTACAACCTGCACACCAACGCGGGTACGAACGACGGCGACCTCGCCTCGCGCGCGGACAACCTGAACCAGATCACGTCGTTCATCCAGTCGCACTCGGCGGGCAACGCGGTCGTGGTCATGGGTGACACCAACACCCGCTACACCCGCACCGGCGACACCATCGCCGAGTTCGCCGCGGCCAACGGGCTGACCGACGCCTGGGTGCAGCTGATCCGCGGCGGCACACCGCCGGCCAAGGGCAGTGACGCGCTGGTCTGCGACCAGACGGGCGCCACCGTGCCGAACACCTGTGAGGTCGTGGACAAGGTCCTGTACCGCGGCAGCAGGCTCGTCACGCTGAACGCCACCTCGTACAACAACGAGCACGCCAAGTTCCTGACCTCCGACGGGCTCATGCTCTCGGACCACGACCCGATCACGGTCGGCTTCTCCTGGTCGCAGAACCCGGACTTCCAGCTCGGCGACCAGTTCGGCGGTCCGCACGGCGACTACTACCAGGACATCGACAAGGTCCCCGCCGGCGCCCGCGCCACCACCGTCGCGCTGCGCTCCGGGTCACGGGTCGACCAGGTCGGCATCACCCTGAGCAACGGCACCACGCTCACCCACGGCGGAACCGGCGGCACGGCATCGTCGCTGACACTGGGCAGCGGCGAATATGTGACGACCGCCTACCTCTGCGAAGGCGTGAAGGACAGTCGTACCCGGATCTTCTACGCCAGGTTCACCACCAACCTGGGCCGCACCCTCGCGGGCGGTACCACCACTTCGGACTGCGTGACCCGTACGGCACCGTCCGGCTGGCAGATCGCCGGCTTCCATGGACGTTCGGGCGACGAGCTCGACAAGGTCGGCTTCATCTACACCAAGCGCTGACACCAAGCGCTGACACCAAGCACATCCATCGGGCGCCGTCCCCATGACGGCCGGCCGGCCAAGCCCGTACACCTGTGGGACGGAAGCGACTCCAGGCGTACGGGCCACCGGCGGACCGGAGTTCCCCGGTCAAGACGACTTCGACGATCTGACCCAGCCCAGCGAGCGCTCGACGGCCCGCTTCCAGTCCGCGTACTCCCGCTCCCTGCGCTCGGGGTCCATGTCCGGCAGCCACTGGGCGGCCCGGTGCCAGTGGCGGCGCAGGACCTCCAGGTCCGACCAGTAACCGGCGGCGAGCCCGGCGGCGTAGGCAGCGCCGAGGGAGACCGTTTCGGCGACCATGGGTCGTACCACGGGCACGTCGAGCACATCGGCGACGAACTGCATGAGCAGGTTGTCCGCCGTCATCCCGCCGTCCACCTTGAGTTGCTTCAGGGGGACCGAGAAGTCGGCGTTCATCGCGTCGACGACCTCGCGGGTCTGCCAGCCGGTCGCCTCAAGGACGGCTCGGGCCAGGTGTCCCCTGGTGATGTACGAGGTGAGGCCGACGATGACACCGCGCGCGTCGCTGCGCCAGTGAGGTGCGAACAGACCGGAGAACGCGGGGACGATGTAGCAGCCGCCGTTGTCCTCGACCGTGCGCGCGAGGGTCTCGATCTCCGGCGCGCTGCTGATCAGGCCCAGACGGTCCCGGAACCACTGGACCAGTGAGCCGGTGACGGCGATCGAACCTTCCAAGGCGTAGACGGGGGCCTGGTCCCCGATCTTGTAACCCACGGTCGTGAGCAGCCCGTTGCGGGACCGCACGACATCGGTACCGGTGTTGAGCAGCAGAAAGCTGCCCGTGCCGTAGGTGCACTTCACCTCTCCCGGGGAGAAGCAGGTCTGGCCGAACAGGGCGGCCTGCTGGTCGCCGAGGGCCGCCGTGATGGGGACGCCCGGGAGCACCAGGCGGGCAGCGCCGTACCGTTCGGCGGACGACCGGATCTCGGGCAGCATCGTGCGGGGCACCCCGAAGAACTCCAGCAGCTCCTCGTCCCAGGTGAGCGTACGGATGTTCATCAGCATCGTGCGGCTGGCGTTGGTGGGGTCGGTGATGTGCAGGCCGCCGTCCGCTCCCCCGGTGAGGTTCCAGATGAGCCAGGTCTCCATCGTGCCGAAGAGCACCTCGCCGTCCCGGGCACGCTGTTCGAGCCCGTCAACGTGATCGAACAGCCAGCGCAGCCGCAGTGCGGAGAAGTAGGTCGAGGGCGGCAGACCGCAACGCTCCACGAAGAACTCCTCGCCGGGGCGCTGTCCCAGTTCCTCGACGAGCGGTGCCGTGCGGATGTCCTGCCAGACGATGGCCTTGTCCAGCGGGGCACCCGTGCGCCGGTCCCAGAGCACCGTCGTCTCCCGCTGGTTGGCGATACCGATCGAGGCGACGTCCTTCGCGCCCACCCCGGTGCCGGACAGGGCTTCGGGCACGATGCGCTGCAGATTGCGCCAGATCTCCAGGGCGTCGTGCTCGACCCATCCGGGCTTGGGGAAGTGCTGCTGGTGCTCACGCTGCGCGACTGTCACCAGCCGCCCCTGCTGGTCGAACAGAATGCATCGAGTGGAGGTGGTGCCCTGATCGATGGACATTACATACCGTTCAACCATGATCAGCTCTGCCTTCCGATGTGTCGAAGAGGCGGGTGGCTACCAGCGAGCTGCGCCCAGGTCTCTGGAGATCGCCCGTGCGGCCTCACGGAGCAGGGTGATCAGGTTCGGGAGGGGACGGCCCTGGCTGTCGCAGATCCGCTCGACCGGCCCGGACAGTCCGATGGCGCCCACGACAAGACCTCCGTGCCCTCGGATCGGTGAGGCGACGCCGGCCTCGCCCATGCTCATTTCCTGGACCTCGGCGGCCCACCCGAGTTCCCGGACCTCGGCGAGCGCCCGGGAGAGCTCCTCCGGGTCGACGATCGTGTGCCGTGTGTAGGTCTCCAGCCCGAATTCGAGAACCGCCTCCAGAGGGGCGGTCCCGAAGGCCAGCAGAACCTTGCCGAGCGAGGAGGCGTGCAGCGGCAGCAGTGCGCCCACGTCCAGGGTCTGGAGCGTGTCGTCCGGCCGGAAGACGTGGTGGACGACCAGGACCCTGCCCTCCAGGGGGGTGCCCAGGCGGACGGCCTCCCCGCTGCGGGCGGCCAGGGCGTCGGCCCAGTTGATGGAGCGCGACCGCAGCTCGTTGACGTCCAGGTAACTCGTGCCGAGATGCAGCAGCGCGGCCCCGAGCTGGTACTTTCCCGTCGCCGCGTCCTGCTCCACGAAGTCCACGTGCTGGAGCGTGCGCAGAATACCGTGGGCGGTGCCCTTCGCCAGCCCGAGCGAGGCCGCCACCTCGCCGAGCCCGAGCCGACGGGGCCCACCAGCGAGCAGGCGCAGAATTGCCGCCGCCCGTTCGATCGACTGGACTGGGCCGGCCATGAAACGAGCCTAATACGCCCGTGGAGGGACCGCCTTACGTGCAGGTCACCGGCTCAGCACCAGGTCAGAGCCACCGTTCGACAATGCCGACCACTGTTCATTGACCGGCTCCGCGCGCCTGCCTAACGTGCGGGAAAGCGCACTGAGCCCCGGCGACCCGCCGGCAGCGCTCACCGGAGGAGAGCACATGGCGGCACAGCTCGAAATCAGGCCTCGGGGGGTAGTCGAACACGTCTTTCCGTTGCCGCCCGTCGCCGGCGCCGTCTCGGCCATACGCCGGCGTGTGAGGGCGGTCCTGGCCGCCTGGAACGTGTCTCCGGAGATCGTCGAGGACACGATCCTGGTGGTGACTGAGCTGCTCACCAACGCACTCGTCCATGCTCTGCCGCCGGCGGAGCTGCGGCTGTCATGGGGCCTGCGTGACGAGCTCAGGACCCTGCGCGTGGAGGTGACCGACGCGGGACCCGTACTGGCTGCGGGGCAGTCGCCCGACGGAATCGACCCGGACGAGCACGGCCGGGGCAAGCAGATCGTCCACGCACTGTCCGCTCGGCACGGCGTGCGCATCCAGTGCGGTGGGGTCACCCGGTGGGCCGACCTGGTGGCGGTGTGAGCACGGTCCGGCCTACGCGGGGCCACTGCCTGCGACCGGATTGTCGAGGGCGACGCCCCGCCGGATGCGCGTCCGGACCGACCGCCTGATGCTGGTGATGTGACCAGGCAGTTTCGCGTCGTGGTCTCGCCGCCCTCACCGAGCGGAGGCCGCCGGGTGCGGGTGGACGGCGAGATCCTCGGGCTTGCGTACGGCGTTCCGGATGTCGCCGAGTTCCTGCGCCGGGCCGGGCTGGACATCGACCCGGACGAGGTCGCGCATTCACCGCTGATCGAATGGCGCGAGGTCGGGCCGGATCAGTGGGGCCCGCAGCAGAAGTGACGTGTCCCGGATGTTCAGAGATCGAGGTCGGCGGCGGCACCGTAGGCGTCCTGGGCCACTGGACGACACCGGCCGGTACCGGCGGCGGGATTCGAACCCGCGTTACCCGCTTGAGAGGCGAAGTAGCCGCTGCCTGCGCACCTGAACAAGGGAGACCGTAGCGTGGGCCGCCCCTGCGGGTCATCCGGTTTTCGGGAGGGGCCGGGACCCTGTTTCGGGGAGCGGCCGGTCCCCCGGTTCTGCCGCTCCGTCAGCGGGTCGCACGCTCGACAGTCCTGACCGAACGCGGTCGGCCATTTGGGCATATCGTCCTTGTATGAGCGGTGGCGGATCCCCCGACGACGCCCTGGCGACGGCGCTGGCCGACGTCGTCCGCCGCACCGGTGCCGCGAACGGTGGTGTGTTCCTGATCGAGGAGGCCGCCGCGATGCTGCGTCCGGTGGCACTGTGCGGGCTTCCCGTCGAATTCACCGCGCCATGGCAACGGCTCTCGCTGACCGCCCCCCCTCCCGGTCACCGACGCGATCCGGCGGAACGTGCTCGTGTGGGTCGGGAACCAGGACGAGATGGCGCGCCGATATCCCCGCACCGCCGCGGTCCTGCCCTACCCCTTCGCCCTCGCCGCGGCCCCACTGACCGGGGCACGCCGCTGCTGGGGCGCCATCGCGCTGATGCGGCCCGCCGACCACGCGCACGAGGCGACACCGCGCGACAGGTCCTGGCCCGCACCGACCGGCTACTGGTCGACCTGGACTCCGACCTGCTCGTCGCCTGCCTCTATGCCAAGTCGACCTCCGCCGCGGTGAACTGACCCTCGCCAATGCGGGTCACGTACCTCCCCTCCTGCGCCACACACCACGGCGGGCCCGCATCCTGGACTTCGAACCCGGGCCGCTCCTGGGCATCGACACACACGCCCGGTACCCCCTCACCGCCGCTCCCCTGCCCAGGGGTTCCCTCGTCGCGCTCCACACCGACGGCCTCATCGACGGCCTCGTCCCTTGCGCCTGGCCCACCGGCCAGTGCACGGACGATGTCACGGTGTTCCTGCTGCGCTCCAAGGGGCAGTCCTCCGTACCCTCTTGACCAGCCCTCGAAGTGGCTGGCTCTGCCGTCCCGTCGCACAAGGCGTCCCAGTCCGGCCGCCCGGGCCCGGGGCATCAGGGTCCAAGTGCCGTCCGGGCGGAGGAGGGCACTGGAGTGCCAGGGTGTGGTCCAGGCGTCGGGTGCGTCGAGGAGGCGGATACCGAACTTGGGGGCGCCGACCGGCTGGGGGTGGATCGACAGGCGTACGGCGTGGGGGTGGTGTTCGGCGAGCAGGTTGCCCCAGGCCCGGCTGCGCTGGATGACGCCGTACGCTCGTCGGCGGCAGGCGCGTTGGAGCGCCGAGCGGGTGCCCGGGTGGTCGGCGGTGTCCTCGACCAGGAAGCGGGTGATCCCCCGATAGAGCGCGAGGGCGTGCTCGTCGGTGCGGATCTCGCCGCGCAGGGCGTCCAGGGCGGGGGCGTAGCGCTCGTGGACATGGGCGCGCTTCGCGTCGGACGGGATGTCGCCGAGCACGTCGCGCAGGTCGAAGACGGAGAGTCTGTCCAGTCCCGACTCGGCGATGAGCAGGCGCAGTTCGTCGGCGTAGGCGTCGATGTGCGGGTCGGGGACGTTGATCAGGTCTCCGAAGACATGGCCGTCGGAGCAGATGATCACGCGGGCGCCGGGCGGGTGGATCCGCTCGATCTCGGTGCACAGGGTGTTCAGGAAGCCGAGGGAGAGGCGTTCCGCCTGGTCGGGGAGATGACCGAGCACCTTTGCCGGGTTCGGGGACTTGCAGGGGAAGCCGGGCAGGGTGAACACGACGGGGGCACCGTCGTGTACGAAGCGGGTGATCCGGCGCAGTTGGTGGGGGAACGCCTCCGCGGAGGCGGGGGCGTCGTCGGTCGTGCGGTGGTGTGGCAGGAGCAGGTCGAGGATCGCGATGCTGATGGCCGTGGTGCGGGTGTCGTCCGGCAGGGTCGTCAGGGGCATGCTGGTCTCCGGGTGGGATGCGGGCATGTCGGACATGGGTTGGCGTCGGCGCCGGGCCGGCGTCAGCGACGTCGGTCGTAGGCGACCGGCAGGTGGGTGGTGCCGCGGCCGAGGACGGCCGGGGTCCACTCGATGTCCTCGTCCCTGATGGCCAGGTGGAGTCCGGGCAGACGGGTGAGCAGAGTGCTCAGGGCGATCTGGAGTTCGGTGCGGGCGAGGGCGGCGCCGGGGCAGAAGTGGATTCCGTGGCCGAAGGCGAGATGGGGGTTGGGGCTGCGGTCGAGGTCGAGGGTGTCGGGCTCGGGGAAGCGGCGGGGGTCGCGGTTCGCCGCGCACAGGGAGACGATCACCGAGTCACCGGCCGGGACGCGGGTTCCGTGCAGGTCGCTGTCCTCGGCGAAGAAGCGCCAGGTGGTCAGCTCGAAGGCGCTGTCGTAGCGGAGGAGTTCCTCGACCGCGCGGGGCAGGAGGTCCGGCTCGTCCCGTAGCCGGGCCGACTGGTCGGGGTGCCGGAACAGGGCTGTCAGGGCCGTGGTGATCTGGTTGGTGACCGGTTCCTGTCCGGCCACGAGGAGCTGGAAGACCATCGAGTCCAGTTCCTCCGGGGAGAGTTCGCGGCGGTCGCGGGCCAGCACGAGACGGCCGAGCAGGTCGTCGTCCCCGTACTCCCGCTTGTGGGCGACGACTTCGGCGATATAGCTCTGCAGGCCGTGCAGCCGCGCCTCGTACCGCGGGCGTCCTGGGTCGGTGGGGCCGACCGGCTGGACGACCTTGCCCCAGTCGCGGTCGAAGCGAGCCGCGAGCTCGGGTGGGAGGCCGATGACCTCGGCCAGGACCTGGAAGGGGAAGGGGGCGGCGAAGCCGGTGACGAGATCGGCGGGTCCCTGTTCGGGCAGGGCGTCGACAAGCGCGTCGGCCAGTTCCTGGAAGCGGGGGCGGAGTTGCTCGATGCGGCGCGGGGTGAACGCGTCGGTGACGTAGCGCCGCATGCGGGTGTGTTTCGGCGGGTCCTGGTGGAGGAGATGGACCTGGAGCTGGGAGTGCTGCGGCTCCGGCATGATCGAGGCGCGGGCGCGCCAGCGGTCGTTGCCCCGGTCGTGGTTCTTGCCGAGGCGGTCGTCGTTCAGGGCGGCGTGCGCGGCGTCGTAACCGGTGACGAGCCAGGCCCGTACGCCGCTGGGGAAGAGGACGCGGTGGACCGGTCCGGCCTCGCGCATGCGCTGGTACAGGGGGTACGGGTCGGCCTTGTAGGGGCAGCCGGTCAGCGGGACGGGGTCGGGGAGCGTCTCCGGGGCCGCGGCCGGTGGGGGTTCTTCCTGGATGGTCATGCCGAGGCTCCTCAGAGGGCGAGTTCGGGCCGGTAGTGGTCCAGCCACAGGGCGAGGTCGACGACGCGTTCGAGGCGCAGACGGTGGCCCCACTCCAGTCGGTCGGGCGGGGTGTCGAGGCAGGGCTTGACGAGGGACTCGTCGGCCAGGGCACGCACCTGTTCGGTGGCCAGCGCGTCGCGGGCCATGTTCTGCAGGCCGCGGTTGTAGGCGGGGTGGTGGGTGGCCGGGTAGTGGTTCTTGGGGCGGTGCAGCACGGAGTCGGGGGCGAGTCCGGTGCCCGCCGCCCGGAGCAGGCTCTTCTCCCGGCCGTCGAAGCTCTTCAACGCCCAGGGGGTGGTGAAGGCGTACTCGACGAGGCGGTGGTCGCAGTAGGGGACGCGCACCTCAAGACCCTGCGCCATGCTCAACCGGTCCTTGCGGTGCAGGAGTTGACGCAGCCAGCGGGTCAGCGACAGGTGCTGCATCTCGCGCTGCCGGTGTTCGACGGGGTTCTCGTCGTCCAGGTGCGGTACGGCGGCCAGCGCGCTGCGGTACGTGTCCTTGCGGAACTCGCCGATGCGCAGGTCGAGTTCCGGGTTCAGGGGCATGGCGGCCTCGTCGCCCGTCACCAGCAGCCAGGGGAAGGCCGGGGCGGCGAGGGCCTTGGGGTTGTGGAACCAGGGGTAGCCGCCGAAGACCTCGTCGGCGGCCTCTCCGGACAGGGCGACGGTGGAGTGTCGCCGTATCTGGCCGAAGAGCAGATACAGCGAGGTGTCCATGTCGCCGACGCCGATCGGCGAGTCGCGGGCCACGACCACCGCCCTGCGATGTTCGGGATCGAGGAGCGCTCTCGGGTCCAGTACGACCGTGCTGTGGTCGGTTCCGATGAAGGCGCCCGCCTCGGTGGCGTACGGGGTGTCGTGACCGGTGCGCAGCACGTCACCCGTGAAGCGTTCGGCCTGGTCGCTGTAGTCGACGGCGTACGAGCGGATGCGGGCGTCCGGACCTTCGCGCAGCCGGAGTTCGCCGGCGAGCAGGGCGGTCAGGACAGTGGAGTCGATGCCGCCGGACAGCAGGCTGCACAGCGGGACGTCGGCCTCCAGTTGGCTGCGGGCCGCGGCGCCCACCAGTTCGCGGATCCGCTCCACCGTCGCGTCCTGGTCGTCGTCGTGCGTTCCCGCCGTCAACTGCCAGTAGCGGCGCTCGCGGATGCCGTCGCGGTCCAGCACGAGCACGCCACCCGGTTCGACCTCCCGCACCCCGGACCACACCGTGGGCCCGGTGTTGAACAGCAGGCTGTACGCCTCGCGCAGCCCGTCGGCATCCACCTCGGGCCTGATCTCGGGGTGGGCGAACAGGGCCTTGGGCTCGGAGGCGAAGGCCAGGCCGCCGTCGACGGCCGCCCAGAACAAGGGCTTGACGCCGAGCCGGTCGCGCACCAGCACCAGCCGCTGGGCACACGCGTCCCAGACCGCGAGGGCGAACATGCCCTCCAGGTGGTCGGCGACGTCCTCGCCCCACTCGGCGTACGCCCGCAGCACCACCTCGGTGTCGCTGCGGGTGTCGAAGCGATGCCCTCTGCCGCGCAGTTCGGCCCGCAACGCGTGGTGGTTGTAGACCTCGCCGCTGTAACTGAGCACGGCCGTCGGCCGGTCGGGCCGGTCGGTCATCGGCTGCACCCCGCCGGCCAGGTCGATGACGGCCAGGCGGCGGTGCCCGATCGCGGCGTGCTCACCGAGCCAGACGCCGCCCGCGTCGGGGCCGCGGGGTGTGAGGGTGGCGGTCATGGCCTCGATGACCGGGGCGCGGGTGCGGGCGTCGTGATGGAAGGACACCCAGCCGGTGATTCCGCACATGGGACGACTCCGGGGTCAGGGACGGGCGGCGGGGCGCCGCGTCGGTGGATCGGACCGCTCGTCGGTCAAGGACGAGCGGCGGGTGCCGTGTCCGTGGTCGTGCCCGGTGCCGGGGCACGCCGTCGTCCGGGCACGGCGAGCAGGGGTACGGCGAGACAGGCGGCCGTGGCGGCCAGGGCGAGCCCGGTGTGTACGCCCTTGTCGGGCCCGGTGAGTCCCCATACGGCCGTGGCGAGCGCGGGGCCGAGGGTGAAACCGAGACTGCGGGCGAGTTGCGCGGTGGATCCGACGCTCGCCGTGCGGTCCGGCGGGGCGGCACCCATGACCAGGGCCTGGGTCGGGCCGCCGTTGAGGCCCATCCCTACGCCGGCCAGGGCCAGCCGCCAGGCCACCTGCCACGGCGACCAGTCGTCTCCCAGCGGGACGAGCAGGAGCAGGCCGGCCGTGGTGAGCACGGCGCCCGTGACCGCGACCGGGCGCGCCCCGTACCGGTCGGCCAGCCGCCCGCCGAGCGGCCCGGCCAGCCCCATGCCGAGCGGGAAGGCGAGGACGGTCAGCCCGGTCGTCGTGGCGCTCACTCCGTCGTCGCGCTGGAGGTGCAGGGCGACGACGTAGTGCATCGCGGCGAACCCGGCCGCCAGGGCCAGCACCGCCCCGTGCGCCCGCAGCAGGCCGGCCGTCCGCAGCACCCCGGCCACCGGGCGGCCGCCCGGTCCTCGCGCCCACCACCACAGCGGCGGGACGGCCGCGATGGCGAGCGGCAGCCGGGACGGACCGTCCGATGCCGAGGTCAGCGCCAGCAACAGCACCGCCACACCGGTGGCCACCAGCAGCGCGTCCAGCAGTGACCGGCGGTCGGGCAGCCGCAGCCGGCCGTCGCCCGGCATCGCCCTCCGGGTCACAACGAGGGCGAGCACACAGAACGGGACCTTGACCAGGAAGACGGCATGCCAGCCCCAGTGGTCCAGCAGCAGGCCGCCGACGGCCGGTCCGGTCACTGCCCCGAGCGGACCCAGCGTCGCGGGCACGCTCATCGCCCGTCCGCGCGACTGCGGCCGTACGGAACGGACGGCCAGGACCGGCATCAGCACGAACAACACCGCACCGAAGACGCCCTGCGCCAGGCGGGCCGCGATCAGCCAGGCCACCCAGGGCGCGGCGGCCGCGAGCACACTGCACACTCCGAAACCGGCCGTCGCGAACAGCACGGCGGAACGCAGCCCGACGCCGTCCAGCCACCGCCCCGCAGGCAACAGCAGGGCGACGACGGGGAGTTGATAGGCAAGCACGGCCCACTGAGCGGTCGCGGCGGGGATGTGGAAGCTGTCCGCGAGGTCCGCGAGGGCCACGTTGACGATGTTCATGTCCAGCATCGCCACGAACGCCAGCACGCCCGCCACGGCGACCAGCAGCCAGCGGTCCTCATCCTTGCGAAGTGTCATGGGTCAGCCGCCGATTCGTGTGCGCCCTGTTGGTGACCGCGCCGCCCGGGACGGTTCCGCGTCGGCCGACGCCCGGTGGTCGAAGGCGATCAGCGGGTCACCGGTGAGCGGGTGGTCGACGACGGCCGCGCTGACGCCGAACACCTCGGCCATCAGCGCGGGCGTGAGGACGTCGCGCGGTGGACCGGAGGCGACCACCTGCCCGGCGTGCAGCACGTGCAGGCGGTCGCAGACGGACGCTGCCGCGTTCAGATCGTGCAGCGACACCAGGGTCGTACGGCGGTGAGCCCGCAGCAGGGCGAGCAGTTCCACCTGGTGGCGGATGTCGAGGTGGTTGGTCGGCTCGTCCAGGACCAGAACGTCCGGGTTCTGCGCGAACGCACGGGCCAGCAGGACACGTTGGCGTTCCCCGCCGGACAGGTCCGTGAACCGGCGTCCGGCCTGTTCGCTCATGCCGACGTCCGCCAGGGCACGGGCGACGATGTCCCGGTCGGCGGCGTCCTCCGCGGCGAAGGCCCGTTTGTAGGGCGTACGGCCCATGGCGACGACCTCGTGCACGGTCAGCTCGAAATCGCCCCCTCGCTCCTGCGGAAGCGCGGCCACGTGCCGCGCCGACCGGACCGGGGTCAGCTCGCGCAGATCCGTGCCGGAGAGCAGGACCCGTCCGGCCGTCGGCTTCACATGCCGGTAGACGGTGCGCAGGAGCGTGGACTTGCCGCTTCCGTTCGGGCCGACGAGTCCCGTGATCTCGCCCTCGGCCGCCACCAGATGGGCCCCCGCCACGACCGTGCGGCCGGCGTAGGCGACGTGCAGGTCCTCGATGTCGATTCTCAACTGCCGCTCCCGAGGCGCCGATCCAGCAGATACAGCAGGGCCGGAGCCCCGATCAGCGAGGTGACCACACCGACCGGGAGCTCCTGGGTGTCCATGACTGTGCGGCAGACGATGTCCACCACGACCAGCAGCAGCGCTCCGAACAGGGCGGACACGGGCAGCAGTCGGCGATGGTCACCGCCGACGACGAGCCGGCAGGCGTGCGGCACCATCAGGGCGACGAACGCGATCGCACCCGACACCGCGACGAGTACGCCGGTCAACACGCTGGTGATCGTGAACAGTTCGCGGCGCAGCCGGGTGGCGTCCACACCGAGCCCGGCCGCCGTCTCGTCGCCCATGGTCAGGGCGTTGAGAGCCCGGGCGCGTGCCTGCAGCCACAGCAGGGTGACGGGCACGGCTGCCGCGGGAGCCGCCAGCAGCGGCCAACTCGCCCCGCTGAGGCTGCCCATCAGCCAGAACAGCACGCTGTGGGTCTGCTGCTCGTCCCCGGTCTGCAGCACGAGATAGCTGGTGAAGCCGGACAGGAACTGGCCCACCGCGATACCGGCCAGCACCAGTCTCAGCGGTGCGAATCCTCCGCCACGCCGGGCCACGGCCCACACGAGTGCGAAGGTGGCCAGCGCACCGGCGAAGGCCGCACCGGACAGCCCGAGGCCCAGGGCCCCGCCCGCGCCGACGCCGAGCACGATCGCGGCGACGGCGCCGAGTGAGGCGCCGTTGGAGATGCCCAGGAAGTACGGGTCGGCGAGCGGGTTGCGCACCAGTGCCTGCATGGCCGTACCCACGAGTCCGAGGCCGGCGCCGACGAGCGCGGCCAACAGGGCGCGGGGCAGCCGTAGTTGCCACACGATGAGGTCGTCCGTGCCGGGGCGTGGCGCGTCGCCGGACAGCCGTCGCCACACCGCGCTCCAGACCTCGCCGGGCGGGATGGAGGTCGAGCCACGGCCCACCGCCACGGTCAGCGCCACGAGCAGCGCGATCCCGAGCGCCAGGGCGAGCGGCGCGGCGGGCAGGCCGCGCGCCTCACGTTTCCCGGCCGACGCCCGGCGCCGGGACGGGGAGAGTGCGGACAGCACGGCTAGCCGACCTTGCCCGGATGGAGGGTCTTGGCGATGGCCTCGACCGTGTCGGCGTTCTCGACCCCCGCGATGGTGGTCGGTTCGGAGCCGATGCGCAGGAAGTGGCCTTCCCGCACCGCCTTCAGACCCGTGGTGGCGGTGTTGGACCTGAGCCAGTGCTCGGCCTCGTCGAACGCCTTCTCGTTCGCCGCCGCGCTGCCCCTGTTGCGCACCCCGAGCTGGATCCAGTCGGGGTTCTTGGCGATCACGTCCTCCCAGCCGACCTGCTTGTAGTCGCCGTCGCAGTCGGCGAAGACGTTGCGGGCACCGGCCAAGGTGATCACGGCGTTGGCGATCTGGCGGTTGCAGACGACGGTGGGCTGCTTGGTACCGGCGTCGTAGTCGAAGAAGAAGTACGTCGGCCGCTTGCTCTCGGCCGTGCCGCCGACCGCCTTCTGGACGGCGTCCACCTTCTTCTTCATCCCGGCGACGATCTCCTTGGCCCGTGCACGGGTTCCGGTGACGGCGCCGAGGGAGGTGATGTCGGCCTCCACCGCGGAGAAATCGGTCACCGGGTCCTTGCTCTGCGCGGCGCAGGCGGTGGATTTCAGGTAGATGTGCTTGATCCCGGCCGCCTTGAACTCCGCCGCCGTCGGCGCGTCCCCCATGCCGCCGCCCATGCTCCCCATGGAGGCGAAGGTGTCGATGTACAGGTCGGCACCCGAGCCGAGCAGTTTCTCCTTCGGGATCACGCTCCGGCTGAGTACCTTCACGTTCCTGGCCTGCGCGTCCAGGGCGCCGGGCAGGGTGCCCCTGCCGGGCGGGAAACCGGTGCCGATCACCTTGTCACCGGCACCGAGGCGGAGCAGCAGCTCCAGGCTGGAGGCGTTGCTCGTGACGATCCTCGCCGGTGCGGCGGAGAAGGTGGTCCTCGCACCCGCGCAGTCGGTGACGGAGACCGGGTAGGCGCTGGAGCCGGCCTTTCCGGCGTTCGCGTCCGCCGTCTCCTTCCCCTTCCCCGCACCTCCGCACCCCGCCGCCAGCAGGCCGCCGAATACGACGGCCGCCGTACCGGCCCACACACGAGAACGCATTGAAAATCTCCAGGATCTACTCGGTACACGGGGCGAATTTCCGTCACCCGGTCCAGTAGTCGGGACGAACGCGTCGTGAGTTCCCGCCGGTTGGCAGTCCGTCTCGAATGACTCGAATGATTCGCTGTCGGTGGCGCATGGGCGCTGACGAGGGGTCGGCTCCGGCTGTCACCGGGACCGGCCCCTCGCAGCAGCCGGCTCAGGCGGCCGCGACAGCAGGTTTGTCCGTCTCGTCCAGCAGATCCATCAGGGTCGCCCGGGCACGGGCCACGCGCGAGCGGACCGTGCCGACCGGGCAGTCGCTGACCTCGGCCGCCTCCGCGTAGGGCAGGCCCACCAGTTGGGTCAGGACGAACGCGTCCCGTCGCTCGTCCGGCAACGACGCCAGCAGATCGAGCAGGGCTATGCCGTCGTCGAAGCCGGGCAGGTTCTGCGGCTGGGCGAGTTCCACGGCCACTTGCCAGTCCGGTACGTCGGACAGGCGCGGCCTGGCTGCGGCGTACCGATAGCTGTCGATCACGGCGCGGCGCGCGATGGAGAGCAGCCAGGCGCGCGCCGAGGAGCGGCCCTCGAAGCGGTGCAGGCTGCCGAGAGCCCGCAGAAACGTGTCCTGCGCCAGGTCGTCGACCGCCTGGGGGTCGGCGCAGAGGTGGGCGACATAGCGATGGACGTCGCGGTGCAGGGCGCGGACGAAGTGCTCGACGGCGTCCGTGTCTCCGCCTCGTGCGGCGAGCGCCCATGCGGTGGTCGACTCGTCGAGCGCTCCGGTGTTGTCGCCTTTGCGGCGCGAGGTGGGCAGGGCAGGGATGGTCACCTGGTGTCCTTCTCGGTCATCCGTGATCCGGACCGATGGCGCGCGCACGCGCGAACGGTCCGGTGAGTGGGGAGACGGCCTACGCCGCTTGCGCGCCGGGGCGCTTGTGCGTGCGTACGGCCGTGACCCGAGGCGCGACTGCGCGACCTCGGGTGATCCAGCTGTCCTCAGACGACAGCGGTCCCCACGGGCGGGCCCCGAGAAGTGATCGAGTCGGCCAGAAGGAGGCGCCGCGGCGTGCGGTCCGAGCAGCGGCGCGGCACACGGAGCCGCGGCCGGTCCGGGGTGACGGGCAGGCCAAGCAGCAGCCGCAGGGGCGCCGCCAGCCGGCCGGCCACGGCCCTCAGGATGCGGAACGCGGCCTTCTCGCCGTAGGCCAGCCACAGCCCGCACAGCACCGCGGCGAGCAGGTGGGCGGCGAGCATGCCGAGGGACGACGAGTCTGCGCCCGTCGAGTGGCCCATGTGGGGCGCGTTCATGTGGTTTGCGCCCATGTGGGGCGCGGCCATGTGTCCCGAGCCCATGTGTCCCATATCCATGGAGCCCATGTCCATGGAGTCCATGGCGCTCATGTCCGTGGAGGACGGGCCGTCCACTGCCGACTGGGCGAGTGAGAACGCCTCGTGCAGCAGCGTCTGGGCGGCGACCACAACGGTCACGATCAACAGCAGGCCGCGCTCACGGCCCGCCAGACACCAGCCCGCGCCACCGGTCACCGCCGCCCCACCGGCCAGCGTCCAGCCGGGCACGTCGGACCCGGACATCAGCACGTGGCCCAGGGCGGCGAGCAGCACGCACACGGCCGCGAACACCGCGGCCCGTATCGTGCGAGAACACCACCCTGCTGTCATGGCGCCTCATCCTCGCATCCGGGTCACGAGGCACGCCCGCCGGGCCGGACCACCACGGCGACGGCCCGGACCGTCCCACTGCGCTCGAAGTGCAGGGTGAACGAGACGAGGTCACCCGTCTGCCACCTTGCCCCGGCACGCAGGCTCACGTCCACGCCGTGCCGGGACATGGCCAGTTTCCCGCCCGCCGGGACGGTGGCCGAGGCCGTGTCGGCCTTGTAGGCGGCCCCGCTTCGGGTGGTGCGATGACGGCTGAGGGTGATCTCACCCCGGGCCGCCGGAGACGTCACCCTGACCAGCCGGTCGTCCACGCCGCCGAGGTTGGTGAGGTCGAAGAAGGCGGCGGTCTCCGTACTGTCGCCGTACGGCAGGAAGACCCGCCCGGCCGAGACGGTGATCCGTGCGGGGCTGCCCGCCTTCCCGGCACCGACCCAGATGGTCAGTCCGGCCAGGGCGAGGCCGCACGCGGCGAGCGGAGCGATCGCGGCGAGCAGGGTGTCGGTCAGCCGGCGGCGGGTGGGCCGCCAGGGGTGCTGTTCGGTCAACGGGTGGGCCTCCGGGCGGGTGAGGGCTGCCACGCTCGGAGCCGCAGGCTGTTGCCGACCACCAGCAGCGAGCCGGCCGCCATGGCCGCCGCGGCGAGCATCGGGTCGAGCAGGCCGACCATGGCGAGCGGGAGGGTGACGACGTTGTAGCCGAGGGCCCATACGAGATTGGCGCGGATCGTGCGCAGCGTGCGGCGGGCGAGGCGGATCACGTCCGGGAGGGCGTCGATCTCGCCGCGCGCCAGCGTCACGTCGGCGGCCCGGACGGCGAGGTCGGCGCCGTTGCCCATGGCGATGCCGAGGTCGGCGTCGGCCAGTGCGGCGGCATCGTTCACGCCGTCGCCGACAACCGCGACGCGGTGGCCCTGTTGCTGCAGGTCGCGTACGAGGGCGGCCTTGTCCTCGGGGGTGCGGCGGGAGTGCAGGTCGTCGATGCCCAGCGCCTCGGCGACGGCTCGGGCGGGCACGGGCGCGTCGCCGGTGACGAGCATGGGGCGCACACCAAGACGCCGGAGCCGCTCCACGACCCGGTAACTGCCCGGCCGTATGACGTCGCTGACTTCGAGCAGGGCTTCGGCCACGCCGTCCACGCGAACCAGGACGGGTGTGTGGGCGGAGGCTTCGCCGACCGGCAGGGCGGCAGCGAGGGACGCGGGCAACTCGCCGTCCACGGCAAGGACTTCGACCAGGCGCCCCTCGACCCTGCCGCGCACGCCCCGCCCCGGCAGCGCGCGGAACCCGGTCACGTCCGGCAGCCGCTGCCCGGGCAGCTCGCGGCGGGCGTATGCCAGGACGGCCCGGCCGAGCGGGTGTTCCGAGCCCTGCTCCACTGCTCCGGCCAGCCGCAGCAGCGCGTCACGGCCGAGACCGTCCGGTACGGCGGTGACCCGGACGACACTCATGTGGCCGGACGTGAGCGTGCCGGTCTTGTCGAGGACGACGGTATCGATGTGCCTGAGCGCCTCCAGGGCCTGCGGACCGGTGACCAGTACACCCAGTCGGGCACCCCGGCCGGTGGCCGCCATCACCGCGGTCGGCGTCGCCAGACCGAGAACGCACGGGCAGGCCCCGACCAGAACGGCGACGCACGCGGAGACGGCCACCTGCGGATCGGCTCCGGCGCCGAGCCAGAAGCCGAGTGCCGTGACGGCCAGCGCCGGCACGACAGGCACGAAGACGCCCGCGGCCGAGTCCGCGAGCCGCTGTATCGGCGACCGCAGGGCCGCCTGCGTATCGCCTCGGAGGCGTGCTTCCAGGAAGCGCCCGGTGAGCACGAACAGCGGTACTCCGACGACCGCTTCGAGGTGGACGTAGGGGGTGCCCTGAAACGCGTTGGGCACCAGACTGAAGGGCATCCGCATGCCGGGCTCGCCCGCACCGCCGAGGAAGAGCGCGTACGCCGACCATGCGAAGGAGACCGCCACGCACAGCGACACCAGCGTGTCCATGGTCGCCGACGCATTCCGAAGCCCGCGCACCGCCCGCACATGGAACGGCCACGCGCTCCACACCGCGACCGGCGCGGCCAGCACGAAGCACAGCCACTGCCAGTTGCGGAACTGCAGGCCCGGCACCATGGACAGGACGAGCACCGGCATCGCGAGCAGCGCTGTGACCAACAGCCGCTCCCGGTCCTGCCGTTGCCCACGATCGTCCAGCTGTTCCGCACCCATCAGTGGCTTCCCCCGTGCATGTCCCCCATGTCCATGCCTCCTCCCCCGCCGCCTCCGCCGCCATCGCCCTCGCCTCCACGGCTCGTCCCGGTGCCGTGCATACCGGGGGCGACGGGTCCGACCGAGGCGCCGACGGCGTACGACACCGTGAACAGCAGCGCCAGCAGCACGAGGAACCCGCAGAGGGCGGGCGGAGGCAGCAGCCTGCGCAGCGGCAACGGGCCCTTGCCGAGGGAAGGCTGCCGAGAATCGTCCATCAACCGCGTCTCCAGATCACGTCCGTACCTCCGTACCGCTTCAGGAGTCGGAGCGACCGGCGGCCGAGTTCCGGGGCACGGGTATGGCGCGCGTCACGCGAAGCGCCCGGCCCTCTCTCCGGCCCGAAGGCGCCGGCTCCGCCTCCGGGCCGGTACGGAGGCGGAGCCGGCGGGGTGTGTCAGAGCACGAGGACGATCCCGTGGCCCCGGGTCATGAGCGGCGCGTGCGGCTGGTCATGTAGACCGCTCCGGCTCCGGCGACGATCACCAGGGCGGCGGCGCCGGCGATCAGGCCGACCGGGGCGCTCGCGCCCGTCTCGGCCAGGGGCGGCTTGCTGTCGCTGGGCGACGGCTTCGGGGTGGTGGGCGGTGTCGACTGGAGCGGGGGCACGTCCGGCGTCGTGGGCGGCGTGGTGGAGGGCTTGGGGGTGGTCGGCGGAGTGGTCGCGTGGCTCGGCGGCGTGCTGTGCGCCGGAGTGGTCGGGGTCGCGGGCGTGGACGGGGTCGGCTCGGACGGTGTAGGGGTGGGCGAGTCAGGGGTGCCGGGGGTGCACGCCTTGTCCCCGCCGTTCCACGCGGCTATCAGGTGGTAGGGGGTGATGACGTTGTCCGGCTGGTAGGGAACGGGGCCGTGGCCCTCACCGGTCTTGCCGTCGTACGAGACGTCGTCGCCGTACAGGTCGATCTGGCCGTAGCAGTGGGGCGTCTGCACGGAGAGCTGCTGCCAGGTCCGCTTCGCGTCGTCCGAGCCGGCCACGTCGGCAGCGGTGAGGTAGACGGTGGCCTTGTCGACCAGGGTCTGGTGACCGGAGGTGTACCAGTTCGAGCCCTCGGTGGTGTATTCGGCGAGGGAGACGGGGTACTTGCAGCCGTCGCCCACGGTCTGGCCCGGGGCGAGCCGGACCTCCACGGTTCCAGGAGCGCTGTCCCACTGGTGGAACCCGCCCTGCGAGGTCCAGTCCGCGCCGACGGGCTTTCCGTCGGCGTCGACGATGCGGTACTGGACGGTGGCGGACTGGCAGTCGGCGGCCGTGGTGGCGCTTGCGGCACCGGCCGCGACCAGGGGGACGAGCGCGCCGGTGAAAGCGGTTGCTGCGAGAGCAGCCAGAGTTCTCGATTGATGCGAACGCGACAAGATAAGCCTCTGTGAAGGTGAAGGTGTGGGAGGTGGTGGACCGCGAGCGCCGACACGGGCAGACACCATGAAGGGCGTGGACGACCGAGTCACTCGCGTCACTTCGCTCGCTTCAGGCCCAGCGAAGTAAGCGAATTCTTGCCGCCTTTCACAACTCCCGTCAATTCTTCACCTGTTCGGCACATCGAGTCGCGCAAAGGACCTCTTCGGCGCACCAGGGCGGGCGGGCAGCCGCCCCTGGCCTGCGCCGGGGGCCGCCCCGCGAAGCCGTGCGCCGAGGCTTGTCGCGGGGCGCCGAGTCTGATTGGGTACCCCGGCGCGCGATGGGCGCGGCAGGCAGAACGGGAGCGTGCGGCGTGCGTCCGACGGTACGGCAGGACATCAGGGAGCCCTTGCCCGAAGGGCTCGGGCAGGCGATACGTGAGACCGCAGGAGACATCGCCGCGCTGGTGCGGGGCGTGCCCGACACGACCGTCCCCGTACCGGGATCCGAGTGGACCCTCGGCGAGGCGGCCGCCCATCTGGCACTGGCCAATGAGCTGATGGCCGACCTCGCGGCCGGGCGTGAGCGCCCCTATGGGGACGGAACACCCCAGAGCCTGGCCGCCGCCAATGAACAGTCCCTCGCCACCTACGGGGAGCGCCGGGCGGATCCACTGGCGGCGGTGATCACCGAGCAGGCCGACGCCTTCCTGGCCGCCGTGGCGCGGGCCGCGGCCGACCCGACCGCCTGCGACACTCCGCTCGTCACGCCGCTCGGCCCCCTGACCAGACCCGTTCTCGCGTCCTACCTGCTCACCCACATGCTGGGCCACGGCTACGACCTCGCTCGCGCGGTGAAGCGCCCGCACATGATCGACCCGGACCGTGTCGGGCTGTGCATGCCGTTCATGCTCTCGGTCATGCCGCGCGTGGCCGACGCGGCCGCCACGGCCGGTCTCACCGCCCGCTACACCGTGCGACTCAGGGGCGGCACGGCGTTCGGCGTGACCCTGGCGGACGGCACCGTGCGGGTGACTGCGGAGCCGCAGGAGCGCCCGGACTGCACCATCCTCATCGAGCCCGTCGCCTTCCTGCTCGTCGCGCTGGGCCGGCGCAGCCCGTGGCCGGCCATGGCGCGGGGGCAGATCGTCGCCTGGGGACGCAAGCCCTGGCTCGCGCCACGCTTCCCGAACCTGTTCACCGCGCCCTGACCCCTGGCGTGACGCCGTCGGTCGCCGGTCCGAGTCAATCGAAGTCGATCGTCCCTCGATTCAAGATCAGTCGTCTTATGTGATCTATCAGGCATCGGCCGTCAGTCCCGGAGACGCCCCCATCGGGCTGCATATGCATGTCTACGGTGCAACCACCGGGCGGGACGGCAATGCGCCGCGCCGCCGCAGCCGACAACCAAGGGGAGGCACGATGGCGAATGTCGAAGTGTCCTTAAAGGAGATCATGGCCTCGGTCGAGGGGGCGCTCGGGGCAGCGGTCGTCGACTACACCAGCGGCATGGCGCTGGGCACTCTGGGCGGGAACAAGGACCTCGACCTGAACATCGCCTCGGCGGGCAACACGGATGTCATCCGCGCCAAGGTGCGCACGATGGATCAGTTGGGCCTTAAGGGCGACATTCAGGACATCCTGATCACGCTTGAGGGGCAGTATCACCTGATCCGCCTGGTCAGCGGGCGCAACGGCAATGGGCTGTTCCTCTATCTCGTGCTCGACAAGTCCCGGTCCAATCTGGCCATGGCCCGGCACCAGCTGAAGCGGGTGGAGGAACAGATCGAGGTCTGAGCGGTCGTAGGCCCGGGCACACGCATGCCCAGAACGTGAAGACTTCTTCAAGTCACGAGATCAGCATGACCCCAACTCGTGGATGCGTACGGTCCCGGGCGACAAGGATCGACTCATGAAGCCGGATCGAGCGGCGGCACCTTCGGGTGCCGCCGCATCCTGGCGACCACTCCGACCCGGCAGGGAGCGAACGCGTGCAAGTCCCCCTCTACCAGGCCAAGGCGGAGTTCTTCCGCATGCTCGGTCACCCGGTACGCATCAGGGTCCTGGAGCTGCTGCAGCACGGCCCCGTCCCCGTACGGGATCTGCTGGCGGACATCGAGATCGAACCGTCCAGCCTCTCGCAGCAGTTGGCGGTGCTGAGACGATCGGGGATCGTCGTGTCCACCCGGGAGGGCTCCACGGTCCTCTACGCACTGGCCGGCGGTGACGTCGCCGAACTGCTGGCCGCCGCCCGCCGCATCCTCACCGAACTGCTCGTCGGCCGGAACGAGTTGCTGGCCGCGCTGCAACAGGCTCCCTCGTCCCTACCGCCAACGACCACCACCAGCAGTCACAGGTGACGGCCGAGGTCATCCCCGCGCCGGCGCCTCGGCATACAGGTGGCCCCGTACTCGGCGCAGCCACGCTTCGGCGGCCGCCTCGTCCGGTTGCTCCGGAAGCACGCTGGTCGTCTCGTCGAACGCGGCCTGGTAGGCCCGGAGCACGGGCAGAGCAGCGGACGCGTCGGCGGCCACGCGCTCACCGAAGTCGTGGTACTCCTGCGGGTTCTCAACCCGGATGGTCAGCCGGCCGGTGGCATACAGCTCCAGGCCCTGGTGGCACAGCCGCTTCAGGTGCCGGGCGTGCTTGGCGGTGCGCTTGCGGGTGTCCGCGGAGAACGATCCGTCGCCGCGGGCCTCCAGGCGCCGGAACTGCTGTGTGGCATAGCCGAGATAGGCGTCCCTGACGCGCTTGGCGCACAGCAGCGAGGACCGTATGCCGATCAGCTCGTCCCCGAACGGCGTCCGCACCTCGTACAACTCGTCCGGAAGCCACACCAGTTCCATCGCCGTCGGATTGCCGCCGAGGGCGAGGCGGCACCACTTGGCAGCCTCGTGCAGGGTGCGGTCGGGCTTGGTGGTGACGTGGGACTCCTTCGGCCGGTGCAGACCGTGCAGTTCCGCGGTGGGTACGGCGAAGACGCCGAGGCGGTCGACGTCGGAGCCCTCGTGAGCGAGTCCGTACGCGGTGGAACCGACGATCCCGGACAGGATGACGTTCGGGACGGTCACGGGCGGCCGCCTTCCTGTGCTTGCGCCCTTGTACTTGCGCAGTGAGCCTGGTGCGTGGGCTCCATTGTCTTGACGTGCCGGGCGGCGGTCACCCGGATATTCACCGACGGGCACGCTGACCCATTTGACGCATACACGCCATGTAGCATCAGCGCCCATGTAATCGGCGGGGCTCGTCGTCCTAGCGGCCGATGTTCAACTCGGGGTGGTGATGGCGCATGGTCGCCAGCACCTCGTCCACACCGACCGGGAGCGTGGTCGCGGAGATGGTCGCCGGGCTGTAGCCCAGGCGCAGGTTGGCCTTGCCGGTGACGCGAGCCATGCGTGGTGCGCGCGCGAGGTAGGCGCCGGGGTCGTGGAGGATCAGCTCGATCATGCGCTGGGGCCTTGAACTGACCTTGATCTCCCGGATCCCGACCGCGGCGATCTCCGTCCAGCTGATCGAGCCGAGCATCGCATGGGTCACACCCTCGCCGGTGATGACCAGCTCGGGCCGCCGTCGTACGAGACGGCCGATCGCGACGGCGGCGCACAGACCGAAGAACGGCACGCCCACCGCGCCCGCGAGGACGGCCTTGATGCTGGAATGGCCGAGCAGAGCCCATGCGCACAGCACCACGAACACGATCGAGCCGAGGGCGACGAGCGCGGTGCGACGTATGGAGGACGGGTAGACGGTTCTGGGCGGTTCCGCGGGTTCGTTGGTCACGGGGTCACTCTAGACAGTCGATGAGCGTCGGCTCAGACAGTCGATGACCGCCGGCCGGGGCCGGATTCCCGCGAGGGCTTGTTGAGTGATCGCCTCGCGGGAGACACTTCTACAGCACTGTAGATTGCGGAAGGAAGCAACCTGATGTTCGGCTTGAGCGAGCTGGCCCTGATCCTCCTGGTGGTCGTCGTGGTCCTGGGGATCAAGAAACTCCCCGAGCTGACGCGGTCGGCCGGCAAGGCGGCCCGCATCTTCAAGAGCGAGGCGAGGGCACTGAAGGACGAGGACACCGGCCCGGGGAAGGTCATCCCGGGCACCGTCGTCGACCGCGATGACCCGCCCCGCTCCTGAGCGTGTCGAACTCGTCGGTTCAGTCGCCGGTCTGCTGAGTGTCCTCGGTGCACCTGCTGAGCGGCGCGGGCTTTGCCGCGGCGGGTGGCGTCGGCTGGGGCTTGACGGAGCGGCGCTTGCGGAGGAGCAGTCGCCTCGCGGGGCGCTCCACCGCCTCGTACAGGACCCACGACAGGACGAGGGACACCGTGAACAGGGCGGCGGTGACGGCCAGCCCCGCCGCCACGCCGAAGTGCGGGTACTTGCCGAGCACGCTGGTGGCGGCGCGCAGCACCAGCAGGTGGGCCATGTAGAAGGCGAACGAGAGTTCACCGAGCCGGACCATCCGCCGGCCGCGCCACAGGGAGGGCAGGCCGCGCAGGTCCGCCACGGCGGCCGCCGGGATGAGCAGGGCGAAGCCGGTGAGGGTGCAGGCGGTGGCGGGGTATCCGGCGGTGACCTGAGGGACGAAGAAGTAGCCGATGATGGCGAGGGCCAGGGAGGCTTCCAGGCCGGGGCCGCGCCACCGGCCCAGCAGCACCAGCCTGGCCGAGGCGGCGCCGAGGACGAACTCGGGCAGCCGGGCGGCGGGGAAGGAGCTGATCGGCTGGTCCGCCCAGTGGTGCGCCTCCGCCCAGGCCAGCACGAGGACCGAAAGTGCCGAGATCCCGACCAGAGCCGTCAGCCCCCGGGGGCCGAGGCGGCGCAGCAGGAGTGCCAGCAGCGGGAAGGTGGCGTAGAAGAACGCCTCACAGGCCAGCGACCAGCTGACCGGGTCCAGCGTCTGCCACCACGGGCGCCACCAGGAATGCACCAGCAGGACGTTGGCCAGGGCCTGGGGCAGCGTCGGCTTCGGCTGGCGGGCCAGCGTGTACGCCATCAGCAGCGCGATCGCGGCGGTGGCCAGATGGACCGGGTAGATACGGGCGATGCGGCGCCGCCAGAAGGCGAGCGCGCGGTCGTTCGGCCGCGCGGACCAAGTCAGTACGAACCCGGACAGAACGAAGAAGAACGAGACGCCGACGGCGCCGGCCCCCAGTCCCCATGTCACGATCCGGCCGCCGTCGCCTCCGAAGTAGCCGAAGTTGCGCACATGCAGTCCGAAGACCAGCAGCGCGGCCACCCACCGCAGTCCGGTCAGGGACGGCAGCGAGGGCATCGCGGCGGGTTGAGAAGTCGTGGGGTCGGCTGCGGTGGCGTTGGTGGACGGTGGCCTCGGCACCCTGGTCGCCGTCGTCATCGTGTCACCTGCCGGGGGAGGTTCGTTTGGGGCATGAAAGGGAACGTTGCCCATTCGCCCCCTTTCATTCCGGCGTTTTAACAAACATCACACCTGTGCCGAAGAACATCGTCGACCTCACACGCTCCACGGCGGGGAACACACCCGAATGGCTGACCGAGCGGGGGCCTGGGCAACGCCGCGGAGCAGCGTGAGGCGCCGGGACGGTCCGACTGCGGTCGGGCCGTCCCGGCGCCTCGTGTTGTCCTCGCGCCCCTGCGATCAGCCGATGTGATAACTGTCGCCGTAGACCTTCCAGTCCAGCGGCGTGTTCAGGTCGAAGTTGCCCTTGCGCAGGAAGACGCGCTGCTCGGTGTCGACCCGGCTGGTGTCGCTGTGGGCCTCCTCCTGCTTCATGGCCCACACCCGGGCGTCGAGGAAGGCGTTGAGGTACGTCGTCTCGTTGCCGCCCTGCGCCGGCGGCTTCGCCTGGCGCAGCGCCCGCTTGCGGATGCTGCTGAAGCTGGTGGGGTCGCTGCCGTCGCCGTGCATGACGATGGCGTCGTAGTACGTGAACTGGCCGAGCGCCCGCAGTCCGTCCGCCTTGCCCTGTCGCACCGCGGGGTTGAAGTAGACGCGGTCGCGCTCGTCGTTCTGCGCCTGCTGGAACGCCGAGTCCTGTGCGGCCTTGCGCCAGTCCCTGGGGAAGTTCGGGTCGAGTCCGTCGTGCGAGTCGCTGCCGTTGACGCGGCGCAGTGCCGGCAGGTACTTGGCGAGGACGTTGCCGGGCTTGCGGTCGGTGTAGAGCTGTACGAGGTCGAGCATGTCGCCGGTGCCGGAACAGAAGCCGATGATGCCGGCGGTGTAGCCACGGCCGTCACCTATGTCCTCGATGTACTTGTACTGCGCCTTCCAGTCGAGCGAGGAGTTCTCCGCGCTCGACACGAGCTTCATGGCGATTTCCTTCTTCGCCGGGTCGTCGAGGCCCGGGGCGGCCGCCTGCGCCGCCGTGGCGTGCTGCGCGGCCAGGAAACCGCCGAGGGCCACGGCGCCGGTCAGGGCGACGAAGGTCCGGCGGGAGGGGCCGGACGGGGATGCTGCGTGATCGTCGAGTTGCACCACGGGGGCTCCAACTGGAAGTGGGGGGTGGAAGGTTGTTCCTTCTAGCGTACTGATAGGAAGGTTTCCTATTAGATGCCCCGCCGGAAGCCCTACGGCGGAAGTTCGTAGCATCGAACAAGCCGAAGTCGTGACTCAAGGGGCGAGTCGGCTCGCCCGGACGGCCCGCGCGGCAACACGGCGGGCGGCGAGGAGCGGGAGTGGGCAGCAACCTGAACGCATCGGCGCCCTGTTGCCCTTCGCCCCTGTCCGGTCTGTTACTCGGTTCCGACCTCTGGCCCCCGGGACATACCGAACGGTATACAAGCCTGGTCGAACGCGCGAGAGCCGCTCCTGGTGGCGGCTGCGCGCGAAGTTCCGTGCTCAGGGGGGTCTTCGATGCTGAACGACACGAAGCCGGAAGAAGCGGCCAGACGTCGGCGGTGGCCGGTCGCGGTGGGGGCGGCGCTCGGCGGCTGCACGCTCGTCGCCGCTTCCGCCGTACCGGCCTCCGCGCACGACGCGGGACGCGGCCACGACACGCAGTACGTGTCGCTCGGGGACTCCTACACCTCGGGCCCGCTCATCCCGCAGCAGGTGGACGCCAACTGCGCCCGCTCCGACCACAATTACCCCTCGCTGGTGGCGGCGCAGCGCGGTGTGTCCGCGTTCAAGGACGTGAGCTGCGCCGGTGCGACCACCGAGGAGATGTGGAAGCCGCAGGGCACCAACGGTCCCCAACTCGACGCGGTGCGGCGGGACACCGACCTGGTGACGGTCCAGATCGGCGGCAACGACGTCGGCTTCGGCTCCATCATCCAGGCCTGCGCCCGGCTCGCCGCCCAGGACCTGTCGGGAAACCCCTGCGAGCGCTACTACGCCTCGTCCGGGATCGACCAGTTGACGCTCGACATCGTCCAGACCGCGCCGAAGGTCGACCGTGTGCTGCGCGCCGTGCACGCCAGGGCGCCGCACGCCCGGGTGCTCGTCGTCGGCTACCCGGACCTCCTGCCCGACGACGGCACCGGCTGCTACCCCTCGGTGCCGTTCGCGTCGAAGGACTTCCCCTATCTGCGGGACACCGAGAAGCGCCTGAACGTCATGCTGCGTCTGGTCGCCGCCTGGAACCACGCGGAGTACGTCGACACCTACGCGCCCACGCGCGACCACGACATGTGCAAGGCCCCGGCCGACCGCTGGATCGAACCGCTGCAGCCGGCCTCGCCCGCGGCCCCCGCACACCCCAACGCCAAGGGTGAGCAAGCCATGGCGGGTGCGGTACTGGAACGCCTGGGGAAGGGACGCGGACGCGACTGAGCAGACCGGTGGCCAAAAGGCGACGCGCTTCAGCGGCGTAGCGCCTCGAAGGCCTGCCGTGCGCCGATTCCGATCGCCAGGTCGACGTCCGGCGCCAGCTTGGCCCGGCGGTCGGAGCGGGTGAGCGCGGCCAGCGCCACCCGGTCGCCGGACTCGGCCTCCACGACGCCGATCTCATGCCTGAGGTGGAGGAAGGTTCCGGTCTTGCCGCTCACCCGGAGCGTGTCCGCGCGCAGTTCGCTCGCGAGCCGCTGGGTGAAGACCTGCAGGCCCATGAGTCTGCGCAGTTCGGAGGTGGCGTCGGGATGCGCGATCTTGTCTTGCCACACGCGCTCCAGGAGATCGACGAGCGCCGCCGCGGTGCCTAGGTTGGCGTGGGCCGGATCCAGCGTCTCGATGGAGTGACGCCCCGAGCGGTCGTCACGGATGGCCAGTTCGAGGGCGAGCGAGAAGTCGTTGCCCGCCGCGCCGGCGGCGCATTCGTACATGCGGTTGAGCCGGTGGCGCACCCGGATGCCGGAGCACCCCCAGGTGCGCAGACGGGCATCGACGTCCTCCACCGGCAGGAGGTCCAGCAGCGCGTCGGCAGCGGCGTTGTCGCTCACCGAGAGCATGAGGAAGAGGAGGTCGCCGACGGCCACGGTGGCCGGGTGCCGGAACGCGGCGAGCCCGGTGGCACCGACACTGCTCGCGTCCGGCTCGACGGTCACCGGCCGTGCCGGGTCGAGTTCCCCGCTCGCGATCCGGTCCAGTGCCACGAGGGCCAGCGGGACCTTCACCACCGAGGCCAGGGGCACGGGTTCGTCGACGTCGAAGCCGAGCTGCTCGCCGGTGTCGATGCCGCGGGCGAGGAACGAGCCGTGGACTCCGAGGGCCGCCCAGTCCGCGGCGATCGCCTCGGCGACGTCCAGCAGGGCGCCGTCGCTCGCGACATGGCTCGGGCGGGGGCTCATCCGTGCGCCGCCAGCCGTGCGGAGGCGTCCCGGCGCTGTGTCCCGGGCGGCTGCGCGGCCGGGGTGTTCCGCGCGGCTCCGACGGCGGCCGCCAGCAACGTGACCAGCCAGTCCGGCACGCTCGTCACGCCCTCCTGACGCCGTGTGGTGCCGAAGTCGTATCCCCGGTGCAGCAACGCGTCGGCGAGCGGCGCCCAACTCGCCCCGTGCAGCCGCGCGTAGGGCTCCGCGCAGAGCAGGGTCACCCGGCCGGCCAGGGTCTCGGCCGGCGCCGTCGCCGTGGGGCCGGCCGGACGGATCAGACCCTCGGGCAGCCCGGCCCGCGCGGCCGCCCGGGTCAGCCGGTCCTGCGCGTAGGGGACCTGGTCCTCCACCATGGTGAGGATCGGAACCGCGGCCGGCCGCCGGAGTCGGCCGCGTGCGGGCCGCAGGTCCTCGAGGTGGACCGCACGCGGACGAGGCCGCTGCCCGCCGCCCTCGACCGGTCCGGTGCGGGTACCGTCCGGCCCGTCGGGCGGCGCGGAGGCCAGACCGAGGGGCACGCGGAGCGCGGCGTGCTCCGGGGGCACGCGCAGCAGTGCGTACGTCAGCGATCCGTCGGCCAGACCCACCAGCCGCTCCCGCGGCGGCAGTTCGTGCACGCGCAGCGTGGTGCCGTGCTCGGCGCCCGCCCGCATGACGCGCGCCAGGGCCGCCGGACCGCAGTCCGCAGGCACTCCGACCGCGCCTGCCGCCGCCTCACGGGCCGACCGCGCGACATGCCGCAGCCGCTGGGCCCGGTCCAGCACGTCCTGGGCGTACGGCAGCAGCAGTACGCCGAACTCGGTGGTCGTGATCCGACGCCGTGAACGGTCGAACAGCGAGCCGCCGAAGTGCGCCTCCAGCGTCTTGATACGCCGGCTGAGGAGCGGCTGGGCGATCCCGAGCCGGTCGGCCGCGCGCGAGAAGCTCGACTCGTCGACGACCGCGACGTAGGCCTCAAGGTGTGCGAGCAGGTCCATCCAGCAGTCATATCAATTGGTTATGGTGCGTTCAAAGTTCACTCTTGGACATGAGTGGGGTTCTGCTGTTTACCTCTGCACATGACCACTTCCGCATCCATGCCGCGCCGCGGCCTGTTCAAGGCCGGCCTCGCCGCCTCCGCCGCCGTACTCACCCCTGTTGTCACGACGTCGTCGGCCTCGGCGCGGACGTCGCCCCAACTGCGCAGTGCCGAAGGCGAGTTGCGTGACCTCGAACGGCGGTACGCCGCTCGCCTCGGCGTGTACGCCCGTAACGTCCGCACCGGGCAGGTGGTTTCCCATCGGGCGCGGGAGCGCTTCGCGATGTGCTCGACGTTCAAGGCGGTCGCCGCCGCGGCGGTCCTGCGCGCTCATGGCCACTGCTCACCGCTGGACAAGGTGATCCACTACCCGCCCGCGGACCTCCTGCCGAACTCCCCGAGGACCGAGGCGCACGTCGAAACCGGCATGTCGGTGGCCGACCTGTGCGCGGCCGCGATCCAGTACAGCGACAACACGGCGGGAAACCTGCTGCTGCGCGAGATCGGCGGGCCGGCCGGGCTCACCGGGTTCTTCCGTTCGATCGGCGACCGGGTGAGCCGCCTCGACCGCTGGGAGACCGACCTGAACACGGCCGTGCCCGGTGATCTACGCGACACCACCACACCGGCGGCGATCGGCGGATGCATCGAACGACTGACGCTGGGCCGGGCCCTGGCCGACGGCGATCGCGAGCGACTGGTCACCTGGATGAAGGGCAACACCACCAGCGGCGGGCGGTTCCGCGCGGGCCTGCCCGGCGGCTGGGTCGTCGCGGACAAGACAGGCACCGGTGACTATGCGACTGCGAACGACATCGGCGTCGCCTGGACCACGCGGCGCACACCGGTCGTACTGGCCGTGCTGTCGTCGAAGTCCAATCGGGACGCGCCCGTGGACAACGCACTGATCGAGTCCGCGGCCCGGATTCTCGCGCACGCGCTCGCGCCGGGAGAGTGAGGCGGTCACTGCCGGATGCGCTTGCGGGAGGGGACCGCCCGGTCGCCGTACGTAACACCGAGTCCTACGTGGCGCGACTGCCGATCATTGTCGGCGCAGGCCGCTGGTGATGCGCTCCCAGCGGGAGCGGGTCGCGCCGAAGCCGGTCTCGTGCTCCCAGATGTGGCCGCACGACGGACACTGCAGATGGAGCAGGCTGCCGGTGTTACGGAGCAGATACCGCCAGTGCTCGGAGCAGGTGCGGCGCTGCTCGCAGGTGTCGCACCCCTGGCTGTCGTCGCAGTTCGGGCAGCTCACCCAGGCGCGGCGCCCGATGTCGGCCTGCGGGTCAAGCGGCAGCACTGCCGTCTCCCCTCCTCGGCAGCACACCGGCCGCGACCAGGTCGTCGTAGATCTGTCGCTGCTCCTCGCTGAGGCCGGAGTACAGCAGGTCGTAGGCCGCCTCCTCGTCCTGGAGCACGGCGACGGGATCCCAGTCGGGGCCGAGGGCGTCCAGGACATGGGCCCGCCGCAGCACCTCGTGGGCGCCGAGGTCGACGGAGAAGTCGACCGGCGCGGAGGTGTCCGGTCGTCCGGCGCCGTTCCCGCGCACCGCGTCGGGTTCGTCCGGATCGACAGGATGGGCGGGGCCATGGGAGGACATGTCACCGAACCTAGGTAGGCCCCCTGGCCTGCGGCAAGGGCAGGTGGGGGAAGTCACAGCCCGTCCTCCGGGCCGTGGGGCGTACCTAGCCGTGGGCCGTACCTAGGGAACCCGGGACGGATCGTCCGGTCCCCTCAGGAATTCGAGGTGGGCGAGGTCGCCGGGCGGAGGGGTGGTGACCGACCACAGCGGAGCGGCGGTCCCGTCGGCCACGGCGGCCGGGGCGTCGGTCAGGTTCATCCGCTCGCGCAGACGGCCGTAGAAGTCCATGGGCCCGAGCCGTACGGCCCGCAGTCTCTGCGGCGCGGCGTACACCCCGATCCAGTCCCCCGGATCGAGCACGCCACGCACCTGGCCGTCCACACTGACCGCCGCCCGGCCGGAGCGTTCGAGCACACGCAGTCCGATGGGCTCGTCGGGGGCCGTGACGACCGACCGGTTGAAGGTCATGTGCGGAGCGACCGGTGTGAAGACCAGCGCCTCCGAGCGGGGCGACACGACCGGGCCGCCGGCGGCGAAGCTGTAGGCGGTCGAGCCCGTGGGTGTGGCGACCAGCAGCGCGTCGGCGGAGTAGGACGCGAGGAGCCTGCCGGAGATGTAGACGCCGACCGAGACCTGCCGGTCCCGCGACAGCTTCTCGACGACGACGTCGTTGAGCGCCGTGACATGAAGGGGGATGCCCCAGTCCCTGTCGGCCTCGCACTCGGGGCGCACACTCGGTGGCGGCAGCAGCGGGCCGCGGCCGTACTGCAACAGACCCTCCACGTCCGAGGGCACTTCGAGGCGGCACGACGCGCGCATCGTGAGCAGCATGCGCTTCTCGACCTGGTGCCGCCCCTCCCGGACGGCGTCCAGAGCCGAACGCACCGCTGCCACGGGGGCCTCCGTGAGGAAGCCCACCCGTCCCAGGTCGAAGCCCAGAACCAGGGAGTCGTTGGCGGCGGCCAGCCGGGCGCCGCGCAGGAACGTGCCGTCGCCCCCCAGCGTGACGATGAGGTCCGGGTCGCCCGCGGCGTCGAGTTCGTCACGCGTACTGTGCCTGCCGCCGTCGCGCCACACGTCGATGTCCGTACACGGCACGTCGTGCTCGGCACACCACGCGCGTACGATCCGTGCGGCCTCCACGGCTTCCGGACGCCCGCTGTGGACGACCAGGCCGAGCCGATTCACCGTCATATCTGCCTCCAGACAACCCAGCGGAACGGCCAGTAATCCTCACTGGAAGCAGGTGTGCCGCGGTGAGTGCCACGCCGCTGGGGGCGGGAGTCTCACGAGCATGCGCTCCCGTACCCACCGGGGAACAGCATGTCGAGGGCAACCGACGTCGACCCGAACCGCTTTCCATCCCTACGCTGGTGGCGACTCGTCAGTCTCCCCACCACCCGCCCGCAGAGGACCGGATGCCGACCTTCAGACTTGTCCAGTACCTGACAGCAACCGTCACGGTGCTCACTCTCCTCGCCACCGCCCCGACGGCCCTCGCCGCCACCCCGGAGCCGGCCGCCGCCGGGACCGCCTCCCAAGCCTCGATCCCGGCGGCCGACACCTGGCAGCCGCCGCTCTCCACCCGAGGCCGCTACATCGTCGACGCCCAGGGCAACCGCTTCCGGCTGCGGTCGGCCAACTGGGACGGCGCCCAGGGCTCCTGGACCGGAAGCGGCAGCGTCACCGATCCGGCCAACCACCACGCAGGCCAGAACTCCTACGGCATACCCCTCGGCCTGGACCGCGCCCCCCTGTCCGCGCTGCTCGCCGACTTCCACGCGCTCGGCATCAACAGCATCCGGCTGCCGTTCTCCAACGAGATGATCCATTCGACGACGCCCGTCCCGGACGCCGCCGTCACGGCCAATGCGCAGCTGCGCGGCAGGACACCGCTGCAGGTGTACGACGCCGTCGTGACCGCCCTCACCCAGGACGGGTTCGCGGTCGTCCTCAACAACCACACCAACACGTCCCGTTGGTGCTGCGGCATCGACGGCAACGAGCGTTGGAACAGCAGTCAGTCCACCCAGCAGTGGGCCGACGACTGGGTCTTCATGGCCCACCGGTATGCCGCCAACTCCCGTGTCGTGGGCGCGGATCTCTACAACGAAGTACGCCGTGACGTCTGGGACGACCCCAACTGGGGTTCGGGCGACGGGCACGACTGGTTCGCCGCGGCCCAACTCGCCGCGGACCGCATCCTCACCGAGGGCAACCCGAACCTGCTCATCGTCGTCGAAGGCATCAACTGGACCGGTGTGCCCGTAGACGGGCTGCCGCACGACCGCCCGACCCTCACACCCGTGCGCACGCTCTCGCACACCCTCGTGGACACCCACAAGCTGGTCTACTCCGCCCACTTCTACGGCTACACCGGCCCCCGGCACAGCGGCGCGACCGGAATCGGCGAGACCCACGATGCCCGCTACCAGGACCTGACCCGCGACCAGCTGTACCAAGTCCTCGCCGATCAGGCCTTCTTCGTCACCACCGAGGGGCAGCACTACACCGCGCCCGTGTGGATCAGCGAGTTCGGGATCGGAGCCGGTGAGACGGGCACCGCGGCCCGCACCTGGTTCGGCAACATCACCGACTACTTCGCCGACCACGACACCGACTTCGCCTACTGGCCCCTGGTCGGCTGGGAGGGCCACGACGACTGGGCCCTGCTGCGCTACGACAGCGCGGGGCGCCGGTACGGCATCCTCGACCAGGGCGACTGGCGCGGCACCGCCTGGAACCATCTGATGACCTCGGCTTCCCGCACCGGGTACATCGCCCCCACCGCCACCTGGCGCATGCTCACCACCGACCACGGCGACCAGGTGCAGTCCCTGCGCGTGCGGGCCGGCGGCGACTGGGACTCCGGGGCCTACAAGGCCGCGTGCCCCGACGGCCTCCGGCTCATCGGCCTCAGTCACACCGCCGGCCGCGGTTTGTGCACCGACGCGACCGCCGGTGACCTGCGCGCCTCGGGCAACGCCCAGACGGTCGTCACCGACGAACGGTACGTGCCCGCGGGCGGCGACTGGGCCGGCGGCTACACCAAACTCCAGTGCCCGGCCGGGCAGTTCGTCATCGGCTACAGCCGGCGCGGTGAGCGTGTGTCGGCGGCCCTGTGCGCACCCGCCGGCACTGCGCTGGGCCGCACGGGTCGTACGGTCTGGTTCGATCGTTCCGACAACCGCCCCTCCGATGCCGCAGGCGGCGACTTCGCCTACGGCAACTACAAGGGCCAGTGCGCCGCCGACGAGTACACCGCAGGCATCGCCTTCACCACCCGCTTCGGCAGCTCCCAGGGCCCGGCCGCCCTGCTGTGCTCGCCGCTGCGGTCGTAGCTGTGCGGTAGTCAGCCGTCGTAGGGCATCGTCCTGGTCACTTTGCCCTGCGGCGAGGCTTCCAGGTAGCCGCCCTGGTTGTAGTCGTTGCTGATGTAGACCGCCATGGCCGCCTGGGTGTCGGTCAGCGTGTTCGGCTGACGGAGGAGCAGATAGCGGGTCGTCGGCTTGTCGACGTTCAGCTTCTTCACCGCTTGGGCGAGCAGGGACGGAAGGGCGTCCCAGTTGAAGTTCGTCAGGCTGACCGGCTGGTCGCCGCCCATCAGGGAGCCGCTGATGATGCCCTTCTCCACGCCCCCGTCGGTGCGGTAGGTGTACGTGTCGTACTGGGTCCGGCTGCCGGAGACCATGACCTCCGCGGAGACGTATTCGGGGTAGACGGTGAGGTCACCGTAGGAGTGGCGGCCCGTCTCGTCCTCTATGGCCTTCAGCGCGGTGCGGATGCCGTCGGGGGTGAGCAAGTCCTTCGACTTGCCGGGTGTCTGGTGTTCCGCCGGGCTCGTCGTCGACGCGGTCGCATGGGAGGTGGCTCCGGCCGGCGTGCCCGTGACGCGGGGAGAGTCCGAGGCGTCGTCGTGGTTGCCATCGGCCAGCTGCCCCCGTATCAGGCTGCCGGCCACGATCGCGGCGACGACCGAACCGACGATGACGACGCTCCGTATCCGCCGCTGCCGCTTGAGGGTCTTCTCGGCCGGGGAAAGTGCGACATCCGCCGTGGTCATACCCGGAGGGGGCCCAAAGGTCGCCGGACCGTACGGCGGAGTCGGCGTCGGCGGTGCGAGCGGGTACGAGGTGGGTGCCTGCTCGGGGGCGGGTCGGGCCGCGGCGGCGAGCATACGCTCGACGGTCTCGCCGTCCGGCCTTGCCGCGGGGTCGCGCACCAAGAGGGCGTTGAGTACGGCGGTCAGGGGGCCGGCGTGAGTGGGAGGCGGTACGTCGTCGTAGAGCACGGCGGCCAGCGTGGCCAGTGTCGTGGCCTTGCGCAGCGGATGATGGCCCTCGACCGCCACGTACAGCATCATCGCCAGGGACCACAGGTCCGCCTCGGGGCCGCCCGGTTGGCCCGAGATGCGCTCGGGCGCCATGTAGTCGGGGGTGCCGATCAGTGCCCCGGTGGCCGTGAGCGTGGTCGACTCGCGCACCGCGGCGATGCCGAAGTCGGTGAGGACCGGGCGGCCGTCGCGGCGCAGCAGGACGTTGGCGGGCTTCACGTCGCGGTGCTGGACGCCGGCGGCGTGCGCAGCGCGCAGCGCCGACAGGACGCCCTGGCCGATGCGGGCCGCCTCCGCGGGGGCCATGGCGCCTTGGTCGAGCCGGTCGGCGAGCGAGCCGCCCTCGACCAGTTCCATGACGATCCAGGGGTACGAGTCCCCGCCGCCGTCGACGATGTGGTGGATGGTCACGACGTTCGGGTGCTCGACCCTGGCGAGCGCACGGGCCTCGCGCAGGACCCGCTCCCGCAGCATCCGCGCGGCCTGCGGGTCGTACTCGGCGAGACCGGGATCCTGTGGCCGTACTTCCTTGACGGCCACGCTGCGGTGCAGCAGCAGGTCGTGGGCGCGCCACACCGTGCCCATGCCGCCGCCACCGAGCCTGACCTGCAGTTCGAAGCGGCCGTCGACGATCCGTCTGCCGCTGTCCCCCTCACTCATGCCGAGGAGAATAGCCCGCGTCACGCCGCCTTTGACGCAACCCGGAACGTGCGCCGGTACGCGGTGGGCGTGACACCGAGCGCCGCCTGCAGATGCTGGCGCATCGACTGGGCGGTGCCGAAGCCCGCGTCCCGGGCCACCTGGTCGACGGAGAGGTCGCTGGACTCCAGCAGATGCCGGGCGCGTTCGACGCGCTGCTGGGTGAGCCACTGGCCGGGGCTGACGCCGACCTCCTCACGGAAGCGGCGGGTGAAGGTGCGTACGGACATGGACTCCTGCTCGGCCATGTCCCGCAGCTGGATCGGCTTGTGGAGCCGGCCCAGCGCCCAGGCGCGGGCGGCCGTCGTGGTGGCCAGTTGCGGGTCCGGCACCGGGCGGTGGATGTACTGCGCCTGACCGCCGTCACGGTGGGGCGGTACGACCGTGCGGCGGGCGACGTCGTTGGCGACGGCGGTGCCGTGGTCGCGGCGCACGATGTGCAGGCACAGATCGATGCCGGCGGCGACCCCCGCGGAGGTCAGGACGTCGCCGTCGTCGATGAACAGGACGTCGGCGTCCACTTTCACCTGCGGGAACATCCGCTGGAAGCGGTCGGCGTCCGCCCAGTGCGTGGTCGCCGGGCGGCCGTCGAGGTAGCCGGCCGCCGCGAGGACGTACCCGCCGGTGCAGATCGCGGCGAGCCGGGTGCCGGGACGGATGTGGGCGAGCGCGGCGGCCAGCTCGGCGGTCAGAACGCCCTCGTCGAAGACCGGCCCCAGCTCGTACGAGGCCGGGACGACGACTGTGTCGGCCGTGGCCAGGACCTCCGGGCCGTGCCCGACCTGGATGGCGAAGTCGGCGTCGGTCTGGACCGGGCCGGGCGGCCGGATGGAGCAGGTGATCACCTCGTACAGGTGGCGCCCCCGCGCGTCCTTGGGGCGCCCGAAGATCCGGTGCGGGATGCCCAGCTCGAAGGGGAGCAGGCCGTCGAGGGCGAGGACCACGACGCGATGCGGACGGAAGCCGGAGGCACGGTCGCTGCTGCGCATGGCCCGATCCTATCGGATGGCGCCGATCGCGCCAGGTAGGCTGGGATGACCCTGGGGGGCCGGCCATTCCAGGAGGAAGCGATGTTGCGGCAGACCCGACTGTCCGGCGAGTCCGACGACTATCTCGCCGCCCGCGAGGAACTCCGCCGGGCCGAGATCGACCTCATGCGTCAACGCGAGGAGGTCGCGGCCCGACGGCGGGCACTCCCCCAGGGGCCGGCCGTCGACGATTACGTCTTCCTCGAAGGCCCGGCCGATCTCGACGCGGGCGACACTCCTGTCCGCGAGGTCACGTTGAGCGGGTTGTTCACCTCCCCGGACCGGCCGCTGATCGTCTACCACCTCATGTACGGCAAGCTGCAGACCGAGCCGTGCCCGATGTGCACCCTGTGGATCGACGGCTTCAGCGGCGTCGCCCACCATGTGACCCAGAACGCCGACTTCGCCATCGCCGCGGCCGCCGACCTGCCCGCCCTCCGCCGCCACGCCCGCAACCGCGGCTGGTCCCGGCTACGCCTGCTGAGCTGCGGGGACAGCACCTTCAAGTACGACCTCGGCAGCGAGGACGAGGACGGTGCGCAGGACTCCACCATCTCCGTCTTCACACGCGACGACGACGGCACGGTCCGGCACCGCTACTCCGCCCATCCGCGCATGGCCGAGGACATCGCCGAGCGCGGCATCGATCTGCTCGCCCCTGTCTGGCACCTCCTCGATCTGACACCGGCCGGACGCGGCGACTGGTACCCGCAACTGTCCTATTGACTCAGGTTCGCAGGCCGGGGCGGGGTCGCCGTGGTTCCCGGCCCTGTCGTCCCCGCGCGCACAACGCGCCTGACAGATCGCCATGGCGGCGCTATGCTCGCCGCGATGACCACTCACTCTGTTGACAGATCGGGGGTCCCGTCCGCACAAGGTGAGTGCTGATGCTCACCCGAACCGCGAACGGGGATTCCCGTACTTCCTTCTGGCTGCGCGTGCGCGAGTTCGCCGTGCCGCCCACCATGATCGAGACCGCGACCGCCCGCCGCCAGGCCGGGGACTGGGCCGGGGCCTGTGCCGCCGCGGGCATGCATCGACGTCGATCTCAACCTGCGTTCCGTGTCACGCTCGCACGGCCGGGAGCTCATGGCCCGACTCCGGGCCGATCTAAGGCATCTGGCGCCGGACCTGTTGCGCTGGCACATGCCGAGGATCGCTCCCGACGGGCTGCTGCGCCCCGGCCTGACCGTCGCGCTGGCCCGGTACGACACGGCGGGGCGTGACGGCCCGTACCCGGTGCATCTCGTGGCCCGTACTCCCCCGGCCTGGGCGGATGCCGGGCAGCGGATCAGCCTCGCACTGTGGGACGGGTCCCACAGTGAGCCGAGCGCCCGCCGCCATCCGCACCCCCATCCCAGCGCACGGTTCCGCCTCGACCTGCACCGCCATCTGTGGGACGCGCGCAGAACCGATGAGTTGAGAGTGCGGTCCGGGCTCGAAGGGCTGCCCGCGGACGGTTCTCCCGGCGGGGACCCCGATCTGCTGGGGATGCTGCCGCAGGACCGCAGTTGTGCCGTCCACCGGTGGGCGGCCGAGGCGGGAATCCTGCTGCACGACGAGGGGCGTCCGGCCGACTGCGGCGTGACCGTACGACTGGGCGGCCGGCATCGGCTGACCCTGGACCTGGTCGCGGACGGGTGCGGCGTCGGACCGCCCGGTCTGCGGATCGCGGCGGCGTCCAGGCATGGCGGTGACTCCGGGCTGCCGGTGCTGCCCGACGCGGCGACCTGGGTGCCACCCGACCTCGAACTGCTCCGCGCGGGTCTGATCGAGGTCGATCAGCTGCACCCGCTGGTCGGCTCGGCACTGGTACCGGGCCGTTCACCGGTTCGTCCGCCCCGTGGCGCTGACCCGGCCGGACAGCCGCGCATCGTGGAGTGCCGGGGAGCCCGGCACCGGATCGGTCTGGTCGACGGAGTCCTGGCCGCGTTGGACCACGATCCCGCCGAGGTCCGGCGGGAGGAGCTGCTGGCCGCGCTGACCGGTACTCCGCTCCCCTGTCTGCGGGCCGTCGACGAGGCGCACCGTCATCCGGACTGTCTCACGGGTGTGCGTGAACGCCTGGACCACGGTGACACCGCCGGCGCGCTGGCCGTCGTCGAGGGGCTGCTGGGCCCCGACGCGGTGCTGCGCAGTGGCGCGCTGCGTGACGAACTGGAGGCGGCCGCACAACGGCGGATCAGCTACGGGCTGTTCAGGGCCGGCCTGATCGGACCGGGGCCCGACCGCCTCCGCCCGCAAGGGCGCCGTCCCGGTGGCCGCCGCGCGCACCCGCGCCACGCCATCGCTCGCTGACCCCGCACGCCGCCACTCCCGACCCGGGGGAGGCCGGACTCCGGATTCCGGACTCCGGCCTCCCCTCACCCACACGTCTCACCACACACCCAAAGGTGATCAAACATGCCTGCATACAGCCCGTTCGCCATGGCCGACTCCCACTCCGGCTCGCTCTCCGACCCGGTCGGCGCCTCCCAACTCGACGTCGCCGGCGACTTGTTGGCACTGCTGCGGGACACCACGACCGAACCGCGCCCCGACACCCAGCTGGAGGCCCTGACGCTGGCCGTGGCCGCCGACCTGCCCGTGCTGCTGTGGGGTGAGCCGGGCATCGGCAAGACCGCCGCCCTGACCCAGCTCGCCGAGGCCCTGGACCTGCCGCTGACCACGGTGATCGCCAGCGTGCACGAGCCGTCCGACTTCTCGGGGCTGCCCATCGTCGGGGACGACCCCGCCGAACAGGGTGTACCGATGGCCCCGCCGGACTGGGCGGTACGACTGGTACGGGCCGGCCGGGGGCTGCTGTTCCTGGACGAGCTGTCCACCGCGCCGCCGGCCGTTCAGGCCGCCCTGCTGCGTCTCGTGCTCGAACGCCGGATCGGCGCCCTGCGACTGCCGCCCGGGGTCCGGATCGTGGCCGCGGCCAATCCGCGGTCCTCGGCGGCCGACGGCTGGGAGCTGAGCCCGCCGCTGGCCAACCGGTTCGTGCATCTGCAGTGGACCCACGACCATGAGGTCGTGGTGCGCGGCCTCGGCGGGACCTGGCCCCGGGCGACCCTGCCCCGGCTCGATCCGCGGAGGCTGCCCGAGGCCGTCGACCTGGCCCGCCGTGCGGTGTGCGGGCTCCTGTCCACCCGGCCCGCTCTTGTGCACCGGCTGCCCAGCAGTGAGACGCGCCGGGGCGGCGCATGGCCGTCGCCCCGCAGCTGGGACATGACGGTGTGCCTGATCGCCTTCGCGACCGCGGCAGGCTCCTCCAGAGAGGTGCTCTCGCTGCTGGTCAGGGGCACGGTGGGGGACGGTCCGGGGCTGGAGCTGCTGGCCTGTCTGGACCGGATGGACCTGCCGGATCCCGAGGTCCTGCTCGCCGACCCGGCGGGTGCCGAACTGCCCGAGCGCGGGGACCGGCGCCAGGCCGCACTCGAAGGTGTGGTGGAGGCGGTCCGCAACCGCCCGGAGAAGTCCCGCTGGGACGCGGCGTGGGCCCTGCTGGTCCAGGCGCTGGAGACGGGAGCCCCGGACCTGGTGGTCGTCCCCGCGACCACCCTCGCCTCGCTGCGGCAGGAGGACTGGGACGTACCGGAATCGATCGAGCGGCTCGCCTCAGTGGTGTCGCTGTCGCGGCGTGCGGACCACGCCACGGCCCGGGCCGCCGCGCTCACCTCGGAGGGGGGCCGATGACGACGGACGCGCCGGGGACACTGGACTTCGACAAGCTCTTCGCCGCCCGGCTGCACGCCGTCCGGGTCCGGCCCTACCTGGCGACGGCGCTGTTCGCCCTGCACCCCGTCGAGTCGCGGCAGGTGCCGACGATGGCCGTCGACCGGTACTGGCGGTGCTATGTCTCGCCGGTGTTCGTGGACCGGATGCCGGTGGAGGAACTGGCCGGGGTCTGGGTGCACGAGGTGTCACATCTGCTGCGCGACCACCACGGGCGCAGTGACAGGGTCGCCCGGCAGCGCGGGCTGACCGGTCCTGGGGAACGGCTGCGGATGAACATCGCCGCGGATCTGGAGATCAACGACGATGTGTTCGGTCATGGGCTGGTCCGGCCCGAGGGCGCTGTCCGACCGGAGTCGATGGGGCTGCCCGAAGGGGAGCTCATGGAGGACTATCTGCGTCTGTTCCGGCTCGGGCCGTGGCTGGAGAACCTGTCCTGGCTGGACTGCGGCAGCGGTGCCGACGGGCTGGACCGGGAGTGGGACCTGGGTCCGGACGGCGCGCACGGGCTCAGCGAGCAGGAGCGGGACGGCGTCCGGTTCCGGGTGGCGCAGGGCATCAACGGCCGTCCCGGGAACGCCCCGAAGGGGTGGCGGCGCTGGGCGGAGGAGGCCTTCCATCCGCCGCAGCCGTGGCGGGAGTTGCTGGGTGCCGCGGTCCGTTCGGCGGCATCCGGCTCCGGCGCGGGCGAGGACTACTCGTACGGCCGGCTGTCACGGCGCTCGGCCTCGGTGCCCGGCACGGTGCTCCCGAGCCTGAGGCGCATGCCGCCCCGGGTCTGTGTGGTCATCGACACGTCCGGGTCGGTCAGCGACGCCGAACTGGGCAGTGCGCTCCTGGAGGTCACCGCGATCTCCCGTGCCGTGGGCGGCCGCCGTGACCTGGTCACCGTGTTGCCGTGCGACGCGTCGGCCCGGATCGTGCACCCGCTGTGCCGTGGTGAGGGCATACCGCTGATGGGCGGTGGCGGCACGGATCTGCGCACGGGCTTCGCCCGGGCCCTGCGCACCCGGCCACGGCCGGATGTCATCGTGGCCCTCACCGACGGACAGACCCCGTGGCCGGCCACACGTCCACCGTGCCGGACCGTGGTGGGTCTGTTCCCTCGCACCCGGCCGTCGTGGGACCAGGACGATCCCGACTACGTGCCGGACCGACCACCCGCGTGGGCACGGGTGGTCGACATCGGGTGAGTTCACGACGGCCCAGGTCCTGTCGTCAAATTCGCGTCGTCCGCCCGAAGGGCGGGCCCCGCGGCGTCATGGGGGTCCCCCTGCTCGAAGAGCTTGGGGGAGCGTGCATGGCGTCGCGGGGCAGGCGGGAGTTTGACGACAGGGCCTAGGGTCTGCGTCGGCGTGCCGACTCCCGTGAGGCTGTCTTGGCGTTGCGGGAGGCGGTCAGGGCCTCGTAGTCGAGGATGTCGTCCCCGTACAGGTCCTGGAGCCAGTTGATCTGGTAGATGGTGTCGAGATAGCGCTCACCGAGGTCCGGCGCGATGGCCACCGCGGTGATGTCCCGGGTGTCGTGCCGGGTCAGCCAGTCCAGCGCGCCGCTGACCACCGTTCCCGTGGAACCGCCGAACAGGAACCCGCGCCGGGCGAGCCGGTGGCACATACGGATGGTGTCGGCCTCCTCGACCCGGATCACCTCGTCCACGTACGCCTCGTTCAGCAGCGGCGGGCGCATGCTCATGCCCAGGCCCGGAATCATCCGGCGGCCCGGCTCCCCGCCGAAGGCCACCGAGCCCACGCTGTCGACGGCGACGATCCGCACCGGGCGGTGCCACCGCCGGAAGTAGCGGGCGCAGCCCATCAGGGTCCCGGTGGTGCCCGCCCCGATGAACAGGACGTCGAGCTGCGGGAACTGAGTGGCGATCTCCGGGGCGGTGGTGCGGAAGTGCGCCCGCCAGTTGCCGGGGTTGGTGTACTGACTGAGCCACACGTACCGGTCGTCGGATGCGCACAGCGAACGGACGTAGTCGATCCGTTTGCCGAGGAAGCCGCCGTTGGAGTCGAGGTCGGCCACGATGTGCACCTCGCTGCCCAGCGCCTCCATCAGCAGCCGGGTGGAAAGGTTGCAGCGGGAGTCCGTCACGCACAGGAACCGGTATCCCTTGCTCGCGGCGATCATGCTGAGCGCCACTCCCAGGTTTCCCGACGAGGACTCGACGAGGATCGAGTCGGGCGTCAGGATTCCCTCACGCTCGGCGCTCTCCACCATCTCGTTCGCCGCCTTCAGCTTGATGGAGCCGGCGAAGTTGAAGCCCTCGCACTTCAGGTAGAAACGCACCCCGAGGATCGACTCGAGGTCGACGTAGAGCCCGCCTTCGTTGAAGGCTTGCGGCGCGGATATGACGGGCACTTGGGCCTCCTGGTGCCAGGGCCGAAGAAGTGGGGTTTCAGCCGTACCGGCGCAGGTCGTGGAAGAAGTTGTCGATGAGGCGGAGTTGTCCCGCCCTGGCCACCTCGTCGTAGACGTACTTGCCGACGGCGAGGTCGAGGACGCCGAGTCCGAAGGGCGAGAAGATCACCGTCCGGTCGGTCGGCAGGATGTGCCGTGCGCACATGACGTCGTCGAGGGTGCCGTCGAGGAAGTCGCGGCTGCCGGTGAGCTGTTCGGCCAGATGCGGTGAGGTGTCCGCCTTCAGGCAGTGCTCGACGTCGTCGACGATGTTGGCCGAGGAGAGCAGGATCTCCGGGGCGAGGTCGCGCAGGGACACATGCAGGACCAGCGGGTGGTGCGCGAACCAGGCCTGGTCGGTCACATGGGGCTCGCCGGCGACGGTGGCGAAGACCACCAGGTCGCTGGAGCGGATCAGCTCCTCGGCGGTGTCGTGGACCTGGACCTGTGCCGTGGTGTCGGTCTGTCGCAGATAGCCGGTGAAGCCGGCGGTGCTGTCGGCGGACACGTCGTACACGCCGATCGTGTCGAACGACCAGCCGGTGCCGGCCAGGAAGGTGTGGATGTAACGGGCGATCAGGCCCGTACCGAAGAATCCGATACGGGTGGGGCGGGGCCGGTTGCGGCTGAGCCAGTCGGCTGCCAGCGCGGCGGATGCCGCGGTTCGCGTGGCGCTGATGATGGAGCTCTCCAGGCAGGCGAACGGGTATCCGGTGTCGTGGTCGTTGAGGATGAGCACCGCGGAGGCCCGTGGCAGGCCCGCCGTCACATTGTCCGGGAAGCTGGAGATCCACTTCAGGCCGTCCACCTGGTCCTCGCCGCCGATGGAGGCGGGCAGCGCGATGATCCGCGAGGTGGGCCGGTCGGGGAAGCGCAGGAAGTACGACGGGGGGTTGACCGAGTCTCCGGCGCCGTGCAGCCGGTAGGTGGCCTCGACGAGCTCCACGATCTCCTTCTCGCGGCCGGCGAGTGCCTGTTGCACCTGTGCGCCGGAGATCACCGCGAACGTCGGCGTCGTGGCCGTGTGGGGCTTGGTCCGCCGAGTGGCGGGTGACAGTGTGTTGCTCATCGCCGGCTTGCCTCCGGGGTCGGGACGCAGTCGGTCAGGCGGCAGGGCTCGGCCATGCCGACCAGCACCTGACGTTCTCCGCCGTAGGGCTCTCTGCTGTGTGCGGTGCGGATGTTGTCCACGAGCATCAGGTCACCGGCCTGCCAGGGCTCGCGGCGGGTGTGCTCCTCGTAGGTGGAGTTGAGGAGCTGGACGACGTCCTCGCCGATCGGAGTGTCGTCTCCGAAGCGGGTGTTGAACGGCAGCCCCTCGTCGCCGTAGACGTCCACGAGGTATTCGCGCACCTCCGGGGCCAGCGTCCACTCGTTGAGGAAGGCGATCTGGTTGAACCAGCAGCGCCGGCCGGTGACCGGGTGCCGCACCACGGCGCTGCGGCGCTGCCGGGTGCGCAGTGAGCCGTCGGGCTGCCAGGCGAAGTCGATGGCGTGGGCCCGGCAGTAGCGTTCGACGGCGGCGGGGTCGTCGGTGCCGAAGGACTCCGCGAGGGACGCCCCGATCTCGTCGTTGTAGCTGCGGGTGAGCAGCCAGCCCTCGTGCTCGAACCGCTCGCTCAGTGTGGTGGGCAGCGCCTGGAGCATCTGTTCGGCGTCGGCGACCGCGGTCGCCCCGCCCTCGGCGGGCGCGGTCAGACACGCGAACAGCATCAGGCCGGGAACCTCGACGGTGTAGCTCAGTTCGTGGTGCATGCACATCGGCTGGTTGGCCGGCCAGGCCGAGGAGGAGTACAGCCCCGGGCCGTACGCCTCTCGGGGGGCGAAGGCTTCCCGCTCCGCCATCAGACCGCCCGACAGGGCGCCGAAGACGGCACCGACCTGATCCGTCTCGCGCAGTCCCAGGCCGCGGACGAGCAGTGCGCCGTGCTCGGTGACCTGCGCGCGCACCGCCTCACGGTACTGGGCCGCCCAACTCGCCGCGTCACCGGGGGAATCGATGTGCAGGATCGGAGGTCTGTCCGGTTTCAGCTCCACGTCGAGTGGTGCGGCCAGCGGTGAGGACGACATCTCGGTTTCCCTTCGGTTGCCCATCTGGGGCTGGAGGTTCAGGAGGAGGCGAGCGATTCGGCTGCGCCCAGGACGATCCGCGCGGCTTCGGCCGGACGTGTGCGCAGGAAGTAGTGGCCGCCGTCGGCGAGTTCGTGCAGGTCCACGTGCTCGGCCAGCAGCTGCCAGTGGCGGTGCCGGTCGCGGGCGCCGGGTGTGTTCGGGTCGTCGGCGGCGATGACCACGGTGACCGGCGCGGACAGCTTCACGGCCGGCGGGTCTTCCAGGGCGTCGGCGAAGTAGCGGTGCGCGGACACGCAGTCGTGGCGGTAGGCGGCGCCGATGTGCCGGGCGTGCTGTGCGTTGAGTTCACCGAGTTCGGTGTAGCCGCTGTCGGCCGTCAGCCGGGCGGCGATCTCGGCGTCGCTGCGGCCGGTCAGCTCGTCGACGGCGGCGCGGCGGTCGGCGGCGGTGCCGAGCAGTTGCGCGCCGAGGAACACCCGGGAGACCTCGGTCCCCCGCTCCCGCAGTCTTCTCGCCGTCTCCACGGCGAGGGCCGCGCCCGAGGAGTGGCCCCACAGCAGGACCCTGGCCGGGCCGAGTGCGGTGATCTCGGTGACGACCTGTTCCGCCACCTGGGTGAGCGCGGCGAACGGCTCGTTGTGGGCGGCCAGGTCGTGACCGGGCAGCTCCACCGCGTAGACCGCGGTCCCGCTGCCCGCCAGAGCGGTGGCCATGGGCTGGTAGTTGACGGCGTTGCCGCCCGCGTAGGGGAAGCAGACCAGGGCGCACTCCGGCGCGGTACCGGCATCCGACAGCGGCTGGAGCAGTTCCTGGCGCTTTTGGCCGGCGCCGTCGAGGAGCGCGGCCAGGTCGGCGAGTACCGGGTGCCGGGTGATGTCCTTGAGGGACACCGCGCGGTCCAGGGCGATGGTGAGTTTCACCGCCGACAGTGAGGTGCCTCCGGAGTCGAAGAAGTGGTCTCGTTGGCCGATCCGTTCCTCGGGGACCCCCAGGAGTTCCGCCCAGGCGGCCGCCAGCTTCCGCTCGGTCGGGGTGAGGGCAAAGCGGTCGGGCCGCCCGGCGGCCTCGCTCTCGGCGGTCGGCCGAGTCTGTTCGGCGAGCGCGGTCAGGGCCTTCTTGTCGGTCTTGCCGTTGGGGGTCAGCGGCAGGCTCGACTGCCAGTGGAAGGCGGAGGGGACCATGTAGGCGGGCAGTGCCGCACCGAGTGCCTCGCGCAGTACCTCGGTCTCCTGACGGCGGCCCGTGTAGAAGGCGATGAGGTGCTTGCTCTGGTCGGCCCGCTCGGCGACGACCACGGCGCCGTCCCGCACGCCCTTCACCCGCAGGAGGGTGTTCTCGATCTCGCCGATCTCGATCCTGAAGCCGCGGATCTTGACCTGGTTGTCGCGTCGGCCGAGGAATTCCAGCTTGCCGCCGGGATGCCAGCGCCCCCAGTCGCCGCCCAGGTAGAGCCGCTCCCCCGGGAAGTACGGGTTGTCCCGGTACGCCTCGCGGGTCCGCTCGGGGTCGTTGACATACCCGCGCCCCACGCAGACACCGGAGAACGCGATCAGTCCGGGCGCGCCCAGCGGTACGAGGGACAGATGCTCGTCGACGACATGGACGCGCACGTTGTTGACCGCGTGCCCCAGCAGCACGCGTTCGGGCACCTCCGTCATGACCTCGTGGTTGGTGTCGTCCGAAGTCTCGGTCAGCCCATAGGCGTTGACCAGCTTGATGCCCGGCTGGATCGCGAACCAGCGCTGGACCAGCTCCCGTTTGAGTGCCTCACCGGTCACCGACACACACCGCAGGTCCGGCAGTTCCCGGGGGTGCCGTTCGAGATACGTCACCACGACTTCCAGGTAGGAGGGCACGACCTGCACCGCACCGGCCCGGCCGCGGACGATCGTGTCGAGGAACCGCTCCACGTCCACGATCGCGTCCTGCCCGACCAGGAGCGTCCGCCCGCCGACCAGCAGCGCGGAGATCAGCTGCCACAGGGAGATGTCGAAGCACTGCGGTGCCGTCTGCGCCACCACGTGCCCCTGGGCGATGCCCAGGTCGTCGATCTTGGCGTAGAGATGGTTGAGCATGCCCGCGTGCTCGCACATGGCTCCCTTCGGCTCGCCGGTGGAGCCGGAGGTGAAGTAGATGTAGGCCAGTTGATCGGCGGTGACCTGCAACCCGAGGTCGCCTTCGGCATGTTGCTCCGCGCAGGCCGCCTCGATGAACAGCTTCTCGACTCCCGGCAGGCCGGCGAGGGCCTGGTCGAGGGTGTCGGTGCTGCCGGGCTCGGTCAGCACCAGCCGGCATTCGGCGCGCGAGAGGGTCGCCGTGATACGGCCGGCCGGGAAGTGCGGCTCGATCGGCAGGTACACGCCTCCGGCCTTGAACACCGCCAGCACCGCGGCCAGCCAGTCGAGATTGCGTTCGGTGACCACCGCGACGACGTCTTCCCGGCCCAGCCCCCGCCGCAGCAGCGCCCGCGCCAGCCGGTTGGCGCGGGCATTGAGCTCCGTGTACGTCCACTCGCGCTCGCCGTGGACCGCCGCCACCGCCTGCGGATGCTCGCGCACCCGCTGCTCGAACAGTACGTGTGCCCGCCCCTCGGGGAGTCTGCGGTGAGGACCGGCCAGCCCGTCGAGCTGTTCATGCACCTCGTCGTCCGACAGGAGGCTCTGCCGCGAGTGATCGGCGTCGATGTCATCGGCCATCAACCGCAGGGCGGCCAGGTGATAGCCCCCGATCCGGGCCGCGCACTCGGAGTCCAGCGTCTGGGTGCGATACCGCAGCCGCACGAACAGCCGCCCGCCCTCGTCGCACCAGGCGACTCCCAGTGCGGCCTCGTCGACCAACCCGTTCTCGGCCCCCGCGGGATCGAACACGATCTCGTACGACGGTCCGGTCACCCCCAACTCCCGGCGCAGCTCGGTCACCGGGAAGTCGCGGAACGCCAGCAGCTCGGCCTCGACGTGATGAGTTCGCGACACCAGCGCGCGCCAGGTCCCCGGTGCGACGGTCAGCCGGCAGGGCAGCGGGCCGCCCCGAACCCCGGCGGCATAGCCGGTCGCCACTTCCCGCTCACCGGACAGCGCGGCCAGCACCTTGGCATGGGCAGCCAGCAGCACCGCGCTCAACGGGACCCCCGACTCCCGGGCCAGCCCGCGCACCGCCGCCACCACGTCCTGCGGGACCGCCGCCTCGTATTCGGCCACTCCGGCCACCGGCTGCCGGACCCACCGCGGTACGGCGGTGAATCCACCGGCGGTCAGCACACCGCTCCAGAACTCCCGGTCGGCTTCCACGCGCGCTCCCATCGAATGGCCCTCCTCAACTCATCGTCTTCGCGGCGCCGTTGGGCGCGGGCAGGGCGGCTGCCGGGCCGATGCCACAGGACTGTTCGGAGGCGTCGGGCATGTCCACGGCGGGGTTGCCGCCCCACCGTGCGTTCGGGGGGACTTCCTCGCCCTTCATGAGGAAGGAGTCGACCGCCAGTACGGCGCCGTCGCCCATCGTCACGCCGTAGTGCACATGGGCGCCGACGCCGAGCGTGCACCCGGCACCGAGCGTGGTGGTGTCGGACTTGAAGGTGCCGTCCTCCTGCGAGTGGCACTGGATCTTGCTCCCGGCGTTCAGGGTGCACCCGTCGCCGATGGTGCTGAGCGTCCGCTCGGTCATGTAGCAGCCGTCGTCGAACACCCTGCTGCCGACGCGGGCACCGGTCATCCGCCAGATCAGGGTCTTGAAGGGGGTGCCGTTGAAGATGTTCAGATGGTGGTCCGGAACCTTCCACAGGCGCTCGTGCCACCAGAAGTACGGGTCGTAGATGGAGCACAGCTTGGGGCGCAGCGCGCGGAAGGAGGTGATGCAGCGCTCCAGCAGCACGTAGTAGAGGGCGGTGAAGGCGAGGGTGCAGGCCAGGTACAGGGCGATCACCACATGTCCGAGCCAGCCGTACAACTCGACGGACTGCAGGGCGAACAGCATGAGCGCGAAGGTGTACAGCCACCGCACGAAGAGCATGACGGCCATCGAGCGAAGGTTGTAGCGGTTCTTCGCGGCGAGACGGGTGCGCAAGGTGTCGCCGGTCCTGAGGTCGTCGAACCGTGAGTCACGCTCCACCGACCGGGGTATCTCGAAGCTCGGCGAGCCGAGGAGACCCACGCCTTGGCGGATCTCACCGTCGAGGGGAATCAACACCTTCGTCGCGAGAAGGCAGTTGTCGCCCGTTCTGCCGCCGGCCGGGTAGACGATGTTGTTGCCGAGGAAGTTGTGCGGACCGATCGTGGTCCGCGACACCCGGAAGGACGTGCTGGAGAATTCCGCGTTGGCGATGGAGAGCCCGTCGGCCACCATCGTTCCGCTGCCGATGGAAGCCAGGAACGGGGTCTCGTGCTGCACCTCGGTGCCGAAGTTCGAGCCGGTCTGCTCGACCTTGGACAGGTCGTACCCGAGACCGCGCAGGTAGTACACGATGAAGGAGCTGTCGCCGAAGAGCCAGGCGAAGAACTTGATGTTCGTCATGCGCGCTGTCGCCAGGTGCAGCGCGTAGTGGAATCCGTACAGGGGATAGACCTTCTCGGGCTTGATGGCCCTGGCCACCAGCCGCGGAACGGTGAACAGAGCGGCGAGGCCCAGGACGACGAAGCCGAAGAACGTCACGAAGGACAGCAGCAGCGCGTCGCTGAGCAGAGCTCCCGTGGTGAGTCCGGCCGAGTCCGGTCCCAGTCGTGAGCCGAGCGCCGGCACCACGGAGAAGAGCATGTACAGCCCGCCGACGGCCAGCGGTATGTAGAGGAGGAACAGCTGGAACAGGGTGCCCAGACCGAACCAGACCCGGCGCGCGGTGCCGCACCTCGCAGAAGCGACCCTCACATGGTCGACCTCGGTGGGCTCCGCCGGGGATCCGTGCCAGCGCTCGCCGTCCGGGACCCGCTGACCGCGGTGCAGGGCGGAGGAGTGACCGAGCTGCGCCCGGTCGCCCATGGCCGTGTCGATGTCGAGGACCGACTTCTCCCCGATGAACACCTCCCGGCCGAGGGTGACACTGCCGGTCTGGATACGGCCCGCGTGGGCCCGGTAGCCGACGAAGAACGAGTCCTTGCGGATCACCGTGCCGGCCCCGATGGTGATGAGGTCGGTGCAGACCGGGACGGTCCGGGAGAGGATCGTGACTCCCTTGCCGATGTGTGCGCCGAGCGCCCGGAGGTACAGCACATACAGCGGATTCCCGATGAACAGGACCATCGGATTGCCGTGGAGCAGCACCTTGACGAGCCAGAAGCGCAGATAGGTCAGACCCCAGACGGGGAACTCACGGGGTTTCCAGCGGCCGATGAGAATCCATTTGGCGGCGATCGGGAACACGCACATCGCCAGAAAACCGAGACCGCCGAAGGCCAGCGAGCGCAGATAGATGTCGACCAGGTCCGAACCGGTCGCGACCCATTCGTAGCCGCGGGCGGTGACCACTCCGAAGACCACAGAGTATGTCAGGAAGAACAACAACTGGGCAGTTCCGCACAGGACATAGGTCGGTCGGCTGGCCAGCGTCACCGGCGTCGGTGCGGCCGGCGGCGCCGACGGCTTCGAGGCAAGCGACGAGGCGGCGGGAGCGGGGTCCGTCACCGCGAGAGCCGCGGCGAGGCTTTTGATCGTCGGGTTCCGGTAGATGTCCTTCATGGACGCGGACGGCAGGTCCGGTATTTTCCTGACCCGCGCGCAGAACTGCGCCATCACCAACGAGTTGGCACCGAGGTCGTCGAAGAAGTGACCGTCGACGGGAACTCGCTCCACGCTGGTGACGTCGGCCAGTACTTCCGCAAGTCTGTCGACGACTGACGCGCTTGTCCCGGATATATGGACCCCGGAGGACTGCTCGACCATCCGACCTCCCGGAGGACGTTTTCAACTGGGCATTGCGCCCGTTACTGATCACGAACCGTGGATTTCAGTTTCAGTCGATCACCGTGCGGGTGCCACTCCTGATCGATCGCCCTGCGCGACGGCAGCGCGCGACAGGCCCGTGTTCGCTGGTTTCCGGCAGGTTGGGCGTGCCTTGGAGATCACCCGTATGGCGGTCCACGCATGCAGGCCGGACATGCCATTGAGTGGAGCAATCGCCGGTGCGCCGCGGCCCGGCACAGGACGCTGGCCTTTCTGTTGGGATCATGTCCGGGAGTTTGTGTGTACAGGCTGCGTCAGTCGGACCGTCGTGAGTCCCGGGCACAGACCGACCCCGGGGCACAAACGCCCCAGCCCGCGTGGCTGCGTTGGCTTCCCGTCCTCTACGTCGCGGGCGTCCTGGTGCTGGAGCCCATCACGCCCGTGCAGTGGCCGGTCAGTTTCGTGCTGATCGCACTGCCTCTGGTGGCCGCCTTCGCCCACGGACCCGCCGTCGTCGCCTTCACCACGGTGTTCGCCATCGTCTTCCTGGGGATCCTGGCCGGTACCCCGTGCTGCGCGGGCCGTGAGGTCGGATATCTGTGGGACCGGCACTATGTGGCGGCCTACATCTGCACCGCCCTGGTGGGCACCCTGGGAACGATCCTGGCCGCCCACCGGATCCGGCGGGAGCGCACCCTGGCCGATGTGCGCTTCGTGGCCGAGATGGCGCAACGCGTCCTGCTCCGACCGGTTCCGCAACGGATCGGCGACCTGGTGCTGGAGAGCTTCTATCTCTCCGCATCGGCGGAGGCGCGGATCGGCGGTGACCTCTACGAGGCCGTGCCCACCGTGCACGGGGTGCGGCTGCTCATCGGCGACGTCCGCGGCAAGGGCCTGCTCGCGGTGGAGACCGCCGCCGCCCTGCTCGGCGCGTTCCGGGAGGCCGCGCACGACGAGCCCGACCTCCCCGCCCTGGTGGGCCGGGTGGAGACCAGTATGTCGCGCAGGGCCGAGCAGATCCCCGGGAGCGATGTGAGCGAACGGTTCGTCACCACCGTGTTCGCGGAGGTCCACCCCGACGAGCAGACCGTCCGCGTCGTCAACTGCGGCCACCCGCCGCCGCTGCTCATCCGTCCCGACGAGGTGCGCGAACTGGACCTGGGGCGGCCCTCTCCACCGCTGAACCTGGGCGTGCTCGTAGGGGAGCCCTACCACGTCGAGACCTACGCCTTCCGCCCCGGCGACCAGTTGCTGCTCTACACGGACGGAGTCACAGAGACCCGCGCCCCGGACGGCTCCTTCTACCCCCTCGTCGAACGCGTCCGCGCCTGGGGACCGCTACCGCCCCGGGACCTCCTGGAAAGGCTCCACCACGACCTGGTGGCCTACAGTCAACACGGCCTGCACGACGACACTGCCGCACTCACCGCGTGCCTCCTGGCGGCCGGGGACAAAGGACTCGCCGCGGGAACCGTCCTGGGGTAAGTTCGCGATCTTCGGGCGCGCGGGCCCCCGGAGTCCTCGAAAGCCCGAGTCCATGACGAACACTGCGACTGCCATTGGGGCAGCGCGGAGGAGCTCGCACAGCTCAAGGTGCCGGACGTACCACTGGACCCCGACCTCCTCGATCGCACCTGGCAGGCCATCGACTGGAGCGACCACGCGTCCGTGCTGCGCCGGATCCTGCCCCAGTTCGCCTCGGGCCTCGTCGACGGGGGCATCGAGCCGCTGTTCGGCATGGAGACGGCAGGGCGTTCGTTCGCCCTGGGTCACTGGCAGCTGTGGCCGGCCCAACAGGCTGCGGCGGTGCGGGAGTTCCTTCAGGCCTGGTGGGCGTACACCCTTGTCACCCCGGAGCCCGCCGTGCCCGGGTACGAGGTCCTCGTGCTGTGCGCCGAGGCCTCGGGGGCGCTGACCCCGTGGCTGCGCCTGTGGGAGACGTCGCCCGGTCCTGTTGCCGACCGTCACCTTGCCGACGCGGCGGCGCACTGGGAGTACGACCTGCTGGGTGACCAACTGCCGTGGTCCGCATGGGAGAACGGGGAGGACATGCGCGCCGAGCTGACCGCGTGGCTGGTCCGCCATGCTCCGGCCCGGCTCCGCGGCCACGGAGCGTCCGAGGAACTGCTGCACCGCATACGGCTTCTCGGCCTCACCGGGCCCGCCCGCTGGACGGACCCGCACTGGCCGGGCCACCGCTACTGAGGTCACGGCGTGAGCCGGCCGCGGCTGACGCCCTGGGGCGCCGGTCGCGGCCGGCCGCTGTAAGTCAGCCCTCGATGCGGTGCTGGGTCCAGAACGAGGTCAGGTCCGTGCTCGTGGCAGCCTGGGCGGCCGCCTTGAACTCGGCCGTGGTCGAGACGCCGTACCAGTGCGAAGTGGCGTAGTCCTTCAGGAGCTTGGTCATCGCAGTGTCGCCGAGGACGCGTCGCAGATCGTGCAGGGCGCACTTGCCGTAGCCGTAGACCACGGTGGAGTACCGGGACGAGTGGGCGTCCCAGTAGGCCATCGAGTTGGTGATCTTCTCGGCGGACGAGGCCCAGGAGACGCTGTTCCAGCAGCTGGTGCCGGTCTTGCCCAGGGCCAGGTCGGTGGCGTAATCGGTGAACGCCTCGTCGAGCCAGGGGCTGTTGTACTCGTCGTCACCGACGATGCCGTACCACCACTGGTGGCCGATCTCGTGCGTGAGCGCCGTGGTGCTGACCAGGTCGAGGACGAACCCCGGGTACTCCATGCCGCCGAACCAGAAGTTGTTGTCGATCACGGCGTCCAGTTCGCCGTACGGGTAGGCGCCGAACCGTGACGCGTGGGCGTCCACGGCGGACTTGGCGGTGGTGAGCATCGACTGGGCACTGGAGGAGCTGATGCCCGAGACGGAGTAGACGTTCACCGGGACGCCGGCCGTCGAGGTGCCGGAGATCTTGCTGAAGGGCCCGGCGGCCCAGGCGAAGTCCCGCACCTTGGTGGCGGTGGCGGTGGTGACCGTACGGCCGCTGGAGCCGGGGGTGTCGAGCGAAGTGCCGGTCGCCGGCACGAGCAGGGTGCTGGGGTGGTCGAGGGTCACCTTGAAGTCGGCGGCCAGCGAGTAGAACGACTCGCCGTTGTTGGTGTACGGGTCGAGGTGCCAGCCGGCCCCGTCCTTGACCGCGAGGACGGGCAGGGCGTTTCCGATGAAGCTGAAGGCCCCGTCGTGGCCGAAGCGGTCGGCGCCGCTCGGGACGGTGATGCCGAGGTCGAACCCGATGGTGGCGGTCTGCCCCTGCGCCAGCGGCGACGACAGGTCGATCTTGAGAGCCGTACAGGCGACGGAGAGGGCACCCGCGGTACCGCCCGTGACATTGCTGACCGTGATCGGCGGGGCCGAGCAGGTGCCGTGGTAGTTGTCCCACAGCCTCAGATACACCTCGCTGAGCGCGGTGGAGGAGGCGTTGGTGAAGGCCACGCTCTCATGGCCGGTCCACACCGTGCCGCTGCTGTCGCTGCTCAGGCTGACGGTGTACGAGGGTGCGGCCGGGGTCCGGGTGGAGTCGGCCGGAGGTGTCGAACCGCCGGAGGTGTCGAGGGCGATGTCGTCGAGGACGAAGCTCGTCTGGAGGCTGGAGTCCTCGGTGCCGGTGAAGGCGAGGTTCACGGTCTGGCCCGCGAACGCCGACACGTCGAACGACTTCTGCACGTAGCCGGTGTTCTTGTTGAGGTTCGAGTACGTCGCAAGTGTGGTGGAGCCGATCTTCGCCGTGAGCTTGTCGTAGGCGGTCGACGAGGTCGTCTCGGCGGTGTCGATGTGCAGCCAGAAGGTGAGGGTGGCGGTGCTGCACCCGGAGGGGATCGTGACGCTCTGCGAGAGCGTGTCGGTGTGGGTGCTGCCGACACCGTTCAGCCAGGCGAAACTGGTGCCGCCGTGGGCGGTCTGCCCGCTGCGGCTGGTGATCACGCCGGACGAGGACGGGGTCCAGGGCGAAGTCCCGCTCTCGAAGCCGCCGTTGGTGACCACCTGGGCCGGGGTGCAGTCGGCGGCGAGCGGGGCTGTGGGCGGTGCGGCGGCGGCCGGGGTGGCGGGAAGCGACACGGCGGCCAGTGCGGCGACGGCCGCTGCGCCCATGGCGAGGGTCTTGTGGGGGGTCGGTCTCACACGAAACTCCTTTGCGGCGGCCGGGATTGCGGCCTGCTCGGTGGCCGCCCGCCCGGCTGGGGTGCGCCGGCGGACGACCTCGGGTTTGCGCGTTTGGGTCGGGCTGTTCGCTCGGGGAGTGTTCCACCGCGGCCCCTGGGGTCGGGGCAACGGCTGCCGGAAGCGTGACAGATTTGACCAGGGCATGCCATCAAGATGTCAAAAGTGGTCGTGTCACCCGGAGTCGACCGGAGTCAGGGAGTGCCGTCGGGCGTGGCGACGGCCGAGGGCCGCGCCCTCGACGGCTCGGCCCCCGCCTCGGTCGGTGTCACCGACGGGCCACGGGTGGGCGACGCCGCACGGCTCGGGGCACGGGTGTTGTCGGAGCGCTGCGTGGCGCTGGGGTGCGGCCCGGCCGACTCCGGCAGCGACGACTCGGAAGGTGACGCCGGATCGGAGGGTGACGCCGACGGGGTGGGCGGCGCCGTACGGCCGCTCGCGGGGGGCGGTGCGAGCGGCACCGCGGGCGACGCGGGCGCCCCGGGTGCCGCCAGATGGAGCTGGAGAGCGATGAGCGCGGCCACGCCACAGGACAGGCCGACTCCTGCCGCGGCGCGCAGCCGTCGGCGGCGGCTCGCGGCGCGGCGGATCGCCTCGTACCGGCCCGGGGGTGCGCCGAGGTAGTCGGACGGGGGTCGCAGGATCACCGCGAGCGGGTCGTCGGGTCCGAACTCCGGGCCCTCGTCAAAGCGTGTGGTCAAGGCTTCTCCTCAAGTGGGCGCGGAGCAGTTCTCGGGCCGCGTGGAGGTCGGCCTTGACGGTTCCTTCCTTGCGTCCGGTCAGCGCGGACACCTCCCGGATCGGCATGTCAGCGTAGTAGTGCAGCAGGATCGGGACGCGCAGTCGTTCCGGGAGCGACTGCACGAGCAGCCGTACCGAGGGGTCGGCCTGTTCGTCGTGGGGGCGGACGGCCGCCTCCGAGGTGGCGCGGTGCATGGCCCTGCGCTCGCGCTCCAGCTTGCGCCAGTGGTCCCGGACCAGGTTGGCGGCGGTGACGTAGAGGAAGCCGCGGGGCTCCTCCACGGTCGTCCAGCGGGCCCAGAGCCGGGTGAACGCCTCCGAGGCGACCTCGTGGGCCGTCTCGTCGTCGTCGACAAGACGGCGGCACCAGCCGGCGAGGCGCGGATAGAGGGCGGCGAACAGCTCGGACGCTGCCCTGTCGCGGGACCGTTTCAACGCTCTCCATGGTCGTGTCGCATGCACAGGGAAGGATGCCGGGCCGCCGGCGTACGTTCCGCCGGCCCGGCATCCGTGCGGTCGGTCAGGGGTTCGTGGAGCTCAGCGCGGCGAAGGCGATCACGTTGTCGAGATAGCCGTCGCCGGTGTGGGGACCGCCGCATGTGATGACCCGCAGCTCCGGACGGCCGACGTCCCCGTAGACCTCGTCCGCCGGGAAGTCCGCCTTGGCCACCGTCCGTACGGCGCCGACGGTGAACTCCGCCGCCGTGCCGTTCTCCAGGCGCGCCACGATCCGGTCGCCACGGTGCAGCCGCGCGAGGTGACGGAAGACCCCGTCCCCGTAGGCGCCGACCGTCACATGGCCGAGGATGACCGACGGGCCGACCTGCCCCGGCGTCGGCGAGTGCCGGTACCAGCCCGCCCGGTCGTGCGCCGTGACGGGAGGTACCTGCACCGTGCCGTCCGGCTCCAGCCCCAGCCGGATGAGCGGGGTGTCGACCCCGATGGCCGGGATCCGCAGCCGGACCGGGACCGACCGCCCGAGCGCCCGCACCGTCTTCGCCGAGGCCGAGGCCGGGGGAGGCGCCGGCGTGCTCGCGGTGCGTGCGGTCGAGGCCCGGTGGGCCGCCGGACCCGCGCAGCCGACGAGCAGCGAGGCGCCCGCCGCGGTGACGAAGGCGCGCCTGGAGAGCGGGGTCATGCCCCGGTCGCCCGCCGGCGGCGTACGACGAGGACCGCGCTGCCGCCCGCGAGGAGCACCGTGGCGGCGGCTCCGCCGATCAGACCGCCCTCGGTTCCGGACCCGGAGGACGCCGCCCGCACTCCGGTGTCAGGTGCGCCCGAAGGCACCACGGAGACCTGGCTCGGCGCCGGCGCCGTGGTCGGCCGGGCGCCCGTCCCCCGGGAGGGTTCGGCGCTGGGCATCTCGGTGGGGGCGGGGCTCGACGCCCGGGTCGGCGCGGCGGAGGGGGTCGCGGTCGCCCCGTCGGCGAACGCGGGCACGGCGCTCGCCAGCACCGCCGTGCACGCAAGTGCCATGCCCTTGGGGACAGTTCGGCGCATCGAATCGCTCTCTTTCGTCGGCCCGCCCGGTGGCCGGGAGGCTGGGTGACAGATCGAGCGGAGAGACGAGGCAGCACAGGGGCAGGTTGTAAAGAGACGGCAAAGTCGCCGGAGTCGTTGCCGGAGGTCGTTACGGGATCTCCTGCTCGGCCCAGATGACCTTGCCCCCTGCCGTGTACCGGGCACCCCAGCGATGGGCGAGCTGCGCCACCAGGAACAGGCCGCGGCCGCCCTCGTCCATGCTCCGGGCGTGCCTCAGCCGGGGAGCGGTGCTGCTGGCGTCCGCGACCTCCAGGGTCAGCCGGGAGTCGCGCAGCAGCCGCAGCCGAATGGGCGGCTCGGCATAGCGGATCGCGTTGGTGACCAGCTCGCTCACGATGAGCTCGGTGGTCATGGCCAGGTCCCCGAAGCCCCAGGCCTCCACCTGCCCGGTCGCCCGCGCACGGACGTCGCCACGGCGGCCGGGTCCACGGGCACCTCCCACGAGACCACGTGGTCGGGCCCCAGGGTGTGGGTGCGCGCCAGGAGGAGGGCGATGTCGTCGGGTTGCGGCCCGGCCACCAGTTGCTCCACCCCGGATGCGCACAGGGTGCCGAGGTCGGCGGCGGGCCGGGCGAGCACCTCGGCGAGGCGGGCCATGCCGGACTCCATGTCGTGGTCCACGCCCTCGATGAGACCATTGGTGTAGAGGCCGAAGAGGCTGTTCTCGGCGAGCTCGATCTCGCCGGCCTCGAACCCCAGCCCGCCCAAGCCCGAGCGGCGGCCCGGCAGGAGGCTCCGGGAAGTCGACCCGCCCGTCGGGGGTGACGACCACCGGGGGCGGATGTCCGGCGCGGGCCATCGACAACCGCTTCGTGACCGGGTCGTAGACGGCGTAGAGACAGGTCGCCCCGAGGAAAGTGGTGCTGCTCCGGTCGGCCGCGTCGTCGCTCGTCTCCTCCTCGCTCAGCCGGAGCACGAGGTCGTCGAGATGGGCCAGCAGTTCGTCGGGGGGCATCTCCATGTCGGCGAGGGTCTGCACCGCGGTGCGCAGCCGGCCCATGGCCGCCGCCGCGCTGATGCCGTGGCCGACCACATCACCGACGACGAGGCCCACCCGGGCACCGGAGAGCGGGATCACGTCGAACCAGTCGCCGCCGACCCCGCCGGTCGCGTCCGCCGGCAGATAGTAGGAGGCCACCTCCAGTGCCGTGCCGCCGGTCAGGGCCTGGGGCAGCAGACTGCGCTGGAGGGTGAGCGCCGCCGTGTGTTCCCGGGTGTAGCGGCGGGCGTTGTCGACGCACAGCGCCGCGCGCGCCACCAGTTCGCGGGACAGCAGGACGTCGTCGGGCTGGAACGAGACCGGATTGACCGAGCGGGCGAACGTGGTGAGGCCCAGGACGGTGTTCCGCGCCCGCATCGGCACGGAGATGAGGGAGTGCAGCCCGTACTTGCGCATGCTCTCGGTCCTGGCGGGCTGTTCGGTGATCCACAGTTCGTCGGCCGGGCTGCCGGCCACCACCCGGCTTGACCTGCACATGCAGACCCGGCGTGGCTGGGCAAGCCGCGGAACCCCGAGGCAGCATGGAAGTACCGGGAGCCAGAACCCAGGCGTGCGGCAACGCCGGTCCAGACCGGCCTGTCCTGCCGACCGGTCGAGGAGGATCTGGGATGACAGCCGAATCCTTCAAGCGCAACAGTGACGTCTCGGGCCCTGGGACGGTCCGGCCGACCGGTCTGCTGGATGTGCTGAGCGTGGCCGCGATCGTCCTGGACACCGAGGGACGCATCGTGTTCTGGACCCCGCAGGCCCAGGAGCTCTTCGGCTACACCGCGGAAGAGGCCCTGGGCACGGAAGCGGCCCGGCTGCTGATCCGCCCGGAGCACCTGCAGGCCGTGATGAGTCTGTTCGCGGAGGTACTGGCCACCGGCCGGGCCTGGGCCGGCGCCTTCCCCATCCGGCACAAGGACGGCAGCACCCGCCTGATGGAGTTCCGCAACATGCGGCTGCTGGACGATCACGGCGATGTCTACGCCCTCGGCATCGCGGCCGACCACACCCTTCTCCAGCGCGTGGAGACCGACCTGGCCCTGTGCGAGCGGCTGATCAACCAGTCTCCGATCGGCCTGGCCCTGCTCGACCCCGACCTGCACTATCTCCTGGTCAACCCGGCCCTGGAGCGGATCGACGGCATACCCGCCGAGGAGCACATCGGCCGCCATCTGAGAGAGACCCTGCCCTTCTCCGACGTCGACACCATCGAGTCCGCCCTGCGCCAGGTGCTCACCACCGGCACCCCGCTGCTCGACCAGTACCACGTGAGCCGGCCCCCGTCCGACCCCGACCACGATCACGCCTGGTCGCTCTCCTTCTACCGGCTGGAGGACCCCGGCGGACGCGTCCTGGGCGCGGCCGCCTCGGTCGTGGACGTCACGGAACGGCACCGCGCGGCCACCGAGGCGGACCGGGCCCGGCGCCGTCTGGCACTCATCGCCGACGCCTCCACCCGGGTCGGCACCACGCTGGAAGTGGAGCAGACCGCCCATGAACTGGCCGACATCGCGATTCCCGAGCTCGCCGACATCGTCGCCGTGGACGTGCTGGACTCCGCCCTGGCCTTCCGCCGCAGCAGCAAACCCGAGAACGGCCCGGAGCTCTTCCGGGCACTGGCCCTGAAAGCGGCCCGCCCCACCGTGGCGCTCCAGGCCGCCGACCGTCCCGGCGATCTGGCCGCCTACGACGGGGACCGTCTGGTCACCCTGTGCGTCCACTCCGGCAGACCGGTCCTGGTCCGTCATGTGGGCAGCGACGATCTACGGCGCATCGCCCGCTCCCCCGATGTCAGCGAGCTGCTGGCCCGGGCCGGACTCCACTCCTATCTCGCGGTGCCGCTGATCGCGCACGGCGAGGTCCTCGGCGCGCTGGACCTCAAACGCACCCTCAACCCGCTCCCGTTCGACCAGGACGACGTCGTCCTCGCCAGTGAGCTCGCGAGCCGCGCCGCGATGTCCATCGACAACGCCCGGTGGTTCCAGAGCGTGCGCAACACCGCCCTCACCCTCCAGCGCAGTCTGCTGCCCGACCATCCGCCGCACCACACCGGCCTGGAACTCGCCTCCCGCTATCAGCCCGCCCTGGCGACCAGCGAGGTCGGTGGCGACTGGTACGACGTGCTCCCCCTGGCCGGCGGCAAGACCGCGCTGGTCGTCGGGGACGTCATGGGCAACGGCATCGACGCCGCCGCCACCATGGGCCGACTGCGCACCGCCACCTGCGCCTACGCGGACCTCGACCTGCCGCCGAACGCGGTGCTCCAGCACCTGGACAAGATCACCTGCGATCTGGAGCACTACATCGTCACCTGCCTCTATGCCGTCTACGACCCGCACACCAGGGAGTGCCACATCGCCAACGCCGGACACCTGCCGCCGGCGCTGGCCGGCCCCGGCCGTGCCCCCGAACTGCTGGACCTGCCCACCGGAGTGCCGCTCGGCGTCGGCGGCGTCTCCTTCGAGACCACGAAGGCGGATCTCGGCTCCGGCGATCTGCTGGTCCTGTACACCGACGGCCTGGTCGAAACCCGACAGCACCCCATCGACGACCGCCTGAACGTCCTCCTCAGCTTCCTCGACGAGCCGCACCGGCCCCTGGAGGAGACCTGCGACCTCCTCCTGCACGGCCTACGCCACCCCGACGACCACGACGACGTCGCCCTCCTCGTGGCCCGGACCCTGTAGGCGGTTCCGGGGCCCGGGGGTCAAAGACAGATCGGGGAGGAGGGGTGCCCGTCCGCGACGAGACCGGCCACCATGAACTCCCGTCCCGTCAGCGCGGGCTGATCCTCCACCACTGCCGCTTGCGGGTCCACCGCCTGCTCGCCCAGACGCGATGCCCGTACCGGGTCGGCCGCGGCCAGGGCCGGCGGGAGGTCGTCCCGTTCCGCGAGGAGCGGATTGTCGGCCCGGTCGGCGAACACCTCGTCACCGACCCGGTCGGCCGGGCCGGTCAGCCACGCGAGGGCACGGATGGCGGCGAGCCGCTCGAACCGCGCGGTCGCCGTGGGAACAACCCGTCCGGGTGAACCGCGGGCCGTGATGGTCCATTGGAGCGCCGGACACGAAGGCGTGAGCAGTCAATACGACCATCTGCTGACATAGTGCGGCCATGGAGATCATGACCGTCGGCAGCCGAGGGTGAAGGTGTCGTTCACACCTCGCCGTACGGCCCTGGCCCTGGTCCTCACCGGTGCCGCGGGGATCGCCGGCGCGGTCGGCCTCGGTGGCGTACTTGCCCACACGGGCCACCGCATTCCCGCCGGCGGTCCTTCCGCCGTTTCCTCGGCAGCGGTCCCCTCCCCCGGCGCCAGGGGCATCGGCGATCCGCTCATGCCGCTCGACGGCAACGGCGGTTACGAGGTCCGCCACTACACACTCGACTTCGACTGGAGAGCACCGCAAACGCCCTTCGACGCGAGCGCCACCATCAGCGCCACCGCCACACAGGCCCTCTCCCGCTTCGACCTCGACTTCGCCGGCAACACGCTGCACACGGTCACCGTGGACGGCACACCGGCGGCCTTCGTCCGCGACGGCGACGAACTCGTCGTCACCCCCGCGAAGCCCATCCCGCACGGCAGAGCGTTCACGGTGCGCGTCGCCTACACCGCCGACCCGACACAACAACGGCACCGCGACGACGCGATCCAGGACTACGGCTGGATGCCCACGCCCGACGGCACCCTGATCTACGCCCAGCCCGACGGCGCCAAGATGGTCTTCCCGGCGAACGACCACCCGAGCCTGCGCGCGCGCATCACCTTCCGCATCACCACGCCGCCCGGCCTCGGCGCGGTGGCCAACGGCCGGCTCGTCGAGCATGTCCGGCGGGCCGACGGACACATCCGGTGGACGTACGACTCCGAGCAGCCGGTCGCGGCGCAGCTGGTCCAGATGGCGATCGGGAGGTTCACGTTCATCGACAGCACCGGCCCGCGCGGGCTGCCCGTCCGGGACGTGGTCCCCGGCGGGATGGTCGAAGACACCGCGGCGTACCGGTCCCTGACCCCCGAGCACCTCGCGTGGCTGGAACAGCGACTCGGGCCGTACCCGTTCGGCCGCTACGGCGTGCTGGTCGGCGACACCGACCTGCCGGTGGCGCTGGAGACACAGTCGCTGTCCGTCGTACCCAGGGACAACCTGCTGGGTGACCGGGTCGACGCCGAGCGGGACCTCGTACACGAACTGACCCACCACTGGACGGGTGACAGCGTCGCCGTCCGGCGGTGGTCCGACCTGTGGCTGAGTGAGGGTCACGCCCGCTACTACGAACGCCTCTACTCCGACACGCACGGCGGCCTTGGCTTCGAGTCCGCCATGCAGGCCGCGTACGAGCAGCACGACCAGTGGCGGCACGACGACGGAGCGCCCGCCGAACCCACCGGGCCGACCCTGTTCAGGAACATGCGCTACGACGGCTCGGCACTCGTGCTCTACGCCCTCCGGGAGAAGGTCGGGGAGCAGACCTTCGAGAGGATCGAGCGGTCCTGGGTGACGAGGTTCCGGGGGCGGGCCGCCGGAACCCGGGACTTCATCGCCCTGGCCTCCGAGGTCGCGGGCCATGACCTGGCCTCTTTCCTGACCCCGTGGCTGTACGGGGCGCACACCCCGCCCATGCCGGGGCACCCCGACTGGCGGGTGGACCCCGTTCAGGACTGACCGTCACGCCCTGGGTACGGGAGCCGTCTTGGTGCCGCCGACCGGGTGGCCTCTGCCGGGTTGCTGGTCCACGCCGGTGACCCTCGGCGCGACGGGGCGTGCCGGGCACGGAATCGTACGAGGGGTGGCATAAGGGGCAACTCCCTTGTCCTGGCCGCGTCCTGTCGCGACGAGCCTGGTTGGAGACACCTGCAATGAAGAAACGCTTCTCCCCCCGTGTCCCCAGTGCCGTCCGCAGGCACCGCCGGACGGTCCTCGTGACGGCATCGGCGGCACTGATGGCCCCGCTGCTGGCTCCGCTGCTGTCCGGCGCGCCGGGCGGTGTGGCGGCCGACCGGCGGCTGGAGAACGACTTCACGGCTGCCGCGGACGAGTACGACGTGCCGCGGAGTGTGCTCATGGGCGTGTCCTATCTGCAGTCGCGCTGGGACTCCCACAAGGGCGCACCGAGCGTCGGCGGCGGCTTTGGACCGATGCATCTGGTGGACACCCGGCTGGCCCAGAAGGCGGACCCGGCGACGCAGCCGCGCGGCAGTGCCATGGCACTCGCGGGACCGTCCCCCTCCCAGGCGGCCAAACCCGGGGGCAAGCGATCCGGGCAGCCGTCCGACCTGCAGCAGGCCGCCCGTCTGACCGGGGAGAAGGAGGAGCGGCTGCGGAAGGACACCGCCGCCAATGTGCGCGGCGGTGCGGCGCTCCTGGCGGAGACGCAGCGGCGGCTCGGCAAGCCGCTCAGCGACAATCCGGCGGACTGGTGGGAGGCCGTGGCGCGCTTCCCCGGGCTGGACGACACCACCGAGGCGGCGACCTACGCCAACGACGTGTTCGGAGTGATCCACCAGGGAGCGCACCGCACCACCGACGCCGGACAGTCCGTCACCCTGCCCGCCAGCCCGGACGTTCACCCGCGCGCTCTGAAGAACGGCGCGGCGCGGTCCAAGGAGGTCGAGTGCCCGGCCGAGCTGTCCTGCTCCTGGCTCAGCGCGCCGTACACGGAGATCGACGACGACGCGTACGGCAATCACGACCTGGGCGACCGGCCCAAGGACCAGAAGATCGAGTACATCGTCATCCACGACACCGAGGCGTCCCTGCGCTCCATGTTCCAGACCGTGCAGGACCCGACGGAGGCATCGTGGCACTACTCCATCCGCTCCAAGGACGGCCACGTCACACAGCACATCAGGACCAAGGACATGGCCTGGCACTCGGGCAGTCAGTTCGTCAACGCCCGCTCCATCGGCATCGAGCACGAAGGTTTCCTCACGCAGCCCGACACCTGGTACACCGAACAGATGTACCGGTCATCGGCCCGTCTGGTGCGCTATCTGGCCAAGAAGTACAGCGTCCCGCTGGACCGGCAGCACATCTTCGGCCACGACAACGTGCCGGCCCCGACGGCCGACAGCATCCCCGACATGCACGACGACCCGGGCCCCTTCTGGGACTGGCGGCACTACTTCGACCTCCTGGGCGCGCCCCTGCGGGCGACGGCCGGGGCGGACAGCCCCATGGTGACCGTGCTGCCGGACTACTCCACCTACAAGCCGCGCTACACCGGATGCGCCGGGCACGGTGTGCCGTGCGCTCCGCACGGTTCCAGCGCCGTCCGCCTCCACACCGAGCCGGCCGACGACGCCCCGCTGATCCAGGACCCGGGCCGGCGCCCGGACGGTGAGGACTCCACGGAGGACGTCAACGACCTGGGTTCGCGGGTCTCCGCCGGCCAGACCTACGCCGTCGCCGAGCGCCGGGGCGACTGGACGGCGATCTGGTACCTGGGCAAGAAGGCCTGGTTCAAGAACCCGAAGAAGCACCCCACGGCCGTCGGTGCGGCGGGCCGGATGGTGACTCCGAAGGAAGGTCTGAGCGAGGTCCCGGTGTACGGGCGTGCCCTCCCGGAGGAGGACGCCTACCCGGACGGGATCACGGAGCCGACCGAGTCGCCGCTGCCGTACACCCTCGGCGAGGGACAGCGGTACGTGACGATGTCCCACACCACCGGCTCCTACATCGACAGGTCGGCCTTCGAGTACACACCGAGCCCCGTGGTGAAGGGTCAGGAGATGTACTACGAGATCCAGTTCGGCCACCGGCTCGCCTACGTCCGGGCCAGTGACGTGGACATGCTGGACGCACCGGCCCTGGCAGGCCCGCGGGGACAGGCCGGCGGCCACCCCCGGCGGTGACGGGCGGCGGCCGGGTCTCATCGCAGCGTGAGCACCGGCCGGACGGAGCACCCGTCGGAGACGCCGTCACCCTCCGGGCCGTACACGAACTCGACCATGGAGGGGTTGCGGTTGGCGGTGGCCAGCGGCAGCCACGCCAGCAGATTGCCGTAACCACCGCACACCGACTCGCCACCGTCCCCGCCGTGTATCGCCGTGGCATCGCTCGTCAGCTCCGCACGATAGGTGTCGTAGGCGATGCGCAGGCCGAATGCGTTCGGCTGCTCGTGCGGCCCGGTGCGGTCCCCGTACGGGATGCGGTCCAGGGGGCAGTCGTTTCCCCATCGGAACAGGGTGTCCGCCCCGGCTCCGCAGGCGTGCTCCCACTCGTCGGAGCTCGGTATGCGCAGTCCGCGAGCCGCGAGGGCGGCCGGCACGTCTGCGGGCAGTTCGGTCAGGTCCTCGTCCAGGTCCTCGTCCTCGACCGCCATGAGCACCGTGGGCAGGACGGCGCCGCGGCGGGGGCTGAGCACCTCCGCGAGATGGGCCCGCAGATCGGGGCCGTAGCCGAATCCCTGCTCCACGCTCTCGTTGTAGTCGGCGATCTGCTCGGGCGTCGGACGCCAGGCCTCCAGGTCGAATCCCAGAGTCACCGGACCCCCGGGGACCAGCGCGAACTCCTGCCCGTCGCGCTCGATCCGGACGCGGTGCAGCGGGCCGCCCAGATGCTCGACCGTCTCGACGGCGGTCACCCGGCCGTGCACCAGGCCGGCGGCCTCCTGGGCGAGGCGCCGTGCGGTTGACGGGTCGAAGGACCGCCACTGGTCGAGCGTGAGATCAGCAAGTGACATACGGCGCAGTGTGGCACGCGGGTCCGACAGTCGGCCGTCGGCCAAGGGCTTGCGATGTGGCAGCCCGGAGCCCCGCCCTTTCGCATACTGAGCGACATGGCCACCTACGACACGCTCGGCGCCACGTATGCCCGGACTCGACGGCCGGATCCGAGGATCGCCGCCCAGATCCACACCGCACTCGGGAACACGACGGACGTGATCAATGTCGGAGCCGGCACCGGCTCGTACGAGCCGCCGGGAACCGTTCTCGCGGTCGAGCCCAGCCAGGTCATGCTCACCCAGCGCCCGCCGGGCTCCGCCCCCGCCGTGCAGGCGGTGGCGGAACGGCTCCCGCTGCGTGACGACGCGGCCGACGCCGTCATGGCACTGCTGACCATCCATCACTGGGCCGACCTGACGGCCGGGATCGCCGAGCTGCGCCGGGTCGCCCGCCGCCGCATCGTCGTCCTGACCTGGGATCAGGACGTCTTTCGCGAGCGGTTCTGGCTCGTACGGGAGTATCTGCCCGAGGCGGCCGCGCTGGACGACGCCCGCGCGGTGCCGATCGACCGGCTCGTCGAACTGCTCGGCGGGGCCCGCCAGGAGCCGGTCCCGGTCCCCCACGACTGCGTGGACGGGTTCGGTGCCGCGTACTGGCGCCGCCCCCACGCCTACCTCGACCCTCAGGTGCGCGCCGGGATATCCATGTTCACCCAGGCCGGCGACGACCTGATCGCGCCCGGCCTGAACCGGCTCGCGGACGACCTGCCGACCGGCCGCTGGCAGGCCCGTCACGCCGAACTCCTCGCCCTCGACAGCGTCGACGTCGGCTACCGGCTCCTGGTGGCGGACTTCTGACGGACCCGTTGTCAGTGCCCTCCCGTATGTTTCGATCATCGAAGGGCGCGCCGCGGGGCGGTGGCGCCGGTGGGGTCGTGCACGGGAGGGACCGGTCGTGGCGGAGACGACGTATCTGGAGCTGTCCGAGGACGGCGGCGGGGCGCACAAGTTCTACGAGGTGACGGTCGACGGCACCGCGGTCACCGTGCGCTACGGCCGCATCGGCGCGTCCGGCCAGGTGCAGTCGTCGTCGTTCGCGACTCCTGCCAAGGCGCAGGCGGCCGCGGCGAAGAAGATCGACCAGAAGGTCCGCAAGGGATACGCGGCGGCCGTGCGCGGGCAGCGTGCGCCCCGTTCGGTGACACGGCGCCAGGTCGGCTCCGCGCCGTCGACGGCGCGCGCCACGGCGCCGGTGCTGTGGCGCTTCCGCACCGGTTCGGCCGCGTTCGGCATCCATGTCGACGAGGACCGTGTCTGGGTGGGCAACCAGGCGGGCGAGGTCTACAACCTGGGCCACGACGGCGAGGTGATGGCCCGTTACCTGCTCCCCGACGGCGTGAAGTGCCTGGTCGCGGACGACTTCTGGATCTACGCGGGCTGCGACGACGGCCGTGTGTACGACCTCTCCTCGAAGCTGCCGTTCGCCGCGTACGAGATCGCCGCGAACGTCGACATCTTCTGGCTGGACATCCACGAAGGAGTGCTGAACGTCTCGGACGCGGCGGGCGGCCTCACCGTGATCGACCACGAGGACGAACACCAGTGGTCCCGCCGGTCGTCCGGCGGAATGGGCTGGATGGTGCGGGCCGATGAACGCGCCGTGTACCACGGGCACGCCGAGGGCGTGACGGCCTACGCGCCGGACGGGGGCGGCGAGTTGTGGCACACCGACACGCGCGGGGGTGTGCTGTTCGGCTGGCAGGAGGCGACGTCGGTCTACGCGGGCACGGACCGTCATGTGGTGCAGCGTCTGTCGAAGGCCACCGGACGGGTCGAGGGCGTCTACACCTGTGACGCCGTGGTGTACTCGTGCGCCACCGCCCCGGGTGGCCGCTATGTCTTCGCGGGCGACAACTCCTCGTCCGTGTACTGCTTCGACGCGTCGGGCACCCGGCTGTGGAAGCTGCGCACGGGCAACGGCTCGGCCCTGTCGATGCAGTACTTCGACGAGCGGCTGTATCTGGTCACCACCGACGGGTCGCTGGTGTGCGTGGACACGTCGGAGGCGGCCATCGCGGCCGCCCAGCAGGGCTCGGTGCCCGTCGCCGTCGATGTGAAGTCGGCCGCCGCCCTGCCCACCTACAACCCGGCGACGTCGATGTCCGCTCTGGCGACCGTCAGCACGCCGCCCGCGGGCGGGGTGGTCGTGGAGTGCGTCGATCAGGGTGGGCGACTGCGGGTCCACGTGGTGTCCGAGGGCTTCGAGCCCGGCTGGAACGTGCAGTTCCCGCGGGAGATACGGCAGGCGGGTGCGCGCTATGTGGTCGATGCGGTCCACGCTGCGGCGGGCGGTTTCTACCGCGTACGGGGCGAGATCCGCCGAGTGCGGTGAGCAGGCACACCGACTGACACCGGGCGAGCGCACGTCACGACGGTCGGCCGTACGGGTTCCTCCGTAAGGGTTCGTTCCTCCGTTCGGGTCCGAGTGGGCCACGGCACCGACGGTGAACCGTCGGTGCCGATCACGCTTGGACGTGCCGGCAGGTTCGGCACGTCCCGTGACGAAGGAGAACAAGGATGGCGATCGATACGGTTGAACGATTCCTGGCCGCCCTGAGCCCACACGACCGGGAACTCGTCCAGCAGCAGCCGCGCGCGGAGCAGGTGAGGCTCGCCGACGCCTGGGAGCGGGAGCTCGCCGAGGACACGGACCTCGACACGCTGAGCGAGCTGTCTCCCCCCGCGGCCGAGAGCGAGGCCGCGGCACGGGTTCTCAAAGGCCGCTTCGAGTAGGTGACATCGCCTTTCTCGTCGAGGACGAGGACCGCACCGCAACGTCGGCGAGCCGCCGATCGTCGACAGAAGGGAGAAAGAGGACAGGAGGGGAAATCAGGCCCGGCTGCGCACCCCTCCTGATAATTTCTACAAGACTGTAGAGAATCACGACCGTCTGGAGTTCGCATGGCCCTGTGGGACCGCGTCAAGGAATCCGCATCTCAGATGCAGACCCAGTTGGTGGCGAAGAAGAACGACCTGAAGAGCGGCGCCTTCCGCGACGCGAGCATGGCGATGTGCGCGCTGGTCGCCGCGGCCGACGGCACCGTGGACCCCTCCGAGCGGCAGCGTGTGGCCCAACTGATCGCCACCAACGAGGTTCTGCAGAACTTCCCGGCCGACGACCTGCGCCGCAGGTTCGAGGACAACCTCAACAAGCTGATGGCCGACTTCGCCTTCGGCAAGGTGAGCGTGTTGCAGGAGGTCGCCAAGGCGAAGAAGAAGCCTGCCGAGGCCCGTGCCGTGATCCAGATCGGCATCGTCATCGGCGGCGCCGACGGCAACTTCGACAAGGACGAGCAGGCGATCGTCCGCGAGGCCTGCTTCACCCTCGAACTGCCGCCGCACGAGTTCGACCTCTGACCGGCACGAGCCCGCCACGGCCGACGGGACGGGGCGGGCTCACAGGGGTGTCGCGGCGTGCAGGATGAAGAACATCGTCACGGCGGAGTTCGCCGACGACATCGCCGATACGGCGGCACCCGCGGCCGCACACCACGCCGCCAGCCCCACCGAGGTGAAGACCGAGGGCCAGCGGCGCACGGCCGGCGCGGGGCCGAGCAGGGCAGCGACCCGGCGCGGTACGGGCCCGGTGGCGGCGAGACCGGCCAGGGTGGCCGGCGGGGCACCGGGAGAGACGAGCGCCGCCTTGCCGATCGCGCGGGCCACGGTCCGGCGGCTGCCGACCTTGCGAGCCGCCTCCTCGTCCGCCCACCGCTCCGCCGTGTACGACACCGCCGTACGCAGCGGCCGCAGGAACGGATTGGCCTGCGCGGCAAGTTGGACGGCGAGCAGATGACGGTGGTGGCGCTGCGCGAGATGGGCGCGTTCGTGGGCGAACAGGGCCCGGCGTTCGGCCGGTTCGAGGCAGGACAGCAGCGCCGTGGTCACCACGACCCGGTCCCGGCGGCCGCCGGGCAGCGCATACGCGTACGGTACTTCGTCGGGCAGGACCGCGACCTCCGTGGCCGGCAGCCCGGCGAGCGCGCGGTGCGCACGGCGGCGCACGCGCCGGTGCCGCCACAGACTCCGGCCGCAGACCGCGACCACCGCACAGAGCGCGGGGATCGCCACCCGGCCGGCGACCTCGTCGTACGGAACCGCGTCACGCACCTCCGGATCCGACCAGCCGTCGGGCAGCGGGTTGCCGGGCAGTTGGGCCGTGCCGACCACCATCACCAGGCCGAGACAGACCGTGCTGCACGCCGCCATCACCGCGGTCACCCCCGTGAGCAGCCGTGTCGCGGTGCGTGGATGCAGGTGTTGTTCGGCCAGGCGTGCGATCGGCCAGGCCGTCAGCGGGAGGATCAGCGGCAGAAAGACGAACACCCCCATCAGGATTCAGCCGTCCCTCTCCGTCTCGGTGTGGCCGAGCAGTTCGCGCAGCAGCCGCTCGTCGTCCGGGCCGAGACCGGTGACGAAGCTGGCCAGAACGGCCTCACGGTCGCTCTCGGCGTCCAGCACCTTGCGCATCTTCCGGGCGGCGAGACCCGCCTGGTCCGACGCGGGCGTCCAGGCGAAGGACCGGCCCGCCCGCTCCCGGGTGACCGCTCCCTTCGCCAGCAGCCGGGTCAGGATCGTGATCACCGTCGTATAGGCGAGGTCTTCGCCCAGGCGCTCCTGCACCCAGCCCGCGGTCGCCGGGCCGTCCGCCTCCCGCAGCGCCGACAGGACCATCGCCTCCAGCTCGCCCTGCCCCCGCCGCCGGGCACGCCGCCGGTGATCCGTCACGCCCTGACTTCCTTCCGCCGCTGCCCGTTTCCCGGACGGCCATCGTATGTCGGCCGGGGCGGGCTCCGGCTTCGCGGTGAACGCCGGACAGACTCTAGGACGGGGTGAGAGGCAGGTCGTCCGTGAACGCGTTGACCGGCTGGGCCATGGGCTGGAGTCGACGTACGTCGAGGGCCGCTTCCGCGGATCTCGTGCCGAGGGTGCCCTTGGGGTGCCACGCGCCGGTCACCGCCAGCCAGGTGTTGGCGGGCGGGGCCGGGGTGCCGTACACGCGGACCTTGACCGTCTGCGAGTCGGCGGCGCAGCACGTGAAGATGATCCGGGTCAGATACCAGCCGCCGCCCCGCCCGGCCGGGGTGGCGAAGCCGGTCAGCCGGACGCTGCGGCCCTTGATGGCGAGGCTGCGGTCCTGCTGGACGCGGCTGGTGAAGTCCGTGAGCGTCATGGCCAGGGGGGAGCCGGCGGGCAGGGGGTCGAACCGCTTCTGCGCCCTGACCGCCTTGTTGTTCGAGTGGGCCGCGGTGTAGGCACCCAGGGCGGGCGGGGCGTAGAACAGAAGGCTCACGGCGGGGAGGAAGAGCAGCCAGGCGACGCGGGGAGCGGTGGAGTGGTCGTGGCCGTGCGCGTGACCGGCGTGTTCCTCGTGCCCCCGGTCCAGGGCCGCGCTCGCCAGGCCCAGCAGGGTGAGCAGCACGCCGGAGGCGATGAGCAGCGGGCGCAGGCCTTCCTTGACGTAGCGCAGATAGAGGTCGGTGAACAGGGCGGCGTGCAGCAGGCCGAGGCCGGTCAGCACCAGCAGCGCTGTCTGGGCGTGGCGTTTCACAGCAGCACGCCTCCGATCAGGACGCCCGCGGCGATCGCCACCACGGTGGTCGCCGTGGAGAAGCGCCAGGCGAAGGCGCGGCCGAAGGTGCCCGCCTGAAGGGCGATCAGTTTCAGGTCGACCATCGGGCCGACGACCATGAACACGAGACGGGCGGTCGGCGAGAAGCCGGTGAGCGAGGCCGCAACGAAGGCGTCGGCCTCCGAGCACACCGCCAGGAGGACGGCGAGGGCGGCCAGGAAGAGCACCGAGAGCCAGGGCGAGCCGGAGAACGCGTCGAGGACCGAGCGCGGCACCAGGACGTTGAAGGTCGCCGCGGCCATGGCGCCGAGGACGAGGAAGCCGCCGGCGTGCAGGAAGTCGTGCTGGAAGCCGAGCCGGAACTCGGTCCAGCGGCTGTGCCCGTGCCGGTGGCCCGCGTACCGGACGGCCGGACGCAGCCATTCCTCCTTGCCCAGCCACAGCCACAGCCAGCCCATCAGCGCGGCGGTGACGAGCGAGGCGAGCAGCCGGGCGGCGACCATCGCGGGGCTGCCCGGGAAGGCCACGGCGGTGGCGGTCAGCACCACCGGATTGATCGCAGGGGCGGAGAGCAGGAAGGCGAAGGCCGCGGCCGGGGTGACGCCCCGGCGGATCAGGCTGTTCGCGACGGGTACGGAGGCGCATTCGCAGCCCGGCAGGACCGCTCCGGCCACCCCGGCCACCGGAACGGCGAGGGCGGGGCGCCGGGGAAGCGCCCTGGTGAACAGGTCGGCCGGTACGAAGGCGTTGATCGCGCCGGACAGCACCGTGCCCAGCAGCAGGAACGGCAGTGCCTGGACGGTGATGGCCAGGCAGACGGTGCGCCAGGCCTCGACCGCCGGGTGGTTCAGCCACTGGGTTCCGGCGAGCGCGAACACCACCGCCACCGCGCCGGCTGCCGTCGCGGCCCCGGCGACGAACGGCCGCGGGAGCAGCCGCCGTCTCGGTGGGCTGACGGGTACGACCGCCACCCCTCCCGCCGCATCAACCAGTTCATCCGCTTTTGGCATTTTTACTCCAAATATCGGATCCGTGGCTGAACATAAGCGACGAGGACGGCCGGCGCCGCGCGCACACGCCGCCGGGCGCGAACGGAGGATTGCGGAACGGGCGTTGACGGGCGGTTCAGCCGGTGGCCAGCTCTTTCAGCCGGTCCGTGGATCCGTTGAACCTGTCGCGGTCGCCCACGAGCTCCCCGGTGGAGGTGTACTGCCACATCGTGTGCGTCGACCAGCCCGCCGGCAGTTCCCCGACGGACGAGGCGTAGCGCGCGACCCACAGGGGGTTGGTCGCCCCGAAGCCGCCGTAGCTGTTCGTACAGCTGTTCCACCAGCTGGTGGCGGTGTAGATGACGGCGTTGCGGCCGGTGCGGGACTTGTACCGGTTCAGGAAGTTACGGATCCATGTGACCATCGCGCTCGGCGACTTGCCGTAGCAGTCGTCGCCGTAGGGGTTCCATTCGATGTCGAGCACACCCGGCAGCGTGGTGCCGTCGTCGCTCCAGCCGCCGCCGTGGTCGACGAAGTAGTCGGCCTGGGAGGCGCCGGTGCCGGTGTCGGGCGTGGCGAAGTGGTAGGCGCCGCGGATCATGCCGACCTTCCGCGAGCCGTTGTACTGGTCGGAGAAGGAGGGGTTGGTGTAGTACGTGCCTTCGCTCGCCTTGGTGTAGGCCCACTTGACCCCGCTGCTCCACAACTTCGACCAGGCGACGTCACCCTGGTAGCTGGCGACGTCGACACCTTCGGTCTGACCGGCGCGCGCGTCGCCGGGTGTTCCGCTGCTGCCGTCGTGGGTCATGACTCCCATGCCCATATGGGCGGAGCCGCGCACCGGAGTGCCGTCGGCCGAGGCGGGTACAGCCGCCGACGGCACGAGCAGCGCCAGAACGGCGGACGGGACGACGGCCGCGGCAAGACGTGTGCGGCGGGCACGTGTGGCTGTGGCCATGGCTGTGTGTATGGATGATCGTTGCACGCAGACCATCTGACCCGCGGTCGGCCGCCGCCGCACGCCAAGCGCCGCCCAACGGAGGGCGATCGGGGCCGGATGGCTCCGATCGAGTGACCCCCGGGGTTGCCCGGAGGGCGTCTCGCCACCGCTCACCCGCGTTCATCCATGAACCGCCGCACGACCGCGCCCAGGTAGTCCACTTGAGGTCCGCCGAGTCCGGCCGCCTCGGCCTCGGAGCCGACCAGGACGATCCGGTCCAACTCTGGCTCACGCCCGTGTGCCGTCTCCGCGGCGACCAGAGCCGCGAAGTGCTGGTGCAGCAGTTCGGCCGGCCGGGCCGGGGCGCGGAACAGGAATCCGACGTTCCCGCGCTCTCCGCGGGTGACCAGCCAGAGGGTCAGGTCCTCGGGCGGTGTGTCGAGGCCCGTCTCCTCGACCAGTTCCCGCGCGGCATGGGCACGGAGCGCGGCCACGTCGAGCGGCTCGCCGTGCGGCGGCGGTTCCATCGAGCCTCCGGGCAACTGCAGTCGGCCCGGGGCGGCCGTCGAGGCCGACATACGGCCCACCAGGAGACGTCCGTCGTCCGTCGGCTGCACCAGGGCGACGAACACCGAGGACACCGAGGGCGCCCCCGGTACCCGGCGCAGGCCGCGGTACCGGTAGGTGGCTCTCGCCCAGGAGAGGACGAGGCTCCCCGCCTCCTCCCGCAGACCCGTGCACGCCACCGCCGGACCGTCGAAGAGGCTCGGGTCGGCCCGGACCGCCTCGTCCCAGACACGGTCCATGGCACGCCGGACGGCGGCCGGCAACGAGGGCGCCTCGCCCTCGACGAAGCTGATCGTGCGCGCGGCGAAGAGCTCCGTCGGAGCGACGTTCCAGTCGGGCGGCAGGTCCGCGTCGCACAGGACGCAGACGAAGTGGTCCTCGCGTACGACATTGACCTGCCAGCACGACACACAGCGGCGGAAGACCACCTCATGGGTGAAACCACCGGGACGGACGAGGCCGGCCCGGTCCAGCGCGTCCGCGACGGCCGGCCATGAGCCGGCGTCCGGGCAGTAGCCGGTCGACTGGTTGCTGACCTCGTCGACCGCCCACCGTCCGCAGTCCTCCCGGAAGCTCATCTCCCCGGCGCTGAGCACCGGCCCGCCCCCGGCGCAGACCACATGCTCGCTGCGGCGCGGCGCGAGGCGCAGCACGCCCTCGGGATCGACCACGAAGGTGAACGGCTCGGCCAGTTCCACCGCGCCGCGAGCCGACACCCATCGCGCGAAGTCCGCCGCGCAGCGTATGCCCTCGCCCTCTCCGCCCGGCCGCACGAGCCCCAACAGATCACCCGGTCCGACATAGCCGTATGTCCGTGCCGCCATGCCCATGCCCCCGTACACTCCGTGCCGCCGTCCACGGACCGATCATGCACGGCGCACCACGTCGGCGCCCATTACTCCGTGCGAGTGGTGCATCGGCCGGGACGGTCGTAGCGTCGATACAGAGGCGATCGCCCACTACCGGGAGCAACGATGGCAAGACCAGCGGTGTACACAGCGATCATTCTCGGGGCGGGCACGGTACTCACAGCGTCGATGACAACGGCCTCCGCCACCCCGCCCGCATCGGTACAGGCTGCCCCGCGGGCAGTGACGCAGCCGTCGGCCCCGGTGCTCGTCGACTGCGCGTTCCACTCGAACACGCAGCCCGTGAACTTCATCCTGGCCTGCGGAGACGGCAACAGCCGGCTGGTCGCGATGCACTGGTCGCAGTGGGGCCCGACGTCCGCGACGGCCGTGGGGGTGAACGTGGTGAACGACTGCAAGCCGTACTGCGCGGCAGGTACGTTCCACGGATACCCGGTGGTCATCCGGCTGGAGCGCCCGGAGCCCTGGAAGAGGGACCCGCGGATGGCGCACTTCACGCAACTGAGCCTCACCTACACCGACACCCGGCCGGAGGGATACAACCGGGTCATGACCGTCCCCCTGTGGGACTGACCGCGGCGGCCGACACCACCGAACGAGTCGCCCCCGGTTAACGGACATATCACCACAAAACGTGTGTTATTCAGTCATGCACACACCTTCGCGCCGTACCTTGCTCCGTGCCCCGATCGCGGCCGTCGGCTTGGGAGTACTCGCCGGCTGCACCGAATCCGGCCCGGACCCGCAAACCAGTCCCCGCCTCGGCAACGGGGCGAGCGTGGACAGTGGCGGCTTCGTCCCCAAAGGTCCCAAGGGATATGTCCTGCCCTCGGGTCCCGAGGTCCGCGCCACCGAGCGAAGGCGCGGGTCCGGCCCTGTGCGCACGTACAAGTTCACCGCCGAACCGGTGACCGTGGATCTGGGCGGACGAAGGGTGAACACCTGGGGCTACGCCGACACCCTGCCCGGGCCGCTGGTCCGCGTCACCGCCGGGGACGTCCTCAGCCTCACCCTGGCCAACCGCCTGCCGACCACGACCACCCTCCACTCCCACGGCGTGCGCCTGCGCTGCGACATGGACGGCGTCCCCGACCTGACCCAGCCGCCCATCCCGGCCGGAACGGACTTCACCTACCGGTTCACCGCCAGCCACCCGGGCACGTACCTGCTGCACTCCCACGTCGGAATGCAGCCCGACCGCGGCCTGTACGCCCCCCTCGTCATCGACGACCCCAAGGAGCCCCTCGCCTACGACAAGGAGTGGCTGATCGTCCTGGACGACTGGCTCGACGGCGTGAACGGCTCCACCCCCGACAACGTCCTGACGCAGCTCATCCCCCCGGGCAAGCACGTGACGATGGAGGGCATGGGCGTGGCCAGGGGTGCCGAACACGGCCATGCGGGCCCGAAGGGCGCCGGTCCCTCCCGCCTCCTCCCCCACTCCTTCAGCCGCATGCTGCACAGCGAGGGCGGCAGTGTGGCCTACCCCCACTACCTCATCAACGGACGCGTGCCGTCGGCCCCGTCCGTGTTCAAGGCCAAGCCCGGCGACCGCATCCGGCTCCGGATCATCAACGCGGGCTCCGAAACCGCCTTCCGCGTCGCACTCGGCGGCCACACCATGACCGTCACCCACACCGACGGCTATCCGATCGAGCACAAGCGCACCGACGCGCTCATCGTCGGCATGGCCGAGCGCTACGACGTCCTGGTCACCGTCAAGGACGGCGTCTTCCCGTTCGTCGCCCTCGCCGAGGGCAAGAACGGCCAGGGCATCGCCCTCCTGCGCACCGGCAAGGGAAGAACCGTTCCGCCAGCCAATGTCCACCCCGCCGAACTCGACGGAGAGCTGGTACCCGCCCGCCGTATGAGACCGCACGAGTCCGTGGACCTCGGCAAACGCGAGCCGGACCGGGAACTGCGCGTCAGACTCACCGGCGACATGAAACGGTTCGACTGGGGTTTCGACCACAAGCCCTACTCCGTCACCCAACGCCACCCCGTCCGTCAGGGCGAACGCGTCCGGCTCACCCTCGTCAACGCCACCGACATGTGGCACCCGCTGCATCTGCACGGCCACACCTTCGCCCTCGCCGCCCTCTGGGACGCCGGAGCCCGCAAGGACACCTCGATCGTGCTCCCCCACCGCAAGCTCGTCGTCGACTTCGACGCCGACAATCCCGGCCTCTGGATGCTCCACTGCCACAACCAGTACCACTCGGAAAGTGGCATGATGACGGTCCTCGGCTACAGCGCATAACCGCGCCGCCACGCCCGACCGCCGCTCCCCACCAGGGAGCGGCGGCCCAGGTCGCGCCCGCACAACTCGCGCGCACCGCCCGGATCGTCACGATGCGGCAGCGACAACGCACTAACGCTGATCGCTCACTTGACTACCTGCGGTCACACACGATTGGCTCCGGCCAGGAGAGTCGCCGGTCGGCACACATATGTGCCGCGGGTCGCGATCCATCCCCCTCATGCTCGGCCGCACAGCGAGGTGCCGCACCCTCATGAACACTCCTCCCCCGAGTCCAGCCCACCGCAGACCGGCGCACGGCCTCATGCCGGCCGCGGTGCTGGTCGTCACCTGTCTGCTCATATCCGGCTGCTCCGGATCCGACGGCGCCCGGTCGGAGTCGAGCGCCGGCAAGGCGGGCACCCCCCGCATCAAGATCACCCTGGTCAGCCACGGCGACCGGGGTGACACCTTCTGGGACCTGGTGCGCAAGGGCGCGGAGGCAGCGGCGGCCAAGGACAACGTCGAACTGACCTATGCCGGCGACCTGGACGCCGCCGGGCAGGCCGAACTGGTGCGGGACGCGATCCGGGACAAGACCGACGGCATCGCGCTGACCCTGGCCAAGCCGGAGGCGATGAAGGGCCCGATCGCCCGGGCCAGGGCGGCGGGCATACCGGTGGTGGCCCTCAACTCCGGTATAGACGTGTGGAAGTCGGAGGGAGTCCTGGAGTACTTCGGCCAGGACGAGAGCGTCGCGGGCCGCGCGGTCGGCGACAAGCTGGACGGTCTCAAGGCCGCGCACACCCTCTGTGTCATCCACGAGCGCGGCAACATCGCCCTGGAGGCGCGCTGCGCCGGAGTGAAGAAGACATTCACCGGCCGCACGGACATGCTCTATGTGGACGGCACCGACATCAAGGCCGTGACCGACTCCATCGCGTCCCGGCTGCGGCAGGACCCGAGCATCGACGAAGTCGTCACGAACGGCGCCCCGTTCGCGCTCGCCGCGGTGAACTCCGTCGAGCAGGCGGGCAGCAGGGCGCACATCGCGACCTTCGACCTCAGCAAGGACCTGGTCAAGGCCGTGCGGAGCGGGGACGTGCAGTTCGCCGTGGACCAACAGCCGTATCTGCAGGGCTACCTGGCCGTGGACTCGCTGTGGCTGTACCGGACCAACGGCAACGTCAGCGGCGGCGGCGTGGCCCCCGTGCTCACCGGCCCCGCATTCGTGACCAGGACGAACGTGGCCGCGGTGGCCAAGTACGCCGCCAATGGCACACGTTGACCTGCCCCGCCCTCGACCCACCGCGCTCCGCGCGCACTCCCCCGCCCCGCTGACCGCCCTCTAGGACGACGATGTCTCCACGGACAGGTGCCCGGCGCCGTCTCGGCTCCATACGTCTCTCCCTGATCCTGCTGGCGCTCGTGCCGAGCGTCACCCTCGCCGCCATGTGGGGCGTGACGACGACACAGATGTTCTCCGAAGGACTACGGCTGCGCTCGCAGACGCAGCTGAGCAGGTCCACCGGGGCGATGGGCACCGAGGCCACGCTCGCCCTGCAGCAGGAGCGCAGCCTGTCGGCCGTATGGGTGGCCTCGGGGCACGGCTCCCGGGCCGCACTGGACGCCCAGCGGAAGAAGACCGACGCGGCGGTCGCCAAGCTGGTCGACCGGGCCGACGCGATCAAGAAGGCACCGGCCCGCATCAAGGACCGGCTGTACTCGGTCGTCGCCTCGGTGAGCAGCCTGGAGTACTACCGCGGCCAGGTGGACGACCCCACCGACATCACCGCCGCACAGTCGCTCGGCCAGTACACCTCGATCATCGACGACCAGATCCACGGCTTCCAGGAGCTCTCCCAGGTCGACGACGGCGACCTCACCTCGCAGGCCGGTCCGCTCGTCGCGCTGGAGCACGCGGCCGAGCTGGTGTCCGAGGAGGACACACAGCTCACCCTGGCCGGGCCCACCGGGTACATGGACGAGAAGACCTGGGCCGAGTTCGCGCAGTTGGTGAACGCCCGCCGCTGGCTCGTACAGGACCAGATCGTCCCCTCGCTCACCGGTGACGCGAAGCGGCAGACCGAGCGGATCCTGCAGAGCGCGGACTGGAAGACCCTGGAGTCCATCGAGGGCCAGGTGCTCGCGGCCCGCGCGACCATGGGCAAGGACCACAGGATCGCCCTGCCGGACGTGCAGAAGCAGTGGCGCGCCGCGCTGATCAAGGTCTCCGACGAGTACTCGGTCCTCATCCGGCAGCGGACGGCCGACCTGCTCCACCGCAGCGCCGAAAGGGCGCACGAACTGCTGGTCACCGCCGCCTCCCTGAGCGTCGGCGGACTCGTCGCCCTGCTGCTGTGCGTCGGCATGTCCTGGCGCATCACCCGCTCCCTGTCCCGGCGGCTGCACGGTCTCAGGATGGCCACCCTCGGCCTGGCCGAGGACCGGCTGCCCGACGTCGTCGCCCGGCTGGACCGCGGCGAGCGGATCGACGTGGAGCTGGCGACACCGCCGCTGGACTACGGCGAGGACGAACTCGGCCAGGTGGCCAAGGCGTTCAACACCGCACAGCGCACGGCCGTGCACACCGCGGTCGAACTCGCCGACATCCGGCGCGGCTTCCAGAAGGTCATCCTCGGTATCGCCCGGCAGAGCCAGAACCTGGTCAACCTTCAGCTCAGCAGGCTCGACGGGCTGGAACGGCAGCACACCGACCCGGACGTCCTCAAGGGTCTGTACGAACTCGACTCCACCGCAAGCCAGTTGCGCCGCTACGAGGAGAACCTCGTCATCATCAGCGGTGAGCGGCCCGGACGCAGCTGGACCGAGCCGGTCGCGCTGATCGACATCCTGCGCAGCGCCGTCGGCGAGGTCGCCGAGTACCAGCGGGTGGACGTGCGCACCGACGAGGAGGTGAGCCTCGCCCCGCCCGCGGTCGCGGACGTGATCCATCTGCTGGCCGAGCTCATCGACAACGCGACCGTGTACTCCCCCGCGCCCAGCCCGGTCGAGGTGCGCGCGGCGATGGTGGCCAAGGGCCTGGCCATCGAGGTCGAGGACCGCGGGCTCGGCATGTCCGAGGAGGACTACGCCTCGCTCAACGCCCAGTTGGCGGTGGAGCCCCAGTTCGACGTGGTGGCCCTGGCCGACGACCTTCGGCTTGGCATGTTCGTGATTGCCCGGCTCGCCACCCGGCACGGCATCGCCGTCACCCTGCGTCCGTCGCCGTTCGGCGGCACCACGGCGATCGTCCTCGTCCCGCACGAGATCGTCGTACGGGAGACCCCCGCGCCGGACGCCACGGACGGGGTGGCGGACGAGAAGGAGACCGAGGCCGCGCCGCCCCTCCCCCAGCGAGCGCGACAGGCGAAGCCGGCCCGGACCGCCGACGCCCGCGAGGAGCCGCCCCGGTCCGGTGGGGCCGGCCGGTCCGGCAGCTCCGTCCCGCTGCCGCGCCGCGTGCCGCAGACGAGTCTGGCGCTCGAACTGCGCGAGGAGTCGGCGCCGGCCGAGGAGGACGGCTTCCCGGACGACTTCACCGCGGAACGCGCCGCGTCGTCGCTGGCCGGCTTCCAGCGCGGCACGCTCAAGGCACGTGACGAGGAGGGCGAACCGCAGTACGACCAGGCAGAGAAGGATCCGCAGTACGACCAGGCAGAGGAAACCGCTCCACAGGACCCGGAGGTGGACGTCCCCGCCGCAGCCGAGCTCCCGGCTCCGCCCGAGCAGCCGGACCCCGCTCCTCGACTCAGCCCGCCGACCGCTCATGAAGGACGCTGACATGACCCGCCCCACCCCTGCCACGCACACCCAGCTCGACCAGCTGCTCACCGGACTCGTCGACCGGGTCGCCGAGGTGAACCACGCCGTCGTCCTGTCCGAGGACGGACTCGTGGTCAGCAAGTCGACCGGGTTCCTGCGCGACGACGCCGAACGCCTGGCCGCGACCGCGTCCGGTCTGATGAGCCTCAGCAAGGGCGTCAGCATGGACTTCCGCGGCGGTCCGGTGCGCCAGGCCCTCATCGAGATGGCCAACAGCTATCTGATCCTGACCGCCGCCGGACCCGGCGCCCATCTCGTCGTCCTCACCAGCCAGGGCGCCGACGTGGGTGTGGTGGCGTACCAGATGAACATGCTGGTGAAGAAGATCGGCGAGCACCTCAGCGCGGCACCGCGCACGGGCCTCGTCGTGTCCGAACGCGGCGAGTGAGGTGAGCGGGGGCGACGCGGCGGGCCGTCTCGTACGGCCGTTCGCCCTGACCGGCGGACGGACCCGGCCCAGCCGCGCCGACTTCACGCTGATCACGACGGTGACCGCGGTGGATCCGCCGCCCGCGTGGGCCGGCCGGCTGCAGCCCGAGCACACCCGGATCCTTCGGCAGTGCGCTCGGCCGGTCGCCGTCGCCGAGCTCGCCGCCCACCTCGACCTGCCCGTGAGCGTCGTCGTCATCCTGCTCTGCGACCTGCTGGAGTCCGGCCGGATCACCGCCCACCCACCGCACCCCCTCTGCCACGCGGAACCCGATCTGGAGCTGCTGCAGAAGGTGCGGGACGGCCTCGGGCATCTGTGAGACCCACCGAAGACGAAAGGGCACCGCCACTCATGGCCAGCCAGATCCGCCGGACGGGCCCCGGCTCCGCCGCCGGGGCGGTCGTCGCCCCCGACACCGTCAAGATACTGATCGCGGGGGGATTCGGAGTCGGGAAGACCACCATGGTCGCGTCGGTCAGCGAGATCGTCCCCCTGCGCACCGAGGAACCGCTGACCACCGCGGGCCTCGACGTCGACGACCTCGACGGGATCGAGGAGAAACGGTCCACCACGGTGGCCCTGGACTTCGGCCGGATCACCATCGGCAGCGATCTGGTGCTGTACCTGTTCGGCACCCCCGGGCAGCAGCGGTTCTGGTTCATGTGGAACGACCTGGCGGTGGGGGCGCTGGGTGCCGTGGTGCTGGTCGATGTCCGCCGGCCGCGGGCCAGCTTCGCGGCCATCGACTTCTTCGAACGGCGGCGCATCCCGTTCGTGGTCGGCGTCAACGGCTTCCACGGGCTCCACCCGTACACACCCGAGGAGGTCCGGGATGCTTTGGCGCTGCCCGAGGGCACCCCGGTGCTGCTGTGCGACGCACGGGAGCGTGAGTCGTCGCGCGACGTGCTGACCGCCCTGATCGACCGGCTGATCGCCGCGGCCGTCCGGGCAGGCGGGAAGGGCTGAGGGGAGGGCCGTAGCGTGCCACGGCCTGCCCGGCGCCGCCCGCCCGTCTCAGCAGGTCGGCACGAGTCCCCCGTCGATGCGGATGTCGCTGCCCACGATGTTCGCGGCCCTGTCGCCCGCCAGGAAGACCACCAGGTCGGCGATCTCCGAGGCCCGGGAGAAACGGCCGCTGACCGTGGCGGCCGCCGCTCGTGCCACCACGTCCTCGGGGCTCAGTCCCGCCGCGGACGACACGGTGTCGGCCACTCCGCCCCCGCCCAGCCACAGCTCCGTCTCCACCGGTCCGGGGCTGACGCTGTTGACCCGCACGCCACGCGGTCCGAACTCCTTCGAGAGCGCCTTGGAGAAGTTGACCAGGGCCGCCTTGGCCGCGCCGTAGTCGATGACCATGGGGTCCGGGAGTTCGGCGTTGACGGAGCCGATGTTGACGATGGAGCCGCGTCCCGCCTCCAGCATCCGCGGCAGCACGGCCCGGGTCACCGCGACCGTGGCGAACAGGTTGAGATCGAGGGTCTGCCGCCACTCGGCGTCGGTCACGGCGAGGAATCCGCCGGGGCGCGCGGGGGCCGCACCCACGTTGTTCACCAGCACATCGATACGGAGCCCGGCTTCCGCCGCCAGCCGCTCCGCGCTGTCCGGCTCGGTCAGGTCGAGCGGGATCCAGCGGGCGGCTCCGCTCTTCACCAGCGCGTCCAGTCCGGGGGTGGAGGTTCTGGCGGCCGCGACGACCTGGGCCCCGGCCGCCGCCAGCGCTTCGGCCACGGCCAGTCCGATCCCCTTGCTCGCACCGGTGACCACGGCCGTTCTGTCCTGCAGTTCCGCTGCCATCGCCCGCTCCTCGCTGCGGATGGGTCCCTTCCTCTCCAGACTGACGCCGAACGGCGGCCCCCGCCCGGGCTGCGCGACGCGGCCACGGCGACGGCGTCCGTCCTTACGGAGCGATGACGTGCCGGGCGCGCTCGTGTCGTGCGGTGGTGGCGCGGACCTAGCGTGTGGGTATGCGTGTACTGGTCACCGGCGGTGCCGGGTTCATCGGGTCCCATGTCGTCGAGGCGCTGGTGGCGCGCGGGCACGAGCCCGTGGTGTTCGACGTGCGGGCGGACACGGGCGGCGACGTGCGTGACGGGGCCTCGGTCGCCCGCGCCCTGGCCGGCGTCGACGCCGTCTGTCACCAGGCGGCCATGGTCGGTCTGGGCCAGGGCTTCGCCGACGCGGCCGAGTACGTCTCCCGCAACGACCTCGGCACCGCCGTACTGCTCACCGCCATGGCGGACGCGGGGGTACGGAACCTGGTGCTGGCCGGGTCGATGGTGGTCTACGGGGAGGGGCGCTACGCGTGCGGGCGGCACGGGGTCGTGCGGCCCGGGCCGCGGACCGTGGCCGACCTGGACGCGGGGCGCTTCGAGCCGGTGTGCCCGAGGTGCGGTGCGGAGCTGTCCCCCGGGCTGGTCGGTGAGGACGCGCCGGTCGATCCACGGAACGTGTACGCCACGACCAAGCTCGCCCAGGAACATCTGGCGGCCGCCTGGGCGAGGGCGACGGGCGGGTCGGCCGTGTCGCTGCGCTACCACAACGTGTACGGGCCCGGGATGCCCCGGGACACCCCGTACGCCGGCGTCGCCTCCTTCTTCCGGTCCGCACTGGCCCGCGGCGAGGCCCCGCGTGTCTTCGAGGACGGCCGCCAGCGGCGGGACTTCGTGCACGTACGGGACGTGGCGGCGGCCAATGTGGCGGCGCTGGAGGCCGATTCGGCCGCCGGTGCGCTCACCGCGTACAACACGGGCAGCGGTGAGCCGCACACCGTCGGCGAGATGGCGGGGGCGCTGGCCGTCGCGTACGGCGGCCCCGAACCCGTCGTCACCGGGGAGTACCGGCTGGGCGACGTACGGCACATCACGGCGGACTCGTCGCGACTGCGGGTCGCGCTGGGCTGGAAGCCCGAGGTCGGTTTCGAGGCGGGGATGGTCGAGTTCGCGCGGGCGCGGCTGCGCGGGGAAGAGCCCGGCACACGGTGACCGTCGCGCCGCGCGTCACCGCTCGGCCGCGGGCAGGGTCACCTCGAAGCGGCAGCCGCCGGGGATGTTGCGTACGGCGGCCCGGCCCTGGTGCGCCTCGACGATCCCGCGGACGATGGCCAGGCCCAGGCCCGCCCCGGCGGGCGGCGTGCGCGCGTGCGTGCCGCGCCAGCCGGTGTCGAAGACCCGCGGCAGGTCCTCCTCCGGAATGCCGCCGCAGCCGTCGGACACCGACACCACGACGCCGTCCGGACAGCGCTCGGCGGCCACCGCGACCGTCCCGTCGGCCGGTGTCCGCCGGATCGCGTTGACCAGCAGATTGCCCAGCACCCGGCTCATCTCCTTGCCGTCCACCTCGACCGGCACGGGTTCGACCCGGTCGCCGACGAGCCGCACCCCGAGTTCGCGGGCGAGCGGATCGACTCCCGCGAGGGCGTCGCCGACCAGGTCGTACAGGGAGATCCGGGACGGGGACAGGGCAAGGGTGCCGGCGTGGATGCGGGAGAGTTCGAACAGGTCGCCGACCATGTCGTTGAGCCGCTCCACCTCGGTGCGGATCTGCTTGAGATAGCGGTCCGGGTCGGCGGCCACGCCGTCCTCAAGGGCCTCCGCCATGGCCCGCAGGCCGGCCAGCGGAGTGCGCAGGTCGTGCGAGATCCAGGCGACGAGGTCGCGGCGGGAGGACTCCAGGGCGCGCTCGCGGTCGCGGGACTCGGCGAGCCTGGCGCTGGTGGCCGCCAGTTCCCGGCTCAGGGCGGCGAGTTCGGCGGTCGCCGGAGCGTCCGGCGCGGCGAAGTCGCCGTCGTCGCCGAAGGAGCGGGCGGCGAGCTGGAGTTCACGGCTGCGGGCGACGACCCAGCGGCCGAGCAGCAGCGCGGTGGCGAGGGAGACGACGGCCGCCATCGCGACGACGGTCGTCACGACGCTCAGGTCGTGCGCCGACAGGAACATCGCCTCCGCCACGGCCAGGGTCCCGGCGAACATGGCGAACACGGCGACGGAGGCCACCACGGTGAGCGAGGCGGTGAAGGACCGCTTGCGGATCAGCCGCAGGACGAGCGCTCCGGCGAGGCCGGTCGCGGCGGCGCCGAGGAATGCGTACAGGGCGATGAGGAGGGCGTCTCGCACGGTCAACTCCCTTCCTGTCCACCGGAGTCGAAGCGGTAGCCGACGCCCCACACGGTCTGGATGAGGCGCGGGCTTGCCGGGTCGTCCTCGACCTTGCCGCGCAGCCGGCGGACATGGACGGTGACCGTGGACAGATCACCGAAGTCCCAGCCCCACACCTCGCGCATCAGATCCTCGCGGCTGTAGGCCCTGCCGGGATGACGCAGGAAGAAGGCGAGCAGGTCGAACTCACGGAGCGTGAGGGCGAGTTCGACGCCGTTCTTGGTGGCACGGCGGGCGCCGGGGTCGACTTGGAGGCCGGCCGCGCCGAGCGGGCCCGTACCGGCGCCGGGCCGGGTGCGCCGCAGCACCGACTCCACCCTGAGGACCAGCTCGCGGGGGCTGAACGGTTTGGTGACGTAGTCGTCCGCCCCCACCTCCAGGCCCAGGATGCGATCGTCCTCGTCGCCGCGCGCGGTGAGCATGATCACCGGCACCGGGCCGTGCCCGCGCAGCCGGCGGCACACCTCCAGGCCGTCCATGCCGGGCAGCATCAGGTCCAGGACCACCAGGTCCGGCCAGTGCGCGCCCGCCCGGGCGAGCGCCGAGGGCCCGTCCGGGGCCCGGTCCACGACAAAGCCCGCGCGGTTCAGATAGCCGGAGACGACCTCGGCGACGGTGGGATCGTCGTCCACGACCAGGACGCGGGCGCCCTCGCCCGGCCGCCTCGTGGCGGTCGCCGGCTCATCGGCTTCGGTCGCCGGGCCATCGGCTTCGTACGGCTGCTGCATGCGTCCAGCCTCGCACCACTCCACCCGCGCGTGCGGTCCACCAGGGCGGTCCGGCCCCGGACGTCCGTGTTTCGTAAGGAGCGGAAGCCCGATATGCACCATTCGCGTTCGTAGGGTGAAGGCCGTGACGATCTCTCCTCCCTCCCCGGACGTCGACGTTGTCCTGCCCTGCCTGAACGAGGCCGAGGCCCTTCCCTGGGTTCTCGCCCGTATCCCCCGGGGCTGGCGCGCACTCGTCGTGGACAACGGCTCCACCGACGGCTCGGCGGACATCGCCCGCGCACGGGGCGCGACCGTGGTGCACGAACCCCGCCGCGGGTTCGGCTCCGCCTGCCACGCGGGCCTGGCCGCCGCCACCGCGGACATCGTGTGCTTCTGCGACTGCGACGCCTCGCTCGACCCCTCGCTGCTGGCACCCTTCGTCGGCGAGGTGTGCGCCGGCGAGGCGGACCTGGTGCTCGGCCGGCGGCGGCCGCAGGGCCGGGGCGCGTGGCCGCCGCACGCCCGGGCGGGCAACCTCGCGCTGGCCCTGATACTGCGCCGCCGCACCGGACTGCGCCTGCACGACCTCGGCCCGCTGCGCGCCGCCCGCCGCGAAGGACTGCTGACCCTCGCCCTGACCGACCGGCGCAACGGCTACCCCCTCCAGATGGTCGTGCGTGCCGCAGACGCGGGCTGGCGCATCGCCGAGCACGACGTGCCGTATCGGCCGCGGTCCGGCGTCTCCAAGGTGACGGGCACCTGGCGCGGCACCTGGCAGGCGGTACGGGACATGCGCCGCGTGCTGGCCGAGCCGCCCGTCCGAGAGGGGATCCCCCGGTGACCACACTGCTCGTCATCGCCAAGGAACCGCTGCCGGGGCGGGTCAAGACCCGGCTGACGCCGCCGTTCACCGCCCAGCAGGCGGCGGCGCTCGCCGAGGCGGCCCTCGCGGACACCCTGCACACCGTGGCGGCCACTCCCGCCGCCCGGCGTGTCCTCGTCCTGGACGGGGCGCCCGGCCCCTGGCTGCCGCCCGGCTTCACCGTCGTACCGCAGTGCGCGGGCGGGCTGGACGAGCGACTGGCCGGCGCCTTCGCCCGGTGCGACGGCCCGGCCCTCCTCATCGGCATGGACACACCGCAGGTGACCCCGGATCTGCTCACGGTGGACTTCGCCGGCTGCGACGCGTATTTCGGTCCCGCCGAGGACGGCGGGTTCTGGGCCCTGGGGCTGGCCGAGCCCGACCCCGGACTGCTGCGGGGCGTACCCATGTCGACGCCGGTGACCGGAGCCGTCCAGCGGGAGCGGCTGGTCGCCGCGGGCCTGCGGGTGCGCGACCTGCCCCGGCTGCGCGACGTCGACACCGCCGCCGACGCCCACGCCGTCGCCGCCGCGGCACCGTACGGCCGGTTCGCGGCCCGGCTGGCCCGGCTGACGGCGGTCGCGGGCCGATGAGCGCCGCACTCAAGCCCGGTGCTCAGTGGGTCTCGGGCGGCCGGTGCCTCGTCGCCCTGCGCAGTCGCAGCACCAGCAGCAGGGCCGAGCCGCCGAACAGTACGGCGGTGACCAGCAGCCAACGGGTCGGGAAGCCGTCCGTCGACAGGCCGGCGGCCAGCCGGTAGCTGCTGTCCATCTGACCGCTGATCAGGGGGAACCACATCAGGAGCAGGAGCAGGGACAGGGCCGCCGGGACCCGGACGTACATCGCCCACTCCCGGCGATCGGTCGCGTCCAGGCCCCGGACGACGGCGCGGTCGGCCGACGAGTACAGCGGCAGCAGCACCAGGTCGTGCAGCAGTGCCGCGCCGACGAACCACAGCGCCACGCCGAGCCAGTCACCCGCCAGCAGGCGCACCCCGGCGTATCCGGCCAGCGCGAACGAGCAGCCGAGCAGCAGCAGTTGCAGCGGACTGCCGAGCGGGATCCGGCGGGTCATCCGAGGTCTCCGAAGGTCATCCGGGCCACCCACTTGGTGTTGAGGACACCGGGCGCCGCGGGAACGATGATCCGCGCCGGATAACCGTGGTCGAGGGTCAGGTCCTCGCCGTTGGCGTACAGAGCGAGCAGCGAGCGCGGGTCCGCCACCTGGTTGGCGCGCAGCGCGGCCTTGCGGAACGCGCCGTGGCGCTGCAGGGACTCGATGAACACGTCGGGCGGACTGCCGTCGTGTCCGACGAGGGCCGCGAGGTCGCGCAGGCGGACCCCGCGCCACCACTGGTCGCCGGTCGACCAGCCCTCGACACAGGCGATGGGCAGCGCGGAGCTGTGCAGGGGCAGCCGGGCGAGTTCGGCGCGGCCGAGCCGGACGGTTCCGGTGCGGCCGGTGACCACGAGCCGCCAGGCGTCGTCGCTCGTCTCCGCCGCGGTGATGTGCGCGTACGCGGCCGTCTTGTTGATCTGGAAGCCGCCGGGGCCGCTGCCCGGGTCGGCCCAGCCGTGCGGCGCGAGCAGGGCGGTCGCGCGCAGCGGCTGGTCGAAGCTGCGGCCGGCGCTGGTCGCGAACAGCAGCAGGGAGCCACCGCCGACGAACCACAGCGCGCCACGCCGGGAGACGGTGGGCGGACCGGGCCTCGGCGACACCAGCTCGCCCTCCTCCCGCAGCCCGCGCAGGGTCCTTACGGCCGTGGGCAGTTTGAGCGCGGCGTGCGCGACGAAGGCCGCGAAGAAGACCCAGGCGCCGTAGAAGTGCAGGGGGTAGAAGGAGCCGGGAAAGATGTAGTCGAGCTGGATGTTGAGGACGCCTGTCGTGAACTCGAACAGCGCGCCCCCGACCAGCAGCAGCAAGGAGACCCGCTCCAGCGCGTGGGCCACGGAGCGGGCCGGTGGCAGCGTGAACAGCTTCGGCACGACCGACCACAGCTTGGCCAGCAGGACCGGGATCAGCGTGAGCCCGAGGGTGACGTGCACGCCCTGGGTGAACCGGTAGAGCCAGTGCGGGCTCGTCGGCCAGGAGAAGAGGTAGAAGCCGAGGATGCCCTTGTCGGGGGTCATGTCGTTCACCGGCGACAGGTCCGGGTTGTAGGCGGCGTAAGAGACCAGCCCGGTCACGAACAGCACGGTGATGCCGGCGAGCAGGACGACGCCGAGCACGGAGGTGAGCCAGGGGCCGCGCACGGAGCTGCGCCAGAAGCCGGGCGAGGTGGGGAGCCGTTGGTCGCGCATGATCAGACCGTAGGGCGGGAGCACCCCCGCACCCGGCACGCAACTCCTGACGAAACGCTGACGTCCGGCCCATGCGCCGATGTTCCGGCCGCCTTTCGGCCTAGCGTTCCGGTGTGACCCGCGCCCATCTCCGCGACCTGTGTGCCGTCGCGGCCGCCGCCCTGCTCGTCCTGACGGCCGTCGTCGTCGGCCGCCACATCCAGGACGCCCATCGCACCCTGTTCGTCCACTGGCCTCCGCTGTTCGCCGACTGGGACCCCCATATGGGGCCGGGCACTTTGGCAGCCCTCGTCGTGGCGGTGGCCGTGATCGCCTACGGTCCGCGTCTCGCCCTGCGGCTGCCGTGGCGGGCGCTGCTCGTGTCGGCCTGGGGCGCCTCGCTCGCCTGGACCTGGTCGCTGGCGCTGGTCGACGGCTGGCAGCGGGGCGTCGCCGGCCGGCTCACCACCACCAATGAGTACCTCCGGGTCGTCGACCGCTTCCACGACATCCCCGGCACCCTGCGCGACTTCACCCACCACATCCTGGCCCAGTCGCCCGCGCCCTGGCCCGCCCATATCGCCGGCCACCCCCCGGCCGCGACGGTGACCTTCGTCCTGCTCGACCATGCGGGTCTGCGGGGCGGGGGCTGGGCGGGAGCCTGGTGCATCACCGTCGGCACCACCGCCTGTGCGGCCGTGCTGGTGACGGTGGGGCTGCTGGCGGGACGGGAACTCGCCCGGCGGGCCGCGCCGTTCCTGGTGCTGGCACCGGCCGCGGTGTGGGTCGGGACGTCGGCCGACGGATACTTCGCGGCCGTGGCCGCCTGGTCCGTCGCGCTGCTCGCGGTGGCGGTGGCCGGGCGGTCGGGGGCCAAGGCACGGGCCGCGGCCACGTTCGGCGCGGGGCTGCTGTTCGGTCTGACCTGCTATCTCTCGTACGGCCTCACGCTGTTCGCGCTGATCGGTGCCGCCGTGGTGCTGCTCGGCCGGGTCCGGGCCCATGACCTTCTCCGAGGGCTGCCGTTCCTCGTGGCGGGCCTCGCCGTGGTGCCGCTGCTGTTCACCCTCGCCGGCTTCGACTGGTGGGAGGGGTACCGGCTTCTGGTCACGCGCTACCACCAAGGAGTCGGCGGCATCCGTCCCTACGGCTACTGGGTCTGGGCGAACCTGGCTTGCACCGTGCTGACCGTCGGATTCGCGACCGCGGCCGGTCTCGGCCGGGCCGGTTGCGCTCTGGTCCGCGACCGCACCGCCCTGCTGCCCCGTCGGTCGCGGGAAACCGCCGACGTGGCCGACCCGGCCGTCGCTGCCGACGCACGCCTCGCCCTGCTCGTGTTCAGTGCGCTGGTGGCACTGCTCGTCGCCGACCTCTCCGGCATGAGCAAGGCGGAGACGGAACGCATCTGGCTGCCGTTCGCCCTGTGGCTGCTGCCCTCCTGTGCGCTCCTCACCGGCCCGCGAGCCTGGCTCACCGCACAGGCCATCCTCGCTCTGCTCATCAACCACCTTCTATTCACAGGTTGGTGATGGAGCATAAGCAACTCGCACGGACGATGCGGCGGCAACCTCCCGGTCGCCGCCGCTGTCCGTAGGGATCGGACTACGGGGTGGCGCAGGCGCCGGTCGCGCACGCCGTGAGCCACTGGTCGAAGTCGTCGTCGTAGCGGGTGCCGATGCCGGTGGCGTAGACGTCGTATCCGCCCTGGTAGTCACCCACCCGGAAGCGGGCGAGCATGCTCTGGATGTCCGCCGGGTGCTTCTCGAACATGTAGCGGGCCGCCAGATAGCCCCACGGATAGGTGCGGGTCACATCGCTGTTGGCGTAGGTGTTCTGGAACAGCGTGCTCAGCCGGTAGGTGTGCTTGCCGGCCTCGGCGACTGCCTGGTCATCGGTGATTCCGCGGTATCCGTAGGAGACGTACTCGGCCAGGCCCTCGATCCACCAGACGTCCGGGACCGACGTCTGCCGGCCGAAGTCGCCCAACATGTCGTCACGGGCGTCCAGGAAGTGCGTGTACTCGTGGTTGAGGTTCCATATCCGGGCCGGGAAGCCGTTGTCGTAGTTCTTCTGGTACATGATCGAAAGCGGTTGGTTGGCCGGGTCGGACGGGTCTCCTTCCAGGGTGATGCCGCCGTTGTCCGTGCTGACGCCGTAGATCGCCCCGGCGTAGGTCTGGTAGTCGGCCCGGCTGGCGAAGACGACGAGGTGGATGGTCGACACGTACTGGCCGGGTATGGGTCCGTCGTCCTTGACCAGGCCGTGGAAGTAGGCGTCCTGGCCCAGCACACTGGCGCAGGCGGCGTCGAGGTCGGCCGCGGTGAGCGACTGCGCGCGGATGGTGTGCGCGGAGTCGCAGGTGTGGGTGATCGGCAGGGCGGCCCTGGTCAGCAGGCCGGGCAGGTCGCACACGCCGTAGTACGAGCAGTTGGCGCGGTCGTAGGCGTCCGCCTGCGTCGCCACCGCGACCCACAGCCCGGCCGTGGGGCCGGTGATCGCCGAGGTGTCCAGCAGGTCCTTGGCCAGAGGCCGGACGATCGCCTGCAGCGCCGGGTGCTCGACGTAGCGGGCGAGGTTCATCCCGGCGTTGGAGTCCAGGTAGGCGCGGTCGGTGCCGAGCAGGTCGAGGTGGTCGTGCGCGAAGGTGTCGAGGGTCTCGACGACGCTCGGGTCCGCGGCGACCGCGTCGACGTACTCCGGGTTCCAATTGCCGCGCCAGAGAGGGGTGTAGACGTCGTTGACCGCCGCGACCATGGCTGCGACGTCGTCGTAGGAGCTGTCGTAGTCCTGGAGCATCCGCTGGTAGACGCTCAGATAACGGGCCTGCTGGTCGGCGCTGTCGGTGAGGATGACGACCTCGCCCAGCACGTCGCCGTTGGCGGCGGTGACGTCCCGTGAGTGCCGGCGGGCGAAGAAGGCGTCCAGGCCGCTCGTGGTGGCCGTGGTCAGGCGCGGGCCGTAGGGGCCGACGTCGGTCGGGTGGTTGAACTGCACGTAGTAGCCGGCGCGCAGGAACAGGACGAGTTGCCACACGCGGTCGGCGTTGTCACCGCGGTAGGTGCGCGCGGCGCGGGTGAAGGCGTTCGCGACGGTGACCATCTGGGACTGGCGGAAGACATCGTGCGCGGCCGAACCGGTCACCGTGAACAGGGTGTTGACGCACTCCGTGGTCGAGGCCCTGACCAGGGCGACGAGTGCGGCACCGGTTCTGCTGCCGAAGTCGGCGGGTGTGCAGGAGGCCGCCTTCTTGGTGGTTCGCGGACGGACGGGCGCCGGCTGCAGGGGTGGCAACTGGGCGGGGCTGAGCTGCCGGTCCTGTACGGCGGGACGGTCGGCGGTGCGGACGGTCGAGCCGGTCGGCGGCGGGGCCGGCGTCGGCCTGTGCGGGGTGGTGACTGCGGTGCTGTCGGCCGGGGCGGGGGGCGCTGCGAGAGCCGGCGTCGACAACAGGCCGGCGACGGTGACGCAGACGGCGAGAACGCCGGCCTTGCGTCCGGGCAGCGCGGAGCGATAGCGCATCTGGGCTCCTCCACGGATGGATGCGCCTCTATGGGGGTTGGTGAGGCGTGTCCAGCACTGTGCCAAGGGCTGCGTGCGCCAACAATGGCATGTGACATAGCACATGACATACGACGGCCCATAACATCCGGCACCGGCGGCCTCGGCTACTTGCCGGCACCGCTCCAGGTGCGCGCGGCCCAGGACCTCAAGTGCGGTGACTGCGCGACGAGTTCGCGATGCGCGGCGACGGCTGACCGGAACAGAGTCTCCGCCAGCTCCTGGTCCACCGCGCCCGGCCGCCAGGCCAGTACGTAGCGGCACCACAACGGCGTACCGACCAGCGGTTTGACCACGACCTGCGGGATCGGCCGCATGGTCGGCTGGACGAGGGACACACCGAGTCCGTCGGCGATCATCCGCTGCAACTGCAGCTGGTCACCGAGGAATTCGTGCACGGTCACCGGGGTGAAGCCGGCCGCCTCGCAGGCCGTGTAGAAGACTCCCGGCCACCCGGCGCCGTCGTCCGGTGTCACGAACCACGCGTCCTCGGCCAGGTCGGCCAGCGACACCTGGGCGCGGTGCCGCAGGCGGTGGCCGGACGGAAGAGCCACGAAGGTCGGCTCGGTGACGATCCCGCGGTGCGTCACCGCGGCCGAGTGCCGCAGCTCCATGCCGGGGTAGTCGGCGGCGATGGCCGCGTCCACCGTGCCCTCCTCCAGCAGCTCGACGATCCGCGAGGAGGCGTACACGCTGTTCACCGAGAGGTCGACGTCCGGCAGCCGGGCCCGGAACCGGGACACCGCGCCCGACAGCACCGGCGAATTGGTCGCCGCCACCCGCAGGGTCCTGCGCGCCTTCGGGGCACCGGGGACCGGACGGTGGCCGATCGTCTCGACGCGGGCCAGGACGTCGCGGGCCTGGGTGAGCACCTCGGCGCCGTACGGTGTGGGCCGCACCCCGGTGGCCCCGCGCTCGAACAGGGGCTCACCGAAGTGCCCCTCGATCCGGCGGAGCTGGGTGCTGATGGCCGGCTGCGAGTACCCCAGGTCCGCGGCGGCCCGGCCCACGCTCCCCGCATCGGCGATCGCGCACAGCACGCGCAGATGCCGAAGCTCCAGCTCCATCCGTCCACTCCTCGTCCATCGGCTCCGCCGGCGGGGTCCCTCGGCTCCGCCGCCGGTCAGGAAGCGTTTCATCCCGCCGTGGGGCACACAAGGCGGGGCCCCGCGCCGTGTCCGGCACGCGTCCCACCTCGTTGGACGGGCCGTATCGCCCGAGCACCGTGGGCGCGTGCGAGGCGCCCGGTGAGGAGAGACGGAACGTGACGAAGCACACGACGCGAGTACCGGCGGTCCTGCTGCTGGCCGGCGCCGCTCTGGCCGCCACCGCGGCGCCGGTCCTGGCAGCCGGCTCGGGGGCGGGGGCGTCCGATCAGCCCGTCGCCAGGCTGATCGGCCAGGAGGGCGGGCCGCTGGTCGAGTGTGCCGTCGACAGCGGGCTCCAGCACTGCCGGCCGATGAGCATCAATCCCTGACCGGGGCACTCACAGGGGTCCAGAGGTTCACTCCGATGACCCGTTTGAATGATGAAAGCAGGGTGGCGCTAGCATATGAGCGCCACCTAGCTCGAAAGAGATTCCTGTGACTGTCAACGACGACTCGTTCACCGACTGGAAGAACCGCGAAGAGATCGCGGAGTCCATGATCCCGATCATCGGAAAGCTCCACCGGGAGCGGGACGTGACGGTCCTGCTCCACAGCCGCTCCTTGGTGAACAAGTCGGTGGTCAGCATCCTGAAGACGCACCGGTTCGCGCGGCAGATCGACGGCGAGGAGCTCACGGTCACGGAGACGCTGCCGTTCCTGCGGGCTCTCACCACGCTCGACCTCGGCCCGTCCCAGATCGACATCGGCATGCTGGCCGCGACGTACAAGGCCGACGACCGTGGCCTCACGGTGGAGGCGTTCACCGCCGAGGCCGTCGCCGGTGCCACGGGCGCCAACAAGATCGAGGGCGGCGAGGGCCGCGATGTCGTCCTCTACGGCTTCGGCCGCATCGGCCGCCTGGTCGCCCGGCTGCTGATCGAGAAGTCCGGCTCCGGCAACGGCCTGCGGCTGCGCGCCATCGTGGTGCGCGGCGGTGGCGACCAGGACATCGTGAAGCGCGCCTCGCTGCTGCGCCGCGACTCCATCCACGGCCAGTTCCAGGGCACGATCACCGTCGACGAGGCGAACAGCACGATCGTCGCCAACGGCAACGCGATCAAGGTGATCTACGCCAACGACCCGACCGAGGTCGACTACACGGCGTACGGCATCAGGAACGCCATCCTCATCGACAACACGGGCAAGTGGCGCGACCGCGAGGGCCTGTCGCAGCACCTGCGCCCCGGTATCGACAAGGTCGTCCTGACGGCGCCCGGCAAGGGCGACGTCCCGAACATCGTCCACGGCGTCAACCACGACATGATCAAGCCGGACGAGCAGATCCTGTCCTGCGCGTCCTGCACCACCAACGCGATCGTGCCGCCGCTGAAGGCGATGGACGACCGGTTCGGCGTGCTGCGCGGCCACGTGGAGACCGTCCACTCGTTCACCAACGACCAGAACCTGCTGGACAACTACCACAAGGCCGACCGCCGCGGCCGCTCCGCGCCGCTCAACATGGTCATCACCGAGACCGGTGCCGCCTCCGCCGTGGCGAAGGCGCTCCCCGACCTCAAGGCGAAGATCACCGGCAGCTCGATCCGGGTGCCCGTGCCGGACGTCTCGATCGCGATCCTCAACCTGCAGCTCGCGGACGAGACCACCCGTGAGGAGGTCCTCGACCACCTCCGCGACGTGTCGCTGACCTCGCCGCTCAAGCGCCAGATCGACTTCACCACGGCCCCCGACGCGGTCTCCAGCGACTTCATCGGCTCGCGCCACGCGTCGATCATCGACGCCGGCGCCACGAAGGTGGAGGGCGACAACGCGATCCTCTACCTCTGGTACGACAACGAGTTCGGCTACTCCTGCCAGGTCGTCCGCGTCGTCCAGCACGTCTCCGGGGTGGAGTACCCGACCTACCCGGCGCCGGCGGTCTGATCCGGTCCATTTCCTGCCACGGTGCCCCGGCCGAGATCACGGCCGGGGCACCGTCGTCCTGGTGTGGGGCGGGTGTCAGGCGGGTTGTGACGGCTGTTCGGTCGGGGACACGCACAGCGCCCAGATGACGAAGCCCGAGAAGGCGATCATCACGATCGACCAGATCGGGTAGTACGGCAGGGAGAGGAAGTTGGCGATGATGAGGAGCCCGGCGATGGTCACGCCGGCGACCCGCGCCCACATCGACCTCTGGAACAGGCCGAAACCGACGATCACGGCGACCGCGCCCAGGATCAGGTGGACCCAGCCCCAGCCGGAGAGGTCGAACTTGAAGGCGTAGTTGGGTGTCGTGACGAACACGTCGTCCCGGGCGATCGCCATGATGCCCCGGAAGACGTCCAGGATCCCGGCGATCATCAGCATGACGGCCGCGAACGCCGTCAGGCCGCCGGCCCATTGCTGCTTGGTCGTCTGCACTTGCGTCGTGCTGCGTGGAGCGGTCATGCCCGTGCCTCGTTTCCCTATCGTCGGATGTGCTCAGCGACCGGAGGTTGACTGGACGGTTCCGCTCGGGCCGCCCACCGGTCCGGAGTCGCTCAGGACCAGTGCCTTCGCCCTGCCGTACTCCTCGTCCGTGATGTCGCCACGAGCACGCATCTCGGACAACTTGGCCAGCTCGTCGATGCTGCTGGGCCGGCCCCCGCCGCCCTTGGCGGTCTCGCGGATGTAGGAGTCGAAGGCCTGCTGCTGTGCGCGTGCCTGCTCCACCTCCCGGCGCCCCATGCTCTTGCCGCGGGCGATCACGTAGACGAACACCCCCAGGAACGGCACCAGGACCACGAACACCAGCCAGCCGGCCTTGCCCCAGCCACTCATGGAGTCGTCATTGAAGATGTCCACGACGATCCGGAACAGCAGGATGAACCACAGGATCCACAGGAAGAACCACAGCATGGTCCAGAAGGCGCTCAGCAGCGGATAGTCGTACGCCAAGTACATCTGCGCGCTCATTTGGTCTCCTCCGTTCCGGGCGCTCGCCCGGCAGCCGGCCTCTGCCGAATTCAGCGTGCCCACGGCAAGGACGGGTCGGCCTCACCCGGGGAGGGTGATCGTGCCCGCCCTCTCGGGGCACCGGCTCGGTGTGCGTTCCCCGCTTCGGTGGAGGCCGCCCCGTCGGGAGTGTGCTCCGGTCCGGGACCCGGCTCCGGGCCGCGTGACTCGGTCATGGCTCCTCCTCACGCGATCGGACGGGTCGCCCCCGGACCGCCGACGGGGCGGTGTGCGAGGACCTCGCCCGGCCAGCGTCCCCCCTGCCGTCGCCCACCGGGTCACCCTCGGCGGGTGATCCCGCCGCACCGCGGTGACGATGAGGGGAAGGCGGACGCGCCCGCCGGTTCCCGGACGATCCGAACGAGGAGTTGTCCGTCGCGATGGAGCGTGGAGGCACAGGATGAGCGGCCCGTTCGACGGCCCGACGCGGGCGACGCTGCTGGCTGTGACGCGTACGGTCCTCATCACGGCCGCGCTGGTCACCGCCTACTACGTGCTTCCCATGCGCGATCTCAGCATGACCGCCACCTCGGCGCTGCTGCTGGGCGGGGTGCTGGCGGTGCTGGTGGTCTTCGCCTGGGAGGTCTGGGCCATCCTGCGCTCGCCCCACCCACGGCTGAAGGCCGTCGAGGCCCTGGTCATCACGCTGGCACTGTTCCTGGTGCTCTTCGCCAGTGCCTACTACGTGCTGGACGGCACCAGCCCGGGGTCCTTCAGCGAGCCGCTGACCAAGACGGACGCCCTGTACTTCACGCTGACCACGTTCGCGACCGTCGGCTACGGCGACATCACCGCCGTCTCGCAGCTGGGGCGTGTGATGACGATGCTCCAGATGACCTGCGGCCTGCTGCTCGCGGGCGTCGCCGTACGGGTCCTGACGAGCGCGGTGAAGGTGGGGCTGCGCCGGCGGGCGAAGGAGCCGCCGCCCGAGCCGGACGCCGGGCGAGGGGCCGGACGGGACAGCCCGTGACCGTCACGCAGGCCGTGACGGTCACGCCGGCCGTTCCGGCAGTCGCCGCATCTCCAGCACGCGCAGCCCCAGCGACTGGCAGCGCTTCAGCAGCCGGTAGAAGTGGGCCTCGTCGACTACCGGGCCGATCAGAACCGTCTGACCGGCCAGCGCCGCATGGTCCAGCTCGGGGAAGGCCTTGGCCAACGTCTCGGACAGGTGTCCTTCGATGCGGATCTCGTAGCGCATGAGGCGGCTCTCCCGCGGGCTGTCCGGGGCAGGCGGACCGTTCCCCCTGTCTGTGATCGTCCGCCTCGGGGTGGCATCCGGCCTCACCCGGTTCGGGTGACCTGCCAGGGCTTCGCAGCTTCGAGCCTTCAGGCCTTCGAGGCTTCAGACCTTCAGGCCTTCAGGCCTTCAGGCCTTCAGGGCCAGCTTGAACGCGATGATCAGCAGGCCGAGGACCAGGTTGACCACGGCGGTGGCGGCCGACTGCCGCCAGGAGGCACCCGCGCGCCGGGCCGCCGCCACCGACCAGCCCACCTGCCCGGCCACGGCCACCGCGAGCGCCAGCCAGAGCGTGCCCTGCAGATCGAGGCCCAGTAGTGGGCTCACGGCCACGGCCGCGGCCGGCGGGACGGCGGCCTTGACGATGGGCCACTCGTTGCGGCACACGTGCAGGATGGTCCGGCGGTCCAGGGCCATCTGTGCCAGACGTTCCCCGAACAGCTCGGCATGCACATGCGCGACCCAGAACACCACGCCCGTGAGCAGCAGCAACAGCACGAGCTCCACGCGCGGGAACGCGCCCAGGAGGCCTGCGCCGGCCACCACGGAGGCGGCGAGCATGGAGCCGTAGACGCCTCCCGTGTAGTCGGCATGGGCCCGACGCTCCGCACGGCGTGCCGGGGAGGTGGCGCGTTCGGACGAGGCCATGGTGGTCTCCGCGGGTTCTCAGCGGCCCAGGGACGCAGGTGGAGTGCCCAGGGCTGCCGGTGGAGTCACAGCAGTCCCAGTTCGCGTGCCCGGCGCACGGCGTCGCTGCGCCGGTTCACCGCGAGCTTCCGGTAGACGCTCTTGAGGTGGGTCTTGACGGTGTTCACCGAGACGAACAGGTCGGCGGCGATCTCCTCCGTGGACATCATCTGGGCCAGCCGTTGCAGCACGTCGCGCTCGCGTCCGCTCAGTTCCTCCACGATGAACGGCGCGGGCTCCACCGTGATCCGCGGCGGCCCGCCGTGCCGTGGACCGTCGGAGGTGAGCCAGCCCTCGGTCAGTCCCTGGAGCGGGGCCGTGCACAGGAGCCGCCGGACGCGTGGTCCGGCTTCGAGGAACGGCCGCCGCAGCCGCTCCCGCCGGGCCTCCCGGAGTGCCTGGGCGACGAGTCTGCGGGCGGTGTCGGTGTCCCCCTCCTCGTCGGCGGCCTGGGCGCGTAGCAGCGCGGCCCGGACGGTGACCGCGGGACCGGACCGGCCCTTGGTGCACAGGTGGTCGAGCAGATCGATCGCCTCCCGGCGGCGCCCCGCGGCGAGATGGGCGCGCGCCACCTGCACGGCGCACGCCGGCTGGTCGTCGTAGGGCACCTGCTCCAGCACCTCCGCGGCGCTGTCGGGCCGCCCTTCGGCGAGGTGGGCGGCGGATGTGATGAGCGCCGCGTGGCCCTTTGCCCAGGGAGAGGGAACGTCGGCGGGGACGGCGGGGTCGGCCGCCGCCACGGCGGCCTGCGCGTCTCCGCGCGCCAGCAGCAGACGCGCCGCCGCGATGGACCTGCCCGCCGCGGTCACGGGGTCCTGGACGTCGGGGCTGGCGTCGGCCGCCTCGTCGAGGAACGCCTGGGCCCGGGCCAGTTCGTCCCGGTCGACGGCCACGGCGGCCAGGACCAGCCGCCCGATACCGCAGCCGGACGGCTGGGGCAGGCCGACCCGCTCCGTCTCCGTCATCGCCGCCAGGGCCTTGCGCTCGGCACGGCCGGGCCAGCCGTTGAGGTAGTCGATCAGTGCCAGATGGCCCAGGGACTCCTCCCGGGGCAGCGCCGTCGAGGCTCCGCCGGGGCCGCCGACCACCGAGGACAGGGCGGCGCACGCGTCGTCGAAGCGCCCGGCCCACAGGCGCGCCGAACCCAGGTGCGTCAGCAGCAGGGCGGTCAGCTCGGGGTGCTTCTCCAGCAGGTGGGCGGGTATCTCGTGGCGCAGCTCCGCGGCCGTCTCCACGGCCTTCTCGGCCTTGCGGGGAGAACCCGTGAGCCGGGCCGCCAGGGCTTCCAGCAGCGCACAGCTCAGCCACGCCGTCAGGTCGGACCCGTCCGTGGCGAGCCGCTCCTCGGCCTGGCGCAGATGGGTCAGGCCCCGGTCGAGGTCGTGCCGGGACAGGTCGCGCGCGGCGCGGACCAGCTCCGCCGCGGGGCTGGTGGTCTCCGGTCCCATCCGGGAGAACAGCTCGGTCAGGTCGTCACAGCGCAGGCCGGTGAAGAGCTGCCCGATCGCCAGGTCGTCGACGAGGGCGCCCGCGGTGAACTCCCAGTCGCCCGCGGCCGCGCCATGGGCCAGGGTCTCCGGCAGCGAGCCGGAGCCGCGCAGCCACTCGGCGGCCCGCCGGTGGAGTTCCGGTTCCAGACCGGGCGAACGCGCCCGCAGATGGGCCCGGAGGATCTCCGCGAACAGCGGGTGGAGCCGGTACCAGGTGTGTCCGAGGTGCTCGACGAAGGCGTTCTGGCGGTGCAGCTCGGCCAGGACGGACGCGGCACCGGCCTGCCCGGTCAGTGCCTCGGCGAGGTCGGGACAGAACCGGTCCAGGACGCTGACGCGCAGCAGGAGGTCCTGTGTCCGGTCCGTCTGCTGTCTGAGCACCTCCGCGAGGAGGAAGTCGGCGACGGCGCTGCGGTCGGCCTCGAACTCCTTCAGGTACATCGCGGGATCGGGGCTCTCCTGAGCGGCCAGGGCGCACAGCCGCAGCCCCGCGGCCCATCCCCGGGTGCGGTCCACCAGGGAGCCGGCGGCCTCCACGGGAAGGGCCAGACCGTGCAGCTCCAGCAGGGTGGCCGCCTCCTCGGGGGTGAAGGCGAGCTCGGCGTTGCGGATCTCGGTCATGGCGTCCGCCGCCCGGTAGCGGTGCAGCGGCAGCAGCGGTTCGGTGCGGGTGACCAGGACCAGCCGCATGCCGCTCCCCGCGTGGTGCAGGACGAATTCCAGCTGGTCCGCGATCTCCGGCGCGCTCACGTGGTCGTACTCGTCGAGTACGACCACCACCGGGCGCTCGCGGCCGCTCAGCTCGGCGGCGAGCCGCGCCAGGAGCTTGTGGTCCACCCGGGTCGCGTCCGCCGGGCAGCCGACCTCGCCGGACACCGGCACGCCGACGGCGCGCAGGGCCTGCAGCAGATAGGCCCAGAACATGCCGGGGCCCTGGTCGCCCGCGTCGTTGGTGAGCCAGGCGACCGTCTCCTCGATGCCCGCGGCCCAGTCGGCGACCAGCAGGGTCTTGCCGGCCCCGGCCGCGCCGTTGACGACCGTCAGGGGCGTCCGCAGCGCCTGGTCGAGGTGGCCCGCCAGACGCTCGCGGCGCAGGAAGGTGGCAGGCACCGTAGGCAGGGCGAACCGCGTCTGAAGAAACGGTTCTCCCAGGGGATCGACGTACGCGTCGGTCGCCGATCCCTCCTCGTTCTGATCAACCACGGCCACTGCGCTCACCACCCCGTCCATCAGGCCATGGGCAGCGCTTTCCCGCTCAATGATCCCATTCATCCCAGACATGCGCAGAACTCACATCACACACCTGCGCAGAACTCACATGGTCGAACCATCCGGACTCGGCCGGCAGCACCATCCGGCCGATCGGGTCCGATTGACCGGTGGGGCCCCGCGGAGGAATGTGGCCACAGAGGTGTACCAGCACTCACTCAGGGGGCACTCGGGAGGCACCGTGACCACCTCAGCGCAGCCGCGGGTGTCGGGCCTGGAGATCCGGTCCATCGACTACGTCCCCCTGGACGAGCGCCACGGCAAGCTGTGGCACCTGGGCCCGCTGTGGTTCATGTCGAACGCGCAGATCGCCACGCTGGCGGTCGGACTGATCGGCATCACCGAGGGCGGCAACCTCATCTGGTCGCTCCTGGCGATCGTCACGGGCACCCTCATCGGCACGTTCTTCATGGCCTTCCACTCGGCCCAGGGTCCGCAGCTCGGGCTGCCCCAGATGATCCAGTCGCGGCCGCAGTTCGGCTATGTCGGGGCCCTGCTGGTGTGGCTGTTCGCGTATGTGCAGTACGCGGGCTTCAACGTGTTCAACACCATCCTCGCCGGCCAGGCCCTGCACACGACGCTGCACGGAGGCGTCAAGCTGTGGGTGGCCGTGGTCACCGTGATCGCCCTGGTCGTCGCGCTGGTGGGCTACGACATCATCCACAAGGCCGAGCGGATCCTGACGTACACCTTCCTGGTCGTCTTCGGGATCTTCACCGTGGGCGTCCTGGTCCATCTGCACTATCCGCCGGGCTCCTTCGACCTGAGCGGCTTCAAGTGGACCCCGTTCCTCGCGCAGTTCGGCGTGGTCGCCGGCTACCAGATCAGCTGGGCCATCTACGTCTCGGACTACTCGCGCTATCTCCCCCCGGATGTGACGGTCCGCAAGACCTTCTACTGGACCTACTTCGGATCGGCACTCGGCGGTATCTGGCTGATGGTCCTCGGGGCGCTGCTGGCCGCCGAAGCCGGCAAGGGCTTCGAGACGATCGCGTCGATCGACGCCGCCGGTGACGAGGTGTTCCGCGGCTTCGGCGCGATTGTGCTGCTGTTCGCCGCCCTGGGGCTGGTGTCGGTCACCGCGCTGAACATGTACGGCGGGTCGCTGACCCTCATCAGCGCGATCGACTCGTTCAGACGGGTGCGGCCGACGCTCGGTGTGCGGCTGCTGACCATCGGGCTCACCGCGGCGCTCTCCCTGGTCGGGGCGCTGGCCGCGACCTCCCACTTCCTGCAGAACTTCAGCAACTTCCTGCTGCTGGTGCTCTATCTGTTCATCCCGTGGACCGCGGTGAACCTCATGGACTACTACGTCGTACGGCGCGGGCACTACGCCATCGCCGAGATCTTCAACCCGTACGGCATCTACGGCCGTTGGGGTTTGCACGGCATCGTCTCCTACCTGGTGGGATTCGCCGTCATGATTCCCTTCTTCTCGGTGGGCACCCTCTTTGTCGGCCCCGCGGCCAAGGCGCTCGACGGCGCGGACATCTCCCTGTTCATCGGGTTGCCGGTCTCGGCGCTGCTGTACTGGTGGCTGACCCGGTCGATCGACGTGGCGGCCGAGCAGCGGGTGGCCGAGGCGGAGGCAATCGAGCTGGAACGGGCCGCGCACGAACACCGCGAACCCTCGCCTTGACTTCGAGAGCACTCCAAGTCCTAACGTCCCGGACGTAACGGCACGACGATCAATTCCGCAAGGAAAGGCTGGGACTCCCATGGAACAGCGCACTCTGCGAGACCTCCGGGTATCCGCCATCGGCCTCGGCTGCATGGGCATGTCCGCGTTCTACGGCTCCACCGATCATGACGAGGGCATCAGGACCATCCGGCGCGCACTCGAACTGGGCATCGACTTCCTCGACACCGCGCAGCTGTATGGGCCGCTCACCAACGAGAGCCTGGTCGGCGAGGCGATCAAGGGGCATCGCGACGAGTACGTCGTCGCCACCAAGTTCAACTACCGGATGGACGACGCCGTTCCGGGCGACATGAGCACCGTCGGCCGGCAGGACGGCTCCGCCGAGCATGTACGCAGCTCGGTCCACGGCTCACTGAAGCGGCTCGGGACCGACTACATCGACCTCTACTACCAGCACCGCGTCGACCCCGATGTGCCGATCGAGGAGACCGTCGGTGCCCTCGCGGAGCTGGTCGCGGAGGGCAAGATCCGTCACATCGGTCTGAGCGAGGCCGGTCCCGAGACCCTCCGCCGGGCGAACGCCGTCCACCCGATCACGGCACTGCAGACCGAGTACTCGCTGTGGACGCGGGACCCGGAGGCCGAGGTGCTGCCCACGTGCCGGGAGCTCGGGATCGGCTTCGTCCCCTACTCCCCGCTGGGCCGCGGCTTCCTCGCGGGCCGGTTCTCCTCCCCCGAGGACCTGGACGAGGGCGACTTCCGCCGCACCGGTCCGCGCTTCACCGGCGACAACCTGGACGCCAACCTGCGGCTCGCGGCGAAGGTGAAGGAGATCGCCGCGGAGAAGGACGTGACCCCGGCACAGCTGGCGATCGCCTGGGTCCTGGCACAGGGCGACGACCTGGTCCCGATCCCGGGCACCAAGCGACGCACCTACCTGGAGCAGAACGCCGCCGCGGTGGACGTCGAACTCACCAAGGAAGACCTGTCCCGCATCGACGCCGAACTCCCGCAGGTGTCGGGCGAGCGCTACAACGAGGCCGGCATGCGGAGCGTGAACCTCTAGCGCGGGCCGTGTTCCCCTTGCCGGCGCGGGAATTCCGGGCTGGGGCAGGGATTCCGGACGGGGTCGGGGATTCCGGACGGGAGCGGTCCGTAACGCGCTGCAGTCTGCTCGTCGGGCGGGCAGCGCGCCGAACGACTGCGCGAGCGGCCCGGCCGCGACCGCGCGGGGACTCGGCCGACCAGCGGCCCGGCGGTCGCCTCGGCGACGAGCCGGCCGACCGGTGCGCGGTCGATCCCGCGGACGGCGTACGCACGGGTTCCGCCGGCGGGCAGCACCTGTGCTCCGGCCCGCGCCACGGTCCCGTTCGCAGCCGAGCGCGGTGCCCGCGCATGACGTCGCCGAGTTCGGGGCTGTAAGGCCCAGCAGATGACCGAAGCGTCGTGGGCCGGCTAGCGCAGCCGCTCGTTTCAGAACGACGTCGTCCCTGTCGAATGGGGGGCTGGTGAGTCGCCCCATGCTGCGTCGAACTCCCGTGCGCGGCAGCCGAATCGGCCGGACTCACAGGTTCCGCGGGGAGCGGCCGACCGCGGCGCGCAACGCGCCGTTCACAGGAGCATCACGCCCACGCCCTTCCGCAGGTGCGGGGCGGGACTACCGTCGTCTGTCCGCCCGAACCGACACGAGTGAGGTTTCATGTCCGCAAGACGCATCCTCGCCGGCCTGGCGCTGGTGCCGGTGTTCGCGTTCCCGGTGGCCGCCCACGCGACGACGTCCGGCCCTGCCGGTGTGCCGCCGGTGCCGGCCCACCAGGCCCGCTTCGATCTGCAGGCCCACCGGGGCGGTATCGGCATGACCACCGAGGAGTCCCCGGAGGGGTTCGGCAAGGCGATGCGCCTCGGGGTGTCCACACTGGAGCTGGACACCCACGTCACCAAGGACCAGAAGGTCGTGGTCAACCACGACCGGCAGATCAGCGCCGTGAAGTGCCGTGACACCGCGCCGGTCACGCCCGGCGACCCGATGTACCCGTACGTCGGGAAGTACATCAAGGATCTGACGCTGGCCCAGATCAAGACCATGGACTGCGGCTACCAGCAGCTGCCCGGGTTCCCCGAGCAGGAGGTGGTCAAGGGGTTCCGGATGGTCGAGTTGAAGGACGTCCTGAACCTGGTCAAGAGCTATCACGCCAAACAGGTCAAGCTGAACATCGAGACGAAGGTCGAGGCCGGCGCCCCCGAACAGACCGCGCCGCGCGAGCTGTTCGTCCGCCGGGTGTACGAGGAGATCCACCGCTCGGGCATCGAGGACCAGGTCACCATCCAGTCCTTCGACTGGGGCGCGCTGAAGGTGATGCACCGGCTCGCCCCCAAGTGGCCCCTGGTGGCGCTCACCAATTACGACTTCCTGCAAGTCGGTCAGCCCGGAGCCTCGCCGTGGCTGGGCGGGATCGACGCGGACGACTACGACGGCGACTTCGTCAAGGCGGCCGCCACGATCCCGGGTGTCACGACCCTCTCCCCCAACTACGGCTTCCCGCAGAGCGGCAAGGTCGGCGACCCGGGCTTCCGCTTCTACTCGGACGCCGCCATGATCACCGAGGCCCACGCCCGGGGTCTCAAGGTCGTGCCCTGGACCTGCGACGACCCGGCCACCGTGGAGGCGCTGATGGACTTCGGCGTCGACGGCATCATCACCAACTACCCCAATCACGTACGGCAGATCATGGCCGACCGTGGCATGCGCCTGCCCCGGCCGTACCACCCGCACCGGGAAGCCTGAGCACGCACGACGGAACCCGCCCCCGGCACGCGGGGCGGGCTCCCGGCGCCCGAAGAGGAGGTCAGGTGGTCGCCGGTGCGGTCCGCTCGACCAGCCGGGCAAGCTTGTCGAGGGCCATGCGGGTGCCGAGTTCGTTGTCCTCCCGGGGGATCTCGTCGGGGATCCCCTCGTGCACCATGACGACATCGGTCCCGCCGTCGGCCCCGGTCAGCGAGGTGGTCAGGGTCATCGGGCGGCGCAGGGCGTCGTCGTCCGACTCGAACTCGATTTCCTCGACGACCAGTTGGTCCGGTACCAGGCGCGCGAAGTGCCCTCGGTACGTGTCCGTGCGTCCGCCGGACTTTCCTGGGACGCCCTGCTCGTCGTGGACGAGCGAAACACGGAAGGCGCCGCCTTCGCGGGCGTCGAACGCGTGGACGTGGGCGGTCATGCCGTCGGGCACGCGCCAGGCGGCGATCGCGTCCGGGTCGACCAGGGCCCGGTAGACGACGGCCGGCGGCGCCTGCAGATGCCGGGAAACTCGCGTGGCGTACATGCCCCCAAGCTACTCCGCCCGGCCTCCCACCGGGGGCACCGAAAGCACTCCGGGATTTCTGGTTCTCCCCATCCCCGCTCGCTTTCCCCTTTCCGCATACAGAGTTGCGCCTATGACAACAACCATCTCCCCCGCCCGCGTCGCCCTCAAGAAACTGGAGCTCGTGAGAATTCGGGCGTCACAGCTGAACGGGTGCGCTTTCTGCCTGGACATGCACACCAAGGACGCGCGCGCCGGGACGGAGCAGCGGATCTACGCGCTCAACGCCTGGCGCGAGACCCCGTTCTTCTCGCAACGGGAGCGTGCCGCACTGGCGTTGACCGAGGCAGTCACGCTGGTGCAGGACGGCCACGTACCGGACGAGGTCTACGCGGAGGCGGCCGAGGTGTTCGTCGAGCCGCAGCTCGCCGCACTCATCTGGGCGGCCACGGTGATCAATGCGTACAACCGGATCGCCATTGCGACCCGTATGGTTCCGGGCGCCTATCAGCCCGCCCCGAAGTAAACAGAAATCCGCAGTACACGGAAATCCGCGCACAGTGAATCGCGCCGGGCCTTTTCCGAATCAGGCCCGGTGCGATTTCATCTCATATTTCAGTGCGCCTGGGGAAGCGGCTCCATCATTTCATCGAGCCACGCTCTCCATTCCGGTGCGCGCACTGCGTGCCCCGCATTCATCGACCGGCCCAGCCAGGCCGTGACGGGCCGGATTCCGTGCAGCGCGTTCACCACCCAGACTTCTCTGCCGTCCAGTTCCGCGAGGGTCCGTTCGCGATGGGCGACGCGCACGCCCGACTGCCGCGCGCGTTCCTGGACGAGCCCGATCGTGACACCGGCCAGGACGGGCAGCTGAGGCGGCGGCAGGCACAGGACGTCGCCCTCCCACCACACAAGACTCGCCGTCGCGGCCTCCAGCACCAGCCCGGTCGGCGCGACCAGGAAGGCCTCGTCGGCGCCGTGTGCGACGGCCCGCTTGCGCAGGCGGGCCAGGGCGGGCAGGTCCGGTCCCTTGCGGCGCGGGAGAGTGCGGGGATCGGGCTGCCCGGTCGCCCACACCCGTACGTCCTGCGCGAGGGGCTGGGCGGGCCGCAGACGAAGCCTCAACTGCTGTGATCCAGAGTTGAGTTCGGCCCGGGAGAACCAATCACCGACGCGTGGCAGCGCCGCGGTCACGTCCTGCCAGAACTCCACGAGCCGGCGCAGGGGCGGACCTTTGGCGCCCTCGCAGTCGGCGCAGGCGCGCAGGAAGCGTTCCCGGTGGCGCTCGTGGCCCCGCATGCGTCCGTCGCGCAGCAGGCACGAGTCGGCGACGAGCAGCCGCCCGTCGGCGTGGCCGCCCACCTCACGGCGGGAAAACCGCGCTCATATTCACGAACCACAGCTTCCGTTTCGGTGGCGGGCGGGGTGCCTCGGGCGCCGGGTTCCGGGCGGTCCGGGAGTCGAACCAGGTCTTGGACCCCTCCATGACCCGGCGTCCGGTCTCCCGGGCCCACATGCCACTCCGCGCCTCCGTCGACGAGTACGCCGCCCCCGAGGAACCCCGGTTGACCGGCACCCGCGCGCAGCACGGCCCACCCCCAGGCATGGAAGTCGGCCTCACGGCCCGGCATCACGTGATACGCCACGGTGACGGTTACGGGCCTGGTCACGCCATTGATTACGCACAACCGTCACAGCACGTTCAAACATTGGCTTTTCTGGGGCGTCTGCGGCATTCAAAGTCCGACCACCCGAACAAAAGCGACCGCCCCGGCCCGCCGTCCTCGGGGACGGGCAGGCGCGGGGCGGGTGGTCAGACGAGGTGGGCGAAGACGACGAGGTTCTCGGTGTAGTCCCCGACCGCCCGGTCGTAGTCCCCGGCGCAGGTGATGAGGCGTGCCTCGGCGCGGGGAGAGTCGCCGTACACCCGGTGGCTGGGGAACTGGTCCTTCTCGAAGGTCTCGGCGCTGTCGACCACGAAGGTCGCGTTCTTCCCGTCGGCCCGTGCCACCGAGAAGTGGTCCCCGGCCTCGAGCTCCCCGAGGTCGGCGAAGACGGCAGCGGACGTGGTCGTGTCGACGTGCCCGGCGATGATGGCGGTGCCCGCCTCTCCGGGCGAGACTCCCCTGGCGTACCAGCCGACGAGGTTCACATCGTCCCCGGGCGGTGGCAGGAGCTGCCCCGACGGGCCGATGGTGAGGGTGGTGAAGGGTGCGTCCACGTCAATCTTCGGGATGAGCAGGCGCGTCGGCGAGGAGCGGGGCAGATGTCTGCCGACCGGGTGCGCGGTGGGCGAGGACCCGCCCGCCTGCGAGGTGTCGGACGGCTTGCCATGACCGCCGATCGCACTGGCGGCCACGAGCAGGATCGCGACACCCCACATCACCATGCGCATGCCGGAACGGGCGTCCGGTGCGCCGGGCTCCGGCTCGCCGGGGGTCGCGGACGGAGAAGCTGCCATCGGACTCCACCTCACTAGGACACGGCAGCACAGCGGTCACGGCAGCGAGCGGTCGCGGCGGAGGGGAAGCCGACCGCCGGCACGGTGCGCACACGGCGGCGGCCTCGGCTCGGTCGGACGCGGGTCAGGAGGCCTGCTCGGCGGCCTTCTTGCGGCGCAGTGCGTACAGGCCGGTGGCACCGACGGCCAGTACCGCCAGCCCGCCCGTGGTGACACCACCCGGTGCGGCGAGGCCGCCGCCTCCGGTGTGCATGCCGCCGCTGGGCTTGTCGGAGTCGTCGCCCCACGAGTCCTTGCCGCGGTCGCTGTCCGACCCCTCGTCGCTGTTGTTGCCGGAGTCCTTGTTCTTGTAGGTCTCGGGGTCGTACTTGCTGTCGCCGCTGTCCGAGCTCCTGTCGTCGCTGCTCAGCATGGCGAGCGCACCGCCACCCGTGTGCATGCCGCCGCGTGGCTCGTCGCGGCTGCCGTCGTCCTCGTCCTCCTTGCTGTAAGAATCGCCCTTGCCGTGAGAGTCACCCTTGCTCTGGGAGTCGCCCTTGCCGTGCGAATTGCTGTCCTCCTTGCTGTAGGAGGAGTCGTCATGGCTTTCGTCACCTCCGGAGGCAAGGGCCACTGGAGCGGCGATCGCGAGGGCGGCGGTCGCGGCCGCCGTGGCCAGGATCATGCGGGCAGAACGCATGTGGGAGTCCTTCCGCCGTGGCCCGGGCAGCCGACACTCCATCAGCTGGAATCACCCGGCCCCGACATGAACCACCGTCAGTCAGGCCCCCGAAGCACACCATCCGGGCCGCCCAGCCGGGTTACCAACACACCCCGGCCAGCCCCTTCTGCGCCGGGATCCGAGACACGGATGGCGGTATGAGCGGGCGGTACCGGTGCGAAGCCGGTCCGCCGAGCCGCGCACGCCGGACTGCTCCGTTCGAGTCGACGTCCCCGTTTTCCGGGCGCACGATGAAGTCAGGGGTAGTTCGCGCCGCGGGCCGCACGCGAGCCCGCGGTCGGCACGAGGAGGCAAGCCATGACCGTCGCCCCTGCGCGAGGGAGGTCCCGCAAACCGGTCACGCTCCCGCTCGGCGGAGTCGAATCGGAGAACCATCCCTGGCGCATACGTCTGGTCGAGCATCCCAAGCGCTTCGAGTCCTCCTTCTTCCGCGCGGCGAAGCGGGCCGCACAGCAGATCCTGCGTGAGGTGAGCGACGACGACCTGCCCTACGGTCCGCGGCCGCCCGCCCCGGAGCACTGGGAGATGCACCACGGCGGCAGCCTCTGGGTCAAGGGGAAGCGGGGCTGGCGGATGTACCGCGCCCGGGTGGGCATCGAGTGGAGCATGCAGTTCTGCGCGGAACCGGTGAAGGTCGACCGGCTCCGGCGGGAGGCGGCCGAACTCCTCGACGCCTTCCCGCTGACCCTGCCCGCACTGCGGGACCTGGGCTACGAGGAGGCGGAGGAACTGCTGCGCACCCCGGTCAAGGACGCCGACGGCGTCGAGGCGTGGACCGACTCCCTCTTCAACGCCTGCGTGCCGATGAGCCGTGGCAACCACCAGGGGATCCTGCCCAAGGTGCCCGGCGAGCACCACTACCCCTGGCCGGTCAAGGGCGCGGACTTCGTCCGGTACGACGACTTCCAGCTGTGGGTGACCCTGCCCGACGGCACGCATGGCGCCGTCGCTCCGGTGGACCGGCGCGGCTCCGGCGACGGGCATGTGCGGCTGGCCTTCGTGCCCGAGGGCAGCGAGGCGGCCCCGGCGCTGGCCCGGGCGCAGGACCTCGGGCTGATGGCGGTGCTGCCGCCCAACAGCTCGGCCGCCCTCCAGGCGTTCTCGGCGCAGATCACCCCCGGCAGCCGCACCGCTGCCGTCACACCGACCGGCCACACGGCACGACACGGCGGCACGCACCCTCCGGGGGACCGGCGCTCCGGCTAGGACCTGCCGCCTCGGACCTCCTGGATCCAGCCCCTTCGCTCTCCTCGCCACGGGCCTCGTCGGCCTCGCCGACGGGGCCCGATGTGTCGGTGTCCGGTGGACTATGGTCGCTTGCGTGAGACTACGCCCCCACCAGCGCGAAGCCGTGGACGCGGTGGTACGCGCACTCCAGCCGCCGACAGGAGCGTCCCTGCCCCCGCGTGGGCTCAGGACCCAGGTGGTCATGGCGACCGGGTCCGGGAAGACCCTCGTGGCGGTCCGCGGTGCCGAGGAGCTGCGCGCGGGCCGGGTGCTGGTGCTGGTGCCGTCGCTGGACCTGCTCGCCCAGACCGAGGCGGCTTGGCGTGCGGGCGGCCGCCGGGGGCCGATGATCGGGGTGTCCTCGCTCCGGGGCGACCAGGCGGTGTTCCCGAACACCACGGACGCGGGGGAACTGGTCGCCTGGGTGCGCCCCTTCGACAAGGTCACGGTCTTCGCGACGTACGCCTCCCTCGGTCTGGGCACGCTGGAGCGGGCGCACGCCTCCGGCCTGCCGGGCTGGGACCTGATCGTGGTCGACGAGGCGCACCGGACCTCGGGGCGGATCGGCAAGCCGTGGGCGGTCGTGCACGACAACGCGCGGATTCCGTCGCTGCGGCGGCTGTACATGACCGCGACGCCCCGGCTGTGGCAGCCGGAGGAGGACCAGCCGGCGCAGGGGGTGCCCGGTGAGCTGGTCGCCTCCATGGACGACGACCCGGACGGCCCCTTCGGCGCCCGCTGCCACACGCTGACGCTGTCGGCGGCGATCGACCGGGGGATCTGCGCGCCGTACCAGGTCGTGTGCGTGGACGTCACCGACACCCAGCTGCAGGCCGCACAGCTGCTCGGCATGGAGGGCCGCACGGACGAGATGCGCGGGGCCCGGCTCGCCGCTCTGCAGGCCGCGCTGGTGAAGGCGGCCGGCGAGGAGGGGCTGCGGCGCACGCTCGTGTTCCACCACCTCGTGCGGGAGGCCGAGGCCTTCGCGACGGGTCTGCCGGCGGTCGCGGCGCAGCTGCACGCGGCCGAGCCCGGCCGCTACCCGCGTACGGTGTGGGCCGACTGGCTGTGCGGCGACCACGCGCCCCAGCACCGGCGCGGGGTCCTGGACGACTTCGCCCGGGTCGGCGGCCGGACCGACAGGGCGTTCCTGAGCTCGGTGCGGGTGCTCGGCGAGGGCGTCGACACCAAGCACTGCGACTCGGTGTACTTCGCCGACGTCCGCGGCTCCATGCCCGACCTCGTGCAGGCCGTGGGGCGCGCGCTGCGCATCCGGCCCGGTGAGGGCAAGATCGCGTCGCTGGTGGTGCCGGTGCTGCTCGGGCCGGGCGAAACACCCGACAACATGCTCACCAGCCGGGCCTATGCGGGCCTTGCCCGGCTCCTGGAGGCGCTGCGCGCCCATGACGCGCGGATCGTGGAGCGCCTGGCGGAGCCGCAGGTGCCCAGCCACTCCCCCAAGGGCCGCAACGTGGGCGGGGCGGGCGAGGAGCCCGGCGGCGCGGAACTCCCGGGCGTGAGCGCCCCGGCCAGGGCCCTGCTGAAGTTCTCCACCCCGCGTGATCCGGCCCGGCTGGCCGCCTTCATCGAACTGCGGGTGATCAACCCGGAGCACGCGCACTGGCGGCGCGGCGTCGAGGCGGCCGGCCTCTACGCGCGCGTGCACGGCGACCTGCGGGTGCCGTTCACGTTCCGGGTGCCCGGGGGCGAGGAGGCGGCGGCCGAGGGGTGGCCGGTCTCGCTCGCCGGGTTCCCGCTCGGACAGTGGATCGCCGACGCCCGCCGCTTCCGTACCCGCGGCACCCTCGACGACGACCGCGCCCGTCTGCTCGAACAGCTCGGCATGGTCTGGTCCCACTTCGACCTCGCCTGGGAGGAGGGGCTCACCGCCGCCCGCGCGTGGGCGGCCGAGCACGGGCACCTTCTGGCGCCCCATGACGCCACACACCAGGGGTTCAGGATCGGTATCTGGCTGAAGAACCAACGCGCCGCCGCGCGGAAGGCGGCCGAGGACGAGGAGCGGCCGGACGAGGACGCGACGGCGGCACCGGCGGCGGGTGCGCTGTCCGAGGAGCGGCGCGAGCAGCTCGACGAGATCGACCCCGCCTGGTGCCCCGCCTGGCCGGTGGAGTGGCAACGCCGCTTCCATCTCACCCGGCTCCATCTGCAGGAGGGCGGACAGCTGCCCACCGCCGCGGGTGAGGCCGTACGACAGGGAGAGGACCTCGGCCGGTGGGTGGGCGCACAGCGCCTCGGCTGGGAGGGGCTGACCGTCGGTCAGCAGTGGCTGTGCGAAAACGTTCTGGGGATCGGGCCCGCCGCCGCGGAGGAACGGCCGAAGCCACGTGTGTCGCACGCGGCCACATGGGCGGTCAACCTGGCCGCCGCCGCGCAGTTCTTCGAGCGCGAGGGCCATCTCGGTGTCCCGCGCAAGCACGTGGAGACCGTCACCGTCGGCTCCGGCGAGGACCGCCAGGTCAAGCTCGGCGCCTGGATCAGCAACCAGCGCAGCCGCGCCGCCGCGCTCGCCCCCGAACGGATGCGGCAGCTGACCGACCTCGGCATGCGCTGGGCCTAGAGCGGTACCGGTGAGGCGGCCGTGAAGGCGAGTACGGCGTTCTGCCCGCCGAATCCGAAGGAGTTGCTCACCGCGTGCTCCATCCGGTGCGACCGGGGCGCCTTGGCCACGACGTCCAGGTCCATGGCCGGGTCGAGCGTGTCGAGGTTGGCGGTGGGAGGGATGACCTGGTGCCGGAGCGTCAGCACGGTACAGGCCGCCTCGATGGCGCCGGCGCCGCCGATGGCATGGCCGATGGTGCCCTTGACGGCGGTGACGGGCGGCGGGCGGCGGAAGACCTGGCGGAGCGCGTTGTGTTCGGCCGTGTCTCCCTGAGGTGTGGAGGTGCCGTGGGCATTGATGTGATCGATGTCCTCGGGGGCCAGTCCGGCGTCGGTCAGGGCGCCGCTGATGGCGCGTGCCGCGCCGTCGCCCTCGGGGTGCGGGGAGGTGAAGTGGTGGGCGTCGCAGGACGCGCCGAAGCCGGACAGCAGGGCCTGCGGGCGTACGCCCCGGGCGCGGGCGTCCTCGGTGCGCTCCAGGACGAGGACCGCGGCCCCTTCGCCGAGCACGAATCCGTCGCGGTCCCGGTCGAACGGGCGCGATGCCGCCCGCGGCTCGCCCGCCCGGCGGGACAGGGCCCGCATCTGGGCGAAGCAGGCGGCGGTCATCCGCAGCCGGGCCGACTCGCTGCCCCCGGCGAGTACGAGGTCGCAGTGACCGGACAGCAGCCAGTCGCGGGCCAGGCCGATGGCGCTGGTGCCCGAGGCGCACGCGGTGCTGACGGCCATGTTGGGGCCGGTCGCGCCGAGGTCGAGCGCGATCTCGGCCGCGGCCATGTTGGGCACGCTGCGGGGCAGGGCGAGGGGTGAGATCCGTTCCGGCTCCAGGTCCGCGAGCCGGTCGAACTCGGCCTGCCAGCTCTGCATGGACCCGGTACCGACGCCCATCACGACGCCCACGCGCGCTCCGTCCCAGCCCGCCGGGCGGAGCCCGGCGTCGGCCACGGCCTCCCGGGCGGCGAGCAGCGCGAAGGTGGTGAAGCGGTCGAGGCGGCGGCTGAGCCGGTGCCCCAGCAGGGTGCGTACGTCGACGTCGGGAACCCGGCAGGAGAAGGCGACGGGCAGCCCGTGGAGGCCCGGGTCGGCCGTGGCGGTGGAGATCCCGGCGCAGAGCCCCGCCCAGGCCTCGTTCCTGCCGACACCGGCCGGAGTGACCAGCCCCAGACCCGTGACGGCCACCGGCGGCCGCCGCAGGGAACGCCGTGGATTCACCAGCTGCATGAGCGGTGATTATCGATGGCCCGTGCGCTTCCGCCCGCTTGGGCCACTCCGTTCGGCCGAGAGGCGAACGCGCTACCACCCGGATGCGGGAACGGTCCTGCCGGACCGGTCACGACGCGAGCCGCGGCGGCTGACCGGGTCCGGCTCGTCAGCCCTCGGACATCAGTCCCGCCGCGATGGTCGCGCCCAGTTCCCAGCACGCCTCGATGTCGGACTTGGCGGGCTCACCGGTCACGGTCACCGCGTCCGCCGCACGCCGCCAGCCGAGGCCCGTGGTGATCGACTCGATCCCCCGCACGGCTCCGGTGACGTCGTTGCCGCCGTGCACGTAGTAGCCGAAGGGCCGGCCCCGGGTCTCGTCCAGGCAGGGGTAGTAGACCTGGTCGAAGAAGTGCTTGAGGGCGCCCGACATATAGCCGAGGTTCGCCGGCGTGCCGAGCAGATAGCCGTCGGCGGCGAGCACGTCGGACGCGGTCGCCGACAGCGCCGCCCGCCGCACGACCCGTACACCCTCGATCTCGGGCGTCGTCGCACCGGACACGACGGCCTCCAGCATCGCCTGGCAGTTGGGCGACGGCGTGTGATGAACGATCAGCAAGGTAGCCACACCCCGAACCCTGCCGTGGCGGCCCTTCCGCCCGCAAACGGCGGTGCGGCGCTGTCGGTACCCTTGGATACAGTGTCCCACCTGGATCGATGGGGTGGGAGACGGTGTTGCGGATCACGATGGGGACCGTGCGGGGCGGACTGGCCCCTGTGCTGTTGCTGGCGGGTGTGCTGACGGGTTGCGGCGAGTCGCCGGAGCAGGACCCGAAGCCTCCGGCGACGGCTCGGGCCGAAGAGACGACGGGCGCGGCGGCCAAGAGCGGTGGCACCATCGGCGCCGCCGGCTCGGCCTGTGAGCTGCCGGTCACCTTCGCCCTCGCCAAGGGCTGGAAGGCCAAGGCCGTCGACTCCGGTGCGGCGTCGGGCAGTTCGGGCGGCTCCGACAACGAGCTCGCGGAGGATGTCGCCGACGCTCTCCTCCACCAGGGTCCCGTGACGGCCGCGTGCGAGATCGACGCCAAGCCCGCGGGGAACATCGGCTTCCTGCGCGTGTGGACCGGCTCGTCGGCCGACGCCGACGCACGCACCGTACTGCGGGCCTTCGTGGCGGCCGAGGACAACACGAGCAAGGAGAAGTACCGCACGTTCAAGGCGGGCGACCTCTCCGGCGTCGAGGTGGAGTACCTCTACACCAGCAAGCTCCTGGACGAGGTGAAGAAGGAACGCGCCCTCGCCGTCAGCACTCCGGACGGGCCGGTCGTGCTGCACCTCGGCGGGCTGGACACGGAGGAGCACGAGGCGATGCTCCCGGCGTACGAACTCGCCAAGCGCACGCTGCGCGTGGCCTGAGCGGTCCGGGTGCCCCTTCGTGCACCCGGACCACGACGGCCGACCGTCGGCGGCGGACGTCACACGGAACGGCGTCCCATCCGGCGCAGCACCACGAAGCCCGCGATCACCAGCAGCGCGCCGAGCCCGGCGGGCCACAGGTTGGCGCCCGTCTGAGCGAGTCCGCCCTGGGCCTGCGGCTGGGTCTGCACGGCGGCTGCCGACGGGTTGTTCGCCGCGGCGGCCGGAGTCTGGGCCGGCTCACCGATCTCGGCGGGCTGGGTCGCCTGACCTCCGCTGCCCTTGTCCGAACCGCTCGTGCCCGAGTCGGTCTTGTCGGAACCGCCCTTGCCGGAGCCGGAGTTCTGCGAACCGCCCTTGCCGGAGTGGCCCTTGTCCGAGGTGCCGTGCGTGGGTGACGAGGAGCTGTACACCCGCGGCAGCTCACTGGCGGGAGCCGTCGCCGTACCGGCGTCCGTCGGCTCGGCGGACGGCGGGTCGGCCGGGGCCTGAGTGGGCTGTTCGGTCGCGGTGTCGCCGGGAGCCGGCTCCGCACCGTTGCCATTGCCGGGCGAGGCCGGGCTGGAGGCCGGCGGCTCGCTGGGGTTCCCGCTCGGGTCCTGACCGGGGTCGGCGCCGGCACCGCACGTGCGACCGGAGTTGATGCAGTCGACCATCTCCTTCATCAGGTTCTCGTCGAAGACGTTGATGAAGTCGCCGTGGTCCGTGACCGGCTTGTGCAGCTGCTCGGGGAAGGAGTCCACGGCGAACAGCGGCACCGTCCGGCCGCCGTCCTGGAGGCTCGGCGCGTCGACGTCGTAGACGATGCGCTGCACCAGCTGCGGAATGGCCTCGAACCCGTTCGGGCAGTTGCCCTCGGCGTCGGCGAACGCCACATGGGTACGGTGGTTGGCGCTGTCGATGTTGCGGCCGTCCCAGCAGCTCTGGAACTTGAACGTGCGCACGACGTCGCTGCCGGAGGGGCACAGCGGGTACTTGTCCTTGAGCTGCCGGTCCTCGAACCCGGTGCAGCTCCACGACGCGTTGGCGTTGGCGGGGCCGTTGACGAACGCCTTGGCGTCGCCGGTGATGATGCGCAGCAGGCGCGGCATCTCCGTGACCTTGCTGCGGGGGTTGCCCACGAAGGTCAGCGTGACCTGCTTGGGCGTGACGATCTGACCGGCGTTGCCTTCGGTTCCGCCGCCGGGAGCGCCGGCGTCCCGCTCCTGCTTGCCGTTCTGCAGGCGCAGCACGGGCCAGTAGTACGTGGACCGGTCGCCCTTGTCCACACACGTCGTGTCGCCGTTCGCCAGGTCGTCGTCACTGGCGAAGGCGTTGTTGGCCTGGTTTCCGACGTAGTCGTGGAAGTGGTGGGCGCCGTTGGAGACTCCGGGGGCGACGATCACGTTGTCGGAGTTGAACAGGCCGTTCGCGTTGACGCCGCAGCTGCTGCTGAAGGTGCCGCGGGAGGCGTCGGACTGCGGGGCCGGGGTCTGCGCGTTGGGCTGGACGGAGGTGATGTCCGCGTAGTCCGCGACCACGGGGCCGTTGCCGGCCTGGCCGCCGTTGCCTTGGCCGCCGTTGCCCTGGCCGCCCCCGGTCTGCCCCTGGCCGCCGTCGGCCGGGCTCTGGCTGGGGGCGCCCTGCCCCGTGTCGCCGCCGGTCTGGCTCTGGTTGCCGGAAGGCTGCAGTGTGCACGCCGCCATGTCGTCCAGACCCTGCGGACGGTCACCCACCTGGTCGATGGCGTCCGAGATGCGCCCGATGGCCTCGGTGCGCTTCTCCTTCAGCGGGTTCATGATCGCGTCGTCGGCGGACCCGGAGTTCTGCTGCTTGGCCTGTCCCCACTGCTGCAGTTGCTGGTAGGCCGCGGCAACCTGCTGGTCGAGGAGGGCGAGTTCCTTGTCGACGCTCTCCTTCGCCCCGTCCGGCACATCCGTCAACCGGCTGCCCACGTCCGGGCAGTCGATCGTCGCGCCGGCGGCCAGCACCTGGCCGGTCTGGCTCGACTGGTCCGAGCCGCTCTCGGTGGCGGAGGCGTAGACGTTCGCCGCGATCAACCCCCCTCCGCCCAGCATCAGTGCGACCGCTGCGAAGGTCGCGCGTCGTGCGCCTGTCGGGCGTCTGCGCGTATTGCGTCCCACGGAAGTACCTCTGGTCTCGTCGAGGCCGGCTCGGCATGGAAATCCCCCGCCTCATACGGACCCGAAGGCGACCGTGTTCAACGGCCCCAGAGATTCATCGCAACCTCACAGAGAACGGGGACACCGGCGACGACGCGGTGTTGATCGTCGTACGGCTCTGTGTCACCGAGGACCCCCAGTACCGAACCTCCAAGCGAATGTCACAAATACGTATCGGACATTTCACACGTCAACCTTCACGCGAGGCACACAAGTTGGCTAGGTTGACGACCAGGCCGCACGGCTCGACCGCCCGGACCCGACAGCTGACTCGGGGGGCGGAGTGGAGTACGGAAGGAGTACGTCTCCCATGGCGACGGAGAGCCGCGACGAGGTTCGGCAGCGGATCGACAACCTCTACGACCGGGCCGAGAACGCCACGGGGAACTACAACGCGACCCGCGCGATGTCCGCGGGGAACCGTGGCCGCGGAGTTCCGCTCCGCAAGCGGCCGGGCGGGGGCGCCGATCCCGAACTCGACCAGGTGACCCGTCAGTGGTTCGACGCGGCGCGCTCCAAGCTGGGTCCGACCGTGCCCGCCGTACTGCCTGCCGACCGGAGGCTCCAGCAGCGCTCGTCCGGGAATCGCGGCGCCGCTCCGGCACGGGGTGGCTTCCCCGGTGGTGAGCTGGAGAAGGCCGCGCGGCCTCTGCCGCCGGAGCTGACCGCCGGGTTGAGCGGCCGGCCCATCGCGGAGCTGCCCGGCCGGTCCGTGCCGGAGCTGCCCGGCCGTCCCATCGCCGAGTTGACCGCCCGGCCGGTCGCGGCACTGCCGGCCGCACCCGAGCGGCGGCTGGAGCTGGAGGCGGCCCCCGGCGCGCTGCTTCCCGCGCCCGCCCCCGGGCCGCGTCGGCCCTCACCGGCCGACTCCAAGGGGCAGAACCAGCGCAAGCTCACCGCGGCGCGCGACCTCCTGAGCCGGTACGCCGCCCGGAGCAGCGCCCCGATCGCCGCGATCGAGTCCCTGCCGCCCGCACAGGAATCCTGGTTCCCGCAGTCGGCCCTCGGCACGACGGACTCCTTCGCCACCGGCACCCTGCCCGTCCAACCGGCCGTCCCCGGCGCGGCGATGACCCCGTTCGCCACGGACCCCCTCACCGGCACGGGCTCCTTCGCGACCGGCACCCTGCCCATGCAGACGGACATGCCCGCCGTCACGGCCGACCCCTACGCAACCGACCCCTACGCAACCGGCTCCTTCGCCACCGGCGCCCTCACGGACACCGGTTCCTTCGCCGCCCCCGTCGGCGCGGGTGGCGTGTCGGAGTCGGCGTACGGCGGCAAGGCCATGAAGGCGCTCGCCTTCGCCCGCGCGCAGATCGGCAGGCCGTGTGTCTGGGGCGCGATGGGGCCGGACTCGTACGACTGCTCCAGCCTCACCCAGGCCGCGTGGAAGGCCGCCGGGGTCGCGCTGCCGCGTGCCGCGGCGGAGCAGGCCCACGCGGGGACGCCGATCGCGGTGGCCGACATCCAGATCGGTGACCTCGTCGTCTTCTTCGACAACGCGAGCCATGTCGGTTTCTGCACCGGCAACGGAATGATGATCCACGCGCCGGGCCCGGGCTCGTCCATCCGCGAGGAGTCGATCTACGGCGCCGGGGAGTCGGCGATCCACCAGGTGATCCGGCCCGCGTGAGGCGTGGGGGCGCGGTCGTGCCGGGTGCCGCTCACCTGCGTCGGGCGCGCCAGCTCTCGTGGTGGTCCAGGAGGGTCTCCTCGATCGGGCGGTAGGTGATGCCCAGTTCGCGCACGCTCCTGCCGTTGTCCACCCGGAAGCGGATGCCGAGGTGTTTGCGGATGTAGTCCTGGGTCAGGCCGAAGGCGGGGCCCAGGACGCGCACCGGCCAGTGCGGGAGCGCGGTGCGCGGCAGACGGAGGTCGCGGGGATGGCGGGTGCGGATGATGCGGGACATCTCGTGGAAGGACGTCATGGTCTCGGCCGCGACGATGTAACGCCCCTTGGCTTCGGGGTTCTCCGCCGCCGCTATGTGCGCGTCGGCCACGTCGCGTACGTCCGCCGTCGTGAAGCTGAAGTCCGGGGCGCCGTAGCAGAAGTAGCCCTTGAACAGCTCGTCGAGCAGGAACAGGCTGCCGGACTCCGAGGCCGGGGTGAGTGAAGGGCCCAGGATCAGGCCGGGGTTGATCGAGACCATGCGCCAGCGGTCCTGGGCGGCCTCGGCCTCCCAGGCGGCGCGTTCGGCGACAGTCTTGGCGTAGTGGTAGGGGTTGTTGGCCACCGTGCTGGTGGTGTTGAAGTAGCGCTCCGAGAGCACCTGTTCGTCCATGTCGAGGACGTCCGCGTAGTCGCCGAACATCGCCCCGACCGTCGAGGTGAAGACCAGTGTCGCCACGGTCGGCGTCCGCTCCACGCCGCCCAGGACGTTGCGGGTGCCGAGCAGGGCAGGGTCCACCATGTCCCGTTGGCCGTCCTCGATCTTCTCCGGCATGAAGAACGGCGAGGCGACATGGAAGACGACCGAGCAGCCGCGCAACGCCTCGTCGAAGGAGCCCTCGGTCAGCAAGTCGGCCTGGAAGAGGGCGAGTCGGTCGGGGAACGCCTCCTGCAGGTCCCACAGCGGCCGTACCTTCGCCGGGTTCGCGGTGTTGCGTACGGTGGTGTGGACCCGGTACCCCTGCTCCAGCAGACGCCGTACGAGATGGCTGCCGACGAACCCGCTGCCGCCGGTCACCGCGACGGTCGTCTCCCCGCGTCCACCCACGCTGTCACTCCTAGGTTCCGGCCGGCGGTTCGTCGTGGAGCGGGATGATCCCGGTCCCGGGCCCAGCCTCGGGCATGCCCATGACCGGTGTCCACCCGCCTGCGCGGGCCCCGCGACCTGCGCGTCTCCCCAAGGGGCATAAGATCGACTTATGGGGTCATAGACCGGACCCGCGTACTGACTTAGGGCTGCCTCAGCTTAGGCTCCCCGTACGAGTCGCCTGTTTTCGCTCGAAGGGAACCTGATCATGCCGCGCCCCCTGCGGGTAGCCATCGTCGGAGCCGGCCCCGCCGGGATCTACGCCGCCGACGCCCTGCTCAAGTCCGAGGTGGCCGCCGAGCCCGGCGTGTCCGTCGACCTCTTCGAGCGGATGCCCGCCCCCTTCGGCCTGATCCGCTACGGCGTCGCTCCCGACCACCCCCGCATCAAGGGCATCGTCACGGCCCTGCACCAGGTGCTCGACAAGCCGCAGATCCGCCTGTTCGGCAACGTCGACTACCCGACGGACCTCAACCTCGACGATCTGCGCGCCTTCTACGACGCCGTGATCTTCTCGACCGGCGCGACGGCCGACCGCGACCTGTCCATACCCGGCATCGACCTCGACGGCTCCTACGGCGCCGCGGACTTCGTCTCCTGGTACGACGGCCACCCGGACGTGCCGCGCACCTGGCCGCTGGAGGCGGAGAAGGTCGCGGTCCTCGGCGTCGGCAACGTCGCCCTGGACGTGGCCCGCATCCTGGCCAAGACGGCCGACGAGCTGCTGCCGACGGAGATCCCGCCGAACGTCTACGACGGCCTCAAGGCCAACAAGGCGCTGGAGATCCATGTCTTCGGCCGACGCGGCCCGGCGCAGGCGAAGTTCAGCCCGATGGAGCTGCGGGAGCTGGACCACTCCCCCACCATCGAGGTCATCGTCGATCCCGAGGACATCGACTACGACGCGGGTTCGATCGAGACGCGGCGCGGCAACAAGCAGGCCGACATGGTCGCCAAGACCCTGGAGAACTGGGCCATCCGCGATGTCGGCGACCGGCCGCACAAGCTGTTCCTGCACCTCTTCGAGTCGCCCGCCGAGATCCTCGGCGAGGACGGCAAGGTCGTCGGCCTGCGCACCGAGCGCACCGCACTCGACGGCACCGGCAACGTCAAGGGCACCGGCGAGTTCAAGGACTGGGACGTCACGGCCGTCTACCGCGCCGTCGGCTATCTGTCCGAGAAGCTGCCCAAGCTGCCCTGGGACCTCGACTCCGGCACGGTCCCGGACGAGGGCGGCCGTGTCGTCGAGGACGGCGGCGCGCACCTGCAGTCCACCTACGTCACCGGCTGGATCCGGCGCGGCCCGATCGGTCTGATCGGCCACACCAAGGGCGACGCCAACGAGACGGTGTCCAACCTGCTGGACGACTTCGCGGGCGGCCGTCTGCACACGCCCGCCTCGCCCGAGCCCCAGGCCGTGGACGCCTTCCTCGCCGAGCGGGACGTCCGCTTCACCACCTGGGAGGGCTGGTACCGCCTCGACGCCGCCGAGAAGGCGCTGGGCGAGCCGCAGGGCCGCGAGCGCGTGAAGATCGTCGAGCGTGAGGACATGCTCCGGGAGAGCGGGGCGTAACTCCCGGACCGGATGTGCGGCGGGGCCGGCGGCAGGTGCCGCCGGCCCCCACTCGTCCATCACTCCCTTACGGCCCGGGCGAACAGTTCGTGCAGCGGCACCGGTGGCAGGAGCCGGGTGAACGGGCCGCGCGCGTCCTTGCCCACAACTCCAACCAGATGGGTGGACAACTTGCGGCTCTCGACCGGCAGATGGGGCGCGTGCAGGGTCTGCCACTGCGCCGTCGTCGCCGGTGACGGTCTCGCACTCCTCGGCCTCGGCGGGTGCCGGGTCGGCCGCCGGCTGGACGAAGCGGGCCAGGCCCCTGCGGTCGGGGCCGCCCGCCACCGTCCGTCCCTCCGCGCGGCAGGCGGCCGGTTCCCGCTCGGGAGCGCGGCCGGTGCGCCAGGTGGTGCCGGGGTCGGCGAACGGCTGGCCGCTCCAGGTGGTCAACAGGGCCGACAGCGCGCCGCGTTCGTCCTCGGGTGTGGTCTCCACCGCGGCCCGCCAGCCGACGGCGTCGATCCGGCCCAGGAGGACCTGCCACTCGGCCGGCCGTGCGGGCGGTGCCAGTCGCCGGGTCTCGTCGTCGATCTCACCGCGCAGATGACGGCCGTCGGCGGCGATCGCGGTCAGGGTGCCGGCGTGCCGCTCGGGGACATGGGCCTCGTACGCACGGAGGTCGGGCAGCAGACCGGACAGTGCGGGCGCGAGGGTGGTGTCGGGTACGTCGGCGGGGAGTTCCACGACCGGTCCGGCGCGCATGATGGCCACCCGCCGGGCCAGGTCCGCGCGGCGCCGCAGCACACCGGCGGCCGGCCGTGCGGCCCGCACCACCCCGTCCAGCACCCGGGGGTCGGCGACCCGGGGCAGGAGCGCGGTCGTCTGCGCCCGCAGGTCCTCGTCGTCCGGGGCGGCGACGGCCGCGGCCAGGAGCATGCGCACGGTGTCGGGGTCCACCGCGCGCAGAACCACGGCAGATGGGCCGGGGGCAGCGCGCGGGCACGCCGCTCCAGCCGGTCGAGACAGCGCCCCGTCTTCGGATACGCGGACGACACGGCCGTACGCACCTCGTCGAGCACCGCGAGCGCGGCGCTCTCCGCCCCCGGGTCGTGGATCTTGACCCAGTCGGGGTACGTCGTGGACCTGTTCGGTTCCGCGCGCAGCAGGGCGTGAGTGAGCATGCGACCGATCTTGACATGCGCCACCGACAGCCCGTCCGGGCCTGTGGAAAACTCCAACGTCCCTGTTCCGGAGGTCTGTTAACGTCCTGCGGTGTTCTCCCTTCGTGAACCCGCCTTCTTCACCCGCCTGCGCGACGCGCGGCGGGTGCTCGTCGTCGGAGCGGGCGGCGGCTTCGACGTCTACGCCGGACTTCCGCTGGCCCTCGCCCTGCGGGCGGAGGGCAAGGAGGTGCATCTGGCGAACCTGTCCTTCGCCGACCTGTACGGCCTGGACCTGGATGTGTGGGTGGACCAGGACGTCGCGGCGGTCCGCCCGGACACACCGCTGCGCGGCGACTACTTCCCGGAGCGGGCGCTCGCCCAGTGGCTGGCGGCGCAGGAGCTGCCGTCCACCGTGTACGCGTTCGCCCGCACGGGTGTCGGCCCGCTGCGGGCCGCCTACCGCGCGCTCCTCGCGCATCTGGGCGGTGTCGACGCCGTCGTGCTGGTGGACGGCGGGACGGACATCCTGATGCGGGGCGACGAGCACGGGCTGGGCACTCCGGAGGAGGACATGGCCAGCCTGGCCGCCGTGGACGGGCTCGACGAGGTCCCGCACCGGCTGGTGGCGTGCCTGGGCTTCGGCGTGGACGCGTATCACGGCGTCAACCACTCGCTGGTCCTGGAGAACCTGGCCGCCCTGGACCGCGAGGGCGCCTACCTGGGCGCGTTCTCGCTCCCCAGGGAGAGCCGCGAGGGCGCCCTCTACCTCGACGCGGTGGCCCACGCCCAGCAGGCCACCGCGAGCCATCCCAGCATTGTCCAGGGGTCCGTCGCCGCCGCCGTGCGCGGCGACTTCGGTGACGTGCGTTTCACCGAGCGGACCAGGAACAGCGAGTTGTTCGTCAACCCGCTGATGGCCCTGTACTTCTGCGTGGACCTGCCCGGACTCGCCCGGCGCAACCTCTACCTCGACCGCCTGGCCAAGACATCCCTGATGCGGCAGATCAGCACGCTCATCGCGGAGTTCCGCGACGAACTGCCGCGGCAGCGGCCGCCCCGGGCCTTCCCGCACTGAGGGGCGACGACGGCCACACGTGGCACGGCAAGCGAACAGGGCCCTCCCCTAAGCGGATGGGCGGGTGGGCCCCGTTCACCGCACCCATTGTCGTGGTCCGGACAGGTCATCGGCATGAGTGAACGACGATCACGTGAAGTGCGGCATACGCACCCCGAGTGCGGCGCGCACTTCCCGTGTGTACCGGGCCGGGTCCCGTAAGGTGCGGCGCCTCGGCGCTCCGGACCCGCCGCGGACGACCCGCCGCGGACGACCCCCCGACGACGTGCCACGATCGCCGAGAGTGATACTGGAAGGCCCACCCACCCTCGACGCAGATTGGCCCATGTCGAACTCCGCCACCGACAGCCCCACGACCCCTGACACGGTGTGGCCCGCCCGCGGCCGCCACATCGGCCCCGACGCCGAGGACGTCCTGCGGCGGCACCTGCGCCGGCTCAAAGACGACGAGGTCCTCGACGACTTCACGGAACCCAAGACGAGCGAGGACGACCCGGAGCGGGTCTTCGAGGCGCGCTGGCGGGTCGCCGACGAGGTGACGGTGCGGGCTCGCCTGACGCTCGCGCCCCCGCAGGAACAGGAAGAGGGGCGGGTGTGGCAGCTCCTGGCCGAGGCGGAGCAGCCCTGGAGCGAGTGGTGGCCCTCCCCCGCCACCCTGTTCTGGCCCGACGAGGACGAGGCCTCCTGGGACCACCACCATGCCGTGACCGGCCTGCGCCTGGGCGGTGTCGGCCTGCTCCCGTCCGACGACAAGGCCATGCGGCGCGTCATCCGGAACGCCGCGCGGGACTCCTGGTCCGTCAACGTCGTCGTGCACGAGGCCATGACCCCGGACGAGCGCGGCCGGCAGCCGCTGGCGCAGTTGCTGCCGCCGGGGCTGCGGCACCGCGTGGTGGAGCACCGTGCCGCGCCGCAGCAGCTGCGCGCCGTCAACTGGGCGCTGCGCGACCTCGGCGTCTGGGTGCCGCGCGGCGGAGCCGTGATCGTGCCCCCCGATCCGGCACCGGCCGGCTACGACGGCCCGGAGTACTCGGTGCGCAGCGTGTTCCTGGACGGCTCCGAACCCACCGAACTGCTGGACGTGCTGCGGCGCTTCCAGGCAATGGCGAAGCCGATGCCGCGGGGCGTCGAGGAGGCGCTGACCGGGCTGCGCGAGCGGTGGACGCTGCTGACCCTGGAGGAGGAGCTGGCCCGCGAACGCAGTCTCGTGGCCATGTACGCCGAAGCGCTGGAGGCGATGACCAGGTCCCGGGACCTCTACCGGGACGCCGCCGAGAGGGCCCACGAGGCCCTGGCGGCCTACAAGGACACGCCGGCCCCACCCGCCGGTCGGCCCGGCACCCCGGCGGCCTCCCCGTTCCGGCAGCTGACACGTACCTTTGAACGGTGGAAGGGCACCGCCAAAGGGCTGCCCCCGGCGCCCACCACCGCTGATCCCTCGCGGGACGGGGACGACACCGGCGAGGCCGACCAGGCGTCGTAGAGGTCAGGAGGCCCCATGGACACCACCACGACCGTGCTCGTGGTCGCCGCCGTGGTCGCGGCGGCCCTGCTCGTCGTGGCCGTACGCCTGCTGGTGCGGCTGGTCGGTGCCCGGCGCACCCTGCGGCGGGCCGGACTGCCGACGGGGCCGCGCTGGGTCTTCTGGGGTGCCGTCCTCTATCTGGTGCTGCCGACCGACCTGCTGCCCGACCCGGTGTATCTGGACGACATCGGCGTCCTGCTGCTGGCCCTGCGCTCCCTGCGCGCCGCCCGCACGCTGCCGACGGACGGGGCCGAGTCCTGAACTCGCGCACCCGCCACGCTCCCGGGTGCCTCACCATGGGGTGATGCAACCGACCTTCACCGGTGTGTCCGGTCTCTCCGCGACGCCCGAAGTCGCCGTGGTCGTCGATGTGATGCGCGCGTTCACCGTGGCCGCCTGGGCCTTCCGGCGCGGGGCGGAGAAGATCGTCTTCACCGGCACGCTCGACGAGGCCCTGGAGCTGAAGGCCCGCAACCCGGGCTGGCCGGCCTTCCAGGACGGTCCACCGGTGCCCGGGTTCGACCTCGCCAACTCACCTGCCCGGCTGCGGTCGCTCGACGTCGCGGGCCGCACGGTGGTGCAGAAGACCACCGCCGGGACCGTGGGCGCCCTGGCGGTGGCCGACGCCCGGCTCCTGCTCTGTGCGAGCTTCGTGGTGGCGGAGGCGACGGCGCGGGTGCTGCGGCGCGCGCGGCCGGACGCGGTCACCTACGTGGTCACGGGGGACGGCGGACAGGCGGAGGAGGACCTGGCGTGCGCGCAGTACATCGCGACACGGGCCGTGTCCGGCCCCACCGACGCCGCACCGTTCGTCGGCCGGGCCAGACGCTCGGACGCCGCCGCACGACTCACCGACGGGGTGCGCCGCGGCTGGGGCGGTGTCCACGCCGAGGACGTGGACCTGTGCCTGGAGGTGGACACCTTCCCGTTCGCCATGGCGGCCGCCCGGGAGGACAACCACCTGGTGCTGCGCCCGGTGAAGAGCGAGTAGCCGCGCTGACCTGCCCGGTGCCGTCAGCGTGAGCGCAGTGTCTCCGAGGGGAGTTCACCGAACCGGGCGCGGTACTTCTCGGCGAACCGGCCCAGATGGCCGAAGCCCCAGCGGTAGGCCACCGCGCCCACGGTCGTCGCGTCGGGGTCGGCGGCAGCGAGTTCGACGCGGACCCGGTCCATGCGCACGTCCCGCAGATAGGTCATGGGCGAACTGCCGACCTGACGGCGGAACACCTCCTGCAGCCAGCGCGCGCTCACCCCGGCGAGGTCCGCGAGTTCCGTGGTGGTGTACGGGTGCTCCGGCCGGGCGTGGATGGCGTCCACGACGCGCTTGACCGGCCGGGCGAAGCCGCTCGGGACGGGCCGGTCCAGGGCCTCCCGATAGGCGTGGTCGGTGGCCAGCAGCAGTCCGGTCAGCAGCGAGTCCCGCATCCGGGCGGCGAGCAGCGGCTGCCGCAGGAGCCCGCGGTCGTCGATGGTCTCGTCGACCACGAGCCGCAGCAGCCGCGCCCAGGTGCGACCCGGCCCGGTGGTGAGGTCCATGGTCCGTGCCAGCCGCAGCGAGGGGCCGACCGCGTCGCCGGTGAGCGCCTCCAGGTGCCGTACGAGCGCTCGGGGCTCTATCTTCACGGCGAGCAGCCGGCAGTGGCGGTCCCACCGCTCCAGCGTCGTCCGCCCCTCCGGCTGGAACACCCCGGCCCGTGCGGGGCCGGCCACCGCCACGTCCTGTGCGGCCTGCCGCCAGGCCAGGCGACCCGTCAGGGGGACGTCGACGTGGTAGGCGCCGAGGTCGTCGAAGCGCATCCGCACGTCCGCGCCGCAGCGCAGCTCACCGAGGGTCAGCGGGCCGAGGCGGGCCATCTCGAAGTCCGCGTCGAGGCTCTCCCCCGGCTCCAGCAGGTCCATGACGGTGTCGTAGAACATGGCACCGATCGCGGCACGGGCCTCGTCGAGGTCCGCCGTGCGCAGAGTGAGACGTATGCGTGCCGGGTCCGTGCGCTTGGGAAAGTCAGCTGGCTCCGCCACGGAACGCGGCCTCCTCTCGATGACTGGGCCGACCAGTCCCGCCAGCCTAGGGGCCGGATCCCGAGCGGCATACAGGGCGATCACGGCCCCGAAGGCCGCCACACACGGCCCGCGCCCACGGTCGCGCGTCGCACGAACCCCACCCGGCTCAGGACCACCCGGCAGGCGGCCCTCGCGAGGAGGCCGAACCCGACGGGTGCCGGTGCGGCTGTCGCGTCCTGTCCGCCCAGGTGCGGTCCGCGGGCGTCGTGACGCATTCTTGCTGTGTCACCCACTCGGGCGGCGTACGGACGAGGTAGGACCGATGGCTGGGAGCGGGGAGGACTCAGGCCGGACGCGCGGAATGCTGGCCGCGCTGCTGGTCGACGCCTCCACCCGGGCACTCGACGCGGCCGACGGCCGCGTCGGGGGGGTGTACCTGCGCTCGGGCACCCCCGGCATGCTGCGCCTCGCGGTACTCGTGGGGCTCCCCGGCCAACTGTTCCGCCCCTGGTGGCGGCTGCACGTGAACGCTCCGTTCCCCGTCGCCGACGCCTACCGGCTGGGCGTTCAGGTCACCCTGCCGAACGCCACGGAGATGGTGCGCCGCTATCCGCAGTTCGCGGCCGGTCTGCCGTTCCAGTTCGGCTCGGTCTACGTGCCCGTGCCGGGACCGTCGACGCCCTACGGCGTGCTCACGGTGCTGCGCCCGTCGGCCCAGGACTCGGTCGACGAGATTCCCGGCCAGGAGATCCTCAGCCAGCTGGCCGAGGATCTGGGCGCCGGGATGCGCGGCCTCGCCGAGGGGGACGAGCCGTCGGTTCTGTGGGACGACGAGCCGCTGTGCGTGCGGCCGCCCGCGGCGCGTCCCACGGTGGGGCGCATCGGCCGGTTCACCTGGGATCCGGCCAGCTCGGCGGTGACCGTGGACGACCGGCTGCACGACCTGCTGGGGGTGCGGCCGGGCGACTTCGCCGGCACCGCGCAGGCGCTGGCGGACGCCGTCGCGCCCGCGAACGCCCATCAGCTGCTGGCCGCGCTGAGCGACACGGCCGCCGGAAAACCCCCGCCCGCACCGCTCCAGGTGCGGGCCGAGGACGGCAGCCCGCGTCTGCTGGAGCTGTGGCCCGCGCCGAGCCCGGCCGACTCGTGCGTGGTGAGCGGGATCGTCCTCGACCCGGGTCCGGGGCAGTCCGCCGACGGTGCGGCCGACCTGCTCCCGCAGGGTGTGTTCTGCCTGGACCGGATGGGCCTGATCGTGTACGCCAACCCGGCCGCGGAACGCCTGCTGGGCCCCGACCGCGCCGAGCTGCTGGGCCGCCCCCTGTGGGAGGCCCTGCCCTGGCTGAACCAGACCCCGTACGAGGACCACCTCCGCGGCGCCCTGCTCTCCCCGGACCCGGTGTACTTCCACGTCCGGCGCCCGGCCGACGACGAGCCCGACTGGCTCGCGCTGTCCCTCCATCCGGGCGCCGACATCCTCACCTGCACCGTCGTGGCCGCGAACCGCGTGGACACCCCGGTCGGCCTGACGCCCGTCGACCCCGCGACGGCCGTGGTGCCCGGCACCGACCCCACCGTGGCCGCGGGCCCCTCGATGGCCCCGCTGTACCGGCCGATCGCCCTGGCCATCGCGCTGACCGACGCGGTCACCGCCCGCCAGGTGTCGGCGGTCGTCACCCAGGAACTGCTCCCCGCGTTCGACGGCCGCCGCCTCGCCATCTATCTGCTCCAGGAGCGGCATCTCTTCCTGGCCTGGGAGACCGGCTTCCCCCAGGGCTTCCTCGCGCCCTTCGAAGGCGTCGGCCTCGACGCGCATCTGCCGGGTGTGGAGACGCTCACCCACGGCCGCCCGATCTTCTTCGAATCCATGCAGCAGCTGGCCGCCGCCTACCCCGGCATACCCCTGGACGCGGTCGAGGGCGCCCGCGCCTTCCTCCCGCTGATCGCCTCCGGGCGGCCGGTGGGCTCCTGCATCCTCGGCTTCGACCGCTCCCGCAGCTTCAGCGCGGAGGAACGTACGCTCCTGACCGCGCTCGCCGGGCTGATCGCGCACGCGATGGAGAAGGCGCAGCGCTACGACACCGAGGCCGCCCTCGCCCGCGGCCTCCAGCAGGCCCTGCTGCCCCGGCGGCTGTCCGCGCACCCGCTGGTGGAGACCGCCGGACGCTATCTGCCCGGCACCCAGGGCATGGACGTGGGCGGCGACTGGTACGACGTCGTCGAGGCCGGGGACGGACTGGCGCTGGTCATCGGCGACGTCCAGGGACACGGCGTCCAGGCGGCCGCCACCATGGGCCAGCTCCGCAGCGCCGTACGGGCCTTCGCGCTCGGCGACCATCCGCCCGACGAGGTCATGAGCGGCACGAACCGCCTGCTCATCGACCTCGATCCCGGCCAGTTCGCGAGCTGCTGCTACCTCCGGCTCGACCCGGTCACCGGTCTGGCCCGGGTCGCCCGCGCCGGACATCTCCCTCCGCTGCTGCGCACCCCCGACGGCCGGACCCATGTGCTGCAGATACCCGGCGGCGTGGTGCTCGGGGTGGACCCGCACGCGCACTACCCGGTGGCGCGGCTGCGCCTGGAGCCCGACGCCATCCTCGCGCTGTACACCGACGGGCTCGTCGAGAAGCCCGACACCGACATCGACGAGGGCATCGCCGCGCTGCGCACGGTTCTGGAGAAGGCCGGAACGCTCGCCGGGCGGCGCGGCGGCCGCTCGCTGGCGATGGTCGCCGACCGGCTCACCGCGACGGCCCGGCAGGCCACCGACCGGCCCGACGACGTGGCACTGCTGCTCGCCACCCGGCACACCGCGCCCCGGCAACGCCGCTGACCCGCCACGAGATCCGCCGGATCAGTGCGGTCACCTCGTGCAACGCCCCTCGCCTACAGGGGCCGGGCAGTGTAGACATGGCACATGGTCCGACTGCCCGGCCGGCCCGATACCCGGCCGACCCGTCGCCCCGGGGATCCGCATGCAGCGCTCGACGCGCGTCAGCAGAAGGAGACCGGGCCGCGCCGCACCTGGGCCGGGAGACTGTGGTCGGCGGTGAGCGGCCGAAGCCTCGCCGGACAGGTGTTCGTACTGCAAGTGGTGATCGTGCTGCTGCTGGTCGCGTCGGCCGTGGTGGCACAGGTTCTGCAAGTACGGCACGACATCAACCAGGAGGCCCTCAACCGCTCCCTCGCGGTCGCCGAGACCTTCGCCAACGCACCGGGCACGGTCGCGGCGTTGCGCAGTCCCGACCCGACGGCGATCCTCCAGCCGAAGGCCGAGGCCGCCCGCAAGGCGTCCGGGGTGGACTTCATCGTCGTGATGAACACCGAGGGGATCCGCTACACCCATCCCAAGCCGGACCGCATCGGCATGAAGTTCGTGGGGACCATCGCGCCCGCGGTGGCCGGCGGAACCGTCGAAGAGGAGATCAACGGGACCATCGGACGGCTGGTCCAGGTCGTGGTCCCGGTCAAGGCGGCCGACGGCACCGTGGTGGGCCTGGTCTCGTCCGGCATCACGACCGAGCACGTGGGCGGCACCGCCGACCAGCAACTGCCGCTCCTGCTCGGCGCGGCCGCGGCGGCGATGGCCCTGGCCACGGCGGGCACGGCACTGGTGAGCAGACGGCTGCTGCGGCAGACGCACGGCCTGGGCCCGCACGAGATGACCCGGATGTACGAACACCACGACGCGGTGCTGCACGCCGTGCGGGAGGGCGTGCTCATCGTCAGCGGCGAGGGCCGTCTGCTGCTCGCCAACGACGAGGCGAACCGCCTGCTGGAGCTGCCCGAGGACGCCGAGCGGCGCGATGTGCGGGAGCTGGGCCTGGACGCCGACACGGCGGAGCTGCTGGCCTCGGGACGCGAGGCCACCGACGAGGTGCACCTCGTCAAGGACCGGCTGCTGGCCATCAACCAGCGGCCCACGGACGCGCGCGGCGGCCCGCCCGGCAGCGTCACCACACTGCGCGACTCCACGGAACTGCGTGCCCTGTCCGGCCGCGCGGAGGTGGCACGCGAACGCCTCGACATGCTGTACGACGCCGGTGTCGGCATCGGCACCAGCCTGGACGTGACGCGTACCGCGGGGGAGCTGGCCGAGCTGGCCGTGCCCCGGTTCGCGGACTTCGCCACCGTCGACCTGTACGACGCGGTGCTGCGCGGGGAGGAGCCGCAGCCCGGGAACGCGCTGCGCCGGGCGGCTTCCAGCGGTATCCACAAGGACGCCCCGCTCTACCCGGTCGGCGAGCACATCCGGTTCGTGGAGTCCTCGCCGCAGGCCCACAGCCTGACCTCCGGCCGGTCCGTGGTCGAGCCACGGCTGCGCGAGGCGCCGGGCTGGCTCGCACAGGACGTCGAACGCACCGAGCGGGTGGTGGAGTACGGCATCCACTCGCTGATCACCGTGCCGCTGCGCGCGGGCAACCTGGTCCTGGGCGTGGCCAACTTCTGGCGCTCGGAGAAGCCCGAGCCGTTCGACACGGACGAGCTGGCCCTCGCCGAGGAGCTCGCCGCCCGCGCCGCGGTGTCCATCGACAACGCCCGCCGCTACACCCGCGAGCACGGCATGGCGGTGACGCTGCAGCGCAGTCTGCTGCCGCGCAGCCTGCCCGAGCAGAGCGCCCTGGAGATCGCCTACCGCTATCTGCCCGCGCAGGCGGGGGTGGGCGGCGACTGGTTCGACGTACTGCCGCTGTCCGGCACCCGGGTGGCCCTCGTGGTCGGGGACGTCGTGGGGCACGGGCTGCACGCCGCGGCCACCATGGGACGGCTGCGCACGGCGGTGCACAATTTCACCGCCCTCGATCTGCCGCCCGATGAACTGCTGAGTCTCCTGGACGAGTTGGTGGGCCGCATCGACCAGGACGAGACACCCGCGGACGGCGCCGCGGCGGTCACCGGCGCGACCTGTCTGTACGCGATCTACGATCCGGCCGCCCGGAGCTGCACCGTCGCCCGGGCCGGCCATCCGCCGCCGGCCGTGATCCGGCCCGACGGCAGCGTGGAGTTCCCCGAGGTGCCCGCGGGGCCTCCGCTGGGTCTGGGGGGCCTGCCGTTCGAGACGGCCGAGCTGGAGCTGGCGGAGGGCAGCCGCCTGGTCCTGTACACCGACGGGCTCGTCGAGGACCGGGACCGGGACATCGACGAGGGGCTGGAGCTGCTGCGCACCGCCCTGGAGCAGTCCGGCGACGGGCCCGAGGACACCTGCCGGGCCGTACTCGACCTGCTGCCGGAGCGGCCCGGCGACGACGTCGCCCTGATCGTCGCCCGCACCCGCGTGCTCGGGCTCGACCGGGTCGCGCAGTGGCAGGTGCCGTCCGATCCGGCGGCCGTCTCCGAGATACGGGCCTCGGTGACACGGCAGTTGGCGCGGTGGGAGCTGGAGGAGCTCACGTTCACCACGGAGCTGGTCCTCAGTGAGCTGGTGACCAACGCGATCCGCTACGGCCGTGCGCCCATCCGGGTACGACTGCTGCTCGACCGCACCCTCATCTGCGAGGTCTCCGACTGCAGTACGACCTCACCGCATCTGCGCTACGCGGCGACCACGGACGAGGGTGGTCGCGGCCTCTTCCTGGTCGCGCAGCTCGCCGAGCGCTGGGGCACCCGGTACATCCCCGGAGGCAAGGTCATCTGGGCCGAGCAGGCCCTGCCCTGAGGCCGTCGCAGCGGGCGCGGAATTGTGTTGAGGGCCGGTCATGGGATCGGAGATGATCTCCGTCATGTTCTCGCGCAGGAATCGCCGCCCCAAGACCCCCGAACTGCTCAAGGCCTGGGAGTGCCTGGACTCCGGAGACATACCCGGGGCGCTGCGGCAGTTGAGGGCCGGCGGGGAGGAGCAGCCCCTCGGTGAGGTGGCCCTCGTGGTCGGCCGGGCCGCGGGCGCTGCGGGCTTCGACGATCTTCAGCAGGCCGCGGCGGCGCTGGTGGCCCGGCCCGAACATGCCCAGGCCCTCTTCGACTTCGGGTACGCGTGCGTCGAACGCGGGCTGTCCTACCTGGCGATCCCCGCCCTGCGCGAGGTCCTGCGCGGCAACCCGGGCCGCCTCGGCGTCGTGCGGGAGCTGGTGTCGGCGTACGAACGCGAGGGGCGGCACCGCGAGGCGGCCGAGGAACTGGCCCGGCACGAGGCCGACTTCGCCGACTGGCCGGACCGCTACCTCCTGGTGTTCAACGCGATCATGTCGGGTGATCTCGCGCTGGCCCGGCGCCAGCACGCGCTGCTGCGGGACCCGGAGGACCCCATGTGGCTGCCCACGCAGGCCCGGCAGAGCCGCATGCTGGAACGCGCCGCCGCCGTCGGAGCCGCGACCGCGCTGGACCTCACCGATCTGCGCGGCTGGCAGTACGTGCTCGGCGGCACCGTGCTCGGCACGCTCTCCCCGTACGGCTTCGACGCGGGGATGACGGGGCGTTACGCCTGGCTGCAGGACACCCCCGACCAGTGCCTGCGCGGCCTGCTGCGGCTGCGGACACTGCTCGATGCCGCCGAGGTGCGCCCGCGGTCCGTGTCGCTGCTGCCCGACCGGGGCTCGCGGATCCTCGGTCTGGCCGCCGCCGAGGTGCTGGGGCTGCCGGCGGAGCCGTTCGCGGCCGGGCGTGAGGACACCGTCGTCGTGGCGTACGACCTGAACGACGTCGCCGGGGAGGACGAGGGCCCCGAGATCCTCGGGCAGCTCTTCGAGCGGACCCCGGGGCAGGTGCTGCACGAGCACGCGAGCTCCTGGACCGACACCCCGGTCGTCACCGCCGACAGCGTGACACTGCTCCACCAGTCGGTGGTGGCACCGTGGGGCGAGCAGCTGCGCCAGGGGGCCGACGGCGACGTCGAGCAGGCACCGGCCGACGACCGCCCGGAGCCGGAACTCGCCGCCGAGATCACCGGCGCGGACCCGACCCCGGACGAGGCCGACGGGGAGGCTCCGCGCGACTCGGACGAGGCGTTCACGGCCTTCGTCACGGCAACACGCACCACCTGGCTGCGCGGCGACCGGGCCCGCCTGTCGTCCTCGGGCCCGGTCCCCAGCTCCCGCTTCACCTGAGACACACCGGAGAACAACGCCAGCACCCGCACCGGCTACTGACCCGGTGCGGGCACGCGGCCCACTCGTCGATCACGGCACCGAAACGGCCGGCGTGGGCAACTCCGCCCCCCGGTGAGGGCACCGCCGCCATCGCCCGATGGCGACCCACCACCCCCGCACTCCCCCTGAAACCAACGACAGCGCCCGCACCTGCCACCATGCAAGCGCGGGCACACGAATCGCGGCGCCCTTACTACTCGTCGATCACCGCGCCGAAGCGGGCCGCGTGGGCGTTTCCGCCGAGGGATCCGGCGGCGTACGACCATGAACCGGGGGCCAGTAGGCCGCTGTTGCTCGCGGGCAGGAGCCACAGTGCGCCGTCGCCCGCGTTCTCGCCGGGGGCCGCCGCGAGGAGTTCGGCGCGGCCGTCCGCGTCGGTGTCCGCCAGCCGTACCTGGGCGCCCCAGGCGTCGTCCATCTCCGCGGTGCCGGGGATGTGCGGGGTGTTCTGGTCGAAGGACTGGGCATGTGCCGCGGTCAGGCCCTCGCGGGAGCCGCGCAGCAGCCAGACCGCGCCGGCGTCGGCGACGGTGCCCACGTCCTCGCCCGGCGCGCCGACCGCCACGTCCGCGTAGCCGTCGCCGTTCACGTCGGCGACGGACAGGTCGGCGCCCCAGGCGTCCCCGGCCTCGGACGAGCCCGGGACACCCGGGGAGTTCTGCGACCACCACTGCGGGCCGGTGCCGGGGCCGTCCACGCCCGCGGGGCCGTCCTCGCCGCCGTAGTACACGCCGATCTTGCCGCCCGCGTCGCCCTCCGCCTCGTCGTCGGCGCTGCTGAGCCGGCCGACGACCAGGTCGTCGAAGCCGTCCTTGTCGATGTCGCCGGAGGCGGTCCCCAGGCCGCCGGGCAGGTCCCGCCGGTAGGTCAGGCCGTCGCTGCCGCCCGCGTAGTACGCGGACCAGCCCTTGGTGTAGTCGTCGTCGGGGCGGTAGCCGGAGACGACCAGGTCGGCGAAGCCGTTGTGGTCGTAGTCACCGGTGGTCAGATACCCGGGCTGGAGCCTGTGGCCGGTGGAGTGCGGTGCGCCGACGAGTCGCAGGACGCCCGCGTGGTACGTGAAGACGTGCAGGCCCACCTTCTGGTCGGCCACGACGAGCTGGTCGGCGTCGGTGTCCCCGGTGAACCGGGCGGCGGCCGCCCCGAGGCCGAACCGGGCGCCCGCGGCCGGCTTGGCGGCGGTGACGGAGGCGGTGCGCACGGCGCCCAGGCCGGCCTTGGAGCCGTACAGGACGGTCACCCGGCCGGCGTCCGCGACGCTGCCCTCGTCCTCGCCGGGCGCGCCGATGATCGCGTCGTCGTAGCCGTCGCCGTCCAGGTCGCCGGTGGCGACGGCCTGCCCGAAGTCGTCCCAGGCCTCGGAGGTGCCGGGCACCCCCTTGGTGGACTGGCTGATGACCGCCGTACGGCCCTTGGGCACGGTCGTGTTGGTACCGATGCCGTTGGGGGCGCCGTACTGCACGGTGACGTACCCGGCGCCCTCCTTGCCGTCCACGGTGCCTTCCGGGACGCCGGTGAGGATGTCGGTGTAGCCGTCGCCGTTGAAGTCGCTGTTGCGGTCGGCGGCAAAGGTGCCGCCCGGGACGCCCGCGAACGCGGACGGCGCGGCCAGGATGCCGGCGCCGGCCAGCAGCAGGAAGGAGGCCGCGGTGACGGCGGTGGAGACTCCAAAGCGGTGGGCAGGGCGTGCGGTGCTGCTCATCTTCGTTTCCCCCGTGGGATGTTGATGGGTCGTCAGGTCAGCTGGTCTTGCCGACACCGGGTTCGACACGGGGGTCCCGGAGGGAGTTGTGGCGCCGCGAAGGGCTGTGACGATTTGGTGACAACTCCGGCGGAGCGCGGACGCGGGGAGCACAGACACGGGGAGCACCCCCGTATCGCGCCGGGGGCGCTCCGCCGTCCATCCGCACCGAGGCATCCCGTGGCGAGGGAAACCTCCCGGCCTTCCTGCGTCCCTTCAGAGGCTCTCCTCTCCGCCGTCACGCCGTGGCCACCTGTCGGCCAGTTTAGACGAGGCCCCCTGTTAAATACCAATCCTGATTGGTATTACTCTCCCTGGAGTGCGCGACACCCGCGTCGACGGGTGCCGGATCTCGAGGAGGCACAGGAGATGGGAAGATCACCAGCGGGCGGCAGCCCCGGTGAAGACAAGCGGCCACGGATGATCGCCCGGGGATGGGTCCAGGCGGCGGTCCTCGTCACGCTCGGCGGATTCTTGGTCCTCGGGCTGCTGGCGATGCGGACCTACCAGGCCCAGCCCCCGATACCGGAACGGACCGTCACCGCCTCCGGCCAGGTCGTCTTCACCGGTGACGACGTCCGCGACGGCCAGAAGGTGTTCCTGCGCGCCGGCCTGATGCAGTACGGCTCGATCTACGGCCACGGCGCCTATCTGGGACCGGACTTCACGGCCGACTACCTGCACCGCAGCGCCACCATGGTGCACAAGCAGTACACCGATTCCGGCGTCGCGAACGCCGACGAGCGGACCGCCGCGGAGTACCGGACCAACCGCTACGACAAGGCGACCGGCACCCTGGTGTGGAGCGACGCCCAGGCTGCCGCCTTCACCGAGCTGACCAAGCACTACGCCGACCTGCTCGGCCGGCCCGACGGCAAGCAGGGCCTCAGGCCGGACGCGATCACCGATCCGGGCGAGATCCACGACGTCACGGCCTACTTCGGCTGGACGGCGTGGACCTCCGCGGCCGACCGCCCCGGCCACGACTACTCGTACACCAACAACTGGCCGTCGGAACCCCTGGTCCACAACAAGCCGACCGGTCACGCCGTGACCTGGAGCGTGCTGTCGCTGATCTTCCTGCTCGTGGGCACCGGCGCGCTGTTCGCCGCCTTCGGACGCTGGAACTTCCTGGGCTGGCACCGGCGCGACCACCGGGAACTGCGCTTCCACGCGCCCGACAGCGTCCGGCTCACCCCGGCGCAGCGGACCACGGCCTGGTTCTTCTTCGCGATGGCCGGACTGTTCCTGGCCCAGGCGCTGCTGGGTGCGGCCGCCCAGCACTACCGGGCCGACCTCGGCAGTTTCTTCGGCATCCCGCTCGACCGCTGGCTGCCGTACAACCTGGTCCGCACCTGGCACACCCAGCTGGCGATCTTCTGGGTGGTCACCTCGTTCCTGGCCATCGGTATCTTCATCACCCCGCTGATCGCCCGCGGCTGGGAGCCCCGCAAGCAGGCCCTGCTCAGCAGGATCCTGCTCGGCGCGCTGGTCGTCGTGGTCGTCGGCAGCCTGCTGGGCGAACTGGCCGGACAGCGCGGCTGGCTCGGCAACCTGTGGAGCGCGCTGGGCAACCAGGGCTGGGAGTATCTGGACCTCGGCCGGGTGTGGCAGGTCCTGCTGACCGGCGGCATGGTGATCTGGGTCGTGATCCTCTTCCGCGGACTGCGCCGCAGGCTGCGCCGGGAGAGCGTCGCCAACATGCCGTGGCTGTTCTTCCTGGCCGCGCTCGCGCTGCCCGCGTTCTACGCCGTCGGCCTGCTGGCCAGTCCCGAATCGCAGTTCACCGCGGCCGACTTCTGGCGTTTCATCGTGGTCCACCTGTGGGTCGAGGACTTCATGGAGCTCTTCACCACCGCGACCGTCGCCTACCTGTTCGTGCTGCTGGGTGTCGTCCGGGAGCGGGTGGCACTGTCCGTGATCTTCCTCGACATCGTGCTGTACGGCGCGGGCGGCGTGATCGGCACCATGCACCACCTGTACTTCTCGGGTGAGCCCGCCGAGCACCTGGCACTGGGCGCGACGTTCTCCGCCCTCGAAGTGGTGCCGCTGCTCTTCCTCACCGTCGAGGCGTGGAGCTTCCTGCAGATCGGCGCCCGCCGGCACAGCCCGTCGAGCACACCGTTCCCGCACCGCTGGGCCGTGATGTTCCTGGCCGCGGTCGGCTTCTGGAACTTCCTGGGCGCCGGTGTGTTCGGCTTCCTGGTCAACCTGCCCATCGTGTCGTACTACGAGATGGGCACGGGCCTGACGGCGAACCACGCGCACGCCGCGATGATGGGCGTGTACGGCATGCTGGCGGTCGGCTTCGCGGTGTTCGCGCTGCGCTACCTCATCCCCGAGAACCGGTGGTCGGACCGCTGGCCCCGGATGGCGTTCTGGTCGCTCAACCTCGGCCTGGCGTGGATGTCGTTCGCCACGCTGCTGCCCGGTGGCGCCCTTCAGCTGTACAAGGTCGTCGAGAGCGGCTACGCGGACGCGCGCAGCCTCGGCTATCTGCAGGGGGACACCAATGTCTTCCTGGAGTGGCTGCGCCTGCCAGGAGACGTGGTGTTCCTGGTCGGCGGCGTACTGCCGCTGCTGTGGCTGACCTGGCTGGGCGTGCGTCATCGCGCCGGCCGGACCAGGCAGCCGGCGGACGCCGAGCTGAGCCTGCTGTTCACCGCGGTGGGACCCGCCCCGGCCGGGGCCGAGGGCAGCGGGTCGGACGACGACCCGTACGAGGACGACGGGCGCTCCCCCGAACCGCCCGCCGCGGCGGCGGTGGCCCCGTGAGCGGGGAGACCCTGCTCACCGCCGGATACCTGGGGGTGCTCCTGCTGGTCGTGATCGGCCTCGACCTCTACGGCCGGCAGAGCACCGGCGCCTGGGAGTCGCGCATCTTCACCGGCTACCACCGGGCGGCCGGGCAGAGCCCCGAACCGGTCAGCCGCGACGCGTGGCCGCACTCGGAGGTGCACCGCTTCCACCGGGCCGTGTCACTGTTCGTGTCCGTGGTCGCGCTCGTCCTGGCGGGCGGGGAGGCACTCCGTCACCACGCTCCGGCGGAGCTCGCGCTCCTCGCGGCGGTGGCCCTCCCGCACGGCGTGCTGCTCGCCCTGCTGGGCCGAAGACTGCGGCACGCCAAGGTCTCGCCACCGGAGTGACCGACGCGTCACCATCCTGCCGCGAGGGTTAGAAACGAGACTTATTGTTTCTAACCCTCGCGGTCGTATCATTTCTCCATGGCTCCACGACGACAGCTCACCGACGCGGGTACCGGCGCTCCGGTGCAAAGGGGAAGGCGCGCTGCCGTCCTGCAACTGCTGCGCGCGCAGGACGGCCGCCCGCTGGGCGTGGCCGAGATCGCCGAGCGGGTCGGGGTCCACCTCAACACCGCCCGCTTCCATCTGGACGCGCTGGTCGCCGACGGCCTGGCGGTCCGTGACAGCGCGCCCCGCAGTGAGCCGGGGCGACCGAAGATCGTCTACTCGGCCGTCGCCTCGGACGGGTCGGACGGGTCGCGCAGTTTCCAGTTGCTGTCGGACATTCTGCTCGGTGTCGTGTCCTCCTCGGTGGAGGACCCGGTGGCCGCGGCGACCCGGGCCGGCCGTTCCTGGGGCTCGTACCTGACCGCCCCTCCCGCGCCCACCGAGCGGATCGGCGCGGAGGAAGGGGAGCGCCGGCTGGTGGCGACCCTGGAGGGCATGGGCTTCGTCACGGAAGCGGAGCAGGAGCACGCGCAGGAGCAGGAGCACGCGCAGGAGCAGGAGCAGGAGCACGCGCAGGAGCGGGAGCGGGAACCCGAGGCGGGCACGGAGCCGGAGGCCAGAACCACCGACCGGCGACTGCTTCTGCACCACTGCCCGTTCCGTGAGGTGGCCCAGCGTCGCCCCGACATCGTCTGCGCGATCCATCTCGGCCTGATGCAGGGCACGGTGGAGACGCTGCGGGCCCCGCTGACCGCCAAGAGCCTGGAGCCCTTCGTCACCCCGCACCTGTGCGTGGCCACCCTGCGGCGCGCCGAGGGGGCCTGAGCTTCTGTCAGGTGTGCGCCGCCGAGCCGGTCTCCTCGGCGATGCGGGCGATCAGCCCGTCGAGCACCTGCTCGGCCTGTTCCGGGTCGAAGTCCTCGCCCAGCCGCTTGCGCACCCCGTCGTCGCTGAGGAGATGGTGCACCACCGGCTGCACCTCGTGCCGGGCGAGGCAGTTGCGGGCGCACTGGAGCACACAGCCGTCCACGGCGATGACGGGGCGACCGCTGCGGGCCTTGCGGACCAGACTCGGCACGTCCCCGCCGACACCGGCGATGCACGACATCTCGGCGATGCCGCGCCGGTCGAGCTGCACGGCGATCCAGTTGGTCATCTGGGCCGCGCTCGAACAACCCGAGCAGGAGTAGACAAGGGGCAGATCACGACGACGGTTCACCCGGGGGCCTCGCTGGTTACGGCGGACAGTGTGCGGCGCGGCGGTGTACGGCACGCGCCCCGCGAGCCTAGGCCGGGCGACCGTCGGCGGCATGGGCCGGGCGGGGTAGGTATGGGCCCGTTGGACTCCCCCCGCGGTGCCGAAAGGCCCCCTCACCTCGGGGAGGTCAGCCGAGGGCGCGGTCCAGGTTGAACGCGGCGCTGATCAGTGCCAGGTGGGTGAACGCCTGGGGGAAGTTGCCCTGCTGCTCACCGGTGCGGCCGATCTCCTCGGCGTACAGGCCGAGATGGTTGGCGTAGGTGAGCATCTTCTCGAAGGCCAGCCGCGCCTCGTCCAGCCGCCCGGCGCGCACCAGCGCCTCGACGTACCAGAAGGAGCAGATCGAGAAGGTGCCCTCGTCGCCGCGGAGCCCGTCGGGGCTGGCCTGGGGGTCGTAGCGGTAGACGAGGGAGTCGGAGACCAGGTCGTCGGTGAGGGCGTCCAGGGTGGACAGCCACTTGGGGTCGGTGGGTGCGATGAACTTCGCCAGCGGCATCATCAGGAGCGACGCGTCGAGGACCTCGCCGCCCTCGTGCTGGACGAAGGCGCGGCGCACCGGCGACCAGCCGAGGTCCATGATCCGCCGGTAGATGGCGTCACGGCTCGTCCGCCAGCGGCGGTGGTCGGCCGGCAGGCCACGCCGGTTGGCGAGCCGGATGGCGCGCTCGATCGCCACCCAGCACATCAGGCGCGAGTACAGGAAGTTCTTGCGGCCGCCGCGGGTCTCCCACACGCCCTCGTCGGGCTGGTCCCAGTGGTCGCAGACCCAGTCGACCAGCCGGGAGACGTTGTCCCACTGGTCGCTGGAGATGGGCTCGGCCCACTTGTCGTAGAGGTAGATCGAGTCGATGAGGGCGCCGTAGATGTCGAGCTGGAGCTGGTCGGCGGCGGCGTTGCCGACCCGGACCGGCGCTGATCCCAGGTGGCCCTCCAGATGATCGAGTTCGCGTTCGGGCAGATCGGTGCGGCCGTCGATGCCGTACATGATCTGCAGCGGGCCCGAGGACGAGCCGTCGCCCGGGCCGATGAGGCCGGTCAGGAAGTTCATGAACGCCCGGGCCTCACCGCTGAAGCCCAGCCGCAGCAGCGCGTAGACGCAGAACGCGGCGTCCCGGATCCACACATAGCGGTAGTCCCAGTTGCGCTCGCCGCCGAGCTGTTCGGGCAGGCTGGTGGTCGGCGCGGCCACGATGGCGCCGGTCGGCGCGTAGGTGAGCAGTTTCAGGGTGAGGGCGGAGCGGTGCACCATCTCCCGCCAGCGCCCGCGGTAGCGGGACTGGTGCAGCCAGCGCCGCCAGTAGCGGACCGTGGCCTCGAATTCGTGCTCGGCCTCGATGCGGGCGCAGCCGCGGGGCGCTATGGCGTCGCCGACCCGGTCGAGGGCGAACACCGCGGACTCGCCCTCGGCGAGCTTGAAGTCGGCGCGCGCGTCCACGCCGTCGCTCTCCAGGGTCACCGTGGAGGTGAGCGCGAGGGCCATCTCCGGGGACTCGAAGACGGCCGTGTCGCCGAGCAGCTTCAGCGTGTGCGGGGCGGCGCCGTAGTCGAAGCGCGGAGCCACCCGGACCCGGAAGGGGACGGTGCCGCGGACGCACAGGACGCGGCGGATCAGACGGTGCCGGTCGGCCTCCGCGGACTCTCCGGTGACGGGCATGAAGTCCTGGACCTCGCCGACCCCGTCGTCGGTGAAGAACCGGGTGATCAGCACATTGGTGTCGGGGAAGTAGAACTGCTTGGTACGGGCCGGCACGGAGGCGGCGAGCTCGAAGCAGCCGCCGCGCTCCGCGTCCAGGATCGACGCGAAGACGCTCGGGGAGTCGAAGGACGGGCTGCAGTACCAGTCGATCGTGCCGTTGCTGCCCACCAGGGCCACGCTCCGCAGGTCGCCGATCAGTCCGTGCTCGGCGATCGGCAGATAGCGGGGACTCCCGGGTGCGTCCTGGTACGGCGTCTCGGTCATCGCGGCAGCCTCCCGGATAGGGGCGTGCGGACTGTCTCCAGCTTAGGAGGGAAGGGGGCCGTGGGCTCTTCCGGATGCAGGGCGGGCTCCGGCGGTGAATCGTGAGAGTGGGCCGGTTTCGCGGCACCGGCAGCGGTGCGGGCGGCCGGTCCGGAGGAGGAGGCATCATGTCGACGTCACAACCCGAAGAGTCCCGGTCCGCCGACGACCGGGCGACCCCGGACGCCCTGCTCCACACCTGCCCCGGCACGGGCGTGGCGCCCGAGGATCTGGTACTCGCCACCGGCCGGGACATCACACCGGCCAATCTCGAATGGGCACGGCGCAAGCTGGAGACCGAGGGCCCGATAGCCATCGAGAAGCTGCTCCCCTGAGGGCCGTCCGGGGTCAACTCACAGACGGGGGGAAACCGGCTCGGCACGACCGACCGGAGACGCGGCACGCGCCCGGCCCACGACTCCACCGAAGACGCGGACCGGGCGCTCGGCGCAGTCCTGGGGGCGGATGCGGGGGCACCAGCCGTTGCCCTCACCGGCAGCCGTTGCCCTCACCGGCGTCGTCCGCGGGCACGCAGACGACGCGGACGCGGTGGATCGCGTTGTTGGCGAAGCCGCCGCGGTTCCAGTGCTGGTCCGCGGGCTGGGTGTGGCCGTCGGCGTCGGTCGCGCGGGCGGCGAGGACATGGGGTCCCGAGGTGGCCGTCCAGGTCCAGTGCCAGCGGCGCCAGGCCCAGCGGTGCCCGTCCGCCGGGGCGAGGCCGGCCGGGTGCCAGTTCGCTCCCCCGTCGGTGCTGATCTCGACCGCCGTCACCGGCGCCTGCCCGGACCAGGCCCGGCCCTCCAGCGGTACCGGTCCCGGCCGGACCACCCGTGTCCGGGACATGAAGTCCGGGAAGCCCGGCGGGACCAGCAGGGCCCGCGGCGCGATACGGGTGACCGGCTCGCCCTCGTCCCCGGGGCGCTGCCGGAGCCGGTAGGCCACGGCCTGCTGGAATCCCGTGAACGGTCGCGCACTCATCGTGATCTCCCGCAGCCACTTCACCTGCGCCATGCCGTACCAGCCGGGCACCACCAGCCGGATCGGGTGGCCGTGCTGCGGGGGCAGCGGGGCGCCGTTCATGCCGTACGCCACCAGCACCTCGGGGTCGTCGCCCAGGGCCACGCCCACCGGCAGGGCGCGCTGGTAGTCCTGCTCGATCCCGCGCTCCACTCCGTGGTCGGCTCCGGTGAAGACCACGTCGACGGCCGCCGGGTCCACGCCCGCCTCGGCGAGCAGCAGCCGCAGCGGCACGCCGGTCCACTCGGCCGTGCCGACGGCCTCGACCAGCCAGGGCTGGCTCACCGGGCGGGGCGCCAGCAGGGCACGGCCGTTTCCGGCGCACTCCAGGGTCACCCGGGTGGTGACCGCGGGGAACGCCCGCAGGTCGGCCGGGGTGAGCCGGAGCGGGCGGCGGACCAGGCCGTCCACCGTCAGGCGCCAGCGGGTGGCGTCGGGGACGTACGGGATGTCGTAGTGGGTGAGGACGTAGTGCAGGCCGGGCGGGGTGATGTCGTGGCGCAGGGCTTCCAGCGGGAGTCCGTGGTTGCGGGCGGCGAGCGCGAGTTCGTCCGGGCCGATGCCCTCCTCGGGTCCGGCCAGCCGGGCGGGTGCGCTCACATCGTCGAGTCGACGGCCCATGGCCGTATTGTCCCTCCGGCGGGTGCGGTACGGCGAGAACCTCGACGGGGTCGGGGTCGGGGGCGGAGTCGGGGTCGGGCAACTCCCGCGAGGCGGATGCGGGTTCCGTTCGGGACGATGGTTTCCCGTTCACCCTTTCGAAGAGAGCCCGAGGGCTGACACACTCCGGAAGGTGCCCGACTTCGACATGCTCGTCATCGGATCCGGCCCGGGCGGCCAGAAGGCCGCCATCGCCGCGGCCAAACTCGGCCGCCGGGTCGCCGTCGTCGACCGCCCCGACATGGTCGGTGGGGTCTCCATCCACACCGGCACCATCCCCTCCAAGACCCTGCGCGAGGCGGTGCTGTATCTCACCGGTCTCACCCAGCGCGATCTGTACGGGCAGAGCTACCGGCTGAAGGAGGACATCACCGTCGCCGATCTGACCGCGCGCACCCAGCACGTGGTCGGCCGGGAGGTCGACGTCATCCGCAGCCAGCTGTCCCGCAACCATGTCTCCCTCTACGCCGGTACGGGCCGCTTCGTCGACCCGCACACCATCGGCCTGCGCGAAGTCACCGGCCACGAAAGGCTGTTGAGCGCGGAGCACATCGTGATCGCCACCGGCACCCGGCCCGCCCGGCCGGACAGCGTCGAGTTCGACGGGCGCACGATCATGGACTCGGACAATGTGCTCACGCTGGAGCGGGTGCCGCGGTCCATGGTCATCGTCGGCGCGGGGGTGATCGGCATGGAGTACGCCTCCATGTTCGCCGCGCTGGGCAGCAAGGTGACCGTGGTGGAGAAGCGCCCGGGGATGCTGGACCTGTGCGACGTAGAGGTCATCGAGTCGCTCAAGTACCACCTGCGGGACCTCGCCGTCACCTTCCGCTTCGGGGAGACCGTCGCCGCCGTGGAGCGGCACGCCCGTGGCACCCTGACCGTCCTGGAGAGCGGCAAGAAGATCCCCGCCGACGCGGTGATGTACTCCGCGGGACGCCAGGGCCTCACCGATGAACTCGACCTGGCCAAGGCGGGGCTGGCCGCGGACCCGCGCGGCCGGATCCGGGTGGACGAGCACTACCGCACCGAGGTCCCGCACATCTATGCCGTCGGCGACGTCATCGGCTTCCCGGCGCTCGCCGCGACCTCGATGGAACAGGGCAGGGCGGCCGCGTACGACGCCTTCGGGGAGCCCGTCGGACGCATGCACAACCTGCAGCCGATCGGCATCTACACCATTCCGGAGATCAGCTTCGTGGGCCGCACCGAGGACCAGCTCACCGAGGACTGCGTGCCCTTCGAGGTCGGCATCGCCCGCTACCGGGAACTGGCCCGGGGGCAGATCATCGGCGACTCCCACGGCATGCTCAAGCTGCTGGTCTCCCCCGAGGACCGCACGCTGCTCGGTGTGCACTGCTTCGGTACGGGGGCCACCGAGCTGATCCACATCGGGCAGTCCGTGATGGGCTGCGGCGGTACGGTCGACTACCTGGTCGACGCCGTCTTCAACTACCCGACGCTGGCCGAGTCGTACAAGGTCGCGGCACTGGACGCCACCAACAAACTGCGCCAGATCGACCACCTGGAGGACTGACCGGGGCGTGGAAGGAGCGCTTCCGGGGCGCGAGTTGGGCCCTCGCCCGGCGAGGGAGATTACCGGCTGGTCAATCTTGAAAGGTCAAAGAGGGCCGCTATCATCACACCCACACGCGGTGTGACCGACTGTCGACGCAGGGCTGATCGGAATTCACCAGTCTTTCTTCTTCTCCTGGCCGGCCGCTGACCCGAGGCCATCCCTCTACGGGTTCGAGGCGGGTCCCGCACCCCCCACCCGTGCGCCGCGGGCCGGCCCGTCCGTGCGCGTGCACAACCGGAAAGCAGCACATCCATGAGCAACAACAGGGGCAGAGGGCTGCAGGCCAATGCCCTCGGTACGTTCGACACCGTGGTCATGGCCGTCGCGGGCAGCGCACCGGCGTACTCGCTGGCCGCGACCACGGCGGTACTGGTCGGCACGGTGGGCCTGGCCAGTCCGGCGGCCCTGCTGTACTGCGCGATACCCATGCTGGGCATCGCGCTGGCGTTCAGCTACCTCGGCCGGATCGATGTGAACGCGGGCGCCAGTTACTCCTGGGTGGGCCGCACCCTGCACCCGTTCCTGGGCTTCGTCAGCGGCTGGGCGCTGGTGGTCTCCGCGACCATCTTCATGGTGGCCGGTTCGCTGCCCGCCGGTTCGATGACACTCGCGCTGTTCGACTCGAACCTCGCCGACAACACGGCCCTGTCGACGGTGATCGGTGCGGCCTGGTTCCTGATCATGCTGGGCGTGGTGCTCGGCGGCGCCCGGCTCACCGTCCGCGCGCAGCTGCTGATGTCCGGCGTCGAACTGGTCGTTCTGGGCCTGTTCGCGGTGCTGGCGCTCTTCCACACCGGCGACGCCCGCGCCTTCGACTGGTCCTGGCTCGGCTTCTCCCACTTCGACGGGATGGCCGGGTTCGCCTCGGGCGCGCTGATCGCCGCGTTCTACTACTGGGGCTGGGACGTCACCAGCAACCTCAGCGAGGAGACCCGCGACAGCCGTCGTACGACCGGGCTCGCGGGCCTGATCGGCGTGGGCGTGGTCTTCCTGCTGTTCGAGGTGTTCACGATCGCGGTGAACGTGATCCTGTCCTCGAAGCAGATCGAGGAGAACGACGCCAACGTGCTGGCCGTGCTCGGCGAGGAGGTGTGGCCCGGCTGGGGCGGCAAGCTGCTGATCGTCGCCGTGATGCTGTCCACCATCGCCACGCTGGAGACCACGCTCATCCAGGTCACGCGCTCGCTGTTCGCGATGGGCCGCGACCGTACGATGCCGTCCGCGCTGGGCCGGGTGCACCGCACCTGGAACACGCCCTGGGTCGCCATCACCGTGGTCGGCGGCGTGGCGCTGGTGATGTTCATCGCCTCCAACGCCCTGGGCACGGTGGGCGACATCCTCTCCGACGCCATCTCGGCGATCGGTCTGCAGATCGCCGTCTACTACGGTCTCGCGGGTCTCGCGGTGGTCGTCGCCTACCGCAAGATGCTGCTGAAGTCCGTGGGCAACTTCGTCCTCGGCGGGCTGTGGCCGCTGTTCGGCGCCCTGTTCATGTTCTGGATCTTCGTCGAATCCCTGGGCGAGCTGAGCGGCGCGGCGATCGCGATCGGCCTCGGCGGTCTGGCCGTCGGACTGATCCCGATGCTCTGGTACTGGAAGCAGGGCAGCGACTACTACCGGCCCGCCAGGCTCGACGCGACGCGCACGGTCGAGGCCGACTACGTCCCGGACGACCGCACGGCCGCGCGGGCCGGCGCCTACGAGGGTCTCCCCACCGACTTCTGAGGGAGAACCCGATGGCGCGAGACCGCTTCACGCCCGACTTCGATCCCGACTGCGGGGACTCGCCCCTCAGCTCGGCACGCCACGACATCGTGATCGGCCGCTGGCAGGGCCTGCGGGAACTGCTGCGGGCCACCGGCACCGACTGGCTCTCCCGGGGACACCGGATCCGGCAGCTCGCCCAGGCCTGCGCGGGGAGTTCGACGGTGGAGTCCTGGCTGGCCGCCGAGCCCCGCAGCGCCGACGCGCTGGTGCTGCGGGCGGCCACGGAGACGGCCAGGGCCTTCACACTGGCCATCTCCGCGGGCCGGGGGGTGCCGATCGACCGGGACCGTATCGACACCGCCGTGCTGACCTGTCTGCAGGCCACCGAGGCATGGCCGGAGGACCCCACGCCCTGGATCTCGCTGATCTCGGTGGCCCGCCTGTATCCGGCAGGGGTGCGCCGGCAGGAACTGGCGCGCTGGTGGGACGAGTTGCACCGACGCGACCAGTACAGCGTGGAGGGCCACCTCCAGGTGCTGCACTACTACTCCGCACGCTGGCACGGCACCCATGGCCTCATGTACGACTTCGCCCGCGACGCGGCCGGGGTCGCGCCGGCCGGCTGCGCGCTGCCGGTGCTGGTGCAGTACGCCCGGGTCGAGGAGTTCCGGTACGTCCTCGACGGCGCGCAGGGGCAGCGCTCCGCGGTGGCGATGGGCCAGCACTGGAGCCACGACGGCGCCGTCAGCGACGTACGCCGCACCTGGCAGCGCTGGATCACGGGCCGCGGGGACACCCCCGTCGCCCCGGGCGAGCTGCGCGACCTGAACTACCTGACCCATGCGGCCTGTCTGGCGGGAACGAACGACATCGCGGCCGCGCTGCTGCGTATGCAGGGCCGCCGGGTGACGCGTACTCCGTGGTCGTTCACCGGGGATCCGGAGAAGCAACTGGTGAAGTGGCGGGGTGACTTGCGGCTGCGCGGGTGATGCCGACCCTGATCCACTCCTGCCGCGTCATCGAGTTGCGGACGCGGTGCCGGACCGAGCGCTTCGCCTCGGGCCGTGCGGGGAGGGCGGAGCGGAATCAGGGGCGGCTGCCGTCCACAGCCTTGCGCTATCCTTCAGCACCTGCAACCAATATGCAGTAATGGCCGGTAAATGTGCGGACAGGGCTTCGCCACGGACCGGAAAAGCGCCCAGGACCGGAGAAGTCAGGCCTCCATCAGGGCCCTGCCCAGCCAGTCCTTGGCATCCCTGACGCCGGGCAGCGCGAAGAAGTAGCCGCCGCCCGTCGGGGAGATGTAGTCGACGAGGGGTTCGTCGATCAGCCTGGTCTGGGTGGCTTCGAACTGCCGCCTGACGTCCTGCTGGTAGCAGCAGAAGGCCAAGCCCATGTCGAGGTTGCCGACGCTGTCGACACCCCGGTCGTAGTTGTAGCCGCGGCGCAGGATGCGTGAACCGTCCGTCTTCGCGGTGCGCGGGTTGGCCCGGCGGATGTGCGCGTCGAGGGGGATCGCCGTGCCGTGCGGGTCCTTGGCGTACTGGGGGACGTCGGTCTCCTTCGCGCCGTCCAGCGGGGCGCCGGTGTCCTTGCGGCGGCCGAACATCTTCTCCTGCTCGGTCAGGGAGACCCGGTCCCAGAACTCGACCAGCATCCGGATGATCCGGATCACCTGGTAGCTGCCGCCGGCCGCCCAGGCCGGCTCGCCCTGCCCGTCGCCCACCCAGATCAGACGGTCGGTCTCGCGCGCCGAAGTGACGTCCGGGTTGGCGATGCCGTCCTTGAAGCCGAGCAGATTGCGCTGGGCCCCGGTCGGGCGCGGGGCGTTCTGGAAGCCGTCGATACGCCACTTGATCTGCATGCCGCCCCGGGTGTGCCGGGCGATGTCGCGCAGCGCGTGCAACACGGTGTCCTGGCTGTTGGCGCACAGCTGCAACGACAGGTCGCCGTGGCACTCGGCCGCGTTCAGCCTGTCGTTCGGGAAGGTGCGCATCGGCGTCAGCCGGGCGGGCCGTGCCTTGGCCAGGCCGTAGCGGTCGTCGAAGAGGGAGGCGCCGACGCCGACGGTGACCGTCAGCGCGTCGGAGGGGACCTCGGGGCCGAGGATGCCGCTGTCGGAGGGAGGGGCGCCGACGCCCAGGTCCGAAGGGGTGCCGCCGGCGGTGAGGAACCGGGCCCGCTCGGTGATCGTCCGCAGCAGGTCGGTGAGTTCGGCGCGGCTGTCGGCGATGACGTCGAGCGAGACGAACGTGGCCGCGGCGGGCGCCGGGGTGACGATTCCGGCCTGGTGCGCGCCGTGGAAGGGCACCTTCGTGGTGCGGGTGGCGTCGGCGGCCTGCGCCTCGGCCGTGCCGCCCGTCTGGCCGAGTGCGAATCCTCCGCCGGCCAGGACCGCGCCCGCGGCCCCGGCGCCGAGCGCGCTCCGCACGAAGGAGCGGCGGCCGGTGCCGACCGGGTGGGCCGGGGTCTCGGCAGAGGACATCGGGGGGTTCCCTTCTTCGTACGTGCTGGGGGTGTTGCCGTGCTCGGTGCCCATCAGGCCGACTTCCTGATCTCCAGGAGGTCCGGCACCGGGGCGAGGTCTTCGAGGAGCCGGCCGGTGACGCCGTTGACGCGCTCCCGGGCGGCGGCGTCGAGTTGACCGACGGGGGTCCACCGATCACCGTGGTGTGCCGCGTCCAGGAGCTTCTGGAGCCGGGCGATGTCCGCGTCGACCGTGGGGAGCAGCTTCGGGGCGCAGGGGGTCAGCAGCGGCCGGAGCACGGTGAGCAGTTCGCGGGTACCGGCGAGGTTGGCGTCGGCGGTGGCGAGTCCGGTTCCGCTGCCCTGGTCGGTGTCCCCGGTGAGTTCGAACTGGAGCGTGTTCTCCAGGATCTCGTGGGCGCGCAGGGGCAGGTCGCCCGGGGCGAACTCCTGGGTGGGGAAGGCCTTCTGGAGTCCGTTCACCGCGTCGAGGAGCTGCTGCGCGGGCGCCTTGAGCTCGTCCGCGGACTGTCCGTGCCACAGCCCGTACTCGATGCGGTGGAAGCCGGTGAAGTCCTGGTCCCGCACGCCGCCCGCCAGGCCGTCGGGCCTGCCGTTGATCTGCTGGTCGAAGTCCTCGAAGGTGCCGTAGGCGGCGCCTAGGGAGGCGTAGGTGCGGTGCGCGGTCAGCCAGTCGGTGCGGGCCTGGTCGAGGTGGTCGCCCTTGATGTCGTCGTTCAGCGTGCCGGTCTGGGTGACGAGCGTGGCCAGGCCCTGTTCGACGTACTCCTTGTACGCCTTCAGGGGCGCCGCCAGGTCGTTCTCCGACACCGGTACGACCGCCCCGGCGGCTCCTGTGCCGCTGACGGTGACGGCCTTGGAGGTGACGGCCCTGCCGCTCGTGGGAACGCAGCGCCAGGCGTATGTGCCGCCCGCGACGGTGGCGACCAGGTCCCGGGTGGTGCCGGGGGCCAGGCCCTCGATCTCGCCGTACACCGCGTCGGTGGCCGGGTCGATCAGGTACACCTCGGCGGTCTTGCCGCCGGTGTTGTGCATCTGGAAGGTCTGCCGTCCGGGCTCGGGCGCGGTGAATCCCTTGCCGCACTCGCTCTCGGACACGGCGACGGTCTGGGCGCCGGCCGGCTTGGGCCGGGCGAGGGCGACGACCATGCCGGCCACCACTGCGGGGACGGCGACGACGGCAACGGGAACGACCCAGGCGGGACGGCGGCGGGCCGTGGGGGTGGCCCTCGGCTCCGGGGCGGGCTCTTCGGCGTCGGAGCGGGACTCGACAGCGAAGGACACGGGCTCTACGGCGTCGGAGCGGAACTCGACAGCGGAGGACGCGGGAGTCGACTCGGGCACGGGAGTCGACTCGGACACGGTGCCGGCGGGCTCGGTCGCTGGTGTGGCGCCCTCGGCCCGGGCGGCGGCCCGTTCGGCCGCGGCGGCGGCGCGTTCCGCCGCGTGGGCGGCGCGCTCGGCCGCGGCGGCCGCACGTTCGGCGGCGTCGGCGACGGGCGCGGCCGTGATGGCCCCTGCGGCGTCGGGCGCGGCGGCCGGCCTGGGCGTCGGCGCGGTCACCCCGCGCACGAACAGGGTCATCACCACGGCGAGATAGCCGACGTACCCGACCACCTGGAGCCAGGTCATGGTCGGAGTCAGGTTGAACACGCCCTGCACCAGGGTGCTGTACCAGGAGCCGGCGTCCACGCTGCCGCCGAGGTCGACGGCGTACGAGGCCTTCCCGGGCAGCACCCCGCCCTCCTGGAGGTCGCGCAGACCGTAGCCGAGGACGCCGGCCGCGATGACGATGAGGACGGCGCCGGTCGCGGTGAAGAACTTCGAGAGGTTGATCTTCAGGACCCGCCGGTACAGGCCCCAGCACAGGACCGCCGCGAGAACGAGCCCGATTCCGGCGCCGGTCAGCGGGCCCGCGGACTCACCGGCCGCACGGGCCGTGGTCCACAGGAACAGGGCGGTCTCCAGGCCTTCGCGGCCGACCGCGAGGAACGACGTGAGGATCAGCACGCCCGAGCCCATGGCCAGCGCGCCCGTCACCTTCTCCCTGATGTCCCCCGAGAGGCTGCGGGCCGAACGGCGCATCCAGAACACCATGGCGGTGACGAACGCGACGGCGATCACGCTGAGGGTCCCGCCGAACGCCTCCTGGGCGGTGGCGGACAGGGAGGCCGCGGTGAACGTGAGGACAGCGCCGAAGCTCATCGCCAGGGCGACGGCGGCCAGAACACCCGTCCACACCTGCGGCAGCCGTTTTCCGGCATCGGCCCGCACCAGGGTGGCCACCAGGATGGAAACGATGAGTCCGGCTTCGAGTCCCTCCCTCAGCCCGATGAGGAAACTCGGAAACGCGTCGTCCCACATGCCCTGCACCCCCCCGACTTAGTGAAGGCATGCCTTACCTCCGCCGACCATCATGACTACACCCATGTAGCCACTCGGTCATGAAGCGGCAATGTGCGGGCAAAGCCCGGGAGCCGACGGGGAATCCATGGGGAACCCATAGGGGAACGATCCACCTCGGACGGTCGTCTACAGTTACGTAGACCGTCTACAAAAATGTAGTCAGGACTGACCTGTTGCCGAACGAGACGAAAGCGGAGGGCCGGCGACGATGACCACTCCCCCACACCTGTCGTCGCAGCTCGCCGTCAATGTGCTGGACGCCCACTCGCTGCTGGCCGCCTTCGGCGTGCTGGGCGTCGGCGTGGTGATGTTCGCCGAGACGGGGCTGCTGATCGGTTTCTTCCTGCCCGGCGACTCGCTGCTGTTCACGGCGGGTCTGCTGTGTGCCGGCACGGCCGACCGGGGCCTGAAGCTGTCGCTGGCGCCGCTGCTGGTCGCGGCGGCGGTGGGCGCGCTGGCCGGCTCGCAGTGCGGGTATCTGCTGGGCCGCAAGGCGGGCGGAGCCCTGCTCACACGCAGCCGCTCGGCCCGGCTGCACGAGGGCGCGCAACGCGCCGAGGAACTGCTGGAGCGGTACGGCCACGCGAAGGCGATCGTGCTGGCCCGCTTCGTGCCGGTGGTGCGGACGGTGCTGAACCCGATGGCCGGGGCGCTCGGCGTGCCCGCCCGGACCTTCACCGTGTGGCAGGTGACCGGCGGGCTCGTGTGGAGCATCGGGCTGACCCTCGCCGGGTATGCGCTCGGCTCCTCGATCACCGGCATCGACAAGTACCTGCTGCCGGTGATCGCGCTGATCGTGGTGGTCTCGCTGCTCCCGCTCGTCGCCGAGGTGCTGCGCTCCCGCAAGGCCGCCAAGGAGGCCCGCGGATGATTCTTGCGTTCCAGGGCTCGGCGGACGCCGGGTTGACGCCGGCGGTGTCATGAACCGCAAGGGCGTCGCGGAACTCGCGGGCAGCGTCGGGCTCGGTGCCTGGACGGCGTTCGTGGTGCTGACCATGGTCGTGGTCGGCGGCCACGGGGCTCCGCTGTTCCCGGACGGGGATCTGCTCTCCTGGTCGCTCGCCCATCGGCCGGACGTCGCGGTGGCGTTGGCCCGTGGGGTGACGGCCGCGGGGACGGGGATCATCCCGTACGCGCTGGTGGTGTCGGCCGGCCTGTTCGTGGGCCGCACGCCGCGCCGGCGGCTGGTCGCGGCGCTGCTGGGTGCCGCCTGCCTCGGTGCCGCCCAGGCCGTTCGGTACGGCGTGATGGAACTGGTCGCCAGGGCCCGCCCGCCGATGGCCGACTGGCAGACGCACGCCTCGGACTGGGCGTTCCCGTCCGGGCATGCCACCACGGCGGCCGTCACGGCCGGGTTGATGATCCTCGCGATATGGATGCGCGCCCCGCGCGGCCGGACACCGATCTGCCTCGCCGTGGGCTGCTGGGGCGCACTGGTCGGGCTGACCCGGGTCTTTCTCGGCGTGCACTGGTTCACCGACGTACTGGGCGGCTGGCTGTTCGCCGTGGGCTGGCTCGGGGTCTGTGTGTGCGCGGCGGCCTGGTGGCTCCCCGCGGGGCTCATCGAGGACCTGACCACCCACCGGGACACGGCCGATGCGCCGCCGGAGGAGCACACGCCCCGGGATCCGGGGCGTCGAGGACGATCACGCCCTGTGTGACGTTGCGCGGCGCGGCCCGGGGTGTGACACCGGGGCGGGCCGCTGCGCTGTACGAAATGGCCTGAGGGGGCCGTGGTGCTCGCTCCCCCCGAATGGACGAGTGACCACGCGCCGGGCAGGCAGGCGTCCCCCCGTCGTCTGCCTGCCCGGCGCGAACTTCGGGCCCGGATACGGGCGGCTTGACGGCCCGGGTAACCTGGGCACGCCGCGCCCAAATGATCTTTAACGGTGATAATTCGGGTCTGCGGTGTTCAGGTGTTGTCGTAAGTCGGGGTGGGTGCACACGTGCTGCTGGCGGACCGCTACGAGCTGGAAGAGCTACTGGGACGCGGCGCGATGGGCGAGGTGTGGCGGTCTGCCGACCAGGTCCTCGGACGCCTCGTCGCGGTCAAGCTCCTGCGGGCGGAAGAGGCGACGGACACCGAGCGGTTCCGGATGGAGGCGCAGATCGCGGGCCGCCTCAACCACCCCAACGTGGTGGGCGTGTACGACTTCGGCGCCCACGACGGTCAGCTGTACCTGGTCATGGAGCTCGTCGACGGCTGGAGCCTGGCCCAGGAGCGGTCGCTGCGCGGCACCCTGGACCCGAAGGAGGCGGCCGCCGTCGCGGCGCAGGTGGCCGCGGGCCTGTCCGCGGCGCACCGCGAGGGAGTGATCCACCGGGACATCAAGCCCGCCAACGTCATGCTGACCTCCGGTCGCGCCGCGAAGATCACCGACTTCGGGATCGCCCGCTTCACCGGCGACGCCGGCAGCACGCTCACCGCCACCGGCAAGGTCCTCGGCACCGCCGACTATCTGGCCCCCGAGCGCGCCCTGGGACGCCCGGCGCAGCCCGCCTCCGACGTCTACTCGCTCGGCTGCGTGCTGTATGAACTGCTCACCGGCCGGCCCCCGTTCCGCGGCTCGACCTCGCTGGCCGTGGTGCAGCAGCACGTCGACGTCCAGCCCCCGGCTCCGGCCCAACTGCGCCCGGAGATACCCCCGCTGCTCTCCGAGTATCTGCTGCACCTGCTCGCCAAGGATCCGGCCCACCGGCCGACCGCGGGGCAGGCGGCCAACTGGCTTGCCACGCAGGACTGGAAGCCGTCCGCCATGGAACCGGCCGACACCGCTGCCATGCCCGTTCCGATCGTCCCGTCCTCCGTGCCCCCGCAGACCGCTGTCGCCGACACCCCGCACTCCCGGCAGCGCGGCTCACGGGTACTGTCCTCGCGGGCCGTTCTGGGCGGTGCGGCCATCGCGGTGTTCGGCGTGGCCGTCGCCTTCGGCGCATCGCTCGGTTCGGGCGACGACGGCCCGTCGTCGCCGACTTCGCCCACCCCGGTGACCGTCAAGTCCGCACCTGTCGACGAGACCCCGAGCGCCGCGGCGACATCAGCCGCCCCGTCCCCCACGGAGCCGCAAGGAGGGGATCAGAAGGGCGACCAGGGCAACGGCGGGCACGGCAGGGGCAAGCACGGAAAGGGCGGAAACTCCGGCGACTGAGGGCTACAGCGACTTGCGTCGGATCAGCAGGGCGAGCACCAGCAGGCCCGGGAGCAGGGGCAGCCAGACGGTCAGGAGGCGGTAGCCGAGCACCACGGACGCTGCCGTCGCGCCGGGGGCTCCTGAGGAGGTGAGCGCGAGGGCGAGCGCCGCGTCGAGGGAGCCGAGGCCGCCCGGGGTGGGCAGCAGGGCGGCGGCACTGCTGGCGGCGAGGTACAGCAGCGCCACCCGGACCGGGGGCAGCGGGAGGGCGACGGCCCGGGTGACCGCGATCAGCACCAGGGAGTGCAGGGCGACGAAGGCCAGCGAGCCGCCCCACAGCGCGGCCGCGCGCCGCGGATCGGCGTGCACGGCGCGGATGTCGGCGAGTACGGCCGCCAGGGCGCACCGGCACCGGGGCCACAGCGGGCTGTTGAGCAGGAGGACCACGAGGGCGGCCGCGGCGGGTACGGCGACGAGCGCGGCCGGGGGGATGTGCGGGATGCGCAGCAGGCCGGGGCACGCCGGTGCGAGCGCCGCGATCAGGGCGCCGCGGGCCACCGCACCGGCCGTCGCCTTGACCGCGAGGGCGCTGGCCGAGCGGCCCGCCGGAAGTCCGCAGCGCATCAGGAACCGCACGTTGACCGCGCCCGCTCCGAGACCGGCGGGCAGGACGTGGTTGGCGGCCGAGGCGGCGAACTGGGCGGCAACCAGACGTCCGCCGGGCAGTGGCCGGGTGACCGCGCCCTGCTGGGCGAGCGCCGAGGACACCCAGGTCGCGGCCGCGGCCGTGGCGCCCACCAGCAGCCACCCCTGGTCGGCGACGGCCAGCCGCAGGGCCCCGGTGTGGAGCGCGGGCCAGTGCCGCAGTGCCAGGTAGGCCGCGCACATCAGGACGGCGAGACAGGCGGCGGCCTGCCAGTAGGCCCGTCGGCGGACGAGTGCGGGCGCGATGCTCGTCGAGGAGGTCATGAGCCGGCTGCCGGACCGGCGTAGTAGATGCGGAGCGCGCCCAGGGGCACGAACTGCCAGTCGCGGGCGTAGGCGGGCGGGCGCTTGCCCGTGGTGACGAGTGTGGCCACGGGCATACGGCGTGCGGTCCCGGCGATGACCGCCGCCGTGCTGTTGGCGTTGTGGCCCGCGGTCGCGGCGGAGGAGCAGCCGGCGTAGAACGCGATGGGGATCGCATCGTGCCCGGTGACGAGGCAGGGCGGGCCGACGCCCAGGTGGTGCAGTTCGGCGGCGGTGCGGGCCCAGCCGCGACGGGTCTGCGTGGTCCGGTCGACGGTGTGCTCCAGGACGGCGTACTGCACCGCCAGATGACCGGCGAGACCGAGCGCGACCAGGGTCAAGGCCACCGGTCGCCAGGCTCGGCCGGGCGCGGTCACCAGGTGGACGAGGGCGGCGGCGACGGGGAGGGCGAGCAGGGCGTAGGCGGGCAGCAGGAAGCGGGGTGCCGCGTATCCGATCATGAACAGGTACGGGAACGCGGCGGTGGCGCCGCAGGCCAGCGGCACGAGGGTGACGGCGGTGCGGCGGGCCCGGACGGCGACGACCAGGCCGAACACGGCGAACAGGGGCAGGACGAGCCACCAGACGGTGACCACGGGGGCAGGCATGGCTCCCGTGCACGGGCGGCACAGGGCCCGCCCGCCCAGGCTGCGCAGTTGGTCTGCGACGGCGACGTGCCAGCCGAGGCCGCCCTGGATCGCGGAGCCGTCCGAGAGCCGCTGCGCGAGGCCGCCGTAACCGACGTACGCCTCGATCACCCACTCCGCGGCCCCGGACACGAGCCCGGTCAGCAAGAAGGCGAGCGGCCGCCAGAGCCGGCGGTACAGCGCGAGGGCGAGCAGGGGCAAGGTCGCCCACACCGCGTCGGTGGGCCGCATCCACGCCATCAGCGCCCCGCTCGCGGCCAGGCCCCACAGGGCGGCGCGGTCGCGGAAGTCGGCGCGGGCGCGCAGGAAGCAGGCGGCAGCGGCGAGTGCGCCGACGGCGACCCAGTAGTTGGGCATGGCCTGTGGGCCGTAGAAGAGCGTCACCCAGAGCGAGGCGAACAGGCCGCCCGCCAGGGCCAGTACACGGACCGGGAAAAGCCCTCGCCATGCGCGCAGCGCCAGGAACAGGGCGAGGCCGGACAGCAGGGCGAGGTAGATCCGCAGCAGTGCGGTGGACGACGACCAGGCGGAGATCGGCGCCACGAGCAGCGAGATGCCACGGGCGCGGGGGGCGCTGAAGTAGGCCGCCGGGGCCTGTGAGCTGTACTGGCTGACGTACACCGTCTCGTCCCAGCCGAGGCCCATCCCGGGGTGCACGATGAGGAGCTGGGCGAGCGTGAAGGCGGCCGCCACGGCGGCGAGGGGGCCTGTGGCGCGGGCGCCTCGGGTGCCGTCGGACATGTCCCCGGCCCGGCCGCGTCGCGCCCCGACGAGCATGGCGTTCGTACTGCCGGCCATCGTCCACCCCTCTGCCCCTACAGCGTGTAGGAGCCCCATCACCCTACAGTCTGTAGTGCCGAGGGCGGAAATCGCAGAGATAAGGAGAAATACGGGATTCGCGAGAATCATGGTCAAACTAGCCCGCATCGGAGGAGTGTGCAGCAGGGGTACGGCCATACGAATGACGGCCCTACGCGCTGTAAGGTTGCGGCATGGCTGGCACAGGGTCCCGCGGCAGGGTGGAGAGGCGCAGCGCCGGGGAGTTGGAGAGCGAGGTCCTGGCCACGCTGTGGGCCACCGAGCGGCCGCTGACGCCGGCCGAGATCCAGGCGGACCTCGACGGCGGGCTCGCCTACAACACGGTGCACACCATCCTCAAGCGCCTGTACGACAAGGGTCTCGTCCTGCGTGACGCGGACGGGCGGCGCGGCGCGTACCGGCCCGCGAAGAACGCGGCCGAGCTGACCGCCGAGGCGATGCACGAGGCACTGGACCGCGGCCCCGACCCGATCGCCGCACTGCAGCAGTTCGTGTCCGGACTGAGCGCCGAGGAGGAACGGGCACTGCGCGAACTGCTCGGCGGAGGCGGCGCATGAGGTTCGACGTCTACACCCCGCTGCTGCTGGCCCTGCTGCTCCCCGCCGTCAGTCCGGTGATCGGCAGACGGGTCGCCCCCGCGCTCGCCGCGCGCGTCCTGGTCTCCGCGGCCGTCCTGACCGCGGCGGCCACCACCTGGTCCCTGGTCCTGCTCGCCACCGCGCTGCTCGGGGACGCGCCGCCGGTCGTCCGGGAGGCCCGCGAGGACGGGCACCGTATCGCCGATCCGGTGCCCGAGGTGATCGGGGTCGCCGCGTGTCTGGCCCTGGCTGTCGTCGCCTGGCGTGTGCACCGGGCCCTGCGGGCGGAGCGCTCCACGCGCCGGGCGCTGCGGCGGCTGTGCGAAGGGCAGCCGGCTGACACCGAGTTGATCGTCGCCGCGTCTGCCGTGCCGCAGGCCTTCGCGATCCCCGGCCGTCCGGGCCGGATCCTGGTCACCTCCGCCATGCTGTGCGCGCTCGAACCCGCGGAGCGCCGGGTCCTGCTCGCCCACGAACGTGCCCATCTGACGGACCGGCACGGCCTGTTGGTGACCGCGGCCACGCTCGCCGCCGCGGCGAACCCCCTGCTCTCACCGGTCCGTGACACCGTGGCCTTCCTCGTGGAACGCGGGGCGGACGAGCGGGCGGCGGATGCCGTCGGGGACCGCGCGGCCACCGCCCGCGCCCTGGCCCGCGCCGCCCTCAGCGCGGGCCGGGTCCGGCCCACATGCACACTGAACTTCACCGACCGAGCCGTCACCCGCCGTATCGCGGCCCTCCAGACGGCCCCGCCGCCCCGCGTCCGGTCGGCCGCCGCGGCCGTCCTCGTCCTGGGCGCCCTCCCGGCCCTCCTGGCCGCCGACGCAACGGGCGACCTGTACGGCCTGCTGGCAAGCGTACTGACCTGACCTCGCGCACCGGAGCGGAGCGGCTCGGCGCCGGCCGGGTGGCGGAACTGCCGGTCGGCGCGCTGGTGATCGATGAACTCGGGGTGCGCACCCCAAGGCCCGTGGCACCGGTCTGGGCCGCCGTCTGCTGTCCACGCTCGCCGCCACCGCGCCCGGCGGCCGCGCCTGGCTCCTGACCTGGAACGAGGCGCACGGCAGCCGCGCGTTCCATCGCCATGCCGGATGGTCCGAGCCGGCCCCGCTGCCGCGCCGCGAGACGGACGTCGTGGTGTTCGTGGCGTCGCGCCGATCCCGCTCAGCCGCTGTTCGGGCCGCGGTGTGGGGGCTGTTCGGGGGCCGGGCGGAGTGGTGTCGCGGGTACTGGGCGCACGGTGGGGCCGTCGGTGTCGAGGGTGAGTGGCTCGCCGTGGTGGTGGATCGTCAGCGGGTCACCGTCCAGGAGCGTGTAGACGGCTTTGTCGGCCTCGATCTCCACCCGCAGCCGGCGGCCCAGGAACTGCAGGCCGAAGGCCAGCCGACGGAACCTCTCCGGCAGTCGCGGGGCGAACCGCAGCCCGTCGTCGGACCGGCGCAGCCCGCCGAACCCCGCCACCAGCACCATCCAGGTACCGGCCAGGGACGCGATGTGCAGTCCGTCCCGGGTGTTGTGCTCCAGGTCCTCCAGGTCCATCAGGGCGGCCTCGGCCGCGTAGTCGTAGGCGAGCCGCAGATGGCCCGCCTGCGCGGCGATGACCCCCTGGCAGCACGCGGACAGCGAGGAGTCCCGTACGGTCAGCGGCTCGTAGTAGGCGAAGTTGCGGGCTATGTGGTCGTCGTCGAAGAACGCGCCGCAGGTGTACATGGCGAGCACCAGGTCGGCCTGTTTGACGACCTGCTTGCGGTAGAGGTCGAAGTACGGGAAGTTCAGCAGCAGCGGGTACTGGTCGGGGCGGGTGCCGGCGAAGTCCCAGCGCTGGTAGCGGGTGAACCCGGCGTGCTGTTCGTGGACGCCCAGTTCGCGGTTGTAGGGCAGGTGCACGGCCTCGGCGGCGTCCCGCCACGCGGCGCTCTCCTCCTCGTCGACGCCGAGCCGCTCCGCCTCCTGCGGATACCGGGCGGCGGCGTCGGCCGCTGCGAGCAGGTTCGCGCGCGCCATCAGATTCGTGTACGTGTTGTCGTCGGCGACCGCGCTGTACTCGTCGGGGCCGGTGACGCCGTCGATGTGGAAGACACCGTGCGGGTCGTGGTGGCCCAGCGACCGCCACAGCCGGGCCGTCTCCACCAGCAGCTCGACACCGGCCTCCCGCTCGAAGGCCGTGTCCCCCGTGGCCTCGACATAACGGATGACGGCGTCGGCTATGTCGGCGTTCACATGGAAGGCCGCAGTGCCGGCCGGCCAGTACGCCGAGCCCTCGGAGCCCTCGATGGTCCGCCAGGGGAACGCGGCGCCGTCCAGGCCGAGCTGGGTCGCCCGCTCCCGGGCCGCGGGCAGCGTGCTGTGCCGCCAGCGCAGCGCCTCGGCGACGGTCGACGGGGCGGTGTAGGTGAGGACGGGCAGCACGAACATCTCGGTGTCCCAGAAAGCGTGCCCGTCGTATCCGGAACCGGTCAGCCCCTTGGCGGGGATCGCTCGCTGCTCGGCGCGAGCCCCTGCCTGCAGGACGTGGAACAGGGCGAAGCGGACGGCCTGCTGGATCTCCTCGTCACCGTCCACCTCGATGTCCGCGCGGGCCCAGAAGTCGTCCAGAAAGGCGCGCTGTTCGTCCAGCAGCCCCTGCCAGCCGTCGTGCGCGGCGGCGGCGAGGGCGGCGTCCACCTGGTCGGCCATGGCGGGCAGGGAGCGGTTGCCGGACCAGCCGTGGGCGACGAACTTCTCCACGCGCAGCCGCTGTCCGGGCTCCAGTACGGCGGTGACGGTCAGCCGGGCCACGTCCGTGTCGCTCTCGCTCCGGGTCGTGGTCCGCTCGGGGCCGGTGACGACATGGTCGGCGGCCGCCGCCACGCGCAGACCGCTGCGCCGGGTGCGGTGCACCAGCCGCAGCCGCCGGCCGGAGGCGAAGTGGTCCTCCTGCTCCAGCGGCGAGTGGAGCGCGACCGCCGCGCGCGGATCGCCGTTGGGCCCGGGCAGTTGCTCGTTGGCGACCAGCTCCGACTGGATCACCACCCGGGAGCGCGCGCCGACGGCCTCCACCTGGTACGCCACGGCCGCCACCGCCCGCTGGGTGAGCGACACCAGCCGCGTGGAGCGCACCCGGACCGTCGAGCCCGCCGGGGAGGTCCACTCGCAGGTCCGCTCCAGTACGCCCCGGCGCAGGTCCAGCGTGCGCTCGTGGGCGACGAGCCGGCCGTAGCGCAGGTCGAACGGTTCGTCGTCGACGAGCAGCCGCAGGATCTTGCCGTTGGTGACGTTGATGACCGTCTGGCCCGACTCCGGATAGCCGTAGCCGGCCTCGGCGTACGGCAGCGGATGCACCTCGTGCACACCGTTGAGGTAGCTGCCGGGCAGGCCGTGCGGCTCGCCCTCGTCGAGGTTTCCGCGCCAGCCGACATGGCCGTTGGACAGGGCGAACACGGACTCGCTCTGCGCGAGGACGTCCAGGTTGAGGTCGGTCTCGCGCACGGCCCACGGTTCGACCGTGTACGCCCGGTGGGTGATCACCGCTTGCCTCCCAGCTCGGCGAGGTCCTCGACGACGACGTCCGCGCCGTGCGCGTACAGCGCGGCGGCCTGTCCGACGCGGTCGACACCGACCACGTATCCGAAGCCGCCGGCGCGGCCCGCGTCCATGCCGGCCAGCGCGTCCTCGAAGACGGCTGACGCGGAGGGCTCGACGCCGAGGTCGCGGGCGGCGGCCAGGAAGGTGTCCGGGTGCGGTTTGCCGGGCAGCTTCCGTTCGCTCGCGACGATCCCGTCGATCCGTACGTCGAAGAGGTGCTCCGCGCCGACGGAGCGCAGTACGTCACGGCAGTTGGCGCTGGAGGAGACGATCGCGGTGCGCAGCCCGTGGGCGCGGACGGCCTCGACGTAGCGCAGGGTGCCCTCGTAGGCCTCGACACCGAAGGTGCGGATCTTCGCGAGGAGCAGGTCGTTCTTGCGGTTGCCGAGGCCGTGGACGGTATGGGCGTCCGGCGGGTCGTCGGGGGCGCCCTCGGGCAGTGCGATGCCGCGGGAGTCGAGAAAGGTCCGCACCCCGTCGGCGCGTGGACGTCCGTCGACGTACTCGTCGTACTCCGCGTCGGCGTCGAACGGCCGGCCCTGCTCGCCCTCGTAGTCGCGCAGGAACTCGTCGAACGCCTCCTTCCAGGCGGCCGCGTGGACGACGGCCGTCTTGGTGACGACCCCGTCGAGGTCGAAGAGACAGGCCAGGATGGTGTCGGGCAGACCGAGCTCAGTCATACCCAGCACCCTTCCCCCGACGGGCGGCTTCCAGTGGGTGGCGAAGGCCACACGGCGGGAACCGGGGACGGACCGCGGTGCGACACTCTCCTGCGTGTCCTTGACTTTCGACGATCTGCTCACCCGCGCCCGCCGCCTCGCCGAGTGCGGACCACGCGCGCTCCTCGGCATCGCGGGCAGCCCCGGTTCGGGCAAGACGAACCTCGCCGAACACCTGGTCCGCGAACTGAACGGCACCGGCGAACCCTGGGTGACGCAGGTCCCCATGGACGGGTTCCACCTCGCCGACGTCGAACTGGACCGGCTGGGCCGCCGCGACCGCAAGGGCGCGCCGGACACCTTCGACGCGGCGGGATACGCGGCGCTGCTGCGGCGGCTGCGCGAGGAGAGCGACGAGGTGGTGTACGCGCCGGGATTCGAGCGGGTGCTGGAACAGCCGATCGCGGGCGCGATCCCGGTGCCGCCGACGGCCCGGCTGGTGGTGACGGAGGGCAACTACCTGCTGCTGGAGGCGGGTTCCTGGGCTCGGGTGCGGCCGTGCCTGGACGAGGTGTGGTTCTGCGAGATCGACGAGGACGAGCGGATCCGCCGACTGGTCGCCCGGCACGAGGAGTTCGGCAAGGAGCACGAGGCCGCCGTGGCCTGGGTACGGGGCACGGACCAGCGCAACGCGGACCTGATCGCGACGACACGGAACCGGGCCGACCTGGTCGTGCCGCGGTCCGCGCTGCCCGCGCCGCACGGGGCGGAAGAACCCTGACCGAGGTCACCGCGCCACGGGTCGGCCTGCTCAGGTGTACAGGGTCAGTTCGGGCTCGCCGTGGGCGTCGCCCGCCGCCTCGCCGATCAACGCGGTGAAGGCCTCGGTACGGACGGTCAGGCCCTGGTCCCCGGCTTCGAAGGCGGGAACGAAGGTGTCACCGGGTCCGTACCGTACGGCGAAGACGTGCAGGTCCTCCGGTCCGCCCGCCGCCGGGCCCGCCTCCAGGGCCGTCGAGCTCACCAGATGCCGCCAGCCCTCGTCGGGGTTGCCGTAGCCGCGCGGGTCGGCGGCGAGCGCGAACGCAGCCTGCTCCTGCGTGAGTTCGGCACGGGCGTCGAAGTGGTCCACGCCCCGCGCCTCGGGGTGCGTCAGACGCAGCGCGCCCGCCGAGGTCACCTCGCCCTCGGCGACCCGGCGCACCCGGTCGCCGTCGTCCGCCGCGTACGGCAGCCCTGCCAGCAGATACGGCGCCCCGTCGAGCCGCTCGACCGCCACGGTCACCCACAGGCTCGTGCCGTCCGTGACGTACAGGGACCGCACATGGCGCAGCACATGGTCGCGGCCGACGACCGGCTTGGTGACCAGCTTGGCCGTCAGTCCGTCGGCGCGTACGTCCCGGACGCGGACCTCGCCCAGGGGGCGGCACAGCAGGAAACCGTCGGTGACGGGGCCGAAGCCGTGCTGCCTGCCGACCGCCGCGGGCAGGTAGTACGTCCCGGCCGCCTCGATCAGCGACGGGGTCATCCGGCCGTCGAAGGCCACCGAGACCGTGCCCGCGCGCAGTTGGTGCCGAGTGGTCGAGGAGGACGGCGTGCGGTGCCAGCGCGAGGTGTCCTGGATCTGCCAGACCAGCATCCACGCGAAGTGGCCGTCGACTCCCCCGTCCGGCTGGACCGCGTGCCGGCCCCAGCGGGTGTCGCCCCGGTAGCGGCCCAGGTCGGAGCCGATGCGGCCGCTGAAGTAGCGCAGGCCGAGGACCGACTCGAAACCGGAGTGCTGCTCGCTGTAGCGGGGGCCGCCGTTGTCGAAGCCGCCGCCGGGCAGCCGGGCGTCGATGTAGCGGGCCAGGGCGTCGCCGTCGTCGGCGAAGACCTCCTCGCCGGTGACGCGGTGGGCCTGGGCGAGGAAGGAGAGGGAGATCGGGCCGTAGTTGTTGTCGTACGCCCCGCCGTGCTCGGGGGGCAGCAGGGCGCCCCGGTCGCGGACCCGGTGGGCGCGGATCTCTGCGGTGTACAGGGCGAGTGCCCGTGCCCGCAGCAACTCCCCTTCCTCCGGCGGGAGGTGCCGGGCCAGCATCAGTCCGCCGACCACACAGCCGATCGCCTGGTTGCCGGCCTCCTGCGGGTTGAAGAAGGTGGCCTCGGTCAGCCATCGCCAGTATCCCCGGCCCAACTCGACCAGTTCACGGCGCTGTTCGTCCTCGATGAGGCCCTCGCCGGTATCCAGGAGGTTGACGAGCTGGAGCAGGGCCCACACCGTGCTGGGCCAGTCCCCGATGGGGTGCGCGCCCGTCTCCAGGACGTAACGGGCGTACGGGAGGCGGGAGTCGCGGATCCTCAGGTTCGGATAGCCGGGGTTGTCCTCGGTGTACACCCGCTCGCGCAGATGGAAGGCGAGGCTGCGCCGTACGGCCTCCGGCAGACGCGGGTCCCGGCCCCGCTGCCAGGCCAGGGCCAGCAGCGAGGTGATCCCGAGCGAGGTGTCGCCGATGTCGTCGAGGGCGCCGGGGTGTTCGAGGCTGCCGTCCGGGGTGAGGCGGGACAGGGCCTGCTCGGCGACGTCGGCGAGGACGGCGTCGTACGCCTCGGGGGTGTCCGGCAGGTCGTGCAGCGGGCCGCGCTGGCGCGGGAGGCGCACGGGGGTGCTCACGTGGTCTCAGCCCTTCATTCCGCTGGTCGCGAGGCCTTCCACCAGCCGTTTCTGGAAGATCAGGAAGCAGATCAGGGTCGGCAGCAGCGCGAGGGTCGACATGGCGAACATCGCGCCGTAGGAGGAGCCGCTGGTCTTGTCCAGGAACAGGGTCAGGCCGAGGGGGACGGTGAAGCGGTCGTTCTGCTGGAGGTAGACGAGCTGGTGCAGGAAGTCGTCGTAGGTCCAGATGAAGGTGAAGATCGTGGTGGTGACCAGGGCCGGCTTCATCAGCGGCAGGATGATCTTCCAGTAGATCTGCAGGGGGTTGGCACCGTCCATCATGGCCGCCTGGTCCAGCTCGCGCGGGATGGAGCGGATGAACTGGACCATCAGGAAGATGAAGAAGGCGTCCACCGCGAGGAACTTCGGGACGATCAGCGGCAGATAGGTGTTGATCCAGGTCAGGTTGTAGAAGATCGTGTACTGCGGGATCAGGACGGCCTGCGTGGGCAGCATGAGCGTGCCGAGCATCAGGCCGAACCAGAGCTTCTTGCCGCGGAACTCGAAGCGCGCGAAGGCGTAGGCGGCCAGCGAGCAGGAGATCACATTGCCGATCACCGCGCCGATCGTGACGATCAGTGAGTTGGTGATGTAGAGGGAGAAGGAGTTGCCGGAGCCGCTCCAGCCCTCGGAGTAGTTGGCCGGGCGCAGCGCGTTCGGGATGAGGCCGGGGTGGGTGAAGATCTCGGTGTCGGGCTTGAGGGAGCTGCTGAGCATCCACAGCAACGGGTACAGCATGACGATCGCCACGCCGATGAGGACCGTGTGGATGAAGATGCGGCGGGCGCCGGTCGCCGAGCGGAGCTTGTGCAGCGGCGATGCGTTCGGGGTCAGGGCGGACATCGAAGAACTCCTCGCTCAGTCGTCGTAGTGGACCCAGTAGCGGCCGGCGATGAAGTTGACCGCCGTGAAGCCCGCGATGACCAGGAACAGCACCCAGGCGAGCGCCGAGGCGTAGCCCATCTGGAGGTCGGTGAAGCCCTTCTTGTACAGGTAGAGGGAGTAGAGCATCGTCGAGTTGAGCGGTCCGCCCGAGCCGTTGCTGATCACGAAGGCGGGGGTGAACGTCTTGAACGCGTCGATGATCTGCAGGACCACGTTGAAGAAGACGATCGGCGTCAGCAGCGGCAGGGTGATGCGGAAGAACCGGGTGACGGGCCTGGCGCCGTCGATCGCGGCGGCCTCGTAGACGTCCTTCGGCAGCTGCTTGAGGCCGGCGAGGAAGATGACCATCGGCGTGCCGAACTGCCAGACGGCCAGCAGGACGAGCGTGTAGAGCGCGCTGTCGGGGCTGGAGATCCAGTCCTGGCCCTTGATGCCGAACCAGCCGAGGAAGTCGTTGAACAGACCGTCACCGCCGAAGACCTGACGCCACACGATGGCGATGGCCACCGCACCGCCGAGCAGCGAGGGGAGGTAGAAGGCGGCCCGGTACAGGCCGATCCCCTTCAGGTCGCGGTTGAGCAGCATCGCCACGCCGAGGGCGAGCGCGAGTTTGAGCGGCACGGAGACGACGACGTACAGGAGGGTGGCGTGCACCGAGTCCCAGAAGACCGGGTCGTCGCCGAACATGTGCTGGTAGTTGTCCAGGCCGACCCACTGCGCGGGTGTCAGCAGGTCGAAGTCGGTGAAGGAGAGGTACAGCGAGTCGAGCATCGGGTAGATCGTCAGGCCGAACAGCCCGATGAACCAGGGGGCCAGGAAGAGATACGGCCACCACCCTCCGCCCCGCCGTCTGGCGAGGCGACGGCGCATACGGTCGCGCTCCCGCTGGTCGGACGGGGTCGCGGAACCCGACGGCTCCTTCACGACCGCGTCGGTCTGCGCGGTGGTCATTCTCATTCTCCCTGGCCCTGTCGGGTACTTCATTCATTTGGTGCACTGCCGCGCCCCCGAAGGGGCGCGGGGAACTGCGCGACCAGCCACGACGGTGCCGTCAGCGGATCGACGGCACATCGCGGCGCCAGCCTTTCGCGGCAATTCCGGCGGAGCCGCTAGCCGCCCAGGATTCCCGCCGCCTGGTCGAAGAACTCGCCCAGTTGTGCCTTGATCGTCTTCTTGCCGAAGGCGACAGCGAGGTTGGACTGGAACAGCAGGTCCCAGATCTGGTCGGCGCCCTGCGGCGGCGGCACCGGAGCGGGCAGGGCGTTGGACGCCTTCGAGACGCGCTGGGAGATGTAGTCGGCGTTCGCCATGTTCAGCTTGTCCGTCTCGGTCAGGCCGGAGGCGATCAGGTCGCGGGCCTTCGCGGTCGGCGGGATGCCGCGCAGCAGCTGCATGTCCTTGATCGCCGTGGCGTCCTGCGCGAAGAACGACATGATCTTCACGGCGTCGGCGACCTTCTTGCCGGCCTTGGTGGCGCTCAGCAGCACACCGCCGTTGACGAAGTTGCCCTCGCGGGCGCCGGAGAAGTCGCCCTGCGGGGTGGGCAGGAAGTCCAGCTGGGCGTTGGTGATGGAGCCGCCCGCGCCGTAGACGCCGGAGTCGAAGGTGAACAGGGCCTTGCCGATGACGACCGCGTTCTTGGTGAGGTCGTTGTGCGCGGCGGAGGTGACGGCCGGCGGCGGGGAAGCATGGGTCTTGCGCATCTCGGCCCAGTACTCCCACCACTCCTGGAGGGTGTCGGAGGTGAAGCCGAGCTTCTTGCCGTCGTCGGAGAAGAACTGCTGGCCCTTCTCCCGGGCGAAGATCTCGAAGCACTGGAGGGTGGAGCCGCCGCCGTCGTCGACGCCGTAGGTCTTGCCGCCGCTCTTCTTGTAGACGTCCTGGGCGATCTTCTTCAGGTCGGCCCAGGTCCATTCGCGGTCCGGCAGCTTCAGGCCCAGCTTCTCCAGGCCGGTCCGGTTGACGGTGAGCTGGTTGACGCCGATGCCGGACGGAACGCCGTACAGCTTGCCGTCGACCGTGCCGGCCGCGAGCAGCGTCTTGGAGAAGCCGGTGAGGTCGAGGGTCTTGCCGACGTACTCGTCGATCGGGGCGAGGACGCCCTTGCGGGCGTACTGGGCGACCAGCGCGGTGTCCATCTGGAGCAGGTCGGGGGCGGAGCCGCCGGCGATGTTGGTGTTGAACTTGTCGAAGTACCCGTCGTAGCCGGAGTAGGTCTCCTGGATCTTGATCTTCGGGTTCTTCTGCTGGAAGTAGGTCAGCGCCTTCTTGTACGCCGCGTGCCGGTCGTCGCTGCCCCACCAGATCATGGTCAGCTTGCTGTTGGTGCTGCCGGCTCCGGTGCCGCCGGAGCAGGCGCCGAGGGTGCCGCCGAGCGCGCCGGCGGCAGCGAGTCCGCCGCGGTGCGGAAGAGGGTTCTGCGTGAGATCTGGTGACCCACCGGGTCCTCCCTGGAGGTGCGTGACGGATTTCCCGGCCGGTCGCTGCGGCACGGGTGCGAGTTTCATGGGATGCGCCTTCCGGGGGCACGGCCTCGCCCGGCCGCACCGTCCTGGCGGGTGGGATCCCCGGCCACCGTGGCCGTCGCCGTGCGAGCACGCCCTCGCGCGGCTGCCGTACGTCGTACGGGCGGGAACGCTCACCCCGAGTCGGCGTCCCGGCCGACTTAGAAAGCGCTTGTCCGGACATTGGCAGACCGAGTCGGAGGCCGTCAATCCTTCGTGTGCGCGGCCTCGGTCACGGTTTGGACTCCCCGGGCGACCGCGAGCCGGGCGGCGCCCACGACGGTGCCGAGGTCCCCGACCGTGCTGCTGACCACCTCGGTGGGCCAGCTCAGCCGCGCCAACTCGGCCCGTACACCCGGCAGGAGCTGCGGGTCCGCGCCGGTGCTGCCACCGAGCACGATCAGTCCCGGGTCCAGCACGGCGACCACGGCGGCGGCGAGCCGGCCGATGTCCGCGGCATGGCGGGCCACGACGGCGCGGGCCGTGGCCCGGCCCTGCCCGGCCAGCGCGAACAGCCGCTCGGCGGTGTCCGGGCAGGGCCCGTCGGTGTCCTGCCAGGCCTCGGCGGCCCGGCGCAGGAGGGAGCGTGCGCCGATGTACTCCTCCAGGGCCTCCTGGCGCGGCTCGCGGCCCTCGGCCCAGGGATAGGGCAGCCGGGCCAGCTCGCCGGCGGCGCCGTTGGCCCCGCGCAGCACCCGGCTCCCGACGACGATGCCGAGGCCGATGCCGACGCCGATCCGCAGATAGCCGAAGCTGTGACGGCCGCGGGCGGCGCCCTCGTGCAACTCCGCGAGCGCGGCGCAGTTGACGTTGTTCTCCAGGTGGACGGGGACGCCCGGCGGCAGCGCCACGGCCATGGCGTCGAAGACGGGGCCGGCCTTGGCGGTCGCGGGGCGCACCCGCGTGCCCTCCCCCTGCGTGGTGACATCGCCGACGGCGACGACGATGGTGCGCAGCGGGGTGCCGGCGGGCAGCGCGACGAGGGTCTCGCGTACGACATCGGCCGCGTCCCGCCGGGGACCGGTGGCCTCGGCCAGCAGGGTGCCGTCCAGGGCGCAGCCGCGTACCCGGGTGAGGGCCGGGCCGAGGTCGACGGCGAGGACGGCGCCGGCGGCCGGTCCGAGCCGGTAGACGGCGGCGGTACGGCCGGTGCCGCTGGACGCGGTGCCGGAATGGGCGGCGAGCCGGGCGCTCTCCAGCTCCGAGACGGCGGTGGACACCGTCGGTTTGGACAGGCCCGCCAGGCTCGCGAGCTGTGGCCGGGTCGCGCTGCCCGCCTGGGCCAGCACGGAGAAGACCGAGCTCGCGCTCTCGGTCAGGCGGGGGGCGTCCGCCACGTCTTGTTCCACAGTTCCCCCACACGGGTCGAGGGCCGCGCTCCCCGGTCGGCCGATCGGTTCGATCCGCCCCGGGGATGCGGCGATGGACTGCCTCTTGACGCACCATACTTCGTTAGTTAGTTTCCTAACGAACTTCACGGTACTCGCCTGCCGTGTTCCGTCAGAGGCCCGTCCCGGGGCTTCCCTAGTTGTTCGCCTTCCCCTGTCCGGACTTGGCTCGCCCGCCGTCGCGGCTACTGCAACGACGAAAGAGGATCCGTGCAGGACGCACTCCCTTCGTGCCCTCTCGTGGTCGGTATCGACGTGGGCGGCACCAAGACCCATCTCCGTGCCGTGGCCGGGGACCGCACGGTCGCCGACCACGTCCGTACGAGCAGCGGCTGGCGGCCGCACCACCCCGGGGCCGCCGCCGGCTGGCTGGCCGCGCTGCTCCGGGAGGCGCTGCCCGCGGGCGCCCGCCCCGCCGCCCTCGCCATCGGCGGGCACGCCTGCGAGACCCCCCGCCAGTGTGCGGCGATCCGTACCCCGCTGCGGGATCTCCTGGACGTTCCCGTCACGGTCGTGGGCGACGCCGAACTCCTCGTCCCCGCGGCCGGCCTGATCAAGGGCGTGGGCCTGGTCGCCGGCACCGGCTCGGTGGCCGTGGGCCGGCGCGCCGACGGCCTCGCCGTGCAGGTGGGCGGCTGGGGCGCGGTCCTCGGTGACGAGGGCGGCGCGGCCGGACTCGTCCGTGAGGCCGCGCGGGCCGTCTGGGCCGCCCACGACCGCGGGGAGGCACCCGACGCACTGGCCGCGGGTCTTGTCGCCGCGTTCGGCGTGGCCGAAGTCCCCGCGCTCGGTGCGGCGTTGGAGAGCGCCGCCGACGTGTCCGCGCAGTGGGGCCGGCACGCCCCGGTCGTCTTCGCGGCCGCCGAGGCGGGCTCGCTCCTCGCCCGCGATGTGATCGCCGCCGGGGGCCGCTCGCTCGCGGCACTCGTCGTGCGGCTGGCCGAACGCGGTCTCGCCGTCGACCACGTGGTGGTTGCGGGCAGCACGATCCTCACCCAGCCGCGCCTGTACGACGCCTTCGCCACCGCGCTCGCCGAAGCCCTGCCGGGCGCCCGGCCGCGGCCCCTGCAAGTGCCGCCGGTGGAGGGCGCGTTGGCACTGGCGCGTGCGTTTCTGTGAATCGCGGGGCCGCCGTTCACACGCGGGCCACGTACCGGTCACCGGTCCCTGGCCGACGGGACACGAACCGGCCCTAGATATTCGCTCGTTCAACTTCTTTCCCACGGGACCGACAAAACCCGAACAGCATCTCCCACCCCCGTCGTTCACGTGGGTCTCCCCCGGCCGCATGGCCGAAGAACTCCAGAGAGGCACACGCATGCCGTCATCAGCCGGGCACCGCTGCGACGCGTCGTCCCGTGGACTCGCCGTGAGCCGACGTGGTTTCCTCAGGACCTCGCTGGGCGCGTCCGCCGGGGTGCTCACGGCCCCGACCTTCGTCGGCTGGCTGTCCGCCGCCGACGCCAAGGCCGCGACCACCGCCGCCGCGTTCGTCGACGACTACAAGACCAACGTCATCGCCAACCTGACGCCCGAGACCAACGCGGTGGTGCGCGTCCTCGGCGGCTTCGCCCAGGTGTGGAAGACCGGTTCCGCCTGGAACACCGGCACTGCGCTGCGGCCCGAGGTGCTGAGCGCCAACATGCGCTACTGCGCCCGGGTCACGCGCCGGCGCACGGACGCCCAGGCGAAGGAGGCCTTCGTCTACGACCGGCAGCACCAGAGCTACGCCATGATCGCCGGCCTGGGCCCGCTGGCCGATCTGTACAAGGCGGGCGCCAAGGCGGTCACGTCCATCACGAGCGCGCCCGACGGCACTCCCGCGACCACGATCAGCGACGCGGTACCGGCCGGTGCCCCGGCGGGTTCGGCGCTCGGCGCGGGCGCGTACGACTCCGCGCTGGGCAAGGTGGCCGAACTGGTCGACACGGTGCGCGGCCCGTACGCCTCCGGCAACCCCGCCAAGTACGCCTACCAGTACCCGCGTCCGTGGCGGATGAACGAGGACAGCGAGGTCGTCGACACCGGGAAGACCGACGCGCTCGGGTACCCGGTCTACGAGTCGGACGTGGTGGTCGCCCCGCAGCTGCTGCGCCAGCGCAGCACGTCCCCCACCGACGACGGCGGTTTCCCGAGCGGGCACACCAACGCCTTCCACCTGGCGGGACTGGCGTACGCGTACGCGGTCCCCGAGCGGTTCCAGGAGCTGGTGACCCGGGCCCTGGAGCTCAGCCACACCCGGATCGTGGCCGGTATGCACAACACCGTGGACGTGATCGGCGGCCGGGTGATGGCCACGGCGCTGGCCGCCGCGACGCTCGCCGACCCGGCCAACGCCGGCCTCAAGGCGGCGGCGCGGGCCCAGGCCCTCGCCTACTTCGAGCAGCGGACGGGGACGACGGACGACACCCTGTACGCCTATGCGCACTCGGCCGGCCCGGACAGCGACCCGTACGCCGACCGCGAGGCCAACGCCGAGGCCGCCACGCCCCGGCTGACCTATGTACTGACCCGGCACGGCCGCGACCTGCCCCTGACCGTGCCCAAGGGTGCCGAGGTGCTGCTGGAGACGCGGCTGCCGTACCTCGACGCGGCGCAGCGGCGCGAGGTGCTGCGCACCACCGGGCTGCCCTCCGGGTACGTGCTGCTCGACGGCGCCGAGCAGTGGGGCCGGCTCAACCTCTTCGCGGCGGCGGACGGTTACGGCGCCTTCGACTCCGACGTCACGGTCACGCTGGACGCGGCCGCCGGGGGCTTCGCCGCCGCCGACAGCTGGCGCAACGACATCGACGGGTGCGGCGCTCTGACCAAGAGGGGCACCGGCACGCTGACGCTGACCGGCCGCAACCGGTACACGGGCGGGACCGTGCTGGCCGCGGGCACGCTGGTGGCCGGGGCGGAGGACGCGCTGGGCCACGGTGACGTGCGGGTCTCGGGCGGAACGCTGCGGGTGTGCGAGCGCGTGCGGGTGCGGGGTGTCTACACACAGGACTCCGGCACGCTGGAGCTCAGCCTGCGCGCCGGCCGCAAGGCGCCCCTCGTGGTCAAGCACCGGGCGGTGCTGGGCCGGGGCACCGTGCTGTCGCTGCGCCTCGACGCCGAGCACCCGCCGGCCGCGGGCAGCACGCTGCCGGTCGTGGACGTTCCGCTGCTGCGCGGTCAGTTCGACCGCGTCGAGGTGAACTCCGACCGGCTCCGGGCCGTACCGGTCTATACGGCAGAGGGTCTGTCGGTACGACTCGTGAAGCGGTGACGCGCCTGGCGGCGGGAGCGCTGCGACAGTAAGGCCATGACACGGCGACTGATCGCTCCCGCCACCTTGCGGTGGCTGTCGGCGCAGGGCGGATGATGGCGCGGGAACAGCAACCGGTCCTCGATCCCGAGGTCCGTGACGGCGGTGGACAGCAGGCACAGTGGGCGGCTGCGCCCGCCCGCCTGTACGACGGCCTGCGGCGGCGCCGGCGGTGGCTGGTGCCGCTCCTCGTGGTGCTGATGCTCACCCAGATGGCCGTGGCGATGGTGACCGCGGCGGCGCAGCAGACGCCGACGATCGACGAACCGGTGTACGTCGCCACGGCCACCGACTATCTGCACGAGCATCGGCTGCGCTACAACCCCGAGCACCCGCCGCTCGGCAAACTCGTGATCATGGCGGGGGTGGCGGTCGCCGACCCGCACTACGACGCCTCGTTCCCCGGCAGTCAGGGGCAGGTGGGGCGGCATCTGCTGTACGAGTCGGGGAACGACCCGTGGCGGCTGATGCTGTGGGCCCGGCTGCCGGTGATCGCGCTGACGATGCTGTTCGGGCTGGTCGTCCTGGCGTTCGCGCGCGAGGTCGCCGGTACGGCGGCCGGGCTGACGGCCCTGGCCCTGTACGCCTTCTCCCCCGATGTCGTCGCGCACGGTTCGCTGGCCACGCTGGACGTGCCCACGGCCGGGTTCGTGCTGACGTCGGCGTGGCTGGTGTGGCGGGCCCGCCGCGGGCCCGGACCGTATCTGCCGCTCGCCGGTGCGGCGCTCGGGGCGGGGGTGGCCACCAAGATGAGCGCGCTGCCCGCGATTCCGGTGCTGATGGCGCTGGCCCTGGTGTCCGTGTGGCACGCCCGCCGTCCGGAGGGTCGCGCCGAGCGCCGCAGGGCTCTCGCGCTCGGTCTGGCGGGCGCGGCCGTGGTGGCGCTCGTCGCGGTCGCCGTCGTATGGGCGACGTATCTCGCCATCGACCCGCGGCTGCGGTTCTCCCCCGCCGAGCCGGTGCCGGTCATCCGCGGGCTGCACGAGCGCCTGGTCGAACTCATGCCGTTCCCGGGGGCGTTCCGGGCCGGGATGCGTGCCCAGTTCGGCCTGGAGAACCTTCCTTGGCAGGGCTATCTGTTCGGCCGCCTCTACACCGGCTCGCTCTGGTACTACCTCCCGGCCGCCCTGTTGGTGAAGACCCCGCTGGGCATGCTCGCGCTGTGGGCGGCGGGCGCCGTGGTGGTCGTCGCGGTACGGCGGCTGCGGCCCGCCGCGCCGTATCTGCTCGTCCCGCCCGCCGTGCTGCTGGCCGCGGCGATGACCGGGTCGCGGGACTTCGGCACGCGGTACGCCCTGTTCATGCCGATGTTCCTCGCGGTCGCGGGCGGCTGCGTGCTCGCCGTGCGGTGGCGGTGGGTGCCGGTGGCGGCCGGGGCGCTGGTGGCCTTCGTCGCCGTCAGTTCGCTGCGGACGTACCCGTATTACCTGCCGTACTCCAACGAGGCGTTCGGCGGACCGGCGAAGACCCATCTGCGGCTGCACGACTCCAACGTGGACTGGGGCCAGGACCTGGGCCGGCTCGCCGACCGGCTGGAGCGGCGGTACCGGGGCGAACGGGTCTGGCTCGTGTACAAGGGCAGTGCCGTGCCGTCGTACTACGGTGTCCACGCGTCCGATCCGCGCAAGGTGCCGGAGGACGACGTGCACGGGCTGCTGGTGGTGTCGGACTCATGGGTCGCCAAGGCACGCGGAAAACTGGCCGAATTGATCAAGACTGCTCATCGGATCGACGAAGTCGGTCACTCGATCACGATCTACCGACGCTGACCCGGGGGGCAGGTCCGCACCGCAAACCGTGCGTCCGTCTCGGAGCCGATCCGGAGCTCTCGCACAACCCCTGGTCACCACGGTCCGTGAGCTATGTTGAGGTTTCGTGGGAGACAAAGGAGGCGCACCGGTGTCATCGCCGCAGCATGCACGCGCGCAGGCGTCCGCGATCACCTCGGGCAAGACCGTTCCGGAGGCGGTAGCTGCACCGACCTCCCAGCTCAGGGAGCTCTTCGACGGCCCGCGGCTGTCCCCGGGGCAGCGCCGCATCGCCCAGTACCTGATCGAGCACATCACCGAGGCCGCGTTCCTGTCGATCACCGATCTCGCCGAGCGGGTGGGCGTCAGCCAGCCGTCGGTGACCCGGTTCGCCGCCGCGGTCGGCTTCAGCGGTTACCCCGCGCTACGGGAGAAGCTCCAGTCGATCGCCCTGCGCACCCTCGCCGGCGGTCCCGGCGCGGCCGACGAGGACCGCAGCAACGAACTCCAGGCCGCCGTCGACGCCGAGATCCAGAACCTGGAGAACCTCCGGCGCGACTTCGCCGACCCCGACCGGGTCATCTGGCTCGGCCGCGAGCTGTCCCGGTCGACCCCGCTGACCGTGCTCGGGCTGCGCATCTCCGTGTCGCTGGCCGAGTACTTCGCCTACGCCGCCCGCCGCATCCACCCCGACGTACGGCTGGTGACCCGGGGCGGCACCGTCGCCTACGACGCGCTGTTGCAGTCGCGCGAGGCGGGCGGCACCTGGGTGCTGGCGTTCGGGATGCCGCGGCACGCGCAGGAGACGCTGACCGCGATCCGGGTCGCGCGCGGCGCGGGCCTGCGGGTCGCCCTGATCACCGACCTGGCGCTCGGGCCGCTGGCCGACGAGGCCGACGTCACCTTCACCACCGGCACCGGCTCCCGCCTGGTCTTCGACTCCTATGCCGCGCCCAACGTGATGTCCGCCGCGCTGCTCCAGGCCATGACCGACGCCGACCCGGAGCGCACCCAGGCCCGCCTCGAGGACTACGAGCAGGTCGCCGAGCAGCACCAGTTCTTCCTCAAGGACTGACACCGGTCCGACCGCCACCGACCCGGCGGTTCCCTCCCCTTTCGTCCACAAAGCCTTGTACGGGGATCATTCACCTCATATCGCGCATGAATGTTTTCATACGTCTTGCAAAGGCGACGGCATATATAAATACTGCTCACGGATCGCACCCGCCCCGAGAAAGCCGACGGACCGCCCATGCGCACGCAGCACCACCCGCCGCGCCGGCGCCCGACGCCCGGGGCCCCAGAACGGACACCCCCAGCCGCCGTCCCTACCCACGTCGGTGCCAGGGGTGTTCGGTCGGGCGACGCCTGCGCGGCTCGCCCGTGGTGGCGGCCCCGGTCATCCCCTAGACCGGGGCCGCCCCAGAATCCGTCGGACCACCCCTCACGACGCCGCACACCGCACACCCGGAAGCGATGATCATGACCCTGACGACCACCACGCGCATCAGCCAGGACTGGCCCTGCCAGGTCAAGACGCCCGGCAGCTATGACTGGGAGCGCTCGGCTGCCAAGTGGCTGCGCGAGCTGGTACCGGCCCGCTACGCCAGCTATCCGGCGCTCATCCGTCACCCCGTGCTGCTCGCCCGGCACGCGCAGATCCAGGTCCAGCACGAGATCCGGGTGGCACGGACGGCGCTGCAGACCGCGCGGGCCGAGCTGCCCGTGCTGGGGATACCCGAGTCGGTCATCGAGCACACGATCAAGCTGTACGCAGCCGAGGTCATGCAGCTGCAGCACATCGCGCGCAGCGTCCGAGCGGTCACCGAGGCCCTCGTCGGACACAGCACCGGTCGCTGACCTGCCGGTCACCGGCCGGCGGAGCGAAGCCGGATGCCCACAGGCCTCGATTCCCAGAGGTATGAGCGGACGGACCCAGGTGTGCGATGCTCGCTTCGTGACGAGTGAGCCCGCACCACCGGCGCAGAGTGGCACCGTCCCCGACCTGGCGGCGCTGGCCAGGGTGGTGGCCAGACAGCGGGCGGAGATTGACCTGCTGCGGGAGCAGACGGCGACCTCGGCGGTACTGGAGCGCGCCAAGGGTGCGCTGATGGCCATGACGGGCTGCTCCCCGGACACCGCGCACGAGGAACTCGTCGAACGCGCCAGGACCGGACACCGCACCCTCGTCGAGGAGTGCCTGCTCACGCTCGGCGCGCTGATGCCGCCCCTGGCCCACGCCTGCGACGCCACGGACTCCACCGGGGTCGCGGCCGGCACCGGGTCCGGTCCCGTCCGGCCCGAGGGGAGCGCCCCATGGGACACCCCGGCCGCCGGGACCGACGAGCGCTCCGAGGTCCTCGCCCGTCTCGGCAAGGCCCTGGTACGCGTCGACTCGCCGCAGGAACTCGCCGGGTCACTGCTGGCACACCTCGGTCCGGACGTGGGCGCCGACGCCGTCGTGCTCTATGCGCTGCGGCCCGACGGCGGACTCGAACTCGTCGGACACGCAGGCCTCGACGAGACCTTCGCGGGCCAGTGGCGCCATGTGCCGCCGCTGAGCGGAGTCGCCGCGCTGGACGCGCTGCGAGCCCGGGAGCCGCGCTGGCTGGAGGACTTCGCCACGGACCGGGACCGCTACCTGCTGATCGGGAATCCTCCCGAGCGGTGGCTGTCGCGTGCCTGGCTGCCCGTGCCGACGGGCGGCACGGCCGAGGTGGCGCTGGGCGTCCTGCGCCGGCCGGCCGGCCCCTTCACCGCGCGCGACCGGGAACTCCTACGGGCCGCCGCGCGGCTCTGCGCCGGCCGGCTGCGCGCGTTCGACCAGGCGCAGGGGCGCACCGACGAGGGTGTCGCCGACACGGTGCAGGCGGTGTTCGACGCGCTCCCGGGCGCGGCGGTCCTGCTGACCCCGCTGCGCGGCGCATCGGGCGAGGTGGAGGACTACCGGATCGACGCCGCGACCCCGCGGGCCGTCGACGTCCTCGGCCGGACCGGGCGTGAGCTGCTCGGCCTGCGCATCCTCGAGTGCTACCCGTCGGTCGCGGGCGAGCCGCTGTGGCAGGGGTACTTGACGGCGCTCGCCGGCAAGGAGCCGTACCAGGGCGAGCCGTTCGCCTATCACGAGGTCGTCGACGGGGTGCGGGAGACCGCCACGTACTCGGTGCAGGCGACGCGGCTGGGCGACGGACTGCTGGTCAGCTGGGTCCGGCACGACCCCACGGCCCGGCAGGAGCAGCGGCTGGCGGACGTGCAGCGGCTGGGCAACCTCGGCTGGGCGAGCTGGAACCTGGCCACCCGTGAGGCGACCTGGTCGCCCCAGGTCTACGCCCTGCTGGGCCGGGACCCCGCGCGCGGCCCGGTCCGCCTCCGGCAGTTGCCGGACCTCGCGCTGCCCGAGGACGCTCCCGCGCTGTCCCACGCCGTCACCGAACTCGTCCGCGCCGGGGAGCCGTTCGACGTGCCCTTCCGGATCAGGTCCGGCTCCGGCATACGGCATCTGCGCGCCGTCGCCGAAGCGGTGGCGGACCCGGACGGCACGCCCGTCGAGGTGCACGGCTTCATACAGGACCTCACCGCGCAGCGCAGCGCCGAACTCGCGCTGGTGGAGAGCGAGCGGGCCATCCTGCTGCAGCGCGGGATCCTACAGGCCGAACGGGCGCTGGCCACCCGGCTCCAGCACGCGCTGCTGCCGCTGCCGAAGGCACCCGTGCGACTGGCCGGACTGCGCGTCGAAGTCGCCTATCTGCCCGCTTGGTCGGAGATCCATGTCGGCGGCGACTGGTTCAGCGCCATCGAACTGCCCGACGAGGACGCGCTGTTCGTGATCGGCGACGTGGCGGGCCACGGCATCGACGCCGTGGCCACCATGGCCCAGCTCCGCTTCACCGCGAAAGGCATGGTCAGCACGGGCTCCTCGCTGACCGGGGCGCTCGCCCGGCTGAACACCCTGCTGCTGCACTCCAGGGACAGCAACACGACCGCCACCATGGTCCTCGCCCGGTACGCGCCGAAGGAGCACCGGCTCAAGTGGGCCCAGGCGGGTCACCTGCCACCGCTGCTCGTGCGCCGCGGCGAGGCGCGCTATCTGGACCGTCCCGACGGCATCCTGCTCGGGGCGAGCACGTCCCCGAAGTTCGATGCCGCGGAGTGCCGGCTGGAACCCGGGGACCGGCTGCTGCTGTTCACCGACGGTCTGGTAGAGCGGCCGGGCGAGCATCTCGACACGGGCCTGGCCCGTCTCGCCGAGGCCGCCCTCGCCCATGACGACAAGGGGGCCGGCTCCCTGGACACGCTGCTCGGCTCGATGCTGGAGGGCGAGCGCCGGGACGACGTGTGCGTCCTGGACATCCGGGTGCCTCCGGCGGAGACGTAGGGCGCGGCCGTCAGTCCTCGTCGCGGTGCCACCAGTACCAGCACAGGCCCACGACGAGGGCGATCAGGAAAACGGCGGGCAGCACGAGGCCCGGGATGCGGGAGCCGCTCATCGGGGACGCCTTCGGATCAGGGCGGCAGAAAGCCGTACGTCAGGTGCACCATGGTGACGTACAGGGGGATTTCGGTCACCGCGCTTTTCCGCAGTCGTTGCCGGGCGTTCGAGTATCCGGCGGTGATGTCATTCCAGCGGGTGACCAGGTACGACGCCTCCGTGCGCCCGTCAGCCGCCGTCGAGGCTCGTGCGGGACTCCAGTGCCCGGCGGGTGTCGTTGCCGTAGACCCCGGTCTCGTCCCCGGAGATGCCGTACCAGAGCTGGAAGCGGGCGACGGCCTCGGTGAGGACGGTGTCGTAGTGGCCGTCGGTGGAGCCGCCGCGGTAGACGTCCGGGACGGCCAGCAGGCGCTGCTGGAGTTCGGTGACCTCGGGGCCGCTGTCGCCCTGGCGCAGTGTGCCCGGACCGTCCGGGTCGGTGGCCGAGGTGGCCGTGGCGGTGGTGCTGGGGGTGGCGGGGGCGGTCGTGGGCGGAGCGGCGGGCGGGGCGGCGGTGGCGGCGTCTCCTCGGCCGGGCAGCAGCAGCGCGCAGCCGAAGCCGACCAGTGCGGCCGCGGACACCGCGACCACGACGCCGGCCCGGCGCAGACCGGTGCCGAAGCCGAAACGGCCGCCGACCGGTGTCGTGTGCCGGGCGTGGCCGAGGGGCGGCAGTTCCTGGGTCTCGTCCTCGGCGACGTTGCGCCACCGCGGGTTCGCGACGGCTTCGTAGCTCTCGGCATCCTCCGCGCCCTCCGCGCCCTCGGCGTCCTCGGCGTCCTGCCGCATCTCCCGCATCAGCTCCGCGAGGGCGTCGAAGCGCCGCAGGCGCAGGACGCGGACGGGTTCCAGGGCCGGGCCGTGGGACGGCTGTTCAGGGTCGGGCGGTGTCGACACACTGCTCTCCTTCCGCGATCCCCGTGAGGAGATACGGAAGGGGCGTCGCGCCGGTTCAGCGTCGGACAGGGCCGGGCCCGCTCCCGACGAAGCGGCGCAGGGACTTCGTCATCGCGGCGACGAAGGCCTCCCTGGTGTCGTCCGTGAGGGCGTCCAGGGACAGATACGGGTTGAGGTCCTCCAGCTCGACCAGCAGGAGACCGCCGTCCGGGGCTCGGCAGGCGTCGACGCGCTGGATGCCGTGTTCGAGGCCGTTCCAGTCGATGAAGCGCCGGGCGAACTCCAGGTCCTCGGGCGTGGGTTCGTAGGGTTCCAGCCGCCAGCGCTGCGCGGCGTCCGGCGCGTACAGGGCGTACTGGAAGTCGTGGTCGACGAAGTAGAACGACACCTCGTAGGCGAAGTCCACGCACGGCTGGACGAGCACGGTCCCGTCGGCCAGGTCGCGCAGCCGGTCGGCGGGGACGATCTCCAGGCCTATCGAGTCCGCGCCGAGCCTGGGCTTGACCACATAGCGTTCGGCGGCCGGCAGCAGGTGCAGGTCCTCGGCCCGGTCCACGGTGGGGATGACAGGGAAGCCGGCCGCGGTGAGATCGAGCAGATACTGCTTTCCGGCCATGTCCGCCCGGCCGGTGAGCGGGTTGTAGACCCGTGTCCCGTCGCTCAGCGCCCGCGCGCGGAAGGCGTCGTACGCCTCCTGGTACCCGAGGACCGGACCGCTGTTGCGGATCACCACGGCGTCGAAGCCGTCCATCAGCGCCGTCGCGGCCGGCGGATGGCAGAGCGCCAGGTCGAAGTGCTCGCGCAGCCGGGAGGTCAGGAAGATGTCCTCGTCGCAGTAGCGCCGCCCGCGGGCCGGGTACGCCAGGTCGGTGACGTAGAGGACACGGGGGCCGGCGGCGGGCATGGGGGCTCCTCGGGCATCGGGCGGGCAGGTGCGGAAAGGTTATGTTGCCGCGCGGGCGGCTCCGACCCCCGGCCCCCGCACCCCGGCCCCAGCCCCAGCCCCAGCCCCAGGGGCATCGGCCACGCGGGAGACGTCCGTACACTTTGAGTCCGAACGATCATCCACGGCCGGCCCCGGCCGTGCGGTGTCCGCTCAGCGACCCGAAGGAGCGCCCGTGCCCGGCCAGCGATCCATCACCGAAGCCGAGAGGCTCGTCTCGGAGAAGCTCGGCGGCATCCCGATCCGCCGGGAACAGATGGCGGCCGTGGCCAACATCTACCGGGCCGCCTCGGCGGTGCGCCAGCACCTGGAGAACTCCGTGCTGCGCGGCTCGGACCTGACCTGGACGGCGTTCGTGGTCCTGTGGGTGGTGTGGGTGTGGGGCGAGTCGGAGACCCGGCACGTGGCGGAGGAGGCCGGGATCTCCAAGGGCACGCTCACGGGCGTGGCGCGCACCCTGGAGTCGCGCGGGCTGCTGCGCCGGGCCGGGCATCCGCAGGACGGCCGGCTGGTCCTGCTGAGCCTGACCGACAAGGGCGAGGACCTGATGCGGCGGGTGTTCCCGGAGTTCAACGAGGAGGAGGCGTTCGTCACCGCGCGGCTGGACGACGACGGGTGCCGCAGCCTCGCGGAGGGGCTGCGGCAGGTCGTCCTCCAGGTGGAGGAGCACGGCGAGGAGCGGCGCCGGCAGCTGCTGGACGGCGCCGAGCCCGCCCCCCGGCGCAGCGGGCGGCGGCCCAAGGCGTGAACTCGGGGGCCGTGCTCAGGCCCGGCTCCGGGCGGCTCGTACCAGGGCGTCGAAGAGTGCCTGCTGGGCCGGGTCCCGGTGCGCCGTGTCCTCCGGGTGCCACTGCACGGCCGTGAACCAGCCCGGGGCAGCCGCGAGTTCGAGGCCCTCGACGGTCCCGTCCTCGGCGGTCGCCGTGACCGTCAGTCCGCTGCCGAGCCGGTCGACGCGCTGGTGGTGGTAGCAGGAGGCGTCCGCCTTCTCCGCGCCGGTGGCCTGCTCCAGCAGGGTGCCGCGCCCTATCCGTACCGGGTGGGCGAGGTGGCGGTGCTCCCGCTCCGGGCCGCCCATGTCCTGCTCCAGGCTGCCGCCGAGGGCCACATTGACCGCCTGCAGGCCGCGGCAGACGGCGAGCAGGGGCAGGCCCGACTCCAGCGCGTGGCGGGCGAGCCGGAGGTCGAAGGCGTCCTGGAGGTCGTCGACGTCGTAGACGGTGTCGTGGGTGTCGGTCGCGCCGTAGCGGTGCGGGGCGAGGTCGCCGCCGCCGGGGAGCAGGACGCCGTCGAAGCGGGCGAGCCGGTCGGCCACGCCGGTGTCCGCGGGGTGGAGGCTTACGGGTTCGCCGCCGGCCCGCCACACGGCCTCGATCAGGGCGCGGGCGTTGACCTCGGCCGCGTACCGCAGGGCGGAGGTGGTCGCGCTGAAGCGGGCGGGGATGGCGATCAGGGGGCGGGTCACAGCTGGATCCAGGTCGTCTTGAGCTCGGTGTACTTCTCCAGGGCGTGGACGGACTTGTCCCGGCCGTTGCCGGACTGCTTCATGCCGCCGAAGGGGACGGTCAGGTCGCCCTCCTCGTAGCAGTTGACCCAGACCGTGCCCGCCTTCAGCTGCCGCGAGACCCGGTGCGCGGTGGACAGGTCGGAGGTCCACAGCCCGGCCGCGAGTCCGTACTCGGTCGCGTTGGCGAGCCGTACCGCCTCGTCGAGTTCGTCGAAGGCGAGGACCGACAGCACCGGGCCGAAGACCTCCTCGCGGGCCAGGCGCATCCCGGGGGTGACCGCGTCGAAGACGGTGGGGCCGAGGTAGCTGCCGCCGGTCGCGGTCAGGGTGCGCTCGCCGCCGGTGCGCAGCCGGGCGCCCTCGGCCCCGGCGGTGGCGATGTGGTCGAGGACGCGGCCCAGGTGGGCCTCGCCGACCAGGGCTCCCATCTCGGTGGCCGGGTCGAGCGGGTCGCCGACGCGCAGTTCCCGGGCCCTTCGTACGACGGTCTCGGTGACGCGTTCGGCGATCGAGGAGTGGACGAGGAGCCGGGAGGGTGCCGTGCACATCTCGCCCTGGTTGAAGAAGATGCCCCAGGCGGCGGTGGCGGCGGCCCGGTCCAGGTCGGGGGCGTCGGGCAGGACGATGTTCGGTGACTTGCCGCCGAGTTCGAGCCAGACGCGCTTGAGGTTGGAGTCGGCGGAGTAGCGCAGGAAGTGGCGGCCGACGGCGGTGGAGCCGGTGAAGGCGAGGACGTCCACGTCGGGGTGCAGGCCGATCGCCCGGCCCGCGGTGGGGCCGTCGCCGGTGACGACGTTGAGCACACCCGGCGGCAGACCGGCCTTCGTGCCGATCCGGCCGAGCAGCAGGGCGGACAGCGGGGAGGACTCGGACGGCTTCAGTACGACGGTGCAGCCGGCGGCGAGGGCCGGGGCGACCTTCCAGCTCGCCAGGGTGAGGGGGAAGTTCCAGGGGACGACGGCGCCGACGACTCCGGCGGGCTCGCGGGTGACGAGGGCGAGGGCGTCGGGGGAGGTGTGCGGGGACTCGTCGGTGAGCTTGTCGGCGAGCTGGCCGTACCAGCGGAAGGTGGTGATGGCGGCGCGCAGTTCGATGTCGTAGGCGTCGGTGATCGGCTTGCCCATCTCCAGGCTGACGGTGAGGGCGAGCCTCTCCCGCTGCTCTTCGAGGAGTTCGGCGATCCGGAGGAGCACCCGGCCGCGCTCGGCGGGGGCGAGGTGCGGCCAGGGGCCGGAGTCGAAGGCCCGGCGGGCGGCGGCGACGGCGTGGTCGACCTCGGCCGTCCCCGCGTCGGGGACGTGGGTGAGGATCTGCCCGTCGCGGGGCGAGACGACCGCGAACGTCGCCCCTCCCCCGGCTTCGTCCCTCCCGTCGATGTGGTGCCGCGCGGGCAGGTCGAGTGCCTTGGCCCGGCGCAGCAGTTCGTCATGGGTGACGTCCAGCATGGTGTTCCGTTCGAGGATATGGGGCCCGGCTCCCGGGGGAGCCGGGTCCGGCGGGGGTGCGTCAGTGGCCGGCGGTCCGGGCGTGGACGACGCGCGCGGCGGCGGCGCCCAGGAGCAGCACCGCGGGGACGGCGAGGACGAGCCAGGTGGCCGTGGTGGCGTCGCCGCCGATGAGGGTGGTGAAGTTCGCCAGGACCACCCAGATCACGGCGGCGATGCCGAGAGCGCCGAGGGCGGGGGCGATCAGGGTGTTCCAGCGCCGGGTGTCGAGCCGCTCACGGCGGAAGAAGACGATCACGGAGACCGAGGTCAGGAAGTACAGGAGCATGCAGGCGAGGACCCCGACTCCGCTGAACCAGGAGAAGAGGGTGAGGACCGGGTCCTTGCCCGCGACGGCGAACGGCATGACCAGCAGCACGGCGATCGCGGTCTGTACCGCGCCCGCGGCCCCTGGCGAGTGGCGCCGGTTGAGGGAGCGCAGCCGGCCGGGCAGCAGGCCCTCGCGGCTGAGGGAGAACAGATAGCGGTTGGCGGAGTTGTGGAAGGCGAGGATGCCGGCGAACAGCGAGGTGCCCAGCAGGACGGGCAGCACGTCGTTGACCCAGCCGCCGAACTGGTTCGCGATGGGTGCGAAGACGAACACCGTGGAGTCGCCGCCCGCCAGCGCCTTGCCCGCGGCCTCGGTGACCTTGGAGGGGCCGTAGGAGGAGACGAGCATCCAGGAGGTGAAGGCGAAGAAGCCGGTGACCACGGCGACCGAGAGATAGGTGGCCCGGGGCACGGTCCGGTGCGGTTCGCGTGCCTCCTCGCCGTAGATGGCGGTGGCCTCGAAGCCGAACATCGACGCGACGGCGAACATCAGCGCCACGCCCGGGGCGCCCTGCAGTACGGCACCCGGCGAGAAGGTGTGGGCGACGCCGAGGCCCTCGGGGCCGCCGCCCTTGACGAGGGTGACCACGGCGAAGGCGAGCAGGATGCTGAACTCGGCCAGGACGAACACGGCGAGCACCTTGGCGCCGATCTCGATGCCCGCGGCGCCCAGCGCCTGCACGACGACCATGGTCACGAGGGCCCACACCCACCAGGAGATCTGCACCCCGCCGTAGTGCTGGACCAGGCCGCCGACCGTGAAGCCGTACAGGCCGTACATCGCGGCCTGGACCGTGCAGTAGGCGAACAGGGCCACGGCGGCGCTGCCGCTGCCCGTGGTCCGGCCGAGGCCCTTGCCGATGTAGGTGTAGAAGGCACCCGCGTTCACCACGTGCCGGCCCATGGCCACGAAGCCCACGGAGAACAGCAGGATCACCGCGCCGGCGACGGCGTAGGCGGCCGGGGCCCCGGGGCCGTTGCCGACCGCGACGGCGATCGGGACGGCGCCCGCGATGCCGGTGAGCGGCGCCTGTGCGGAGAGGACGAAGAAGAGGATGCCCAGGACTCCCAGGGCGTTGCGCTTGAGGGTGCCCGTTGCCTGGGGGGCCTCTTTGGCCCGGGGTGCTGCGTCGACCGTCTGACTGTCCACTCGGATCACCTGCTGAGGAGGGGAGGGAGGTTTCGTTTTGAGCCAAACGAGTTGCCTCATGTTGGGCTGGAACTATCCATATGGCAAGGGGTCGAGGGAGGAATTTACGCAGCGGAAACCCCCGCCGCGGGCGCGACGGGGGTGCCGTGCCGGACCACCCTCAGACGTCGGCCCCGGACGACCGTTCGCCCAGGTCACGCAGCAGGGCGCGCAGCTCGGCCAGGGCCTCCTCGGTGACGTCCCGCTCGCCGAAGACGAGCTGGTGCAGCACCAGGCCCTCCAGCGCGGCGAAGACCAGCCGGGACAGACCCCGGTCGACCGGCCGGGACAGCATCTGGGACAGCTCGCGCCGGGTGGCTTCGAAGTACTCCTCGTACAGGCCCCGCAGATGCGGCAGCAGCTCCGGGCGGCGGCGCGCCTCCAGCAGCAGCTCGTACTGGAACGCCTGGAGGTCGGGACCGGACTCCACCATGTCCGCCAGGCCGACGGAGAAATCGGCGATCTCACCCGTGCCGGGTTCGAGGGCGCTGCTGCTCAGGGAGGAGCGCACGGCGTGTGCGAGCGCCTCCTCGATCAGCGCGTCCCGGGAGCCGAAGTGGTGCACGACGAGCCCGTGGGTGACCCCGGCCTCCTCCGCGACGGCCCGGTACGTCAGCCTGCGCAGCCCGCCGCGGGCCACCACGCGCACGGCGGCGTCGAGCAGGGCCTCCCGGCCGGCTCCGTAGTTCTTCACGCGCTTGCGGGGGCGCTGCTCACCGGCGGGCTCGCTCATGGACGTGACCCTACCCGCGCCGTTCACCTCATCGCCGCGGCGGCCGGATGCCGCGGAACTCCCAGTCCCCGCCGAGCGCCGTGGACAGCACTTCCTCGGACTCGGTGGGCTGGGCGCCGACGTCGGAGCGGACCGAGGTGGGCCCGGTGACGACATGGTTGGTGAGCCTGCCCAGGCCCTCGACCTCCACCTCCACCACGTCGCCCGGCCGGACGGGGCGGGAGTTGGCCGGGGTGCCGGACAGCAGGACGTCACCGGGGTACAGGGTGATCGTCCGGGCGATGTCGGCGACGAGATAGTGCATGTCCCACTTCATCTCGTCGGTGGAACCGTCCTGCACCACCTCGCCGTTGACGTAGGTGCGCAGCCGCTTGCCGTGGAAGTCCCAGTCGGTGACCAGGCCGGGCCCGAGCGGGCACAGGGTGTCGGAGCCCTTGACCCGGAGCATCGAGCCGGCGTCGGTGTCGCGGAAGTCGTGCAGTCCGTAGTCGTTGGCGACGGTGTAGCCGGCGATGTACTCGCCCGCCTCGGCCGGGGAGACGTTGCGCGCGGTCCGCCCGATGACGATGGCGACCTCTCCCTCGTAGTTCAGCCACTTGCAGCCCTCGGGCCGGACGATCGCGCCCCGGTGGGAGTTGAGGGACGAGGTCGGCTTGTGGAAGTAGGTCGGGGTGTCCGGGAGGTCGATCCGGAACTCCTCAACCCGGCTGCGGTGGTTGAGGTGGACGGCGATCACCTTGGACGGAACGACCGGGGGAAGGTGCCGGGCGTCCCCGGTCTTGACGCGGCGGCCGTCCCCGGCGACGAGTTCCTCGCCGTCGACGGTGACCTGGACGGCGGCGCCGTCGAGGAGGATGCGGCGGTATTCGGGCATGGTCGGGGCTCCTCAGACGCGGCTGTGCGGGGTGCGGGGGGAGGACGGCACGGACGGACCGGTGCCGGTCCAGCCCTCGGCGGGGCGGTCGAACCAGAGGTGCACCTGGCCGGTGCCGACGGAGTTCTCGTACGCGCCGTACTGACGGGCCCTGGCCACGCAGGCCTGCTCGCCGAGTGCGCCCGCCATCATCAGGTAGTGGAAGAACTTCGCCTCCGGCCTGAACCTCCAGAACTCGTCCATGCTGTCGAGGACCTTGTCGTGGCGGCCCTCCTTGAACCAGGCGATCCGCTCCTCGTCCGCCGCGCGCGCCTCGGGCGTGAAGATGTGGACGGGGTCGCTGGCCTCGTGGTCGCGCAACTCCCGCAGGGGCCAGAAGGTGTGCGAGAGCGCACCCGAGGCGATCAGCAGCACCCGGCGCCCCGGGGTGGCGGCGATGCCGTCCGCAAGCGCCCGGCCGAGACGCAGATGGTCCTCCATGTCGCCGGTCTGGCAGACGCCGACGGTCACCCACCGCTTGTCCGCAAGGCCCTCGCCGAGGAACTTCCAGAGGTTGATGGTGGCGTAGTAGATCGGCAGGTAGTCGTCGTCGATCGGGGTGATCCAGGTGCCGTGCCTGTCGGCGAACTGCGCCACGTTGTGCGCGAGTTCGGGGTCGCCGGGGAAGTCGTACGGCATCCGGCACATGCCGCGCGGCAGTTCCTCGGAGGTGAACAGGCCCGCGCGGCGGTGCTGGGCGGTGACGACGAACTCGACGGTGGTCGCCCAGTGGGAGTCGAGGACGACGACGGTGTCGTACTCATGGGCGGCATCCCGCTCGAAGACGTCCCGGCGCAGCTGCTCGAGGCCGGTGACGAGGGTGATCTCCTTGCCCCCGTTGAGCTCCAGCCGGTCGGCCTCGGGCAGCACGATGGTGGGGACGTGGGCGAGCAGTCCCGCCCCGACGATCTCACCCATGGTCCTTCCATCCCTTCGGGGCGGTGACGGTGTTCTTCAGGTCGCAGTAGAAGTCGAAGCTCCAGGTGCCGCCCTCGCGGCCGACGCCGGAGAGGCGGGAGCCGCCGAAGGGTGCCCGGAGGTCGCGTACGAAGAAGCAGTTGACCCAGACGGTGCCCGCGACCAGCCTCGCGGTGACGCGTTCGGCGCGTGCGCGGTCGCCGGTGGCGACGGTGGCGGCCAGTCCGAAGCGGGTGTCGTCGGCGAGGCGGACGGCCTCCTCCTCGGTGGCGAAGGTCTGCAGGGTGAGGACCGGGCCGAAGACCTCCTCCTGGACGATCTCCGAGTCCTGGGCGACATCGGTGAGGAGCGTCGGCGCGTAGTACTGGCCGTCCTTGGGGTGGCCGCCGATGACGGCACGGGCGCCCGCCTCGATCGCGCGCCGCACGAACCCGTCGATCTTCTCCAGCTGGCGGGGGTGGATGTTCGGGCCGATGTCGGTGGCCTCGTCGCGCGGGTCGCCCTGCCTCAGCCGCGCGGCCTTCTCGGTGAAGCGCCGGGTGAACTCGCCGGCGACCGACTCCTCGACCAGGATGCGGGTGGCCGCCAGACACACCTGCCCGGCGTTGTCGTACTGCTCCACCGCGAGGTCGACGGCCAGGTCCAGGTCGGCGTCGGCGAAGACCAGCAGCGGTGACTTGCCGCCCAGTTCGAGGCTCAACGGGGTGAGGCGGGCGGCGGCCGAGGCGGCGATGCGCCGGGCGGTCGGCACCGAGCCGGTGAAGCTGATGCGGCGGACGTCCGGGTGCGCGGTGAGGGCGTTGCCGATCTCGGCACCGTACCCCTGCACGACGTTCAGGACACCGGCGGGCAGTCCGGCCTCGGCGGCGATGTCTGCCAGCAGCGAGGCGGTCAGCGGGGACCATTCGGCGGGCTTGAGGACCACGGTGTTCCCCGCGGCGAGGGCCGGGGCGACCTTCCAGGTGGCCAGCATCAGCGGGGCGTTCCACGGGGTGATCAGCACGCACGGCCCGGCCGGGTCCCAGCTGACGTGGTTGGTGTGGCCGCGCGTCTCGAAGTCCTCGTGGTCGAGCTGGAGCAGCCAGTTTGCGAAGAAGCGGAAGTTGTGGGCGACGCGGGGCATCACACCGCGCCGGTGCGAGCGGAGCAGGGCTCCGTTGTCCGTGGTCTCGACGATCGCGAGGTCCTCGATCCGCTTCTCGACACCGTCGGCGATGGCGTGCAGGACGCGGGCCCGCTCGGCACGGGGGGTGGCGGCCCAGGCGGGGAAGGCGGCCTTGGCGGCGGCGACGGCGGCTTCGGCCTCGGCGGGACCGCCCCGGGCGATCTGGCCGAGGGCGCTCCCGTCGATGGGCGAATGATCCGTAAAGGTGTCATCGGATGCGACGCGCCGGCCGCCGATCCAGTGCCGGGTGTCGACGGTGACTCCGGCAACGACGGTCTTGTCAGTCATGAGAGAAGGGCTCCATTCAAGAGAGGGGATGTGCAGCCAACCCAGGGCGCGGGGCTGTGTCGATGTGCGGCTCCGCCGCGCGGGCGCGACCAGCCGCATCGGGCCCGCAGCCGCCCACGACCTCACTCGGCAGACGCCCCCGACGTACCGGCTTCGAGCAGCCGACCGCCGTCCCAAACCACCCCGACCTGCCGGTAGTACGCAGCGATCGGTTCACGAATCTCCAGCTGCGCCAACTCCTCCGTGGGCGCCTCGAACAACTCCAACTCCGCATCCCCGACCCACGGTTGCCCACCTTCGAAGGAAGCGGCCCCCGACTCGATCAGCTCATCCAGCGCAAGTCCCTTGCCCTTCGCGATCGAGGGCAGCCAGCGATGGTGGGCCATGGAGTGCCCGTTGACGAACCCGTTGGTGTCGGCAGGCTCCCTCAGGGTCACAACCACCTGGGCCAACCGCCGGTCGGCAGCCGCGAGCGTCGCCCCGAACCGCGCCCCCGCCTCGATCCGCGGAGCGGGCCCGTACGGATGCGGCCGTGTCTGGTGAATGGACCCGAGCTTCTTCGGATACCCCTGGTGCAGCCCCCGCGCGATCGCGAAGTCCTTGTCCACCCAGATGTACACGCACCGCGAGTACGTCTGCCCCCGGTACTTGCACCGGACGACCGCGAAGGCCTCCTTGTACTGCGACAGCACCGGATCGAGCAGCTCCGGGCCCGACTGGGAGCAGGACTGCCAGTCGGCCCAGATCAGGGCCACCGCACCGGGGTCCTCGTCGGTCAACTCCAGTGGTTCGGGGAGCAGTTCACGCACCCGCGAGGGATCCGTGCGGTATTCGACGGTGAGTAGGTCGCCGGAGTAGTGCCAGGGCGGCGAGGGGATCAGCGAGGAGGCACCCGTCGCCGTCTTGGGGTGGAAGTAACCGCGGACACTGGTCACTTGAGGCTCCTTACGCGGTGAGGGCGGGCTGCTTCAGCAGTTCGGCGCGGTAGCGGGCGGCGGCGGACGCGACGCCGGGGCCGCCGAGCGCGACGACGCCGACCAGGCGGCCGTCGCGGTGGTAGCCGGCGAGAAGGTCGCCGTCGGTGTCGCCGTCGAGGACCCGGACGTCGGCGAGGCCGAGCGCGGGGGCGCCGAAGGACTGCAGCCGGAAGTCGTGCTGGTCGCTCCAGAAGGTGGGCAGCGGCGCGAACGGCGCCGGCTCCGGCTCACCGTCGACGAGATGGGCGACGAGGGCCTTCGCGGCCTGCTTCGCGGTGTCGGTGGGGATGGACCAGTGCTCCACCCGGCGGGGCACGCCGTCGTAGCGGGCGTTGGGGAAGCGGGCGACGTCGCCGACCGCGACGACCTCCGGGCGGCCGCCGACCCGCAGCAGCTCGTCGGTGAGGACGCCGTCGGTCAGGTCGAGGCCGTTGCCGTCCAGCCACTCGGTGTTGGCGACCGAACCGACCGATTCGACCACCACGTCGGCCGGCCGGACCGAGCCGTCGCTCAGCACGACACCGGTGACCCGGTCGTCGCCCTCGAAGCCCGCGACGCCCGTGCCGAGCGCGAAGCGCACCCCGCGCTCCTCGTGGCGCGCGAGCAGCGCGCGGGCGAGGAGGTCGCCGAGCGGGCCCACCATCGGCAGGGGCAGCGGATCCACGACGGTCACCTCGGCGGCGCCGAGTCCCACGGCGGTGGCGGCGACCTCGCAGCCGATGAAGCCGGCGCCGACCACGACCACCCGTGCGCCGGGCCGGGTCAGCGCCTCGCGCAGGCCCTGGGCGTCGGCGAGGGTGCGGACCGTGTGCCGGCCCGCGAGCGGACCGGGGCAGCGCAGCCGCCGGGGCCGCATGCCGGTGGCGACGACGAGACCGTCGTACGGGAGCACCTCGCCGCCGTCGAGTTCGACGGTGTGTTCGGCGAACCGGGCCGCGACGACCCTGCGGCCGAGGCGCCACTCCACGTCGGCGACGCTCGCGCGGGGGCGGAGGGCCAGTGACGCGAAGGGCGCCTTTCCGGCGAGGACCTCCTTGGAGAGCGGAGGGCGGTTGTACGGCATGTGGGGCTCGTCCCCGATGACGGTGACGGCCCCGGTCCAGCCCGCCGCACGCAGCTGTTCGGCGGCACGCAGGCCGGCCATGGAGGCGCCGGCGACGACGATGCGACCGTTCATGGGTCAGTCCTCGATCCGGATGGCCTGCAGCGGGCAGACGTCGGCGGCCTCTTCGACCTCGTCGCGCAGGGCGTCGTGGGGGTCGGCGACGTAGGCGAGGCGTCCGTCGGCTTCGAGCCGGAAGACGTCGGGCGCCGCGAAGACGCACTGGCCGTGGTCCTGGCACTTGTTCATGTCGACGACGACCTTCATGGCCGGTCCTCCTGAGGGTGAGGGCGTCGGAGCGGGGCGAAGGAAAAGCGAAGTAAGGGGGTGGGGCCCCTCCGGCTCAGGAGGGGCCCCGGCCAACGGGGTGCGGTGACCGCGCCCCGAACTCGTTTGGCTTCAAACAAGGTAGGGAGCCGTCACCCCCTGGTCAATACCTATCCGGATGGATAAATTCTTGGCCCGAACCCCTTGCGGCACGGACCACCCCTCCATACCGTTTGGCTTCAAACAGCATGCCGGGAGCCGCTTGGGAGCCATCTCTCCCCCACCGCGCCCCGACCCTGCCGCCACACGCCACCCACCTCCCGGACCGCATGTCCCGGAGGTGCCCGACGTCCGCCCCAGGAGACAACGGTGAGCGCTCACGACATCCAGGAAGTCCGCCGCCACATGGAACGGCTCGCCGCCGACGGCACCGACGTGGTCCGGGTGACCTATCCCGACCTGCTCGGCACCGACCGTGCGCGCGACCTCCTGGTCGAGGAGCTCCCCCGGGCCATGGAGCACGGCCTCGCCTTCTGCCGGGCCGTGTACCACACCAGCCCCCAGGGCGATGTGGTCCCGGTCAGCGGCGGCCTGGACGCCGGGCTGCCCGACATCGCCGTACGACCCGACCTCGACACGCTGGTCGCGCTGCCCTGGGAGCCCGGAGTCGCCTCCTGTCTCGCCGAGGTCGTCGACCCTGCCACCGGGTCACCGGCGCCCGAATCCCCCCGCGACCTGCTGCGCACGGTCCTCGGCCGCTGTGCCGAGCACGGGCTGCACCCGGTCGTCGGGCCGGAGCTGGAGTACTACCTGTGCGAACCGGACCCGGCCGGCGGCTGGCGCCGGTACGCCCGGAATCCCGGGGTCGTGTACACCGCCGGACTGCGCGCCGACCCCGACAACCACCTGCTGCGCACCCTGCGCCAGGCACGCGACCTCGGCATCGGCGTGATCAGCGGCAACCACGAGTTCGACGGCGGGCAGTTCGAGATCAACCTCGATCACTCCGACGCGCTGTCGGCCGCCGACCGCTCCTTCCGTTTCAAGGCCGCGATCAAGGAGCTGGCCCGCCGCGAGGGCAGGCTCGCCACCTTCATGGCCAAGCCGTTCAACGACTCCGGTGGCTCCGGCTTCCATCTGCACCTGTCCTGCGACGGCCCCGACGACCGCAACGCGTTCGACGACCAGACGGGGGCGTACGGCCTCTCGCGCACCGCGCGCCACGCGGTCGCCGGTGTCCTCGCGCACGCTCCGGCGCTGGCCGCGCTGCTCAACCCGACGGTGAACTCGTACAAGCGCTTCGGGCCCGACACCCTCGCCCCCTGGCTGATCGACTGGGGCCTGGACAACCGCAGCGCCATGGTCCGCATCCCGCCGGAGCGCGGTTCCGGGGCCCGGTTCGAGCTGCGGCTGGGCGACGCGAGCGCCAATCCGTACCTCGCCATCGCCGGGACCGCGGCCGCCACTCTGCTCGGCGTGCTGGCGGGCGAGGAGCCCCCGGCCCCGCTGGAGGGATACGGCTACGACACCGCCAGGTCGGCCATGCTGCCGACGACCCTGTCCGCCGCCCTGGACGCGCTGGAGGCGGACACCGCCCTGGCCGACGTCCTCGGCAAGGACTTCACCACGTCCTTCCTCTCCTACAAGCGCGACGAGGTCGAACGCTTCCAACGGCACGTCACCGACTGGGAGTTCACCGAGTACGCCTACCACCTGTGACACCGCCCGTGACGCCGCCCGTGACGCCGTCCCCGACGCCGAGGAGCCATTTCATGACCATCGAGATCCCGACCGCCGCCGCGAGCGACCCGATGCCCCTGTCGGACGTCGATCTCGCCGACCTGGACAACTTCACCGACGGGGTCACCCCCTGGCGGATGTTCCATACGCTGCGCCACGAGGACCCGGTGCACTGGCAGCCGGAGGAGGCGCCCGGCTCCGGCTTCTGGGCGGTCACCCGGCACGCGGACATCGCCCGGGTCGACCGGGACTCCGAGACGTTCACCTCGTCCCGGTTCGTCAACCTGGAGGAGCTCGACGACGACCAGATCAAGAAGCGCGCCTCCATCCTGGAGCTCGACGGCGTCCGCCACCGGGCGCTGCGCAGCGTGATCCAGCGCCAGTTCGGCGCGAGCGTGATCAGCAGCTACACGGACTTCCTGCGCGGTCTGACCGCGACCACGCTGGACGCCGCGCTCGCCAAGGGCGGCTTCGACTTCGTCAAGGAGATCTCGGCCGATTTCCCCATCAATGTGCTGGCGCGGTTGCTGGACGTGCCGCCGGAGGACAACCAGCAGCTCATCGACTGGGGCAACCGGATCATCGGCAACACCGACCCGGACTACGCGGACGTACTGCTGCACAGCGCGGAGAGCGAGCAGTACCGCGACCTGCCGTTCCGCTCCCCCGCCTCGCTGGAGGTGTTCGCCTACGGGCGGGAGCTGGCCCGGCAGCGGCGCGGCAAGGACGGCGCGGACCTGGTGTCGAAGCTGGTCAACACCACCCCGCGTGACGGTGTCCCGCTCTCCCCGCGGGACTTCGACAACTACTTCCTGCTGCTGGTGGTCGCCGGCAACGAAACCACCCGGCACACCATCACCCACTCCATGCTCGCCCTCCTCCGGCACCCCGAGCAGCTCGCCCGCCTCCAGGAGGACCCCTCCCTGATCCCCACCGCAGTGGAGGAGTTCCTGCGCTGGGCCTCCCCCGTGTACCACTTCCGCCGCACCGCGACCCGCGACGTCGAGCTCGGCGGCAAGCGGATCAAGGAGGGCGACAAGGTCGTCATGTGGTACGCCTCCGGCAACCGGGACGAGGAGGTGTTCGGCAATCCGTACGACTTCGACGTCGCCCGGCAGCACAACGACCACGTCACCTTCGGCAAGGGCAGCCCCCATCTGTGCCTGGGCAATCTGCTCGCCCGCACCGAGATCCGCATCATGTTCGAAGAGCTCATCCCCCGGCTCGCGGGCATCCGTCTCACCGGTGAAGTGCCGCGGGTCCGCTCGAACTTCGTGAACGGCATCAAGAAGCTGCCGGTGGAGGTGACCCTGGCCTGAGTCGGCCGACACTCAGTTCCCCCTCAAGCCTGCACTGAGTGCCATATGCTGCGATCGAGTGCTACGTTCGCGTCCATGAGCTCCAGCAGCGCGGCAGCGACCGCGAAGCCGCCCATGCGGGACGCCCTGGTCGCGGCGGCCTTCCAGCTGTTCCTGGAACGCGGGTACGAGCAGACCACCGTCGACGACATCGTGGCACTCGCCGGAGTGGGCCGGCGCTCGTTCTTCCGCTACTTCCCCTCCAAGGAGGACGTGGTCTTCCCCGACCACGAGCGCTGCCTGGCCGACATGACCGCGTTTCTCGCCGGGAGCGAGGCGGACACGGAGCCGGTGCGGCGGGTCTGCGACGCGGCCCGGCTGGTACTGCGGATGTACGCCGAGAACCCCACCTTCTCCGTGCAGCGCTACCGGCTCACCAAGAAGGTGCCGGGACTGCGGGCCTACGAACTGTCGGTGGTGTGGCGCTACGAGCGGGCGCTCGCGGAGTACCTCCGCGGGCGCTTCGCCGGGCGGCCCGACGGGACCCTCCAGGCCGACGTGATCGCGGCCGCGGTGGTCGCCGCGCACAACAACGCGCTGCGCTCCTGGCTGCGTTCGGACGGCCAGGGCGACGCCGGCGCCACGGTGGATCACGCGCTCGGCTATGTGCAGTCCGCCTTCAGTCGGCCGGGGGCGGCGGAACCCACCGAGAAGCTCCCGGTACGTCCGGAACGCCCCATCACTTCCGTACAGGCGGAGCGGTCCGGGAGTCCCGAGGACGTGGTCGTGCTCGTCTCCCGGCGCGGGGCCCCGCTGTGGCGCATGGTGCAGGAAATCGAGTCGACCCTGGGCCGCGACTGAAATTCTGGGTACCGAGTGCCTTTACGAGTGGCACTCAGTGCCATACCCTGTGGGCGTGCACGGTGGCACGGTGAGCCGCGCACATGCGTGCACGGTCCGCGCCGGCACGCGGGATTCCGGCCGAGCGCAGGGAGTTGACCAGCGTGTACCACCACTCAGGAAGCGTCGTTCATCCGGCGGCCGGCTCCGCGACGAGCGTCCTCGACCCCGTGTCCGCGTCCGCCGACACCAGGGACGCCCTCGTCTACCAGCGCTGCACGTGGTGCGGCACCGCGATGTACCAACGGCTGCTGTGTCCGGTGTGCCAGGGCAGCGAACTGCGCACGGAGCGCAGCGAGGGCACGGGCACGGTCAGGCACTCCACGGTGGTGCACCGCAACACGCCCGCCGCGCGCAATGTGTCGCTGATCGAGATGGCCGAGGGGTTCGTCGTTCGGGGCCGGGTCATGGGTCATCCGGTGGGCATCCACAGCGGGGACCGCGTCCGGCTGTCCACGGCCAAGGATCCCGTCCGCGGCGAGCCGGTCTTCCAGCTCCTCGACGAGCCGTACCGCGCCTGGACCTGACGGCCGGGCGGGCGACGCCGGGCATGCGAGGCGCGTGAGGGCCGCTTCCCGACGGCTCTCGCCCCGGCCTGCACACCGGCTCCCCACCAGTCTCGGCCATTGTCGCGATCACCCTCTCCGCACAGGCAACCCACAGCCTCTCCTCTCCGTCCTCCGGGGCGCGAGGGACCCCCGGGACGGCCGGGGCGTCCGAACTCGCCGTGCGAGGAGGGGAAACAGTGGTCCGTGCCCGGCGAATATGGGTCACCGCCGCCGCGGTGCTCGCGGTGACGGGAGGATCCTCGGGATGGTCGGCGCAGGCTCAACAGCCGCCTGAGAGCAAGCCCTTGGCGGCCGTGACCGACGGGAGTCTGCCACCCGGCTGGCGTATCGCCGGGAAGCCCACGGCACCCCAGTTGGTGTGGCGGTCCTCGGCTCCGGTGCCGATGGGCGACGCCCGGGTCGAATTCCGGTCCGGGGGCCGGTTGTTGGGAGTCCCGGCACCCGGGAAGGACGAGCACACGTTCCGGCTCGGCATCGACGGCGTCCGGCCGGCCGATCTGAAGAGCCTCGAAGTCTGGTCCGGCGGACGGCGGCTGGACGCCGCGGGAGCCGGCGGAGCAAGTAATGTCCGGTCGGCGGCGAGGCCTCCGGCCCCGCTGCCCGCGGGCGCCGTGGACCCCGGCAAGCCGGGTCCGTACCGTACGGCAACCGGTGAGTACAGCCTCAAGTCCGTGCGTCTGCCCGGGTTTTCGGCCCCGGTCGAGATGCGTGCCGTGGTGGTGGCGCCGACCGGTGCCACCGGCCACCGCCCGCTCGCGCTGTTCCTGCACGGCCGCCACTCCACCTGCTACGTCCCGCACGGCGAGGTCACCGGCGAGTGGCCCTGCCCGCGAGGCAGCAAGCCGGTGCCCAGCCACCGCGGCTATCTGAGGGACCAGAAGCTGCTGGCCTCGCAGGGCTATGTGACGGTGTCGATCGCGGCCAACGGCATCAACGGCCAGGACTTCGCCGCCGAGGACGGCGGAGCGCAGGCCCGTTCGTCGCTGGTGCGGCTGCACCTGGCCCAGTGGGCCGACTGGGCCGACCATCCCGAATCGGCACCGGCGGTCGTACGGAACGCGCCGCGCGCCGACCTGTCCCGGGTGCTGCTGATCGGGCACTCCCGCGGCGGCGAGGGCGTGAACCGGGCCGCGCTGGACAGCCTGTACCCGCCGCCCGCCGACCAGGACGGCTACCACGGCAAGGTGCGCTGGCACATCAGCGGCACCGTTCTCATCGGCCCCACCGTCTTCGGCCAGAATCCGGTGCCCGACGTGCCGTCGACGACGATCCTGCCGGGCTGTGACGGCGACGTCTCCGACCTTCAGGGCGAGGTGTACGTCGACGGCACCCGCGCGGTCAGCAACGGCACCGCCCTGCACAGCGCGGTCTATGTCATCGGCGCCAACCACAACTACTTCAACACCGAGTGGACTCCGGGCAAGGCACAGGCCCCCGCGGAGGACGACTTCTGGGACGACCCGGACCACCGGGACCCGGTGTGCTCGAAGCGCGCCGCCACCCGGCTGACCCCCGACCAGCAGCACAAGGCCGGTGCCACGTACATCGCGGCCGCGGCCCGGCTGTTCGTCGCCGGTGACGACCGGGTGCGTCCGCTGCTCGACGGCTCGGGACGGCGGGCCCCGTCCGCGGATCCCGCGCGGGTCCTCAGCCACGCGGTCGGCGCCGACCGCGGTGCCGGGTTCCTCCCGGACGGCAAGGTGTCCGTGACCGGCGGCAAGCTGTGTTCCGCGGTGGATCCCAGCCCGGCCGTGGCCTGCCTGGGCCGGGGCGCCAAGGGTGCCTCACCGCACTTCGCGATGTGGGAGACGGACAAGGAGGCCGGGCGGCACGCGATCGCGCTGCGCTGGACGTCCGCCGGTTCCGCCGTGCGGGTGAAGACGGCCGAGCCGCTGTCCCTCACCGGATCCAAGGCACTGGCGCTGCGGCTGTTCGTGCCGCCGAACTCCACCGGGACGCAGTTGGACGTGTCCGTCACCGACACCCACGGCCGCAGGGCGACCCTCGGCCGCGCCCATGTGGACGGCCTGCCGGGCAGCGACAGGACCGCGTCGTACTGGGCCCGCGAGGTGCGGATGCCGCTGGCGGCGGCCACCCGGGCCGGGCTCGATCTGCGGCACATCAAGTCGATGGAGCTGACGGCGCGTTCACGCAAGGGACAGGCCTGGCTGATGGACGCCTGGGGCTGGCGCCCCGGCACTCCCGCGGTACGGGCGGCCGCGCTGCCGCGCGTCGACGTGGGCCGTGCGACGGTGGACGAGGGTGACTCGGGCGTCCGTACCTACCGGGTGCCGGTCCAGGTGTCCGGGCAGGGCAGCGGCCAGGTCCGGGTGTATGTCTTCGACCCGGCGACCGGCACCGCCAAGAACCGGGTCGTGACCGTGCGGCCCGGTGGCCACGACATCGACGTACCGGTCGAGGTGAAGGGCGACACGCGCTACGGCGCGGACGTCCAGCACGACATCGTGGTGAAGGCGATCCACAGTGCGGTCGTCGGCTCCTATCGGGGCGGGATCACCGTGCGCAACGACGACCCCGCCCCCAAGGTCGCCGTGACCCCGGTCGCCGACAAGGTGAAGGAGGGCAAGACCCTGAAGTGGCGGCTGTCGCTGTCCGAGGCCGCCGACATCGACCTCTCGACGGTGTTCACCGCGGTCCCGGTCACCGGAACGGAGCTGTCCACCAAGGACGTGGACCCGCACTGGCTCGCGGAGGCCTCCGTCGCGGAGCCCGACCCGGAACGTCCGCTGTCCAAGGCGTCCGTCTTTCTGTGGGTGAACATCCCGGCAGGCCGGACCGGCACCGAGGTCGACCTGCCCACGATCAAGGACCGGGTCACCGAGCCCGATGAGTCCGTGAGCCTGAAGCAGATGGACGACAACGGCACGCCGCTGCCCGACGGGGTGACGCTGAACGGCACGGTGCTGAACGCGTCCTAGCAGTCCTGGCAGCCACCGCCCTGGGGGAGCCGAGGCTCCCTCAGGGCGTCAGGGTCACCCGGATCCCGACGGTGCCTTCCCGCCCGTTGCGCAGCCGGCTGCCCAGCAGGGTGAGGCGGCCGAGGATGCCGTACTTGCGGGCGATGAGGTCGCGATAGCGGCCGGTCGTGGCCGCGTCGCCGATCTCGGCGGTCGCGGGGACCTGGTCCCCGGTCGGGTTCCCGCGCACGTCGCAGGCCCCGACGAGGACGTCCGCGCGGCGGCGGATCCGCTTGACCTTCCAGGAACCGGCCGCCGTCCACACGCCGAGCGCGTCCCCGTCCCGCACCACCCAGACCGGGGTGGCGACCGGTGTTCCGTCCTTGCGGTAACTGGTGACCAGCAGGTACTTGCCCGATGCGAGCCGGTCCAGCGACGTGTCGTCCATGCGCGGCAGTCTAGGCGGAGGCCCGCCGGCCGAGGAGTTCGAGATAGCGCCGGGCGAAGAGATAGGCGTCTCCCGGCCAGCGTGCCGACAGATAGGTGCCGTCCTGGACGACGAAGGCGTGCGTGTCGTCGGCGGCGGTTCCCCGTCGGGTGAGCACTTTCGGCCCCCGCTCGAACTGGGTGCCCGGGTCGGCGAGCGCGAAGCGCACCTCGTCCTCGACGTACGCCGGGTAGGTGCGGTAGTAGCGGCCGAGGCGCCAGGCGGTGGTCAGATAGGCGCTGCGTTCCATGTACTTGGGCAGACAGGTCGTACGGCGCCCGGCCAGCACGCTGCGGCCGGTCGCCTGGTCCTGGGCCCGGGCCAGGACCAGCACCCCGTGGCAGATGGCGCCGACGGGCCTGCCGAGCGCCCAGAACCGGGCCACCTGCCGCTGGAGTTCGGGCGAACCGAGGTACTGCCGCATACCGGGCGCGTGTCCGCCCGGCAGCAGCAGCCCGTCGAAGTCGTCCACCCTCACCTCGGCCCAGGCGGCCGTGGCCGTGAACTCCGGTGCTGCGGTGAGCTGTTCGTACCAGCGCTTGGGCTCGTCGGCCGCTCCGAGCTGTCCGAAGAGGACTCCGGTGAGCAGCCGGGGATCGGCGGCGGGCCGGGTCCCCGCGCGTTCGGTGGCGAGGACCACCTCGTGTCCCGCCTCCGTGAGCAGCCGCCAGGGCACGGCCACCTCGGTCACGTCGAAGTCCCGGTCGGGGACCGGCATCAGCACGCGCATGGGCCCATGATGGCAGGCGGGCCAGGTGTCCACGACACGCCGGTCGGTCTCACCGGAGAGCGGCCGCCATCCTGCGCACGCCGTCCGTGATCAGCTCCGGCGATGTGGCCAGATTCAGGCGTACGTGTCCGGCGCCGCCGGTGCCGAACGGGATCCCGGAGGTGAGGGCGACCCGGCCGCGCTCCAGGAAGGCCTCGGCCGGATCGTCGCCCAGACCGAGTGCCCGGCAGTCGAGCCAGGCGAGGTAGGTGGCCTCCGCCGGGCGGTGGCGGACGGCGGGCAGGTGCTCGGCCAGCAGCTCGGCGAGCAGCCGCCGGTTGTCGTCGAGGCCGGCCAGCAGCGCGTCCAGCCAGGCGCCGCCGTCGGCCAGTGCGGCGGTGTGGGCGATGATGCCGAGGTGACTGGGGCCGTGGCTCACCTCCTCGGGCAGCCGGGCCAGATCGGCGGCGGCCCGGGGCCCGGCGATCGCGAGCGCGGCCTTCAGGCCGGCCAGGTTCCAGGCCTTCGACGCCGACATCAGTGACAGACCGCTCTCGCCGCCCGGCACGCTCAGATACGGCACGAAGGCTGCGCCCACGGCGGTCAGCGGGGCGTGGATCTCGTCCGCCACGACGCGCACACCGTGGCGTTCGGCGAGGGCGGCGACGGCGGCCAGCTCATCGGCGGTGTGCACGGTTCCGGTCGGGTTGTGCGGGCTGCACAGCAGATACGCGGCCCGCCCGCCCCCGGCGACGGCCCGCCGGAACGCCTCCTCCAGCACGTCGAGGTCGATGCGCAGGCCGGCGCCGAGCGGGGCCTGAAGCACTTGCCGGTCCATGTGCTCGACGAACTGGAAGAACGGCGGATAGACCGGCGAGTTGACGACCACCGGGTCGCCGGGCCCGGTGACCAGCCTGAGCATCTCGACGACGCCCAGCATCACGTCCGGCACGATCGCGGTGCGCTCCACGGCCAGACCGTCCCAGCCCCACCGTTTGGCGGCGAAGGCGGCCAGCGCCTCGGCGTAGGCGGTGCCCGCCGGGTAGCCGGTGTCCCCGAGTTCCAGCGCTTCGGTGAGCGCACGGACGACGGGCGCGGCGAGCGGCACGTCCATCTCGGCCACCCACAGCGGCAGCACGTCCTCGGGGTAGGTGCGCCATTTCATGCTCGTACGACGTCGGAGGCGGTCGAGGGTCAGTGCGCGCAGGGGATTCGGTTCACCTGTCGTCTCGTGCGGGATGCTGGTCATGGGGCTCAAGATAGGGGGCTGCGGGGTGAGCCGGAATCGGGCGCACATCCCGGCGCGGCCGGCCGCGGCGCCGCTCCGCGCGGCCCCCGCCGGGGGTGGAAAACCCCGGACGTGCGACGGAGATCAACTCGGGCGTCTAGATTGCGTGTTGACGCTGTACTCGCACCAGGCCCCAGGAGCTGACCCCGTGACCGACAACCCGGCAGCCACGAACGAAGTCGCCGCCTCGCTGCGCGCCCGCATCCACACCGACCAGCCGCACACCGCCCGGATCTGGAACTACTGGCTCGGCGGCAAGGACAACTACGAGGTCGACCGCGCGGCCGGCGACCAGATCCGTCAGCTGCACCCCGGCATCGGCGAGTACGCCCGCGCGGACCGGCTCTTCCTCGGGCGTGCCGTGCGGCATCTGGTCGGCGACGTCGGCATACGCCAGTTCCTCGACATCGGCACCGGGCTGCCCACCGCCGACAACACCCACGAGGTCGCCCAGAGCGTCGCCCCGGACTCCCGGATCGTGTACGTCGACAACGACCCGCTCGTCCTCGCCCACGCGCGTGCCCTGCTCACCAGCACGCCCGAGGGCCGTACCGACTACCTGGACGAGGACCTCCGCAATGTCGACGCGATCCTGGAGCACGCGGCCGGCACGCTGGACTTCAGCAAGCCCGTCGCGCTGATGCTGCTCGGCGTGGTCATCTTCGTCGGCGACGACGAGGACCCGTACGGCCTGGTGCGCCGGCTGGTGGACCGGCTGCCGTCCGGCAGCCACCTCGTGCTGTCGCACACCATCACCAGCCCGTCGATGCCGGACGTGGACGAGGCGGTCAAGTTCTGGAACGAGCACGGCACGCCCAAGCTCACCCAGCGCACCCCCGAGGACGTCGCCCGGTTCTTCGACGGCCTCGAACTGCTGGAGCCCGGCGTGGTGTCCTGCTCGCGCTGGCGGCCTGAGAACACGGACGGCACCGAGCCGGAGGAAGTGGCCATGTTCAGCGGGGTGGCCCGCAAGGCCTGAGAAGATCACCCACGGGGTGAACGCCGTCGCGCCGGGCCACGTATGCATGGAAGGGCGCTCAACGACCGGAGGGCCCCGCGGTGTTGACACCGCGCGTTCACGGTTCGGGAGCCATGCATGAGGCACGCACGACGACGGGTCGTCCGGCGGGTGACGCAACTGGCGGCGGTCGGCGGACTCCTTCTGGGAGGCGCGATGGTCACCACGGCCATGGCGAGCGAGAATCCCGGTACGTCCGCCCTCCCGCTCAGCTCGGCGGATACGGCCCAGAACACCGGCGCCGCCCTGGTGTCCAGGCTGGGCACCGCGCGTACGGCGGGCAGCTGGATCGACGCCGACGGCCGCCCGGTCGTCGCGGTCACCGACGAGCGGGCCGCGGCGGAGGTGAAGCGGGCGGGGGCCGAGGCGAAGATCGTGTCGCACAGCATGAACGAGCTCAAGTCGGCCACCGCCACACTGCGTTCGGCGCCCCGGGTGGCGGGCACGGCCTGGGCGGTGGACTACCGGACCAACCGGGTGGTGGTCGAGGCGGACCGGACCGTCTCCGCCGCGGACTGGTCCCGGATGACCCGGGTCGCCACGGGTATCGGCAGCTTTGTGGAGATGGACCGCACCGAGGGCAGGTTCACCACGCGCCTGAACGGGGCGCAGCCCATCCTGTCGACCGGAGGGCGCTGTTCCCTGGGCTTCAACGTCACCAACGGGCGCAGCGACTTCATCCTCACCGCCGGGCACTGCGGTCCCCCCAACACCATCTGGTTCGGGGACAACCAGGGCAACCAGCAGCTGGGCACGACGGTCAACACCAACTTCCCGGGCAGCGACTTCTCGCTCATCCAGTACGCGTCCGGCAAGGCCGGCCAGGGGGCCGACGTGGTCGCCGTCGGCGGCGGGAAGGGCGTGCTGATCACCGGGGCGGCCGATCCGACGGTCGGGCAGCGGGTGTTTCGCAGCGGAAGCACCAGCGGGCTGCACGACGGCCAGGTGACCGCGCTCAACGCGACCGTGAACTATCCCGAGGGCACGGTCACCGGACTCATCCAGACCAACGTGTGCGCCGAGCCGGGCGACAGCGGCGGTCCGCTCTTCTCCGAGGGCATCGCGCTCGGCGTGACCTCGGGCGGCAGCGGCGACTGCACCACGGGCGGTACGACGTTCTTCCAGCCGGTGACGAAGGCGATGTCCGCGCTCGGCGTCCAGCTGATCGTCTCGAAGCAGAACGCCGGCGGCGGCCAGAACGCCGCACCGTCCGGCGCGCCGTCCACCGCGGCCAACCAGGGCGCCGTGGCGCCCAGCGCGGCCTCGCCGGGGTCCGCGGCCCCGGTCACCGGCACCACGGACGGCGCGACGCTGCTGTCCCGGCTCACCGACACCCGCAACGTCGGTCCCGGTCTGCTGGTCATCGCGGGCAGTCTGATCGCGCTGGTGGCGACCCGGTACTTCCGCGCGGAGGCGGACCGCCGGGCGTATCAGCGGTATTACTCGGCGACCTGGGGTTGATCCACCCCGGCGGGCTAATACTCTTGGTGATCGCTCCGGCACGAGCCGCTCCGGCCGGGTCAGACGTTTCACGGCCATGCGACTTGTGAGAAATCACATCAAGAGGTCTCCAAAGGGGAGATTATTCGTGAACAGCCCCACCGACGAGCACGGTTACGCGAACATACAGGTCGACCGTACGGGTCAGGCAGAGGCCTTCGACGCCATCGGCAACCGCTACGACGAGGCGTTCCCGCACAAGGACGGGCAGATCGCCGCCACCGAGTGGCTCATCGAGTCCCTGCCGGCCGGGTCCCGCGCGCTGGACCTGGGCTGCGGCACCGGGCTTCCCACCGCGGGTCAACTGGTGGACGCCGGCTTGGAGGTCGTCGGCGTCGACCTGTCGGGCGGGATGCTCGACCTGGCCCGCCACAACGTGCCCGAGGCGCGGTTCCATCAGCTCGACCTCGCGGACCTGCGGCCCGGCGGCCCCCGCGACCTCGGCCGCTTCGACGCGGTCGCGGCCTTCTTCTCCCTGCTCATGCTGCCGCGCGCGGAGATCCCCCTCGCACTGCGGACCATCCACCATCTGCTGGCTCCCGGCGGCCTCTTGGCGTTGTCGATGGTGGAGGCGGACGTGGACGACTTCACGATCCCGTTCATCGGGAGCACCATCCGGGTGTCCGGCTATCTGCGGGAGGAGCTGCGCGAGGTGGTCGTGACGGCGGGCTTCGAGATCGTCGGGGAGACCTCGTACAGCTACGCGCCGGCGAGCGTGGACGTGCAGCCCGAGGAGCAGATCTTCCTGCGCTGCAAACGGAAGCAACACACGTGACGAAGCACATCGGAGCCCCTGAGCGCCCCGGCAGCGGGAAGAGGGGGCGCTCAGGCCGCCCGCGACGGGGACGGGGCCGCTGCGGACCACTCCAGGACGAGGCGCTGGTACTCCTCGCGCTGCTCGACGGTCAGTGTCCCGCCCGACCGGAGCCACAAGGCTCTGATCTCCTCGTTGACCTCCGCGGCCGATCGCTCGGAGGCGGCTTCAACAGTGGTGGACATGGTGTGAAGCATATGCCGGTGAACGTGAAGGCGATGTGAGTAAGTACGAGTGATCCGGACATTTCGGACCGTGTTACTCATCACGTCCATCTGTCAAGGAGCGCAGGTGAGTTCACCCCTCGGCTGAACCGAGCACCAGGACCTGGATGGCGAGTACGGCCGCCCCGCGGGCCCAGTCGTGGAAGTCGGAGACCTTGGTCTCCAGGTCGACCGGCGCGGCCAGCGGATGACGGCGGGCCCGCACGGCCTCGTCCACGGCGGCGCCGGCCACGCTCATCAGGCCGACCCCCTCCCCGGCGAGCAGGATCCGCTGCGGCATCGCGAAGTTGGCGATCTGGGCGACCAGCGTGCCCAGTGCCCGCGCCGCCTCGTCGATCACCCGGGAGGCCATGGGCTCGCCCGCGGCGGCGGCCGCGAGGATCTCCTCGTACGTCGCGTCGCGGCCGGTGGCGGCCCGGATCTGGTAGCGGATGCTCGGGATCGCGAGGAGCGACACGGCGCTGCCGCGTTCACCGTCGGGGGTCAGGGGGCCGCTCGGGTCGATGATCCAGTGGTGGGCGAAGCCACGGTCCTGTTCGGCGAACGGCACCCGTCTGCCGCCCAGCACCAGCCCGTATCCGATGCCCGCCCCGATGGTCAGGACGGCGAAGCGGTCGAGCCCGCGCCCGGCGCCGAACCAGGTCTCGGCCTCGACCAGGGCGGCGACGTCGTTCTCGACGACCACGGGCAGCCCGGTGCGCTCCTCGACCAGCGCCGCCAGGGGGACGTCCCGCCAGCCCAGGAAGGGCGACTCCCCGACGACGGCGCGGTCCCGCACATGACCGCCCGCCCCGATGCCGATCCCCGCGAGGGCCGGGAAGCGCTCGGCCAGCCGGGCGGTCATCTCCCCCAGCAGATCGGCGACTTCACCGGGCTCATGGGTGGTCAGCGGCCGGTCCAGGCGGGCGACGACATCGCTCCTGAGGGTGGTGACGACGCCGTAGACCATCTCGGCGGTGATCTTGAAGCCGAGGAAGAAGCGTGACTCCGCGACGATGTCCAGCGGCTGGGACGGCCGCCCCTGGCGCACCTGTGCGGCGGCACCCGCCTCGGGCACCTCGACGAGCAGCCCCGACTCGATCAGCGGCTTGGTCAGCCGGGTGAGACTGCCCGCCGAGAGGTCGAGCCGGCGGGCCAGCCCGGCCCGCGACAGCGGCCCGTTGACGAGCACCTCGATCGCCACGGAGCGCTCCCCGGGACTCAGCGGCTGCCAGCTGACGGCATGAGTGGTCATGATGTTCTCGCAGAGTTTCTTTCACTTCGGAAGCAATGAGGCCACCCTAGGCCGAAACGAGCCGAATGAGAAGGACATCCACGCGGCTATTGACGACTTGATTGTTCTGCCTCAAAAGTAAGTAGCCATGACATTCTCTGTAGGCATCGTCGGAGCCGGCCAGTTCTCCGGTCAGTTCGCCAAGCTGTTCCTCGCCCACCCGGGAGTGAGCGAGGTGTATGTGACCGACCTCCTGCCGGAGCGCGCCGGGCGACTGGCCGCGGCCGAGGGCCTGACCGGCACCCTTCCCTCGTACGAGGCGATGCTTCAGTCGCCGGCCATCGACGCGGTCGCGATCTTCACCCAGCGCTGGACGCACGGTCCGCTGGTCGTCCAGGGCCTGGACGCCGGCAAGCACGTCTACTCCGCGGTCCCCATGGCGATCAGCACGGAGGAGATCGCGGCGATCATCGACAAGGTACGGGCCACCGGGCTGACGTACATGATGGGCGAGACCAGCCAGTACAACCCGGCGACCGTGCACGCCCGCAACCAGATCGTCGACGGCGCCTTCGGGCGGCTCTTCTACGCCGAGGGCGACTACGTCCACGACATGGACCTCGGCTTCTACGACGCCTACCGCTACAGCGGCGGCGACAACTGGAAGGCGACGGCCAGCTATCCCCCGCTGCTCTACCCGACGCACTCGGTGGGCGGGGTGCTCGGCGCCTGGCGCACGCACGCGGTGAGCGTCTCCGCGATCGGCGTGCGGGACGAGCGCGGGGACGGGGTGTTCGACCAGGAGGTCAGCCAGTTCGGCAACGACATCTCCAACGCGACGGCGCTGTTCGAGGTGGCGGCCGGCGGCTCGTTCCGCACCAACGAGTTCCGGCGGGTGGGCTACCCGTCCCACATCCGCGAGTCCCGGTTCCGGTTCTTCGGCACGGAGGCGAGCATGGAGCAGCTCGCGACGGTGGCCCTGTGGCAGGACAAGAACGGGGTGAAGGACATCTCCGAGCTGCTGGAGCCCAAACCGACCCGGTCCCCCGACGACCCGTCGCTCCAGCACATCGCCCCGGAGCTGCGGGCCGCGTTCACCTCCGGCTCGGCGCCGGTGCACGACCGGTCACGGCTGCCGCGGGAGTTCGACCACCTGCACAACGGGCACGAGGGCAGTCACCACTTCCTGGTCGACGACTTCGTGACGGCCGTGAACGCGCGCACACTGCCGTCGGTCGACGCGTGGGTCGCCGCCCGCTACACCCTGCCGGGCATCATCGCGCACGAGTCCGCGCGGCAGGGCGGTGTCAGGCTGGAGATCCCGGACTTCGGGGACGCCCCGGAGAACTGAGCCGAGGGGCTGTGAAGCGCCGGGCCGGGTGCCGTCAGGTGCCCGGCTTGCGGCCGTACACATAGACGTCGTCGCCGGTCTTCAGCAGCGACCAGTACTTCTTGGCGGTGGTGGTGGTCATGTTGACGCAGCCGTGCGAGCCGGGCGGGTTCCACATGCTGAGGTTCACCGAGTGGAAGGCCTGGCCGCCGTCGAAGAACTGGCTGTAGGGCATCGGCACGTTGTAGACGGAAGAGACGTGGTCGATGTCCCGCCAGTAGATCTTCTTCAGACCGGTGCGGGTGGCGTACCCCTTGCGGCCGGTACGGACCGGGACCGGGCCGTAGACGAGCTTGTTCCCGTCCTGGATCCAGGACAGCTGGAGCGTCAGGTTCACACAGGCGATGCGCCCCTTGTTGGTGGGGCACTTGCCGTCCTTGTTGGGGTTGCTCCCGACGGCCTTCTGCTTGTTCATGAGGTCCATCACGCCCCAGGTGACGGGACCCGCGTAGCCGATGGCGGGCGTGATGCCGTGCTTGTTCTGGAAAGCCTGGATGGCCTTGCAGTCGGTGGCGGACTGCTTGCCGTCGACCGGGCGGCCGAGGAACTTCTCCACCTGCTTCTGGTACGGCCCGGCCTGCGTGGTGCAACTCGTGGCCGCCTGGGCCGGTGCCGTGGTGAGCGCGATGGTGAGCGGCGCCACCAGTGCGGTGATGCCGAGCGCAACCACGCCTCGTCTGCGTATGTCCCCCATGACGGGTGCATTCCTTCCGCGATGTCTACGGTCTCCGAGAGCTAGACCAGCGGGCGACCCCATAGGTTGCAGGGGCCGGTCAGGTTGTGACAAAACGGTTAACGTCACTCGTCCGGGGACGGTCCCAGCGCCGTGCGGAAACCGGTGTTGACAGCGGTGAGTCCGCCGTCGACGCGGAGCGTCGTGCCGGTGATCCAGGCGGCGTCGCGGGAGGCGAGGAAGGCCACGGCGGCGGCGATGTCCTCCGGTTCTCCGACGCGGCCGAGCGGGTACAGGGCGCGGACTGCTTCGAGTTCGTCGTCCCGCCCCTCCCAGGCGGAGGTGCGGACCGTGCCCGGCTGCACCAGGTTGACCCGGACGCCACGGGCCGCCGCATGTCCGGCGAGGGTGCGGGTCAGGGAGCCGAGTCCGGCCTTGGCCGCGCTGTAGGCGTGGTTGCCGAAGTCCTGTTCGGCGTTGACGGAGCCGATGCTCACGACGGCGCCCCGGCCGGATGCGGCCAGGTGCGGGAGGGCGGCGCGGCAGCAGCGGTAGGCGCCGGTGAGGGTGACGTCGAGGTCGCGGGCCCAGGCGTCGTCGGGCTCGTCCTCGAAGAGGGGCACGTCGGGGGTGCAGTGCGCGGCACTGTTGACCAGCACGTCGAGCGAGCCGCAGGATGCGACGGCTTGGGCGACGGCCGCCTCCACGGAGCCCCGGTCGGCCACGTCGCAGACGAACGCCCGTACCGCCAGGCCCTGTTCGCCCAACGCGGCCGCCGTCCTCTCCGCCTCGGGCAGGTCCCGGTCGGTCACCAGCACCCGTCCGCCCTCCTCGGCCAGCCGCCGGGCGACGGCCGCGCCGATGCCGCGGGCCGCGCCCGTGACGAGAACCCCGTGTCCTTCGAACCGCTTGAGGTCAGTCATGGGCGAAACCTAATCCCGTGCCGGGCGGCAGGGCGGCTAGCGTGCGCACATGTCCGCGTTCATACAGCAACTCCCCGCCCTGATAGGCGTCGTGATCGGCGCGCTCGGCTCGTACCTGGCGGTCGTCAGGGGTGATCGGGCCCGGTTCCGGCGCGAGCAGGCGGCGCGCTGGGAGGAGCGGAGGTTCGCGGTGTACGCCGACTACGCCCGCACGCTGAAGAAGTCGGTCACGCTGACGTACCGGCTGGCCGCCCACTTCGAGATCGACCCGCACCCGCATCCCCTGACGCCCGAGGAGGCGAAGCCGCTGCTGGCCGAGGCGAGCATCGCCCGGGATCCGTCCGGGGAGGCGCTGATCCTGCTGGGCAGCCCGGCGGTGGTGGAGAAGGCCCGGACGTGGGTCGTGCTGGTGATGGAGATGGAACGGTATCTGCGGGAGGAGCAGCGGGATCCGGAGACGTGGCAGTCGTTGCTGGAGCGGCAGCGCGCCGGCCGCGAGGGCTACTACGCGGCCGTTCGCGAGGATCTTGCGCTGCCGCCCGGTCACTCCGCGCGCTGGCCTCTCCCCCAGCCGTGAGTCACCGGTAACCGGTCACGTCCGCCGCTCTGCCCGCGTCCTGCACCTCGACGAGATAGCGCCACGCGTCGGGGCGGCTGCCGTCCAGGTCCGTGAAGCCGTACTCCTGGGCGAGTCCGCCGCTGGACAGGGACTGCCCGTTCCAGCGGGCCACCTCGGGGTCGGCGGCGAGGGCGGTGACGGCACGGCCGACGAAGCGCGGGGTCTCCGAGATGGCGAAGTGCGGGACCCGGTCGAGGGCGTCCGGCCAGTTGTCCTCGGTGACCCCGAACTGTTCGAGCATGATCTCCGAGCGCAGCCAGCCGGGGGTCAGCGCGACGGCGGTGGCACCGCGTGGGCCCAGTTCATGGGCCAGGGCGAAGCCCATGCGCAGAACGGACGCCTTGGCCAGGTCGTAGAAGAAGTTCACCCGGTAGGTGTCACGGTTGTACTCGGCGGTCCCGTCGGTGACCTCCACGACCAGGCCGCCCGGGTGCCGCAGGAGCAGCGGCAGGGCGTGGTGGCTGGTGATCGCATGGGTCTCGACCGCGAGCCGGAGCAGTCGGAGCCCGTTGTCCAGGTCGTGCTCCCAGACCGGGGTGTCCCACTCGAAGAGGTTCTCGCCGCCCCAGATGTCGTTGACCAGCACGTCCAGGCGGCCCTGCTCGTCCGCGACGCGGTCCACGAGCGCGCGTACCGCGGCCGGCCGCAGATGGTCCGTCGGTACGGCGATGCCGTGGCCGCCGGCCGCGGTGACCAGGTCGGCGGTGTCTTCGATGGTCTCGGGGCGGTCGTACTCCGAGCGCCGGGCGCGGGTGCTGCGTCCGGTGACATAGACGGTGGCGCCGGCCGCGCCGAGTTCCACCGCGATCCCGCGTCCCGCGCCCCGTGTCGCCCCGGCGACCAGCGCGACCTTTCCCTCCAGCGGACCTGACATGTCCGGCCTCCCGTACCCGTACGACTGCTGTCGCAGACCACGCTGACGGGAAAGCCCGACATCTTCTGTCGCCTTTTTGCCGGGGCGCTCAGTGGCCGCGGGCGATCCACTCCTCCAGGTGAGGCGCCTCGTCGCCGATGGTCGTCGAGTCGCCGTGGCCGGTCAGGACCTTCGTCTCGGGCGGGAGGGTGAGCAGCCGGTCGCGGATCGACTCGATGATCGTCGGGAAGTGCGAGTAGGTGCGGCCGGTGGCGCCGGGGCCGCCCTTGAAGAGGGTGTCGCCGGTGAAGACGGTGGCCAGACCGGGGTCGTACAGACACACCGCGCCCAGTGAGTGGCCGGGAGTGTGCAGCACCGTCAGGTCGAGGCCGGGCCCCTCGATGACCTGCCCGTCGACCAGATGGGCGTCGGGCTCGCGGTCCGGGTGGGTCAGCTTCCACAGCGGCAGGTCGGCCGGGTGGAGCCAGATGGTGGCACCGGTCAGGTCCGCGAGGGCGGGCGCGGCGTCGATGTGGTCGTTGTGGGCGTGGGTGCACACGATGGCGGTCAGCCGGCGGTCGGCCACGGCGTCGGCGATGGCCTCGGCGTCGTGCGCGGCGTCGATGACGACCACCTCGCGTTCGTCGCCCACGATCCATACGTTGTTCTCGACGTCCCAGGTGCCGCCGTCGAGCGTGAACTGGCCAGAGGTGACGAGGCGTTCGATGCGCGTCGTCATCAGAGCACCACCACCGAGCGCAGGACGTCGCCCTGGTGCATCCGGTCGAACGCCTTCTCCACCTCGTCGAGCCGGATGGTCTCGGTCACGAACGCCTCCAGGTCAAGACGACCCTGGAGGTGCAGGTCGATCAGCATGGGGAAGTCGCGGGAGGGCAGGCAGTCGCCGTACCAGGAGGACTTCAGGGCACCGCCGCGGCCGAAGACGTCCAGGAGCGGGAGTTCGAGCTTCATCTCCGGGGTGGGCACCCCCACGAGGACGACCGTGCCGGCCAGGTCGCGGGCGTAGAAGGCCTGCTTGTACGTCTCCGGGCGGCCGACCGCCTCGATGACGACGTCGGCGCCGAAGCCGCCGGTGAGCTCGCGGATCGCCTCGACAGGGTCGGTCTCCTTCGAGTTGACCGTGTGCGTGGCGCCCATGGCGCGCGCCTTGTCCAGCTTCCGGTCGTCGATGTCGACGGCGATGATCTTCGCCGCGCCGGCCAGCCGCGCCCCGGCGACGGCCGCGTCCCCGACTCCGCCGCAGCCGATGACGGCGACCGAGTCGCCACGGCCGACATTGCCGGTGTTGATCGCGGCACCGATGCCGGCCATCACACCGCAGCCCAGCAGTCCGGCGACCGCCGGGGAGACGGCCGGGTCGACCTTGGTGCACTGCCCGGCCGCGACCAGGGTCTTCTCGGCGAAGGCGCCGATGCCGAGCGCCGCGGAGAGCTCCTGGCCGCTCGACGCCAGGGTCATCCGCTGCTCGGCATTGTGGGTGTTGAAGCAGTACCAGGGGCGGCCGCGCAGACAGGCCCGGCAGTTCCCGCACACCGCACGCCAGTTGAGGATCACGAAGTCGCCGGGCGCCACGTCGGTGACGCCCTCGCCGACCGACTCCACGACCCCGGCCGCCTCATGGCCGAGCAGGAAGGGGAACTCGTCGGTGATGCCGCCCTGCTTGTAGTGCAGGTCGGTGTGGCAGACGCCGCAGGCCTGGACGCGTACGACCGCCTCTCCCGGCCCCGGGTCCGGCACCACGATCGTCTCGACCCGCACCGGCTGGTCCTTCCCCGGTGCGATCACGCCGCGTACTTCCTGCGCCATGGCCTGGCCCCTTCCATCGCTGTGCCTGTCCTTCGACCCTACGCGTGACTGATCGGTAACGGCACGGAGCGCAACGGCGTCATGGATCTTTCGTTCGTGCCGCCCGACGCGGTCGTCCAGGGCACCGCTACGCCAGCGACAGGAACAGCTTCTCCAGCCGTGCCTTCATCTGCTCCGTCGTCTCGCCGTCCGACCGGTTCCCGTCGGCGTCGATCAGGCACTGCTGGAGTCCGGTCGCGATGATCGCGAACCCGGCCCGGTCCAGGGCGCGCGAGGCCGCGGCGAGCTGGGTGACCACGTCCTCGCAGTCGCGCCCCTCCTCGATCATCTTGATCACGCCGGAGATCTGCCCCTGCGCCCGGCGCAGCCGGTTCAGCACCGACTTCAGCTCATCACCCTCGAACTGCAGCTCCACAGCCAACTCCATTCACATACCCGCAGGGGTATTTTACCCGCCCCCTGGGGTCACCGGTCCCTCACCCGTCACCAGGAAGGATCGCATCCACCGCGCCGGCAAAGTTGCCACGGGACCGGGCCGCAGCAGCCCTCAAGGCGCCCGACGTAGCCTGAGTGCTCCACCCGACTCCGGACGAGGAGCACCGTGAGCGACGCTGCGACGGACACAGAGAGCGAGCCGCCCGTGTGGCGGCTCCTTCTCGGATACGTACGGCCCCACCGGTGGGCCCTGTTGACGGGCGCGCTGCTCGCACTCGTCACCGGGGCGACCGGACTGCTGCTCCCGCTGGTGGCCCGGGGACTGATCGACGACCTGGCGCACGAGCGCTCCATCACCGGACCGTTGCTCGCGATGGCGTGCCTGGTCGTCGCCAACGCGGCACTGGGCGCGCTGGGTTCGTATGTGCTGCGCCGCACCGCGGAGTCGGTCGTACTCGGCGCCCGGCGCTCCCTGTCCTCGTATCTGCTGCGGCTGCGGATCACGGCCGTGGACCGCACCGAGCCGGGCGATCTGATGGCCCGGATCACCTCGGACACCACCCTGCTGCGCGAGGTCACCACCGACTCGCTGGTCGCCCTCGGCACCGGCGGGCTCACGCTCGTCGCCACGGTGGTGATGATGGGCGTCGTCGATCCGGTGCTGCTCGGGGTCACCGTGGCGGTGATCGCGGGCGCGGGCACGGTGCTCGGGGCGATCGTGCCGCGCATCAACCGGGCGAGCCGGCAGGCACAGGACGCGGTCGGCGTGATGGGCGCCTCGCTGGAGCGGATCCTCGGCGCGCTGCGCACGGTGAAGGCTTCGGGCGCCGAGCACCGCGAGGAGCGGACCCTGCACGCGGCCGCCGAGGAGTCGTGGCGGCAGAGCGTGCGCGCCGCCAAGTGGTCGGCCGCGGCGGGCAACACGGCCGGGCTCGCGATGCAGATCGCCTTCATCACCGTCCTCGCCGTGGGCGGGGCACGGGTGGCGACCGGGGCGATCGGCATCGGCACCCTGGTGGCGTTCCTGCTGTACGTCTTCTATCTGATGTCGCCGATCCAGCAGGTCGTCGGCGCGATCACGCAGTACCAGACCGGCGCCGGGGCACTCGCCCGCATCCAGGAGGCGCTGCGGCTGCCCGCCGAACCGGCCGCCGCCCCCGCCCCCCTGCCGTCCGCGGGGGCCGAGCCCGCCTCCCTCGTCTTCACGGACGTCCGCTTCCGGTACGCCGAAGACCTGCCGTATGTGCACCACGGGGTCGGCTTCGCGATACCGGCGCGCGGGATGACGGCGTTCGTCGGCCCGTCCGGCGCGGGCAAGACGACGGTGTTCTCCCTCATCGAGCGGTTCTACGACCCCGAGTCCGGAGACATCACGCTGGACGGTCGGAGCCTGGCGGACTGGGAGCTGCCCCGGCTGCGCTCGGCCATCGGATATGTGGAGCAGGACGCGCCGGTGCTGTCCGGATCGCTGCGGGACAACCTGCTGCTCGGCAATCCGGAGGCGGACGAGGACAGTGTCGCGCGGGTGGTGAAGACGACGCGGCTGGACGACCTGGTCGCCAGGCTGCCGCTGGGACTGGACACACTGGTCGGGCACCGGGGGACCAAGCTGTCGGGCGGCGAGCGCCAGCGCGTCGCCATCGCCCGCGCCCTGCTGCGCCGCCCCCGGCTGCTGCTCCTGGACGAGGCGACCTCGCAGCTGGACGCGGTGAACGAGGCGGCTCTGCGCGACACGGTCGCGGACGTGGCGCGGTCGACCACCGTCCTGGTGGTCGCGCACCGGCTGTCCACGGTGACGATGGCCGACCGGATCGTCGTGATGGACGCGGGCCGGGTGCGCGCGGTGGGCACGCACCGGGAGCTGGTGGCCGCCGATCCGCTCTACGCGGAGCTGGCGGCGACGCAGTTCCTCGCGACGGCGGGCTGACCCGCACCCCTCGCGCCGGCTGCGGTCGTGGGCCCCTCGGCCCCGGACGCACACGTGGCCCCTCGGCCCCGGACACGGCCGTGGGCCGCCCGATTCCGGACGGCCCACGATGCGGGGGGTGTGGCGCGGCGCCGGCTACTGGACGGCGGGCAGCAGCCCGGTCACCGGGGCGACCAGGTCGGTGACCTGGTGCAGCTGGTTCAGGTCGTTCAGCCGGTTCATCGAGTGCAGCTGGTCGGCGACCCGGGGCAGCTCCGCCCGGTGCTCCGCCGGGATGTCGCTGACGGCGAGCGAGTCGAGCATGGCGATCGGGTTGATCTTCCCGTTGTCCGGTGCGCTCGCGTCGGCCGCGTTCGCCAGCGGTGCGGCGAGGCCCGTGACCCCGGCGGCAAGACCGACGGCGGCGACGATACGTCGTGTTGAGATCATGCTTTCAGCAACGCGCCGCGGCCCCGCGCGGACACGGGCGCACGGCCCCCCTCACCCGACAGGCGGAGCGCCCGGCTGCGCTTGCCGAGGCCGCCGGGGCGGAGGAGGCTCGTAGCAGGGGTCCTCACGGCTCGTCCCCCGTCGGGCCGCGGGCTCTCGAAGGAGGTCACCATGGGCACCGCGACAGGCTCCACCTTCGACACCGAGACACTGCGCCGGGGCATAGAGGGGAACACCGGGAACACCCTGCTGGCGCTCTACGCGGACGACGCCGAGATCCGCATCATCGACCGCAACAGCCAGCCCAGCCATCCCAAGGTCCTGCACGGCCGGCCCGCGATAGCCGAGCTGCTCGACGACGTCTACAGCCGCGACATGACCCACAAGCTGGAGCAGTGCATCATCCAGGGCGACCACGCCGCCTTCACCGAGTCCTGCGAGTACGCCGACGGCGTCCGGGTCCTCGCCGAGTCGATGATCACGCTGCGCGAGGGCAAGATCGCCGAACAGATCATGATCCAGGCATGGGACGAGTAGGCAGAGGGATTGCGAGAGTCCAGGTCACGTCTCGACTGACCTGGACCTTCTCGGCCCGGGCCACGGCGGTGGGGCGGGCGCGGGGTGCCCGGCCTCGGCGGCCACGACCAGTTTCCGCAGCAAATCGGCTAGTGTCCGCCGCTCTTCTTCGGTCAGTGCTGCGAGCAGCGCGCCCTCGCCCGCGTCCTCCGACACCGCGTGCGCTTCGAACGCGGCATGGCCGGCGGTGGTGAGCCGCACCCGTACGCGCCTGCGGTCGCCCGTCTCATGGGTACGCGTGATCAGCCCGGCCTCCTCGACGGGGGCGAGCCGTGCGGACAGCGCCCCACGGGTCAGCCCGAGCAGCTCGGCCAGCCGTGACGGGCTCGCCTCGTAGGGCGGTCCCGTCCTGCGCAGCATCAACAGCAGTTTGTACTGCCCGTACTTGAGCCCGCCGGTGTCCAGTGCGTCCCGGCGGGCCTGCGCGTTGTGCCGGGCCAGGATCGCCAGCCGGGCGACGATCGCCTCCTTGAGGGGGTCCAGCCAGTCCAACTCCCTGGTCCAGACGGCCACATGCCGGTCGACCGAGTCCTCCATCGCCTGCCTCCCGCAGTAGTTTTCTTGTAGATGATTTTCTCCATAACTACCTTCCCTGGCATGACACTTGCACCGAGCACCCTCAGCACGGTCGTGGACATCGACCAGCTCCTCGCCGCCGCCCGCGAGTTGCGGCTGGCGGGCCGTTGGGAGCGGGCCGCCCTCCTGCTGGACTCGGCGGCCGTCACCGAGCCCGCCGCCCGCGCCCGGATCGCCCTCGCCGCCGCCGAAGTGGCCCTGGAGCGGGACTGGTTCGCCGGTACCGACACCGCGGCGGAGCACATCACGGAGGCCAAGAAGGTGGTCCCGGACGGCGACTGGGACATGGCCTTCCTCCAGCTGCGGCGCGACTACGGCCGGCTGCTCCTGGTCGGCGGCGTGCTGAGCCTCGGCCCGGCGGGCAAGGACCCCGAGTCGCTCACCGCGCTGGTGGAGGGGGCGCGGGCACTCCACGAGCGCGCCCCGGACGAGGTGCGCCGGGGCTGGGCCTCGATGTACCTCGGCCTGATCACCGACAACCACTTCGCCGACCGCGCCGCCGCCCCCGCCCACTACACGGCCGCCCTGCGGGCCGCCGAGGCCGGCCCCGACGACCTGCTGGCCCGCGAGGCCCTGCGGCACCTCGGCGACCACGACCACGACGCCGGCGACCACGACCTGGCCCTGGACCGCTGGCGCCGGGCGACCGCCCTGGGCGCGCGTGCGGGCACGGTGCCCGGCACGCTCTCCCAGCAGATGCTGCTCGCCGTACTGGCCCGTGACACCGGCGACGAGTCCGGGGCCTGCGCGCTGGCCACGGAGATCGCCCGCTGGGCGGAGGCGATCGGCGCCGGCCGGCTCCGGGCACAGGCCACCGCGTTCCTGGCCGGGACGGACCCGACAGCACCGCCTCCCGGGGACGGCTCCTGACCGCCGTACGGCCCTCGGCCGGCGCCTGGAGGCAGCGGGCCCGGCAGCCGGGGGTGTGATCAGCGCATCCAGGCGCTGTAATCCATGACGTCGCCGGCCCGCACGCCGTACTCGGGCTCGTCCTCGGTGAACGTGGACTCCAGTCCGAGGACGGCGCCGGTGGCCGGGTCCAGGACCAGCATCCGGCGGTTGCCCTTCGTGTCGTACACATACGCCTGACCGGTCCGCCCGAGCCGGTCCGTCACCTGCCCGACGGCCCGCAGGCCCTTGGCGTCCGCCAGGAGCCGGACGAGCGCCGCCGACTCACGGGCGCCGAGCGTCCAGTGGTCCAGCAACTCCTCGGTGGCATTGAGGAGTTCGGGAGTGGCCAACGCATCGCTGCGAACCGTCTCCGCCAGGTACGAGCGCAGTCGTACGGCGTCGTGCGGGGGCGTGGCCTCGGGCGGGGCGTCGCTCCAGCTCGGTGGATACGTCTGCCGGTCGAGGACATGACCGTCCTCGACCATGCGCGGCTCGCCGCCCTCGTCGGTGAGGACCGGGCGGCCGGGGTGACGCGGGTCGGTCGCCACGACGAGTTCCGTATGGCTGTCGTCCGCCCGCCAGCGCACGATGCGCTCCTCGGGGAGGGTGATGGGCGGCTTGTCGTCGCTCATCCCGAGGCTCCAGGACTGCACATGTGTGCCCTTGCGGAGCTTCGGGGAGCCGTCCGCGGCGGTCGCCTCGGCCAGCTCGGCCAGTTGCTTCAGGGGCACGGGGGTGGAGTGGGCCCGCACGGTCAGCGGGCGGGGCGCGGCGACGGCGGGAGCGGTGCCGGGTCCGCTGAACAGCACGGCCAGGACGGTCCCCACCACGACGACGGTGGCACCGAGACCCCACACCAGCCGCGGGCGCCAACGGCGGCGGCCGGACTCCGCATCGTGCAGCAGCCGATTGAGCCGCCGCTCGGCCCGGTGGTCCAGCGGCCCGTCACCGAAATGGGCACCGTCGACCGGCACCGGGTTGGCGCGGCGCAGGAGTTCGAGTTCATCAGCCATGACGGTGTTCCTTCGAGGGGGTCGCGCTCGCCGGTGGCGGTGTCGGGCGCATGGTGTCGATCTGGGCCCTCAGGCGACGGCGGGCGCGGTGCAGTCGCATCGCCGCCGCCCGGCTGCCGCAGCCGAGGGCCACGGCGACCTCGTCGATGCCGAGTTCCTCCCAGGCCGTCAGGCGCAGCACCTCCTGGTCCGCGGGAGAGAGGCGGGCCAGCGCGTCGTGCACCCAGGCGCCGGGCCCCTCGGTGTCGGGGCTGTGCACGATCTGCCGCCCGTGCGCGCTCTCGTCGTTGCCCAGCCGGTCCACCAGCCTGCGCCGGCGTCCATGACCGCGTACCGCGTTCGCCAGGCAGTTGCGTGCCACGCCGTACAGCCAGGGCAGCGGCGACGCAGGCAGGTCCGCCCGGCGCCGCCAGGCCACCGTGAACACCTCCGCCACCACTTCCTCGACCTCGTCGGTCCGCCCGTCCAGTCGCCGCGCGACATAGCGGCTGACCGCCCAGTAGTGCGCGCGATAGGCAGCGGCGAAGACCTCGTCGTTGCTCATGTTCCGTTCGTGTCCGGCACCCTCACGATCGTCACACCCTTGTCCGTGATTCTCGTCGCGTCGTCCGAGTGTGACGCGTGGGGCCGGCGCGGACACAGGCGGGGCGTGAAGAGGATCAGAAACATCAAGGCCGTCCAGTGGCTGACGACCACCGACCACAAGACCATCGGAACGCTCTATCTGCTCACGGCGTTCGGGTTCTTCTGCCTGGGCGGCGTGATGGCACTGCTCATGCGTGCCGAGCTGGCCCGTCCGGGCCTGCAGTTCATGTCGAACGAGCAGTTCAACCAGGCGTTCACGATGCACGGCACGATCATGCTGCTGATGTTCGCGACGCCGCTGTTCGCCGGCTTCGCCAACTGGATCATGCCGCTCCAGATCGGTGCACCCGACGTCGCCTTCCCCCGGCTGAACATGCTGGCCTACTGGCTCTACCTGTTCGGGTCACTCATAGCGGTCGGCGGCTTCCTCACCTCCGAGGGCGCGGCCGACTTCGGCTGGTTCGCCTACTCCCCGCTGTCGGACGCGGTCCGCTCGCCGGGCATCGGCGCCGACATGTGGATCATGGGTCTGGCCTTCTCCGGCTTCGGCACCATCCTCGGCGCGGTCAACTTCATCACCACGATCATCTGCATGCGCGCCCCGGGCATGACCATGTTCCGCATGCCGATCTTCGTGTGGAACGTGCTGCTGACCGCCGTCCTGATCCTGCTCGCCTTCCCGGTCCTCGCGGCCGCGCTGTTCGCCCTGGAGGCGGACCGCAAGTTCGGCGCCCATGTGTTTGATTCCGCCAACGGCGGAGCCCTGCTGTGGCAACACCTCTTCTGGTTCTTCGGCCACCCAGAGGTGTACATCATCGCGCTGCCGTTCTTCGGCATCATCTCCGAGGTCATCCCGGTCTTCTCCCGCAAGCCGATGTTCGGCTACCTGGGCCTGATCGCCGCGACCATCTCGATCGCCGGTCTGTCCCTGACCGTGTGGGCCCACCACATGTACGTCACCGGCGGTGTGCTGCTGCCGTTCTTCTCCTTCATGACCTTCCTGATCGCGGTCCCGACCGGGGTGAAGTTCTTCAACTGGATCGGCACCATGTGGAAGGGCTCGCTGTCCTTCGAGACACCGATGCTCTGGGTCATGGGCTTCCTCGTCACGTTCGTCTTCGGCGGACTGACCGGTGTCCTCCTCGCCGAGCCGCCGATCGACTTCCATGTCTCCGACACGTACTTCGTCGTGGCGCACTTCCACTACGTGGTCTTCGGCACGGTCGTCTTCGCCATGTTCGCCGGATTCCACTTCTGGTGGCCCAAGTTCACCGGCAAGATGCTCGACGAACGCCTTGGCAAAATCACCTTCTGGACGCTGTTCATCGGCTTCCACGGCACCTTCCTCGTCCAGCACTGGCTGGGCGCCCAGGGCATGCTGCGCCGTGTACCCGACTACCTGGCGGTCGAGGGTTTCGCCACACTCAACACCGTCTCGACGATCTTCTCGTTCCTGCTGGGTTCGTCCCTGCTCCCGTTCTTCTACAACGTGTGGAAGACCGCCAGGTACGGCGAGAGGGTCGAGGTCGACGACCCCTGGGGCTACGGCCGTTCGCTGGAGTGGGCCACCTCCTGCCCGCCGCCGCGCCACAACTTCGTCACCCTGCCGCGGATCCGCAGCGAGTCCCCGGCGTTCGACCTGCACCATCCGCAGGTGCGGTCGGCGGAGCGGGAGCTGACCGCGCGATGAGCAGCGGCGAGGAGCGGACGCTCGTCCAGGAGATCGAGGGCCATCTGCTGCTCGCCGCCGCACGGCAGGAGGGACGTGCGGCGGCGGCCCGTGCAGTCTCCCGGCTGGGCTGGCTCACCGACAGCCAACGGGAGGACCTGGAGCGGCACTTCGAGGCGGAGTACCTGGCGCTGGCCCGCACCTCGTGGCAGCGCACCGCCGAACGCGCGGCGGAGCTGCGGCACATGTACGAGGCCAGATACCGGGCGCTGAGGCAGCGGCTGGTGGCCTGGTGCGTACTGGGCGGTGCCCTGCTGGCGGCGACGAGTCTGCTGGTGCTCGCCGCCGCCTAGGCAGCGGTGTCAGGTCCGGGACCACTGCTGGTTGTTGCCGCCGTTGCAGGTCCACAGGACGAGTGAGCTGCCGTTGGCGGTGGCCGCGTTGTAGGCGTCCAGGCACAGGCCCGCGTTGACGTTGGTGATCGTGCCGTCGGAGTTGACGTTCCACTTCTGGTTGTTCTGGCCGTTGCAGTCCCAGATCACGACCTTGGTGCCGTTGGTGGTGCCGAGGTTGTAGGCGTCCAGGCACTTGTCGCCGTACACCACGAGTTCCTTGCGGGGGGTGTACGTCCAGACCTGGTTGCCGCCGCCGTTGCAGTCCCAGAGCTCCGCCTGGGTGCCGTTGGTGATCGTGTTGTTGTAGACGTCGGCGCAGCGGCCGGACTGCTTGCCGACGAGCAGGTTGCCATTGGTGCCGGGGACCGGGGCGACGGTGACCGTGCCCAGCGCGGGCAGTGAACTTCCGCTGAAGGTGAGGGAGTTGACGGAGCCCTTGGACAGGTCGACCTGGACCGAGACCGTGCCCTGGCCGGTTCCGGTCGGCGGGAAGGAGACCGTGGTGGAGGTCTGGGCGTTGACCTGGAGGGTGCCGGTGACCGCGGTGGAGCCGGTGTTGGTGTAGGCGATGTCGACGACGTTCAGGCCGGTGCTCGCGGCGCTCACGCCGGTGTACTTGCCGGTGGAGGTGGCGCTGTAGCCCGTGCTCGCCGCCTCGGTGCCGCCGCTGACCTTGAGCATCACCGAGCCGCCCGCCGGGACGCTCGTGGTGTAGCCCGTGGCGTACGAGCCCAGGTCCTTCTGCGCCCACAGGTCGCGGACGGTCGCGGAGGCGCCGGTCAGGCCGAGGTCGGACCAGCGGACGGTGATGTTCTGCGCGGAGGAGGTGCGGTTGAGCAGTACGACCGCACGGTTGCCGGTGCCCGCCAGCACCTTGCCGTAGACCTGGAGGCCAGTGGTGTCCTCGGCGACCTTGACGCCCTGGAGGCCGCGCGGGTCCTGGTCGACGGCGATGACGTCGGAGTTCTTGAGGATGGCGGCCGTCTCGGCGGTCATCGTGGTGAGGTCGTTGCCGGCCAGCAGCGGCGCGCCGGAGATCGCCCACAGTGCCATGTGGGTGCGGTTCTGGGCGGCGGTGAAGCCGGACATGCCGACCATCAGCATGTCGGGGTCGTTGTAGTAGCCCGTGTGCTGGGACGCCGGGTGCAGGGTCTGGTCGAAGTTGGACAGCATGTTGGTCTGCGACGGCGCGTTGCCGTAGTAGATGATGTCCGTGCTCGTCCGCCACATGGGGGCCTGGCCCGGCGCCCAGTTCCAGGGGTTCTGGTAGCCCCAGTTGCAGATCGAGAGGGTGAGCGGGCGCCCGGTGGCGGCGGAGGCCTTGGCGACGGCGGAGCTGATGGACTTGTACGTCGTCGCCGCGTCGAGCCCCTCGGCGTCGCCGCCGCACCAGTCGACCTTGACGAAGTCGAAGCCCCACTGGGAGAACCGCAGCATGTCCTGGTCGTAGTGGCCCTCGCTGCCCGTGCCGGCCGCGGCGGGGCGGCCCGTCGGGTAGTAGTAGCCGCAACCGTTCTTGCCCGCGTCGGTGTAGATGCCGGCCTTCAGGCCCTTGCTGTGGATGTAGTCGGCGATGGCGCTCATGCCGCCGGGCCACTCACCGGTGTCGACGGTGATGTTGCCGTCGCTGTCCCGGGTGCCCTGCCACCAGCCCTCGTCGATGTTGACATACCGGTATCCGGCGGCCGGAAGTCCCGCGGCGACGAACGCGTCGACCTGCTTCTTGATGACGCTGTAGTCGATCTTCGCGGCGAAGCTGTTCCAGGAGGCCCAGCCCATCGGGGCGGCGGGGACGGAGACCTGACGCACCGTCGCCGCCCGGGCGGTACCAGGCTGGGCGAAGAGGAGCGCGGTGGTCGCGGTCAGGGCGAGGACGAGGACGCGTAGGACGGCGGCTCTGCAGCGTCGTACGAAACCGCTGCCGGCGCATCGGGGTGGGGGGTACATGCGGCTCCTCCACGAGCGGTGGGGACGTGATCAGGACATCACTTATTCGAAATACCGAACACAGATCGGCTAACCGAACGCATTGCGCGCCGACCGTAGAGCCGCACGAGGCCGAAGTCAACGGCTGCGACAGCCTGGTACGGGAGCGACAGCACCGGCCGGTACACCACGGCTTCAGCCCGCTGGTGGGTCCCCCGGCCCCGGGACTGGCGAGCGGGACTGAGCCTCTGCGGCTACCGGTTGCCGTACGACGGCAAGGCCCAACTCCCCGACAGGCTGCGGAAGTTCCTGGACCCGGGCCCGCCACCGGTGTTCGTGAGGCTGGGCAGCGCCACCGTCCCCGACGCCCGGCGGCTGAGCGCACAGATCGGGGCGGCGCTGCGGCGGGCGGGGCTGCGCGGGGTGATCCAGCGGGGCTGGGGCGGGCTCGCGGCCGATGGCGACGACATGCTGACCATCGGAGAGGTCCCGCACTCCGCGCCGTTCCTCCGGACGGCCGCGGTGGTCCACCATACGGGCGCGGGCCCCCGGCGGGGCCGCGGGCCAGGGTGCCGACCGTGCCGGTCCGGATCCAGTTCGGCGAGGGCTTCTGGTCGCCCGACCGGTCTTACTGGGCGGGGCACCGACCGTCGTCCCCCTGCGCGGCCTGACCGTGACGGCCCTGCCCTAGGCCCTCGCACGGGCCGCCCGGGACGCCTCGTTGACCGAACGCGCACGCGCTCTGGGCGCCCCCATTCGCATGGCGGACGGGGCGGTCCCGGTACTGGCCGCGGTGGAGCGGCTGGGGCAGCAGGCCAGTTGGACGGCCAGGCCCGCAGCGTCGGCTCAGGTGGGTCCCTGCCAGTCGCCCGGGCGCAGTATCCCCAGCAGTTGCCGGACCAGTTCGTCGACCACCTCGTCCAGGGTCGCGTCCACCCAGCCGGCGCTCCAGTCGTGGAGTACGCCGTTGACGCTGCCGATGAACGCCGCTGCTGCGATGCGGTAGTCGCGGGGCGCGGCCTCTCCGCGTGCGGCGGCCGCCCTCGCCTCCGCGCAGATCAGTTCGACCCAGCGGGCCCGGCGGGCGAGGCGCTGTTCCTCCAGGCGTGGGCTGACGCCGATGATCTCGACGAAGGTGATGCGGATGCGGCGCGGGTCGGCGGTGACGTTCGCCGCGTACGCGCGGAAGATCATGGCGGCGCGCTCGGCGAGCGACAGCCCCTCCGCCTCGGCCGCCGCGGCCAGCACGGCTTGTTCGGCCCAGTTGTTGACCTGCAGGTGCAGTGCGGCGAGGACGTCTTCGAGGGTGCGGAACTCCTCGTAGAACTGGCGGGTCGACAGGCCCGCGGCCTCACTGAGGGACGCGACGGTCGCCGCCCGGAACCCGGGCGCGTCACCGAAGAGCTGGAGCGCCGCGTCCAGGAACCGCCGCCGGCGTTCCGCCTGCCGCTCCTCGGCGGACTTGCCCGCGTAGCGGCCGGTCGGCGGCCTGAGCCTGCCCCCCACGATCCCCTCCCGTCCCCAACTCGCCCACCAGGCAGCCAATTTTGTCGCGCACGCGGTCTTGTGGAGAAGGCCACCCCACCTTACTTTTCAGTAAGTTAACTCTGAATGCCCACGTGTTCAGATTCATCGCCCTGTCATGGCACCGCTCCCGCCACACCCCACCCAGAGGAGAGAGCAGTCATGCCTGCCTTCAGACCCGGGCACCTTTGCTCCGTAGCCGCCGCCCTCGTCCTGACCCTCACCGCCCCCGCGACCGCCGCCACGGCCGCCACGGACGCCGCCTCCCTGCGCGAGGTGCTGTTCGTCGGCAACAACTGGGGCGGCACCGCGGACGTCATCAAGTCCAGCGGCGACTTCGCGAAGGTCGGCCGGATCAACGTCGTCCCGGACAAGGACGCCCGGATGGCGGAGATCAACGCCGACCCGATCAAGTGGATCTACTTCATGGCCATCCGCAACAGCGTCGGCGAGGGCCACGACCAGTTCGTCGACGACATGTACTCCACGCCGGACGGCAGATCCGTGGTGGTGTCCCGGCCGAGCTTCGCCGACGTCGTCTCGATCGACCTGGCCACCGGGAAGATCAACTGGCGTTTCCCGGTGGCCGGTTACCGCGCCGACCACATGGCCGTGTCCCCCGACGGCACACGGGTCGCGGTCTCCGCCTCGACCGCCAACACCGTGCATGTGCTGGACATCAACACCGGCAAGCAGCTGGGGTCGTTCGCGACCGGCGACAAGCCGCACGAGAACATCTTCACCAAGGACGGCAAGTACATCTGGAACATGTCCATCGGGGACGTCAACACCGCCCTCGACGACCCGGCCTGGGACTGGACGAAGGGCGACCGGCACATCACGGTCGTGGACGCGACGACCTACAAGCAGGTCAAGGTCATCGACATGCGCGACCGGCTGGACGCCTTCGGCCTCAAGAACTTCTCCGACGCCGTCCGCCCCGCGGTGTTCTCCCCCGACGAGTCGAAGCTCTACTTCCAGGTCTCGTTCTTCAACGGCTTCCTGGAGTACGACGTCGCCACCGACAAGATCACCCGGATGAAGACCCTGCCGAAGAATCCGGCGACCAGCGAGGACCGCACCACCTGGGTCAACGACTCGCGCCACCACGGCATTTCGATGAACCCCGCGGGCACCAAGCTGTGCGTGGCGGGCACCATGGACGACTACGCGACCGTGGTGGACCGCGCCACCCTCCAGGAGGGCCCGCTGGTCACCACCTCCAAGCCCTACTGGGCCACGGTCAGCGGCGACGGCAAGGACTGCATCGTCTCCGAGAGTGGCGCCGACCAGGTCACCGCCATCGACTTCGCGACCGGGCAGAAGGTGACGTCCGTCGCGGTCGGCGACCATCCGCAGCGGGTCCGCCTGGGCCACGTCCAGTCCGACTGGACCGGTCCGTCGTCGAGTTGACCTCGCGCGCAGCCGCCGCCCGGCCTCCGGGGTGCACACGCACCACCCCGAAGGCCGGTCCGCCGTCAGAAGTGTGCCGTCGCCCACGCCGCCAGCTCGGACCGCGCGGCGCTCAGCAGGTCCGCGGACGGCGCCGTCGCCCCGTTGGTCACCAGCGCGTAGTGCAGGACGCCCGAGTCCGCGTCGGTGAGCAACAGGCGGCGGCTTCCGGTGCCGCCCGGTTCGGGGGCCACGCCGACCGGGGTCGAGGCGGTGTACGACGAAGGCGCGTACGCCGTGCCCAGGTCGGAGACGACCGTGGTGGCCGACGCCGGGAAGGAGGCCGGCAGATGCAGCTCGGTGGGTGCCGTACCGCTGCCCGAGCGCCACACCAGGACGCCGTACTGGCCGGAGCCCACCAGGCGCGACACGTTCGGGAGCGAACTCGGCACCGGGTTCCACGTCAGGGTGGCCGAGCCGTCCCGGGAACGGTCCTCGTAGGTGAAGGCGGCGGTGGTGCCCGAGGTGGCGCTCGGGTAGATCCGGTCGAGCAGGCGGGAATCCTGCCGGAGGGTCACCGTGCCGGAGTCGTCCAGCCGCACGGCGGAGAGGTCCTCGTCGTTCCAGGCGTCGCCGGAGGTGAGGACCTTGTCCGGGTTGCCGTTCATCAGCTCGTGGTGGCGTCCGTTGTAGATGTCCCACTGCCACTGGGAGCCGGACAGGACCGGTCCGGAGGACGCCGGGGTGGACCACCAACTCGCGCCGGGGAGACGGGAGTCGAGGGACTGGTACATCGCCTTGAGGACGGTCGGCGCCTTGTCCGACACCGTCCCGGACAGGGGGTGGCCGTACTCGCTGACCACGGCCGCGGTCCCGGCGGCCGAGGCGCGGTCGCGGATCGTGCCGAAGTCGGCCGTGTACTGGCCGTCGGCCGCCTTGCCCCACATCAGGATGCCGGAGATGGCCTTCTGGTCGTAGAAGTGGGTGTTGAGGACATAGCGCGACCCGAGCGTGCCCGCGTCCAGCAGTCCGCCCTCCTGCTTCTGGGAGGAGATGTTGGCGTTCCAGAAGAGGTTCGGCTCGACGAAGGCGGGCTTGGCCTGCCAGCCGGCCGCGTCCATGCGGGCCCGGAACCTCTGGAAGAAGGGCCACAGCAGGTCCCGCTCCCAGGTGCGGCTGGTCTGGCCGGAGTCGTAGCTGCCCGCGTACGGCTCGTTGTACGGGTCGAAGCCGACGACGCCCGTGAACTCGGTGTCCGTGAGGTGCTGGGCGAGGTACGCCATCGTCGACTGCGCCGTGGCCAGGAAGGCGTCCTGGAGGCCGTAGTTGTTGTGCCAGAAGTCGTACTGCGCCTTCGTCACGGCCGAGTTCTGGGTGATGTTCTGGCCCCAGAAGAAGCAGATCCCGCAGGACTCGGTGGGGTAACTGCCGAGCTCCACGGCCCACTTGGGGGCGCCGTCGCCGGTGTACCAGCTGCCCGAGTTGAAGAGGTGGCGGGAGTAGAGGTCCTGGTGGAAGTCGGGGTAGACGCGGATGCCGGCATCGAGGAAGGCGCGCATCTGCTCGGTGGCGGCGGCCAGATACGCGGTGTCGACCTGGCCCCGCACGGGCTCGGCGTGGGCCCAGGAGAGCAGGAAGCGGACCGCGTTGCCGCCGCCGAGGGCACGCAGCGCGGTGGCCGACTTCCGTGCGTCGGCGACCGAGGCGAAGGGCAGGCCGCCGTTCTCCTCCAGCTTGGTCTCGCCGGAGACGTTGTAGCCGCGCAGGACGACCTCGCGGCCCTGGCCGTCGACGAAGCGGCCGTTCTGCACCGTGAGGGCGGTGCCGTCGAACCAGAGGGAGTCGGAAGGGGTGGCGGCGGTGGCGGGCGAGGTGCCGGCCACCACCAGGAATCCACAGAGGACAACCAGGACAACGAACAAACGCGCCCGGATATTCGTCATGTCCATTACAGTCCGGTGCTTTCCGGACACCGTCAACCCTGCTGACTCCGGAGTAAGTTCCGTTTCGGCCGCGCCTCGTCGGCCCGGACCTCTTCGGCCGGCACCCTCGTCGGCCCCGCCGCCCCCCTCAGCCACTCACCCGGTGCGTCACGTTCAGCAGGTACTCCTTGCGGTTCAGCGGATTGTGGTCGGTGCGCGGCCGCTCGGGCACCGTGCCCCGGGTGACCGGCGCGTAGTGGTCGAAGGCGCTCTCCAGCTCGCCCTCACCCCGGGTCAGGCCCGGCAGGCGCTGTCCCAGCCCGTGCACCCGGGCAGCCGGTACCGAGCCCTCCAGGACACAGCTGGAGCCGTGCGTCCCGGTGGTCTGCGGCACCGCCCCGAGCCGGGCGAGCACCGGGAGCAGGCCGCCCAGGGTGTCCGCCGGGGCCTCCAGGCGGAAGCGGTGCATGGGTTCGTACACCCGGGTGCCCGCGCGGCGCAGCGCGTCGACCAGGACGAGCGGGGTGAGCCCGCGGAAGTCCGCCCCGGTGCTGGACATGTTCTTGTCGAAGCCCTGGTGGGCGTGGCTCTGCCGGGGCGAGTAGCCGGAGTGGGTCATGGTGACCGTGCAGTCGGTGACCCGCCAGCCGTGCAGCCCCTGCCCGAGCGTCTCGCGGACCGTGTCCTGCACGGCCTTGAAGAAGGCGTACGGCATGGCGCCCAGCTCCACTTCGAGCCGGAAGTCCACGCCCGCGCCGACCGGGGCCGGATCGACGCGCAGCCCGACGGTCGCGAGGAACGGGTTGGGGGCCTTCTTGTTGAACTCGACGGCCGACCCCGTGCCCGCGGGACGCTCGATGCAGAGGGTCGTCGTCTCGCGGAAGGTGACGTCCAGCCCGTACTCGTCGGCGAGGGTCGCCTGGACGACCTCCTTCTGCACCTCTCCATAGAGCGAGACGGAGCTCTCCTGCCGCGCCTCGTCGTGGCGCACGTCGATGAGCGGGTCCTGCTCCGCGAGCTGGGTGAGCGCGATGTGCAGCGAGCGCCGGTCCACGCCCGGTCCGGGGACGACGACCGTCTCCAGGGTCGGCGGGGCGAAGTGGCGCTCCTGCCCCGCCCTCGGTACCCCGATCGGGTCACCGATCCTGATGCCGCCCAGACCCCACAGCCGGCCGATCCGGCCGGCCCCGATGCTCTCCTGCCGGAGGTCCGCGCCCTGCTCGAAGACGCTCACCGCGGTGACCTTGCCCTCTTCGGGGGCCGCGCCGAAGAGGACCCGGTCTCGGGCATGGAGGGTGCCGGAGAAGATGCGCGCGTAGGCGATCTTCTCCCCCGCCGGGCCCCGCTCGACCTTGAAGACCGTGCCGGACAGCTCGCCGTCGGGGTCGCCCCCGGCCGGGGGCAGCAGCTGTTCGATGCCGGTGATCAGCTCGGGCACGCCGGCGCCGGTGACGGCGGAGCCGAAGTAGACCGGATGGGCGAGTGCCTGCCGGGTCCGGTCGGCGAGGACGGTGCGCAGACGGTCGTACGAGACGGTGTCCTCGACGTACGCGGCCAGCAGTTCGTCGTCGAGGTCGGCGAGGGCGTCGAGCGCGGCCGGGCCGAGTCCGGGGGCGAAGCGGGCTTCGCGGGTGCCGAGTCCGGTGGCCGTGCCCATCGGTACGACCGCCCGGGTGAGCCGCCGGGCCATCGCCCGCAGCACGGGCTCGTCCTGTGCGCCGCGCCGGTCGATCTTGTTGACGAAGACCAGGGTGGGGATGCGCAGCCTTCGCAGCGTCCGCATCAGCACGCGGGTCTGCGCCTGGACGCCCTCGACCGCCGAGACGACCAGGACGGCACCGTCGAGCACACCGAGGACCCGCTCCACCTCGGCGATGAAGTCCGGGTGGCCGGGGGTGTCGATGAGGTTGACGGTCACGCCGTCGAGAGGGAAGGAGACGACGGCAGACTTGATGGTGATACCCCGCTGCCGTTCGAGCGCGAGGGTGTCGGTCCGGGTGTTTCCGTCGTCGACGCTTCCGAGCTCGTCGATGACCCCGGCCGTGTGGAGCAGCCGTTCGGTCAGGCTGGTCTTACCGGCGTCTACGTGCGCGAGAATTCCGAGATTGAGCAGGTGCACTGAGCGTGATGTCCTTCGGCATGGATGGGATTCCTTCCTGGGTGGACATGCACGCAGCGCGCATTTCTGGTCCTCTCCGGGTGACGACTGGTCCCGTGCAGTGGAGCAGGATCCGGGCCCGAGCGGCAATGGATTAACGCTCAACGAAACCCCGTCACAGCACTCGCCGCATCCAAGGGGTGGCCATAGAGTGACCTACATCACGTTCGGTGGCTGATTTCCCTCTCCCACGCCCGCACGGTCTGGAGGGCACATGACCCACATCAAGGTGAAGGTGGACGGCACGACGTACGAGGACGACGTGGAACCCCGTCTGCTCCTGGCCCACTACCTGCGCGACCGCCTCGGCCTGACCGGCACCCCGATCGGTTGCGACACCTCGAACTGCGGGGCGTGCACGGTCGCCCTGGACGGGGCGAGCGTCAAGAGCTGCTCGGTGCTGGCCGTACAGGCGGACGGGAGCGAGGTGACCACCGTCCAGGGGCTGGCCGAGAACGGCGAGTGGACGGCGCTGCAGCGCGCGTTCCACGAGCAGCACGGCCTGCAGTGCGGCTACTGCACCCCGGGAATGATCATGGCCGCACGCGATCTGCTGACCGAGAACCCGCACCCCGCCGCGCACGAGGTGCGCCACGCCCTGGAGGGCAACCTCTGCCGCTGCACCGGTTACCAGAACATCGTCCGCGCGGTGCTCGCCGCCTCCGGGGAACAGCTGGCCGAGGAGGTGACGGCATGACCGATCAGGCCGTCGAAGGCGAGGTCGGACGCTCCCGGCTGCGCAAGGAGGACGCCCGGCTGGTCACCGGCCAGACCAACTGGACCGACAACATCCAGGTCACCGGACTGCTGCACCTGGCGATTCTGCGCAGCCCGATGGCCCACGCCCGCATCGCACGGGTCGATGTCTCCCCCGCGCTGGAACGCCCCGGTGTCGTCGCGGCGTTCAGCGGCGCCGACCTCGCCGAGGGAATGGGTTCGCTGCCGTGCGCCTGGCCGGTGACCGAGGACATCGTGCTGCCCGACCACCCGCCGATCGCCGTCGACGAGGTGCGCTACGCCGGCGACCCGGTGGCGGTCGTGGTGGCCCGCGACCGGTACGCGGCCGCCGACGCGCTGGAGGCGATCGAGGTCGACTACGACCCGCTGCCCCCGGTGCTCGACCTGGAGGCCGCGCTGGCCGAGGGCTCCCCCCTGGTCCACTCCGACAAGGGCACCAACCGCAGCTACCTCTGGCCGCTCGCCACCGGCGAGAGCTTCGAGACGGTCCGGCAGCGTGCCGAGGTCACCGTGAAGCGCCGCTACCACCAGCAGCGGCTCATCCCCAACGCGATGGAGCCGCGCGCGGTGGTCGTCACCCCGCTCGCGGCCTCCGGCGAGTACACCGTCTACTCGGCCACGCAGATCCCGCACATCCTGCGGATCATGCTGGCGATGGTCACCGGCGTCCCCGAGCACAAGCTCCGGGTGATCGCCCCGGACGTGGGCGGCGGCTTCGGCTCCAAGCTCCAGGTGTACGGCGAGGAGGCCATCGCCGTCGCGGTCGCCCGGCGGCTGGGCCGGCCGGTGAAGTGGACCGAGTCCCGCTCCGAGGGCTATCTCGCCACCCATCACGGCCGCGGCATGATCCAGGACGTCGAGGTCGCCGCCACCCGTGACGGCAGGCTCCTCGGCCTGAAGGTGGACCTGATCGCCGACATGGGCGCGTATCTGATGCTCGTCACGCCGGGCATCCCGATCCTCGGCGCCTTCATGTACCCGGGGATCTACAAGATGGACGCCTACGAGTTCAACTGCACCGGCGTCTTCACCACCCGCACCCCCACCGACGCCTACCGCGGCGCCGGGCGCCCGGAGGCGACGTTCGCCATCGAGCGGATCATGGACGAACTGGCGGCCGAACTCGATCTGGACCCGGTGGAGCTGCGGCGCCGGAACTGGATCCGGCACGAGGAGTTCCCGTACACCTCGATCGCCGGGCTGACCTACGACAGCGGCAACTACGAGGCGGCCACCGAGAAGGCGCTCGCCCTGTTCGGGTACGACGACCTGCGCGCCGAGCAGCACAAGCGCAACGAGCGCGGCGACCCCGTACGCCTCGGCATCGGCGTGTCGACGTACACCGAGATGTGCGGCCTGGCACCGAGCCGGGTGCTGCGCGACCTCAGGTACGCGGCCGGCGGCTGGGAGGCGGCGAGCATCCGCATGCTGCCCACCGGCAAGGTCGAGGTGGTCACCGGCACCAGCCCGCACGGCCAGGGGCACGTCACCTGCTGGAGCCAGATCGCCGCCGATGTGCTGGGCGTGCCGTTCGAGGACGTCGAGGTGGTGCACGGCGACACCAAGGCGGCCCCGCAGGGCATGGACACCTACGGCTCACGGTCCCTGGTCGTCGGCGGGGCGGCCGTGCACCGGGCGGCGGAGAAGGTGGTGGAGAAGGCGCGGAAGGTCGCGGCCCATCTGCTCGAAGCCAGCGAGCAGGACCTGGACTTCAGCGGCGGCGTGTTCTCCGTGAAGGGCTCGCCCGAGGCACGCAGGACCATCCAGGAGGTCGCCTTCGAGACGTTCTCCTCGCACGATCTGCCCGACGGCATGGAACCCACCATCAACGCCGAGCACCTGGTCGACCCGGAGAACTTCTCCTACCCGCACGGCACCCACCTGTGCGCGGTCGAGGTCGACACCGAGACCGGGCGGACCAGCATCCGGTCGTACGTCTGCGTCGACGACGTCGGCCGGGTCATCAACCCGATGATCGTCGAGGGACAGGTGCACGGCGGCATCGCGCAGGGCATCGCGCAGGCGCTGTTCGAGGAGGCCGTGTACGACGACGAGGGCAACCTCGTCACCGGCACCATGGCCGACTACCTCGTGCCGTCGGCCGCGGACCTGCCGGACTTCGTGACCGACCGGACGGAGACGCCGGCGACCTCCAACCCGCTCGGGGCCAAGGGGGTCGGGGAGTCGGGGACGATCGCCTCGACACCGGCCGTCGTCAACGCCGTCGTGGACGCGCTCAGGCCACTGGGTGTGCAGGACGTACGGATGCCGTGCACCCCGGAGCGGGTCTGGCAGGCCGTGCGGGCAGCGGGTTCCGGTAAGGAGGCCTCGGCATGATTCCCCCCGCATTCGACTACGCCCGTCCGTCGAGCGTCGACGAGGCGGTGAGCACGCTCGCGGACGCGGGCGAGGACGCGAAGGTGCTGGCCGGCGGGCAGAGCCTGCTGCCGCTGCTGAGGCTGCGGCTGGCCTTCCCGGAGCTGGTCGTGGACGTCGGCCGGATCCCTGAGCTGCGCGGGGTCCGCGAGGACGGCGACACGCTCGTCATCGGCGCGATGACCACGCACCACGACGTGATCCGCGACCCGCTGGTGCGCCGGCACGCCGGTCTGCTGGCGGCCGCCACGACCACGGTCGCCGACCCGGCGGTACGGCACCGGGGCACCCTCGGCGGCTCGCTCGCGCACGCGGACCCGGCCGGAGACCTCCCGGCCGTGGTGCTGGCCCTGGACGCCGAGCTGGTCGCCGTCGGACCGGGCGGACGCCGCACGATCCCGGCGCGCGAGTTCTTCCTCGACTACCTCCAGTCGGCGCTGGCGCCCGACGAACTCCTGGTGGAGGTGCGGGTGCCGAAGAAGGACGGCTGGAGCTTCCACTACGAGAAGTTCCACCGGGTCGCCCAGGCCTGGGCGATCGTCGGCGTGGCGGCCCTGGTGCGGCGCGACGACGGGCACATCGCCGAGGCACGCATCGGGCTGACCAACATGGGCGCGACCCCGCTGCGGGCCGACGCGGCCGAGCGGGCCCTGGCCGGTGCCGGGGACCCACCGGCCGTGGCGCGGGCCGCCGAGGCGGCCGCCGAGGGCACCCAGCCGTCACGGGACGTGTCGGCCTCGCCCGAGTACCGCGCGCACCTCGCACGGGTGCTGACCAAGCGGGCGGTCCTGACCGCCACCGGAATGGGGTGAGCGCCGATCACCCGGATGGACGACCCGGAGCAGGTGCGGGCCCGGCTGGAGGAGACCGGATACCTCCTCGACGACGGTCTGGCCATCGCCTGCTTCCTGGCGGTGAGGCTGCACCGGCCGCTCTTCTGCGAGGGCGACGCGGGCGTGGGCAAGACCGCGCTCGCGTCCGCCCTCGCCGAGGCACTCGACGCGCCGCTGATCCGGTTGCAGTGCCACGAGGGCATCGACGCCTCGCAGGCCCTGTACGACTGGGACTTCCCGCGTCAACTGCTGCATCTGCGGGCCGCCGAAGCGGCCGGGGTGAAGGACGCGGAACAGCTGGAGAGCGAGCTGTACGACCGGCGCTTCCTGATCGCCCGGCCGCTGCTGCGGGCGCTGCAGACACAGCCGTCGGTGCTGCTGGTCGACGAGATCGACCGGGCCGACGACGAGTTCGAGGCGTTCCTGCTGGAGCTGCTGTCCGAGTTCTCGGTGACGATCCCGGAGCTCGGCACCCTGCGCGCCGAGGTCCCGCCGGTCGTCGTACTGACGTCGAACCGCACCAGGGAGGTGCACGACGCGCTCAAGCGCCGGTGTCTGTACCACTGGTTCGACCATCCCGGGTTCGCCCGTGAACTCGCCATCGTGCGCAGCCGGTTGCCGGAGGTGTCGGCGCGCCTCGCCGAGCAGGTCACCGGCCTGGTGCAGGCGCTGCGGGCGGCGGACCTGGTCAAGCCGCCGGGGGTGGCCGAGACGATCGACTGGGCGCAGGCCCTGGACGCGCTGGGGGCGAGCGAGGTGGACGCCGAGCTGGCCGTGGCGACGCTGGGGTCGGTGCTCAAGTACCGGGAGGACGCCGAGCGGGCACGGGGGCTCGATCTCGCGGCGGTGCTCGCCGCGAAGGGAGCGTGAGGGGCGTGCCGGCCGCGGATGCCGTCCTGCTGGGTTTCGCCCGTGCCCTGCGCGCGGCGGGCATCGACGCGAGCGCCGACCGGCTGCAGGCGTTCCTGCGGGCCCTGGACACGCTGCGGCCCGGGGTGCGGACGGATGTGTACTGGGCGGGCCGGCTGACGCTGTGCGGCGGACGGGACGACCTGGAGCGCTACGACCGGGTGTTCGCCGCGTACTTCGGGCCCGGCGGCCAGCCCGCGCGCCGGCCCCTGCGGGCCGCTCCCCCGCCCCGGCTGCGCCCCCTCCCACGGGACGCTCCGGCCGGCGCCCGTGCCCCCGGTGACGGCAGGCCCCAGGGTCCGCCGACCGCCACGCTGGCCAGTTCCGCCGAGGTGCTGCGGCACCGTGACGTCGCCGGGCTGGACGCCGCCGAGCGGGCCCAGCTCGACCGGCTGCTGGCCGCGTTCGCGCTGCGCGCGCAGACACGGCGCACGGCGCGGCGGCGGCCGGCCCGGCGCGGGGACGTCGATCCGCGCCGGACGGTCCGGGAGCTGCTGCGCCGCGGTGGTGAGCCGGCCCGGCTGCGGCGGCACGCGCGGGTCGAGCGGCCCCGCCGGGTCGTGCTGCTGGTGGACGTGAGCGGCTCCATGGCGCCGTACGCCGACGCACTGCTGCGGTTCGCCCACGCCGCGGCCCGAGGCGGACGTACGGAGGTGTTCACGATCGGCACCCGGCTGACCCGGGTGACCCGCGAGCTCGCGCACCGCGACCCGGACCTGGCGATGGCGGCGGTCGCGGACGCGGTACCCGACTGGCGCGGCGGTACGCGGCTGGGCGAGCTGCTGCGCGAGTTCCTGAACCGCTGGGGGCAGCGGGGCATGGCGCGCGGGGCGGTGGTGGTGCTGCTGTCGGACGGGTGGGAGCGTGGCGATCCGGAGCTGCTCGGGGCGCAGATGCGACGCTTGCACGGGCTGGCACACCGGGTGATCTGGGCCAATCCGCGCAAGGCACGTCCCGGCTATGCGCCCCTGGCCGCCGGGATGGCTGCGGCGCTGCCGAGCGTGGACGCCTTCGTCGAGGGACACAGCCTCGCGGCACTGGAGCGGCTCGCGGCGGTGGTGCGCGGGGCGGAGGCGGCCTCCGTCGAGGTGGCCTATGCGGAACTGGCCCAAGCGGAGCGGGACTCGGAACGGGTGTGACCCGAACGGGTGTGAGAGGAGCGGATCGTGCGTGAGATTCTGCCGGCGCTGAACCGCTGGTACGCGGCGCGGACCCCGTTCGGTCTGGCCACGGTCGTCGCGGTCAGCCGCAGCGCGCCGCGCGGCCCCGGTGCCGCCATGGCGGTGGGGCCCGACGACGAGGTCGTGGGCAGCGTGTCCGGGGGCTGTGTGGAGGGGGCGGTGTACGAGCTCGCGCAGGAGGTGGTGGCGAGCGGGGAGGCACGTCTGGAGACCTTCGGGTACAGCGACGAGGACGCCTTCGCGGTGGGCCTCACCTGCGGCGGCGAGATCACCCTGCTGGTGCGGCCCGTCACGCCCGGGTCCGACCCCGCCTTCGGTGCGGTCGCCGCGTCGGTCGCCGCGGGCGAACCGGTGACCGTGGCCACGGTGGTCGACGGGCCCGCGCCGCGCGGGGCCACGCTGGCCGTCTGGCCCGACACGGTGACCGGCACGCTCGGCGCGAGCGGTCTGGACGTCGCCGTCACCGCCGACGCGCGCGGCGAACTCGCCCTCGGCGCCACGGGCCTGCGCCACTACGGCCCGCACGGCGAGCGGCGCGAGGACGACGTCACCGTGTTCCTCCACTCCTTCGCGCCGCCCCCGCGGATGCTGGTCTTCGGCGCCATCGACTACGCGGCCGCGGTGGCCCGCCTCGGCGACTTCCTCGGCTACCGGGTCACCGTGTGCGACGCCCGCCCGGTCTTCGCGACGCCCAAGCGGTTCCCGCAGGGGGTGGAGGTCGTCGTGGACTGGCCGCACCGCTATCTGAGCGGCACGCAGACCGACGAGCGGACGGTCATCTGCGTCCTGACCCACGACCCGAAGTTCGATGTGCCGCTGCTGGAGGAGGCACTGCGCCGGCCGGCCGCCTACATCGGGGCGATGGGCAGCCGGCGTACCCACGACGAACGTCACAAGCGGCTGGTCGAGGCCGGTCTCACGGAGGCCGAACTGGCCCGGCTGCGCTCGCCGGTCGGGCTCGACCTCGGTGCCCGTACGCCCGAGGAGGTCGCGATCTCCGTCGCCGCCGAGATCGTCGCGCTGCGCTGGGGCGGCACCGGTGCGCCGCTGACCCTGACCGCGGGGGCGATCCACCCCGCCGGATCCGGCTGACCACGAGGAGCCCGAACGCGAGGAGGAAGTCATGGAACTGCAGCACGAGTTCACCGTCCCGGTCCCGGTCCCGGACGCCTGGCGGGCGCTCCTCGACATCGAGCGCGTCGCGCCGTGCATGCCCGGGGCGACCGTGGAGGACTACGACGGCAAGACCGTGACCGGATCGGTGAAGGTCAAGGTCGGGCCGATCACGGTGACCTACAAGGGAACCGCCGTCTTCGAGGAACAGGACGAGTCCGCCCATCGCATCGTCCTCATCGCCAGCGGGCGCGAGACCCGTGGCCAGGGCACGGCCCGGGCCACGGTGACCGGCACGCTCAGCGAACTGGACGGCGGAACCGCCGTGTCGGTCCGCACCGATCTCACGGTGACCGGACGCCCGGCCCAGTTCGGACGCGGGGTGATGGCGGAGGTGGGCGACCGGGTGGTGGGCCAGTTCGCGGCCTGTCTGTCGGAACGCCTGGCCGAACCGGCCACCGCCACGGCCGCCGTCACCGATGAGCACCCGCCCGAGACCGAGCCGCTGGACCTGCTCCGCACGGCCGGCGTGCCGGTGGCCAAACGGGCCGGCATCGCGGCGGGGATCGCCGCGGCGGTGGCGCTGGTGGTGGCGGGAATCCTGGCGCGCGTACGGCGTCGCAAGCGGCGCTGACAGCCGTCGCGCGAGACGGGCTCAGACGTCGCCGTCGCCGTCGCCCCGGACGAGGGCGTGCAGATGCTGGTCGTGCCAGCCGTCCGCGTGCAGCAGCGCTCCGCGCATGGTGCCTTCCAGCAGGTAGCCCGCCTTCTCGGCCACCCGGCAGGACGCCGGGTTGGCGACGGAGTGGCACAGCCGCAGTCGGTGCAGGCCGAGTTCGTCCAGCGCCCAGCGGCTGAGCCGCCGCGCCGCCTCGACGACGATGCCGCCGCCACGGGCCTCGGGCAGCACCCAGTAGACGATCTCGGCGCTGCCGCCCGCGAGATCGATGTCGTTCCAGCCGATGAGCCCCGTCGCCGCCGCGCCCGGCCGGGCAACGGCCCAGACGGCAGCCGTCCCGGCCCGCCAGCGCTCCTGCATGCGCTCGATCCGGCGGCAGGCCTCGGCACGGCTCTCGACGGTGAAGAGGTTCCACCGGCGGATCGCGGGGTCCTGCCCGGCGGCCAACAGCGCGTCGGCGTCGTCGGGGCGCCACGGTCGCAGCTCCAGCCCGCTGGGCAGCGCCAGGACGGGCTGGCCGGCACGGGTCATGCGGCCTGCGGGAACGACCGGCGGGATGCCTGAGCTGGAGATCATCGCGGCATCCTGCCACACGGTCCCTATCGCTGCGGCAGACGGTGCAGCGTCACGTCCTCGAGCGCACCGTCGGCGACGGTCGCCGTCAGATAGGTGCAGTGGGGCTGGCGGCGGCGGTCGGTCGGCGAGCCGGGGTTGATCAGGCGCAGTCCGGAGGGGGCGGTGGTGTCCCAGGGGATGTGGCTGTGCCCGAAGACCAGCACGTCGAGGTCGGGGAAGCGGGCCGCGCTGCGGACCTCGCGGCCCTCGGCGGGGCCGGTCTCGTGGACGACACCGAAGCGCAGGCCGCCGAGTTCGGCGTACGCCACCTCGGGGAGCCGGGCGCGCAGCTCCGGACCGTCGTTGTTGCCGTACACCCCGATCAGCCGGCGGCTGTGGCTCTCCAGCAGGTCCAGGGTGGCGGTGTCGACCCAGTCGCCGGCGTGGAACACCACGTCGGCGTGCGGGAGTTCGGCGAGCAGTCGCTCCGGCAGCCGCTCGGCACGCGCGGGGACATGGGTGTCGGACATGAGCAGCAGGCGCACAGGGCCAGGCTAGGGCAGGCCGGGGTGTGTGGTGGGCAAGTCGGGGTGTGTGCCGGGGCAGGCCCGGGTGCGTGGCTCGGCAGGCCGGACTGAACAGGTGAACTGGACAGGCTGGACTGGACAGTCTGGACTGATGGTTACGGACCGTCGTCCACCCCCGACTGCCCGCAGTCGGTCACAAACTGATGCGGCAGTATGTGTCGGCGCGCTCGGCGCCTCCGCCTCGACCGCGGCGTTCTTCCCGCACCGCGCCGACACGCCCGGGCTGCACGCCCTGGCACTTTTCATGTTCGCCGGTTCCGCACTGTTGCCGGCGACCGCCCTCCCCGACCGTTCACTCGGCGACCTCACCCCCCGAAAGGCCTGATCGAGCCATGTCGCTCACCACCCTCGACCCACGCACCGGCCTCGTCGCGATCGACCTGCAGAACGGCATCGTGGGCATGCCGACCCAGCCGTACACCGCCTCCGACGTGGTGTCCCGCACGGCCGAACGCGCCGACGCCTTCCGGGCCCGGAACCTCCCCGTGGTCCTGGTCCGGGTGACCTTCGCCCCGGACGGGGCCGACGCCGTCCCCGGCCGCACCGAGCGCGGTCCCGGCGGCCTCGCCTTCCCCGAGGGCTGGGACACCGTCGTGGACGAACCTTCCGGCCACTCCGGCGACATCCTGGTCACCAAGCGTAACTGGAACGCCTTCCACGGCACCGACCTCGACGTCCAGCTGCGCCGCCGCGGCATCACCCAGATCGTCCTGACCGGCATCGCCACCAGCATCGGCGTCGAGTCCACCGCCCGCGCCGCGTACGAGCACGGTCATCACGTCACCCTGGCCACGGACGCCATGTCCGACCGCGACCCGGAGGCCCACCGGGGCAGCGTCGAGCGCATCTTCCCGCGGCTGGGCGAGTCGGGGGCGAGCGCCGACGTCCTCGACATCCTGGCCAAGACCCACGACGGACAGTGACGAACCCCGGCCCCTGTGTGCCGGGCGGAGCTTTTCCGCCCGCGCAAGGGGTCGGGTTAGCATTCGGCCACGCGCACGTGCCGCCTGGGCAACGGGTGGCGAACCAAGGGGGATTGGAAGCCGGATGCCGGTCAAGGTCAGCGTCATCGTCCCCGTCTACAACCCAGGGCCGTACATCGAGGACTGCATCGCCTCGATGCTGCGGCAGTCGCTGCCGCCCGACGAGTTCGAAGTGGTCTTCGTCGACGACGGCTCCACCGACCGGACCCCGGCCAGACTGGACGCGCTCGCCGCCGAGCACCCGCACATCCGGGTCGTCCACCAGGAGAACTCCGGCTGGTCGGGCAAGCCGCGGAACGTGGGGATCGCCGCGTCCGAGGGCGAGTTCGTGATGTTCGTCGACAACGACGACTACCTCGGCGACGAAGCCCTTGAGCGGATGTACGAGTACGGGGTGGAGAACAAGGCCGATGTGATCGTCGGCAAGATGGCCGGGAAGGGCCGCCCGGTGCCGGTGGAACTGTTCCGCCGCAACCATCCGCACGCCACCGTCGAGAACGCGCCGCTGATCGACAGCCTCACCCCGCACAAGATGGTCCGGCGGGCCTTCCTGGACCGCATCGGCCTGCGTTTCCCCGAGGGCCGGCGCCGCCTTGAGGACCATGTCTTCATCGCCGAGGCGTATCTGCGCGCCGACAACGTCTCGGTGCTCTCCGACTACGTCTGCTACTACCACGTCAAACGGGACGACGCCGGCAACGCGGGCTTCCAGCGCTTCGAGCCGGTCGGCTACTTCAAGAACCTCCGTGAGGCCCTGGACGTCGTCGAGCGGTACACCGAGCCGGGCCCGTCGCGCGACCGACTGCTGCGCCGCTGGCTGCGCGTCGAGATGGTGGATCGGATGAGCGGCCGCCGGCTGCTCGCGATGCCCGACGACTACCGGCGAGAGTTGTTCCACGAGATGCACGCCGTGGTCCTGGAGCGCTTCGGCCCCGGCGTCGCGCCCGGACTGCGGCCCGGACAGCGGATCGTGGCATCGCTGATCAGGGACGACCGTTACGACGACCTCGTCGCCTACGCCCAGTGGGAGACCGGGGTGGCGCCCAAGGCCGACCCCACCGGTGTCGAATGGCGGGACGGGACCCTGCGTGTCACCTTCACCGCCGAGTACAGGTCCGGCGGACAGCCGCTGACCTTCTCGGCCGACGGGCCCGGCACTCCGGCCGCGGACACCGCGCCCCGGGACCTCGACGAGGCGGCGGCCTGGCTGGGCGCGGACGCCGTCGACGGCTTCGAGAAGGCCACCGTCGACCTGATCCTGCGCGACCGGGCCACCTCCGCCTCGTTCTTCCAGCCGGTGGAGGTCATCCGCGAGCGGGTCCCGGCCGACGACGGTCGGGTCCGGCTGGTGCTGCGCGGCACGGCGACCGTGGACCCCGGCACCGCGGCGGGCGGCGCCGCGCTGCACGCCGGCCTGTGGGACGCGTACGTCCGCGTCGGCCTCGGCGGCTGGTCCAAGGAGTGCCGCCTCGGTCCGGCACCGCGGCAGGGCCGTCCCACACCGCCCGCCGGTGTGGTCGCGGACCGCGTGGTGCTGCCGTACTGGACGAAGCAGTACGACAACTTCTCGCTGGACGTCGACCGCGCGAGCAAGGCCCTCGGTCTGGGCCGGCTCACCCCCGAGGACGCGGCGGTCTCGGCCGACCATCAGCTCAGCCTCGCGCTGCCCCTGCACGTCCCCGACCGCACCGCTGTCCAGGTGCGGCTGACCGACCCCGCGACGGGCCGGTCCCTGCGGCAGACGGGGACGCTCACCCCGGCGGACGGGGCCGGCTCGCTGCTGGAGGCGTCGGTGCCGGTGCGCGAGCTGAGGAGAGCGTCGTGGCGGACGGAGGTGTGCCTGCTCCCGGAGGCGGAGGCGCCCCGCTTCCTCGCACTGCCGCTCGCCCTGCGTGTGACCCGCACCGGCGGGGTCCGCGTGGCCGGGCCCGCGGCGCCGGGCCTGCTGTTGCGGCTGGCGCGCAAGGCGCGACGCGTCATGGGCGCGGTCCGGGGTAGGAAGGCGTAGCAGAACATGACACGGAGGACGTGACGGCGTGCGACCACTGGACATTGCGGGCGCCTGGGTGCTGGAGCCCAAGGTGTTCCCGGACAACCGGGGAAGCTTCCACGAGTGGTTCCGGGGCGAGGAGTTCCGCGAGGCCACCGGGTACGACCTGGACCTGGCCCAGGCCAACTGCTCGGTGTCCCGGCGGGGCGTCCTGCGCGGGGTGCACTTCGCGGACGTGCCGCCCGGTCAGGCCAAGTACCTCACGTGCGTGCGCGGAGCCGTGCTCGACGTGGTGGTGGACATCCGCGTCGGCTCGCCCACGTACGGCGCGTGGGAGGCCGTACGACTGGACGACGAGACGCACCACGCCATCTTCCTCGCGGAGGGACTCGGGCACGCCTTCATGGCCCTGACCGACGACGCCACGGTGGTCTACCTCTGCTCCACGGGCTACGCACCGGGCCGCGAACACGGGGTACACCCCCTCGACCCCGCCCTCGGCATCGCCTGGCCACAGGGCATCGAGCCCATTCTCTCCGAGAAGGACGCCGCAGCCCCCACACTGGCCGAGGCGGAGCAATCCGGCCTGCTTCCCACATACACGGACTGCTCCGCCTACTACGCGCGGCTGCGCTCGGGCCCGTTCGACCAGCCCTCGACCCGCCGAGGTCAGGACTTGGCGTAGCGCTGCTTCAGCGCCTTGCGCTTGTTGGTTCCTTCGGCGTTCCTGCCCTTTTCGATAATCACCAGATTGTGGTAGAAGTGCACGGCGACGACGTTGAGGTCCGTGTAGGACGGCTGATAGTTCTCGTCCACGAATTCCTCGTAATTCAACCCGTCCGCCAGCCTCTTCAGCATCGCCATGCTGGTGTTCGGGGCGTCGCGGTCCTCGCTGCCCATCCATTCGGGCCAGTAGGAGGACTGAGTGTCCTCGACAGCGTAGATGCCGCCGTCCTTGAGCCGGGGGAAGAGTGTGGCGAACGTCGTGAGCACGTGCGGGCTGCGGTGACTGCCGTCGTCGATGATGACGTCGAGCTCGCCGATCTTGTCGGCGACAGCGTTCAGGGACGAGGGGTCGGACTGGTCGCCGATGAAGGTGGTGATGCGGTCCTCGTCGACAAATGACTTGTCCTGGATATCCATTCCGAAGATCTGCGCCTTCGGGAAGAACTGCTTCCACATGCGCAGCGACGCACCACCCTGGCCAGGCCGGTTGTAACCGCCGATCCCGATCTCCAGAAGGTTGAAGTTCTCGTTCTTCAGGTGCTGCAGATGACGCTGGTAGTGCTGGGTGTAACGGTGTGTTCCCCACTTGTCCGTCTTGAAATGCAGGGCAAGTTTGTTGAGATCGTTGGAGATCGCTTCAAGTCCGCTCGGCTTGGCCGACCTGGTCCACTTACCGGAGAGGCGCCGCTTCAGCCGGCGCAGAACCCGCACGTTCTCCTCACCCAATACGGACTTCACGGTTGCTCGAATCGACATGACGAGAAATTCCTTCCATGCGGCTTACCAGGATGCGCCGGACGAACGGGAAGGCCTCGCGCGCCCACGCGGGCCGTCCCGTCGCATCATTTACGAAGCATCGTAGTGACGAAGTCGGATGCGTGGGCGGCGAACTCAACGGCAAACGACAGCGGTTAAACCAGATCCACGGCGCCCCATGCCCGGCGACGGGACGCGATCCGACATTGCACACGCTCCGTATCCACAGATCAACTCGTGGCGTTTCCGCGCGGGAAATTCTTGTGGACCGGCGCCGGGGTGGAGATACCCCTCCAAGATCGGCGTATCGGCCATTCCTCCACACCTTTCAGCCTCTCCATCAAGGTGTGCGAGTACGCCGGCGACGTCGTGAAGGACTGCAACTACGCGCGGATCCGCTGGCTCCCGACCGAACCGGGCAGGTGAACACGGCCCCCGCGGATCACGCAGTTCCTCGCACCGCCCGATCCACGGGGCGCCGTTGTCCGTCTGCTGTCCCGTCATGCCGGAACGGGATCCGCTCGTTTCACTGAGACATCTCCTTGCGGATGTGGGGCAGTGCTTCGTGCAGGGCGGAGCGCCAGTTCCGGATTGGTTCCAGGCCGATCTCCCGCCATCGGGCGTGCCCGAGGGCGCTGTAGGCGGGGCGGGGTGCTGGGCGCGGGAAGGCGGCGCTGGTGGTGGGGCGTACCCGGGTCGGGTCGGCGCCGATGAGCAGGAACACCTCCCGGGCCAGTTCGTGCCAGCTGGCCTCGCCGGAACTGGTGGCGTGGAAGATACCGTGTGCGCCCTCGTCGCGGGAGAGTGCGGTACCGAGGTCCGCGATCCGGGTGGCGACGTCCGCGGTCCAGGTGGGCTGGCCGCGCTGGTCGTCGACGACGTCCAGGGTGTCCCGGCGGGCTTCCAGTTCGAGCATCGTGCGCACGAAACTGCGGCCGTGGGCGCCGTACAGCCAGGCCGTGCGCACCACGGCGGCCGCGCCCGGGAGTTCCTCCAGGACCGCCCGCTCGCCGGCCAGTTTGGTGCGGCCGTAGGCGGTGCGCGGGGCGGGCGGGTGGTCCTCCGGGTACGGGGTGATGGGGGTCCCCCCTGCTCGAGCGGAGCCGAGAGCTTGGGGGAGGGCCTCGCCGTCGAAGACGTAGTCCGTGGAGACATGGACCAGACGGGCGCCCCGCTCCGCGCAGGCAGCGGCGAGCAGCCGGGGGCCGTCGCCGTTGATCCGCAGCGCCCGCGCCTCGTCGGTCTCGGCGTCGTCGACAGCCGTGTACGCGGCGCAGTTGACGACGACGTCCGGGCGGTGCTCGTCGAACGCCCGCCGTACGGCGTCGGGTTCGGTGATGTCGAGCGCGGTGCGGTCCAGGCCGGTCACGTTCGCGCCGCGCCGGCGCAGTTCCTCGACCGTGTCGCGGCCGAGCATGCCGGCCGCGCCGGTGACCAGCCACCTCATCGGGACTCCCGCTGCTTCAGCGGCTCCCACCAGGCCCGGTTGTCCCGGTACCAGGCGACCGTCTCGGCCAGCCCGGTGGTGAAGTCGTGGCGCGGGCGGTAGCCCAGCTCGTCGCGGGCCTTGCTCCAGTCGACGGAGTAGCGCAGGTCGTGGCCCTTGCGGTCGGTGACGTACTCGACCCGGTCCCAGTCCGCCCCGCACGCCCGCAGAAGCAGGCCGGTGAGTTCCTTGTTGCTCAGTTCGGTGCCGCCGCCGATGTTGTAGACCTCGCCGGGGCTGCCCTTCGTGCGGACCAGCTCCACACCCTGGCAGTGGTCCTCGACGTGCAGCCAGTCGCGCACATTGCGCCCGTCGCCGTACAGCGGGACCTTCGCTCCGTCGAGCAGGTTGGTCACGAACAGCGGGATGACCTTCTCGGGGAACTGGTGCGGGCCGTAGTTGTTGGAGCAGCGGGTGACGCGGACGTCCAGGCCGTGGGTGCGGTGGTAGGCGAGGGCGAGCAGGTCGGAGGAGGCCTTGGAGGCGGAGTAGGGGGAGTTGGGGGCGAGGGGGTGGGTCTCGGGCCAGGAGCCGGTCTCGATGGAGCCGTAGACCTCGTCGGTGGAGATGTGCACGAACGGGCCGACGCCGTGGCGCAGCGCCGCGTCCAGGAGCGTCTGGGTGCCCAGCACATTGGTGAGGACGAACTCGCCCGCCCCGTCGATCGACCGGTCCACATGGGACTCGGCGGCGAAGTGCACGACCTGGTCGGCCTGGGCCATGAGTTTGTCGACCAGGTCGGCATCACAGATGTCGCCCTCGACGAACTCCAGGCGGGGATGGCCGGCGGGGAGGTTGGTGAGCGTGCCGGCGTAGGTGAGCTTGTCCAGCACGGTGATGCGCGGCGCGTCCGGGGCGTCCTCGGCGAGGAGCGTACGGACGTACGTGGAGCCGATGAACCCGGCGGCGCCGGTGACGAGGAGATTCATGAACGGATCTGCACCTTGCTGTGGTCTCCGAGGACGAGGCGGTGGGCACTGGGCAGGCCGGCTGCCGGGGTCACCTCCACATGCCGGCCGATCAGCGAGGACTCGATCCTGCCCACTCCGTCGATGGAGGAGTCCCGCAGCACGATGGAGAACTCCAGCTCGCTGTCCGTGATCCGGCAGTTCTCGGCGATGGAGGTGTAGGGGCCGACGTACGAGTCGCTGACCACGGTCCCCGAGCCGATGACGACGGGACCGACGATGCGCGAGTTCGCGACCCGCGCCCCTTCCTCGACGACCACCCGGCCCACGGTCTCGGACCGCTCGTCCACCTCGCCGTCGATCCGCCGCTCCATCCCTTCCAGGACGGTCCGGTTGACCTCCAGCATGTCGCCGACGTTGCCGGTGTCCTTCCAGTAGCCCTGGATGACCGTGGAGCGCACGTCGGCGCGGGTGTCGATGAGGTGCTGGATGGCGTGGGTGATCTCCAGCTCGCCCCGCCAGGACGGCCTGATGGCGCGGACCGCGTCATGGATCAGGGGGGTGAGGAGGTAGACGCCGACCAGCGCGAGGTCGCTCTTGGGGTGCTCCGGCTTCTCCTCCAGGCCGATCACCTGCCCCGACGCATCGAGTTCGGCGACGCCGAAGGAGCGCGGGTCGGGGACGTGGGTGAGCAGGATCTGGGCGTCGGGGCGGCTGGCGCGGAACTCGTCGACGAGGGTTCTGATGCCGCCGACGATGAAGTTGTCCCCGAGGTACATCACGAAGTCGTCGTCGCCGAGGAAGTCCCGTGCGATCAGCACGGCGTGGGCGAGGCCCAGGGGCTTTTCCTGGGGTATGTAGGTGACCTCCAGGCCGAACTTCGAACCGTCGCCGACCGCCTCCTCTATCTCGGCGGCGGTGTCGCCGACGATCATCCCGATCTCGGTGATGCCGGCCGCGGCTATGGACTCCAGGCCGTAGAAGAGGACGGGCTTGTTGGCCACCGGCACGAGCTGTTTCGCCGACGTGTGCGTGATCGGACGCAGCCGGGTGCCGGCACCGCCGGACAGGACCAGAGCCTTCATCTGCCACACCCTATCGGCGATCGTCAGGATCGGACCTATGTTTGCTTTGCTGGGTCGTTTACGGCAGTACGTCCCCTGTCCCGCGAGCGGCTTACGGGTATGCGGCCCGGTGACCAGGGCGTGGCGCGGGCAGGTCGTGGTGGCGCCGGAGTAGCGTCCCCGACGATGACGGAACTACCGGAAATTTCGGAGAAGCACGAGATCGCCGAGCGGTACGCCGCCACCGCGCCGCCGCCCGGCCGGGCCCTGCTGCGCTGGGCCTCGACGACCGACCACAAAGTGATCGGCCGCCTCTACATGGTCACGGCGTTCTGCTTCTTCCTGCTGGCCGGGCTGCTCGCCCTGGGCATGCGTGCCGAACTCGCCCGCCCCGGGCTGCAGTTCCTGGGCAAGCAGGGTTACGATCAGTTCTTCACCGTCCACGGCACCATCATGATGCTGCTGTTCGCCACCCCGATGTTCGCCGGGTTCGCGAACGCCGTGATGCCGTTGCAGATCGGTTCTCCCGATGTGGCCTTCCCCCGCCTGAACGCGCTGTCGTACTGGATGTACCTGTTCGGCGGGCTGATGGTGGTCTCGGGCTTCGTGGTGCCCGGCGGCGCGGCCGCGTTCGGCTGGTTCGCCTACGCGCCGCTCAACAGCGCCGTCCACTCCCCCGGCGCGGGCGGCGACCTGTGGGTGATGGGGCTCGTGGTGACCGGTGTGTCGACGACACTGGGTGCCGTCAACTTCATCAGCACGATCCTGTGTCTGCGCGCGCCGGGCATGACCATGTTCCGGATGCCGATGTTCACGTGGAACGTGCTGTTCACATCGATCCTGGTGCTGCCCGCGTTCCCGGTGCTCACCGCGACGCTGCTGGTCCTGGAGTCGGACCGGAAGTTCGGCTCGCTCGTCTTCGAGCCGGCGAGCGGCGGCGCGCTGCTGTGGCAGCACCTGTTCTGGTTCTTCGGGCACCCCGAGGTCTACATCGTGGCGCTGCCGTTCTTCGGCATCATCTCCGAGATCATCCCGGTGTTCTCGCGCAAGCCGCTGTTCGGGTATCTGCCGATGATCGGCGCGACGATCACGATCACCATGCTGTCCGCGGTGGTGTGGGCGCACCACATGTTCGCCACCGGCGCGGTGCTGCTGCCGTTCTTCTCGATCATGTCGTTCCTGATCGCGGTGCCCACCGGGATCAAGTTCTTCGCCTGGATCGGGACCATGTGGCACGGGTCGATCTCGTTCGAGACGCCGATGCTGTGGTCGCTCGGCTTTCTGGTGTCGTTCCTGCTGGGCGGGCTCAGCGGGGTGCTGATCGCCTCGCCGCCGCTCGACTTCCATCTGACCGACTCGTACTTCATCGTGGCGCACCTGCACTATGTGCTGTTCGGCACGGTGGTGTTCGCGATGTTCGCCGGCTTCTACTTCTGGTGGCCCAAGTTCACCGGGAAGATGCTCGACGAACGGCTCGGCAAGCTGCACTTCTGGCTGCTCTTCCCGGGGTTCCAGCTCACGTTCCTCGTCCAGCACTGGCTCGGCGAGGCCGGCATGCCCCGCCGGTACGCCGACTACCTGCCCCAGGACGGCTTCACCCTGCTCAACACCCTGTCCTCCGCGGGCGCGTTCCTGCTCGGCGCCTCCACGCTGCCCTTCCTGTACAACGTCTGGCGCACCGCGCACCGGGCACCGAAGGTCACCGAGAACGACCCCTGGGGCTACGGCCGGGCCCTGGAGTGGGCGACGTCCTGCCCGCCGCCCCGGCACAACTTCGTTGCCCTGCCCCGGGTGCGGTCGGAATCGCCCGCCTTCGACCTGCACCACCCCGAGTTCGCCGGGCGGGCGGTGGAGGAGGGAACCCGATGAAGGTCGAGGCGCTGCTGTTCGGCGGTGTCGCCCTGTTCTTCGCGGGCGTCGCCGCCCTCTACGGCGTGTGGTCGCACGAATCGGCAGGCACGGCGGCGCTGATCGTCGCCGGCGGGATGGCCGCGGTCATCGCGTTCTTCTGCGCGGTGCAGTACCTGCGCAAGGGACGGCGCCCCCAGGACCGCACCGACGCCGAAGTGGCCGACGGCGCGGGGCCCCTGGAGTTCTTCCCCGCCGAGAGCATCTGGCCGCTGGTCACCGCGTTCGGCTTCGCGCTCGCGGCGACCGGGGTGGTGTTCGGGCTGTGGCTGTTCCTCATCGGTTTCGGCGTGCTGGCGCGCGGTGTCCTCGGGATGGTCTTCCAGTACGTGAACCGGTGATCGGCCGTCTGGGCGCACCGGGGCGGAACTCGCCGACCGGACGGTGGTCGCTCTCATAGCCACCCGCGAGGGTCTGCCGCACATCCCCCGTCGGCACGCCCTTCGCCAGCCGCTCCCGCTCCGCCTCCGTCAGGGCCAGACACAGCCACCGGGCGACCAGGAACGCGACGACCGGGGCCACCACGAGCAAGACACGCAGCGCCCAGGTCAGGGTGTTGACCGAGATCCGGAAGGACTGGGCGACGACGTCGTTGGCGCCCGCGAGGAGCAGCACGGCGTAGAAGACGGTGCCGGCGACGCCCAGGCCGGTGCGCACGGGACGCTCGCGGGGCCGGTCGCACAGATGCCGTTCGTGGTCCCACTCCCCCGTCAGGCGCTGCTCCACGAAGGGGTAGGCGTACAGGGCGCCGAACAGCAGCCCGGGCAGGACGACGGCCGGCAGCAGCACGTTCCACATGAGGGTGTGACCGGCGAGGTTCGTCTCCCACGGCGGCACGAGGCGCAGCGCGCCCTCCAGGAAGCCGACGTACCAGTCGGGCTGGGACCCGGTCGAGTCCTGGTCGGGGCGGTAGGGGCCGTACACCCAGACCGGGTTGATCTGGGCGACGGCGGACATCAGGACGAGCACGCCGAAGACGGCGAGGGACAGCCCGCCGGACGAGGCCGTGAAGCGGGGGAAGAGCGGCCTGCCGATGACGTTGCGGTTCGAGCGGCCCGGTCCGCGCCACTGCGTGTGCTTGAGATGGAACACCAGGATCAGGTGCACGGTGACCAGGGCGATCAACGCGCCGGGCAGCAGCAGGATGTGCATCGAGTACAGACGGGTGACGATCTCGTGGGCGGGGTACGGGCCGCCGAAGGCGAAGAAGGCCACGTACGTTCCGACCACCGGGATGGACAGCATGATGCCCTGGGCGATCCTGAGGCCCGTGCCGGAGAGCAGGTCGTCGGGGAGCGAGTAGCCGGCGAACCCCTCGGCGAGGGCGAGCACGAACAGTGTGAGCCCGATGACCCAGTTCAGCTCGCGGGGCCTGCGGAAGGCGCCGGTGAAGAAGATCCGGAGCATGTGCACGCCGATCGCGGCGACGAAGACGAGCGCCGCCCAGTGGTGCGCCTGCCGCATCAGCAGACCGCCGCGCACGTCGAAGCTGATGTGCAGCGTGGAGTCGAAGGCGGCCGACATGCGCACCCCCTGCAGCGGGACGTACGGGCCCGCGTAGACGACCTCCCGCATCTCCGGCTTGAAGAAGAAGGTCAGCCACACTCCGGTCAGCACCAGGGAGAGCAGGCTGTACAGCGCCAACTCGCCCAGCAGGAACGACCAGTGATCGGGGAACGCCTTGCGCAGCAGCGCCCCGCCCTCCAGCACCGGCAACCGCGCGTCCGCCGCCGCGACCAGCCGCTCGGCGGGGTGTGCGGGGCGGTGAGCGGCGCCGGTGGCGGGTGCGTTGTCGGTGGCGGGTTCCGGGTCGGGGCGGGTCACGTGCTCTCCGGGGTCTCCGCCGCTCGCTCCACCTCCGCCTCGATGTCGCCCCGCGCCCGGCCCACTTCCTTCGCGTACTCGCTCACCGCGGTCTGCACCTCCCGGGCCAGGTCGCGCCAGGCCCGCAGGGCGGTCTCGTACGTCTCCTTCTGGGCACCGGCCAGTTGCGCCTCGGCAGGCGGGCCGTAGGCGTCCCGCAGTTCCAGGACCTGCGCGTGGGCCATGTCCGACGCGCGCTGCTTCGCCACGAGCTCTTCGAAGGTGTGTGCCACGGCAAGGACCCTAGGCACGGCGGCCGCCGGGAGCCCTCGCGACCTGCCGTGCGGCTTTCGCACCCACACCCGTGTGGCGGTCAGCCCTCCAGCGCGATGTCGGACCACACCTGCTTGCCGCCGCTCACCGGCAGCGTCCCCCAGGCGACCGACACGGCCTCGACGAGCAGGATGCCGCGGCCGCCGGTGGCCTCCCAGCCGATGTTGGTGGGTTTCATCGGCGTGCGCGGCGAGGCGTCGGCGACGGCGACCCGGAGCCGGTGGTTGACCAGGGTGAGGTCGAGGCGTACCTGGCCGTCGGTGTGCACGAGGGCGTTGGTGACGAGCTCGGAGACCACGAGCAGCACGGTGTCCAGGTCGTCCGCGGGTACGCCCCAGGTGCGCATGGTGCGCTTGGTGAAGCGGCGGGCGTGCCGGGCGGCCTCCGGCACCCGCCACACCGTCCAGCTCTCCCTGAGCGGGCGCACGGCCAGGCCGTCGTAGCGCATCAGGAGCAGGGCGACGTCGTCGCTGCGGTGGGCGTTGCCGAGCAGGGCGTCGGCGACCAGGCCGAGGTGGGCGGGGTCGGACGCGGCCAGGTCGTGGGCGAACCGCTCCATGCCGACGTCGATGTCGGCCTCGGCGGACTCCACCAGACCGTCGGTGGTCAGCGCGAGCACGGTGCCGGGCGTGAGGTGCAGCGGGGCCATGGGGAAGTCGGCCCGGTCGACCACGCCGAGCGGCGGGCCGCCCTCGGTCTCGGCGATCTCCGTTGCGCCGTCCGGGTGACGCAGCACCGGGGGCAGGTGTCCGGCGCGCACGCACCAGGCCGTGCCCTCCTCCATGTCCACGTCGACGTAGCAGCAGGTGGCGAAGAGGTCCGACTCCATGTCCATGAGGAGCCGGTTGGCGTGCGAGACCACCACGTCCGGGGTGTGGCCCTCGGCGGCGTAGGCGCGCAGGGCGGTGCGCATCTGGCCCATGAGGGTGGCGGCGGCCGCGCTGTGGCCCTGGACGTCGCCGATGACGAGGGCGACGTGGTTGTCGGGCAGCGGGATCACGTCGTACCAGTCGCCGCCCACCTCCAGCCCGGCGGTGGTGGGCAGATAGCGGGCCACGGCGACCGCGCCGTCCAGCTTGGGCAGACGGCGCGGCAGGAGGGTGCGCTGGAGCATGCCGACGAGCTCGTGCTCGGCGTCGAAGGCGTGGGCGCGCATCAGGGCCTGGCCGGCCAGGCCGGCGGAGGCGGTGAGCAGGGCGCGTTCGTCGGGGGCGAACTCGTGCGGGCTGTCCCAGCCGATCAGGCAGGCCCCGGCCATGCGGCCGCCGGCGGGCAGCGGCAGCACCGCGAGGCCACCGGGGCCGACCTCGGCGAGGGCGGGTTCCAGGGAGGTGCCGGCGGGCCAGATCTGGGCGCGGCCCTCGCGCAGGGCGGCGGCGAGGGTGGGCATGGCGCGGACGGGGGCGTCGGGCCACTCCGTGCGCCACTCGGAGCGCCACACCTCGGGCCAGACCTCGGGTTCGGGCGGGTCGAGGACGGTGACCACGAGACGGTCGTTCTCCAGCTCGGCGAGCGCGATCCGGTCGGCCTGGAGCGGCTTGCGCAGGGCGTTGACCACGGCCTGACCGACGTCCTTGACGGTGCCGGCGGTGGCGAGCGCCGCGGCCAGGCGCTGGACGCGGGCCACGTCGGTGACGTCGGAGCGCAGCTTGGAGGTGTCCGTCACGGTGCCGACCAGGAGCGCCGGCAGGCCCTCGCCGCCCGGCACCATCCGTCCGCGCAGCCGGAGCCACCTGGGCGGACCGGAGCGCTGCAGGATGCGGAACTCCAGCTCGCGTTCGCCGATGGACATGTGGTCGGCCTCGACGACGGACATCAGCGCCGGCAGGTCCTCGGGCACGGTCAGCCCGAGCAGGGTCTCGACCTTGCCGTCGAACTCGCCCCGCCCGATTTCGAACAGCTCCAGGATCTCGTCGCCGACCTCCACGCGGCCGGTGTCCATGGCCAGGCTGAAGGAGTCGGCAGGCAGCTCACCGGTGGCGGTGGCCCCGGGCGGGGCGGGCAGGGCGACCGAGTCGGCGATCAGTTCGAGACACCGGCGGTCTTCCGGGTCGAAGCCGCCGACGCGCTCGCTCACGGCGAGGAGACAGCCGTCTCCCGCCCGCACCGGCAGGGCCGCCACGAAGAACTCCCGGGACGGTGTGCGGCGCGCCTCGGGGCAGGCCGCCAGCTCCTCGGGGCCGAGCCACATCTGCTGCCCGGTGCGATGGGCCTCGGCGAGCGGGGACTGTGCCGAGGCGGGATAGCCGTCGCGCAGCCCGTACAGCGTGCGCGGCAGCCCCGCCGACTCCGCGAGGCGGAGCACCGCACCGTCCTCGCTCGGCGTGTACACGCCAACAAAGGACGCCCCGGCGAAAACCAGTGCCTGTTCGATGACACGGTGCAGTCGATCGGGCGCGCCAGGGTCGGTCATGACCGTTTCCAGGGCAACTTCGGCACGCTCCCTCCTCGTTCTGCGTACCGCAGCGCCCTCACTGACCACGTCCGCCATTACAGCGCTTATGAGCCGCCTGCGCAGCCCCTGGGACCGTTCCGTGGAGCTCACGGGGTCAGGCGCGGCCCGCTCGCCGTGCGCCGCACGCCGCCAGGAGAGAGCCTTGACCCCTGGGGGTGCGACGCGCGGCCGTACGAGGAGGTGGTCGGCGTGTCCGACGGGCAGAGGCCCGCGCAGGCGCCGGGGGCCACCGGGTCGCGGGTCGGCCGACCGCTGCTCTCCCTGTCGCTGGCCACGATGATGGACGAGGTCCATGCGCACTCCGGTGCGGTGTACCTGCTGGCGAACGACGAGCCGGTACTGGAGATGGCGGTGGTGGCGGGGCTGCCCCGGGCGTTCGCGGCACCGTGGGAGCGAGTGGGGCTGAGCGCGCCGATCCCGGTCGCGGAGGCGGTCCGCGGCCGACGGCTGGTCTGGGTGGGCGGCGAGGACGACATGGCCCGGCGCTATCCCCGTATCGCGGTGGTCCTGCCCTATCCCTTCGCGCTGGCGGCCCTGCCCGTGGCCACCGCGGACAAGGCGTACGGCGCGGTCTTCGTGACCTGGCCGGGTTCGCATCCGCCGCAGCTGTCCGACCGGGAGCGCGAGCATCTGACCGCGGCCTGCGACCGGCTCGCGGTGCGGCTGGAGCGGGCCGCGCAGGACAACCGGCCGATACCGCGCGAGCCCGATCTGCAGGCGTCGACCGTGACGGGGGTCGCGGGCACCCTGGGCACGGTCGAGGCCGCGCGGATGGTGGCGCGGCTGCCGTACGGGCTGGTGTCGCTCGATCTGCACGGCCGGGTCGGGTTCGCCAACGCGGCGGCCGCCGAGCTGCTCGACACACCCGCCGGTGAGCTGCTCGGCACCCGTCTGTGGGCCTCGGTGCCCTGGCTGAACGACCCGATGTACGAGGACCGGTACCGGGGCGCCCTGATCAGCCAGCACGTGACGTCGTTCGTGGCGCTGCGCCCGCCGGGCGACTGGCTGTCGTTCCGGCTCTACCCGAGCACGACCGGGCTGAGCGTGCGCATCAGCAGGGCCCGCGCGGTGGCGGAGATGGGGCGGGCCGCTCCGCAGACCGGTGCGGGACCGTCCCGTCTGGTCACCATCTCCCAGGTGCTGAGCCTGGCCGGCGCGCTGACCGAGGCGGTGGGCGTGCAGGACGTGGTGCAGCTGGTCGCGGACGAGATCGTCCCGTCCGTCGGGAGCCAGGCCGTGGTGCTGCTCGGGTCGCAGGGCGGGCGGCTGCACGTGCTGGGGCACCGCGGGTATGCGAACCCGCACCACGTCGAGCGGTTCGACGGCATTGCGCTGTCCGAGCGGATGCCGGGCACCCACGTCCTCACCACGGGGGTGCCGGCGTTCTTCGACTCCCGGCAGCAGCTGGACCGCCTGTATCCGGAGCCGACCGGGATGCCGGGCGGCTTCGCGGCCTGGGCCTGTCTGCCGCTGATCGCGTCCGGGCGGCCGGTGGGCACCTGTGTGCTCGCCTATACGGAACCGCATGTCTTCCCCGCGGACGAACGGGCCGTTCTGACGAGCCTGGGCGGGCTGATCGCGCAGGCCCTGGCGCGGGCGCTGCTGTACGACGCCAAGAACCAGTTGGCGCACGGTCTGCAGGAGGCCCTGCTGCCGCGCTCCTTGATGCCACCGCCCGGCATCGAGGCGGCCGCGCGCTATCTGCCGGCCACTCAGGGCATGGAGATCGGCGGCGACTTCTACGACATGGTGCCGACCCGGCCGCTCGCGGCGGCGGTCATCGGGGACGTCCAGGGACACAACGTGACCGCGGCCGGGCTGATGGGGCAGATCCGCACCGGGGTACGGGCGTTCACCACCGGCGGTCAGGCGCCGGAGGAGGTGATGGGCAGCACCAACCGGCTGCTCGTCGACCTCGGCGCCGATCTGTTCGCGAGCTGTCTGTATCTGCGGCTCGATCCGGACAACGAGCGCGCGGTGATGGCCCGGGCGGGGCATCCGCCACCGCTGCTGAGACGGCCGGACGGGCGGGTGCGCGTCCTGGACCTGGCCGGCGGTCCGCTGCTGGGCATCGACGCGGAGGCGAGGTACCCGACGACCGAGGTCGACCTCGCCAGGGGCTCGGTCCTCGTCCTGTACACCGACGGCCTCATCGAGTCGCCCGGCGTGGACATCGAGGACGCCCTGGCCGACATGGGTGTACTCCTGAACGCGATCGGGGACCGGCCGCTGGAGCAGCTGGCCGACGAACTCGTCGCGCACAGCGTGGCGGCACGGGACCGGGTCGACGACGTGGCGGTGCTGCTGCTGCGGGCGCTGGGGCACGCCTGAGCCGCGGCGGACCCGCCTCGAACGACGACGCGGTCCGGCCCTCCCGCCGGAGGGCCGGACCGTCCACCGTCGGCCGGAACCGCTGGTGAGGCCGATCAGTGGGTCTGGGTTCAGCCGGACTGCATGTTCAGCCTGTCCGGTGTCGACCAGCCCTGGTTCAGTGGCTCTGCGTGAGGGACGAGCCGTCGCCCGCACCGGTGCCCGACTGGTCACCCGTACCGGTCGCGGCGCCGGTGCCGGACTGGTCGCCCGTACCCGCCGGGTCGGTCGCTGTCGCGGAGGGGTCGGCCGTGGCGGACGGGTCGGCCGTGGCACCGGACTGGTCGCCGCCGCCCACCGCGTCGCCGCCCGCGCCGGCACCGGACTGGTCCCCGGCACCCGCACCGGCACCCGCACCGGCACCGGCACCCGCACCGGACTGGTCACCCGCACCCGCACCTGCACCGGCACCGGCGTCGCCGAGCGTCGCGCCGGTCGCCTGCAGGGCGGCGGTCACCGGCTGGAAGAAGGTCTCGCCGCCGCTGGTGCAGTCGCCGCTGCCGCCGGAGGTCAGGCCGACCGCGCCGCCGTCCTGGGTGAACAGCGAGCCGCCGCTGTCACCGGCCTCGGCGCAGACGTTGGTCTGGATGAGTCCGGTGACCGTGTCGACGCCGCCCGGGTCGGTCTCGCTCTGGAAGTTGACGGTGGCGTCGAGGCCGGTCACCTGGCCGTTGTGCAGACCGGTGGTGGAGCCCATCCGGAACACCGTCGCACCGACGGTGGCGTCCACGGCCTGGGTGATCTGGACGGTCTGCCCGTTGCCGACGTTGACCTCGCTCGGCGCCTGGGTGGTGGCGTCGTTGTACTTGACGAGCGAGAAGTCGCCCTGGCCGGGGAAGGTGGCCTGGTCCACGGTCGCGATCGGCTGCCCGTTCTGGGAGTCGGACCAGTCCTTGGCCGCGACACCGCAGTGACCGGCCGTCAGGAAGGCGGGGCTGCCGTCGGAGGCCTTGACGTTGAAGCCGAGGGAGCAGCGGACGTTGCCGCCCTGCACCTGGGAGAAGATGGCGTCGCCGCCCGACACGAAGGTCTTGAAGGTGCCTGCGGACTTCTTGATGGTCGCCATGCCCGAGCCGAGGCCCTGGACCGTCGACTCCAGTCTGTTCCACTTTGCGCCCGTGACGGTGCTGTCGGCGGTGACCAGGACCTTGTTGGTCCTGGGGTCGACGGCCCAGGAGGTGCCCGGGATGGTCGCCTTGGTCTTCAGGGTCTGCGCGGCGGCCTTGAGTTCGGAGGTGCTGTTCTCCACCTGGCGGACGACCGCGCCGGCCTTCTTCGCCTGGACGACGAGGTTGTTGTCGCCGCTGACCACGTTGACGACGAGCTGCTGCTTGCCGGAGTCGTAGTAGGAGCCGGCGAAGGCGTCGCCGAGCGCCTTCTGGAGCTGCGCGGACAGGTCCGAGGCGTCCGTGGCCTTCATGGTCCTGGGGGCGCCGGCGGCATCCGCCGAGGCGCCGTCCTGGGACGCGTTCGCGTTCGGCAGCAGAAGGGCCGCCGCTCCGAGCGCCGCGACACCGCCCACCGCTATCGCGGCCTTGCGCTTCGGCATTCGCTTGTGACTCAAACTTCTCGACCTCCAAGGGACGGGGCCTGTGCCGGTGTCCGGCAGTTGATCGGGGGGCGCCTGGATGGCTGTAGGTACGGACGGGTCGAGCGGTGCGTTCAATTCCGTTTGCCAACTTGCTTTGCGCGAGGGCGAATCGGCCACGCCGCGCGTGTCGCGGGGCACGGTCGGGAACAATCCCCCATATGGCGATGACCACCACCGAAGCCGACAAGATCCTCTCCGCCAACTTCGCCCCCTGGGTCCTTGAACTCGGGCTGTCGGTGGAGGCATTGGACGAGAGGCGTGCGGTGCTGCGTCTGCCCTGGTCGGACCGGCTTTCCCGGGAGGGCGGAGGACTGTCGGGACAGGCTCTGATGGCCGCCGCCGACACCGCGACGGTGATCGCCGTGTCGGCCGCGCGCGGTGGCTTCGTCCCGATGACGACGGTGCAGCAGTCGACGTCGTTCCAGCGTGCGGTGGCCGGTTCGGATGTCCTGATCGAAGCGGTGCTGAGCAAGCTGGGCCGGCGGATGGCGTTCGCGGACATCACGATGACCGACGAGGGCTCCGGGCAGATCGCCGCGCGGGCGAGCACGGTCTACGCGCTACTGGACTGACACGGCCTACGCCCTACTGGGCTGACACGGTCTACGCACTGCTGGACCGACACGTTGGGCGACCGGCCGGACACGTTCCGTTCCGCACCCGGGCCGGAATCCCTGCTTCAGGGAATCTGCACATTGAATACTCAACCAAGTCACCGGGTCCGGCGGTTCTGCACAACCGCGCGCCCCTCCTCGCGCCTTTGGCGCGGAGTGCCGGATTCTCCGCCCCGGGGGCAAGCGTTCGTCTGCGCCGATGCCGTGCGCCATGTGAAGGAGTCGCCGACAAGCCGTGCGCGCGCCCTCACCGATGAGCTCCTGCGAAGGTCAAGTTCCCAGGTGAGACGCCTGGTTGATTGGCTGCGCGCGCCGCGTGCGTGCTTTGATCCATCGCGTCGCGGGAGCCGCGAAGGGCTTCCGGAAACGGGTGCCCGGCACCCGCGGCCGCGGCCGTCCATCTGTTCTCGGAGGGGGCCGCTCTCCCCCTTGTGAAATATTCGTATGAAGGGAAGTTCCATCATGAACTCCACCCCCCAGGTCGAGACCGTCGAGATCTCGGACGCCGAGCTGGACAACGTCTCCGGCGGCCTTTCCGTGAACGCCCTCAACACCGTCACCGGTGCCGTGAACGGCATTGCCCCGGTTTCCGGCCTGGTGGACACGGCCGTCGGCACCGTCGAGGGTGTCACCGGTCTGAACACCGCCCCGGTCGCCGGCCTGGTCGCCGGTCTCTGATCGCACCTCGCTGCCGTTGAGTCCCGGAGCCGTATCCCGGCTCCGGGACTCTCGGATGCTCAGAACCATGTCGTGGCACAGCCTCTCCCACAGGTGAGGGAAGTTCCGTGCAGTTCCGCCAACAGGCCCTCGCCAAACTCCAGTCGCCGGAGGAGCTCGACCTTCCGGTGCGCCTCGCCCGCCCGCAGGGCTGGCTGGCGCTCTCCGTCGCCGTCGTGGTGATGGCGGCCGCCTCCGTCTGGGCGGTGACCGGCTCGGTCGCCTCCACGGTCAGCGCACAGGCCATCCTCACGCACGGACAGGGCAGTTACATCCTGCAGAGCCCCGTCGCCGGCCAGGTCACCGCCGTCCTCGCCAGGCAGGGTGAGCGGTTGCCCGCCGGCTCGCCCGTCCTGAAGGTCCGTACGAGCCAGGGCGACTCGGTCGTCCGCACGGTCGCCGCGGGCCGTGTCACCGCACTCGCCGCCACCATCGGGCAGATCATCAGGACCGGCGCGAACGTGGCCGCGGTGGAGAAGGTCGCCCGTTCATCGGACCCGCTGTACGCGACGGTGTACGTCCCCGCCGAGAACGCGGCCTCCGTGCCCGCCGACGCCGCGGTCGACCTCACCGTCTCCTCGGTGTCCGCGCAGCGGTACGGCGTGCTGCGCGGCCATGTGAAGTCGGTGGACAGGACCGCCCAGTCCGCCCAGTCGATCGCCGCGTTCCTCGGGGACAGCCAGCTGGGCGAGCAGTTCACCGGGAAGGGCCGCCCGGTGGCCGTCCTGGTGAGGCTGGACAGGTCGTCCTCGACGAAGAGCGGCTACCGGTGGTCGTCCGCGGGCGGACCGCCGTACCGGCTCGACTCCATGACCCTGGCCACGGCCTCGATCCGGCTGGCCGACCAGCGACCCGTCGATTGGCTGCTCCCGTGACCACCGCCCAGGAAACCCGTGGCCGTCGGCGCGCCGCCCCGGCCAGGCGCCCGGTCCCCAAGGGCCGTGGAAAAGCCGTCCGTACTCCCACCGTGCTCCAGATGGAGGCGGTGGAGTGCGGCGCCGCCTCCCTCGCCATGGTGCTCGGACACCACGGCCGCCATGTCCCGCTGGAGGAGCTGCGCATCGCCTGTGGTGTCTCCCGTGACGGCTCGCGCGCCAGCAACCTGCTGAAGGCGGCGCGCAGTTACGGCCTGACCGCCAAGGGCATGCAGATGGACCTGGCCGCCCTCGCGGAGGTGACGGCACCGGCCGTCCTCTTCTGGGAGTTCAACCACTACGTCGTCTACGACGGCATGGGGCGCCGCTTCGGACGGCGCGGCGTCCACATCAACGACCCCGCCAAGGGCCGCCGTTTCGTACCCATCGAGGAGTTCGACGGGAGTTTCACCGGAGTCGTCCTGGTCATGGAGCCGGGGGAAGGCTTCGAAAAGGGCGGGCGCAAGCCGGGCGTCCTCGGCGCGATGCCGGCCAGGCTGCGCGGCACCGCGGGCACCATGCCCGCCGCGGTGCTGGCGAGTCTCCTGCTCGTCGCGGTCGGCGCGGCGGTGCCCGCGCTCAGCCGCACCTATATCGACATGTTCCTGATCGGCGGCCAGACCTCGCTGCTGGGCGTGCTGTTCGCGTCGATGGGCACCTGTGTGCTGCTCACGCTGGTGCTGACCTGGCTCCAGCAGGCCAACCTGCTGCACGGCCGCATCATCTCCTCCACCCTCTCCAGCGCCCGCTTCCTGCGTCATCTGCTGCGGCTGCCGGTGACGTTCTTCGCCCAGCGCAGCCCCGCCGACCTGGTGCAGCGGCTCCAGTCCAACGACCAGGTGGCCGAGACCCTGGCCCGTGACCTCGCGGCGGCGGGTGTGGACGCGATCGTGGTCGTGCTCTACGCGATACTGCTCTACACCTACGACCCTCAGCTCACCCTCGTCGGCATCGGCGTGGCGCTGCTCAACGTCGTGGCGATGCGCCTCGTCGTACGGCTGCGCGCGACCCGTACGGCGAAGCTGCGCGCGGACACCGCACGGCTCACCAACACGGCCTACACCGGGCTCCAGTTGATCGAGACGATGAAGGCGACCGGCGGCGAGGACGGCTATTTCCGCAAGTGGGCGGGGCAGCACGCCGGCACCCTGGAGGAGCAGCAGCGGCTCGGGGTGCCCAGCGCCTGGCTCGGCGTGGTCGCGCCCACGCTGGCCACCCTGAACAGCGCGCTGATCCTCTGGATCGGCGGTATGCGGGCGGTGGAGGGCCATATCTCGGTCGGTCTGCTGGTCGCCTTCCAGGCGCTGGTCACCCGCTTCACCGCGCCGCTCACCCGGCTGAACGGCGTCGCGGGCCGCATCCAGGACTTCGCGGCCGACGTGGCCCGGCTGAAGGACGTGGAGAACTTCCAGGCGGACCCGCTCTACGCCCGCCCCGGCGGCGGCGACTCCACACGCCGGCTGCACGGCCACGTCGAGCTGGAGAACATCACCTTCGGCTACAGCCCCCTCGACAAGCCCCTGCTCACCGGCTTCGACCTGACCGTCGGACCCGGACAGCAGGTGGCGCTGGTCGGTGGCTCGGGCAGCGGCAAGTCGACCGTCTCCCGGCTGATCTCGGGCCTGTACGCGCCCTGGGAGGGGGTGATCCGTATCGACGGGCAGCGCCTGGAGGACATTCCGCGGGGCGCGCTCGCGTCCTCCGTGTCCTTCGTCGACCAGGACGTGTTCCTCTTCGAGGGCTCGGTCCGCGACAACGTGGCGCTCTGGGACCCGTCGATCCCGGACGACGCGGTGGTGGAGGCGCTGCGGGACGCGGCCCTGTACGACGTCGTCGTGCGGCGGCCCGGCGGCATCCACAGCAAGGTCGAGCAGGACGGCCGGAACTTCTCCGGCGGTCAGCGGCAACGTCTGGAGATCGCCCGGGCGTTGGTCCGCCGCCCCAGCATCCTGGTGCTGGACGAGGTGACCAGCGCGCTGGACGCGGAGACCGAACTGGTCGTCATGGACAATCTGCGGCGGCGCGGCTGCGCCTGTGTGGTGATCGCCCACCGGCTGAGCACCGTGCGCGACAGCGACGAGATCGTCGTGCTCCAGCACGGCACGATCGTGGAACGCGGCCGGCACAACGAGCTGGTGGCGCGCGGCGGAGCGTATGCCGCGCTGGTCAGGGAGCGGTGAGATGACCTCCGTGCACGAAGGCGACCTCGTCCTGGGCGCGCTCGGCTCGCTGGGCACGCCCCTCGACTGCAGCGGCTTCAACCGCCTCGACCTGGCGGGGCCGCAGGTGCTGTGGCTGGTCGCGGCGGGCGCCCTGGACCTGTTCGCGGTGGACGCCGGACAGCAGGGCCACTGGCACCACCTGGGCCGTCTGGAGGCGGGCTCGCTGCTGCTCGGCCCGGTCGCCGGTCCCCAGCACACCCTGGTAGCACGCCCGTTGCGCGACTGTGTGGTGCACCGCATCGGACTGCGCGAGCTGTACCAGCCCGCGCACACCCAGACCTGGTCGTACGACGAGTACGGCAACCCCCAGTACGTGCCCCCGACGTCGAGCCCGCTGGAGTACGCCCTCGCGCTGGGCGTCGGCCGCAGCCTGTCCATCCTCTTCCAGGCACCGATGGCGACCGAACGCGCGGCCGACATGACAGACGACGACGTGTTCTGGATGCAGGTGCCGCCGGGCAGCGTCCAGTACGGATCGCTGTACGGCGCGGAGGCCGCCGCCGACCTGCTGATGGACCCGGCCGTGTGGCAGAGCATGGTCGACCAGCAGTACCGGCTGCTCACCACCTTGGACCGGTGGATCGAGCAGTTGGAGCACACCCATGAGACGCGCACGGCGGCCGGGATCAAGGCCGGTGAGGCGGTCCGCGCCCAGGCCGACCGCACGCTGCTCGCGTCGATCGGCAAGGCGCCGGCGAGGCGCACCACGGCCGCCGACGCCGACGCCACGTACGCCGCCTGCAAACTGGTCGCCCAGGCCGCCGGGATCACGCTCGCCGAACCCGCGCAGAGCGGCACCGAGAGCGACCGCCTGGACCCGGTCGAGCGGGTGGCGCTCGCGTCCCGGGTGCGCACCAGGGCCGTACGCCTGAACGGCCGCTGGTGGCGGGACGACGTCGGCCCGCTGGTCGGGCACCGGGCCCTGTCGGGTGCGCCGGTCGCGCTGCTGTGGCGGCGGGGCGGCTATGTGGCCGTCCATCCGGCGACCGGCCGCGAGACTCCCGTCGAGAAGGCCAACGCGGAGGAGTTCGAACCGCGCGCGGTGATGTTCTACCGCCCGCTGCCCGAGCGGAGGCTCGGTCCGCTCGGGCTGCTGCGGTTCAGCATGCGGGGCACGCGCGGTGATGTGCTGCATCTGCTGCTCGCCGGTCTGGTGACGGTGGCGATCGGCGCACTGGTGCCGATCGCCACCGGCAAGGTGCTCGGCGAATATGTGCCGAGGGCCCAGCAGGGGCTGATCGTGCAGGTCTGTCTGGCCGTGATGGTCAGCGGCGTGGTGGCGGCCGCGTTCATGCTCCTGGAGAACCTGACCATCCTGCGCCTGGAGGGCCGTATCGAGGCGACGCTCCAACCGGCGGTCTGGGATCGGCTGTTGCGCCTGCCGACGAAGTTCTTCACCCAGCGGTCCACGGGCGAACTGGCCAGCGCGGCCATGGGGATCAGCGCGATCCGCCGGCTGCTGGCGGGAGTCGGCCCGGTGGTCGCCCAGTCGGTGACCGTCGGCGCGATGAACCTGGCCCTGCTGTTCTGGTACAGCGTGCCCATGGCTCTCGCGGCGATCGGCATGCTCACGGTCATCGCCGCCGTGTTCCTGGGGCTCGGGCTGTGGCAGGTGCGCCGGCAGCGACAGCTCGTGGTGCTCGGCAACAAGCTGAACAACCAGGCCTTCCAGACGCTGCGCGGGCTGCCGAAGCTGCGGGTGGCCGCGGCCGAGAACTACGCGTACGCCGCCTGGGCGGGCGAGTTCGCGCGCAGCCGCGAGCTCCAGCAGAAGGTGGGCCGCATCAAGAACCTCACGACGGTGCTGGGCGCGGTGTACCTGCCGGTCTGCACCCTGCTGATGTTCATGCTGCTGGCGGGCCCGGCGAAGGGGGCGATGTCGGCGGCGGCCTTCCTGACCTTCAACACGTCGGTGACGATGCTGCTGACCTCGGTCACCCAGCTCACCGGCGCATTCGTCTCGGCCGTGGCCGCGCTGCCGCTGTTCGAGGAGATCCGGCCGGTGCTGGAGGCGACGCCCGAGGTGCGTACGGCGAGCACCCGGCCGGGCCCGCTGTCCGGGGCGATCGAGGCCCGCCGGCTGTCGTTCCGGTACGCGGACGACGGTCCGCTCGTCCTGGACGACGTGACCTTCGAGGCGCGGCCGGGCGAGTTCGTGGCGATCGTCGGGCCCAGCGGCTGCGGCAAGTCCACCCTGCTGAGGCTGCTCATCGGCTTCGACAGGCCGGTCTCGGGCAGCGTGCTGTACGACGGGCAGGACCTGGCGGCGCTGGACCAGTCGGCCGTGCGCCGCCAGTGCGGGGTGGTGCTCCAGCACGCGCAGCCGTTCACCGGCTCGATCCTGGACGTCATCTGCGGCACCGAGCCCTGCACACCGGAGGAGGCCATGGCGGCGGCCGAGATGGCCGGGCTGGCGGAGGACATCAAGCGGATGCCGATGGGTCTGCATACGATCGTCTCGGGCAGCGGGGCCGTCTCGGGCGGTCAGCGCCAGCGTCTGATGATCGCCCAGGCCCTGATCCGCCGCCCGCGCATCCTCTTCTTCGACGAGGCGACCAGCGCCCTGGACAACGACACCCAGCGCACCGTCATCGACAGCACGCGCAAGCTCAACGCCACCCGGATCGTCATCGCCCACCGGCTGTCGACGGTGCTGGACGCCGACCGGGTCATCGTGATGGAGGACGGCAAGGTGGCTCAGCAGGGCACGCCCGCCGAACTCCTCGCGGACACCGGCGGCCGGCTCCACGAACTGGTGCGACGACAGCTGGCCTGACGCGTCAGCCGAGGCCGGGCACCGGTGCGCCGGAGGGCACCCCGGCCTCGATGTAGCCCGCGTAGAACTCCTTCCAGGGCGCGCTCGCCCCGGCGTGCGGTCCCTCGAACAGCTCGCCGCGCGCCCTCGCGTCCAGGGCGGCCAGGCAGACCTCCCAGCCCGCGCCGTTGCGGGCTGCGGTGTTCTCGGCTCCGAGCACATTGGTGAGGGTGAAGCGGGTGCGCCCGCCCTCGGCCTCCTCCAGGTCGAAGCGGAGTTCGTCGCCGCCCCACTCGAAGGACAGGTGCCGCGGTGGGTTCACGGCGAGCACGCGGCCGGTCGACTCGGGCATGCTCGGGTCGCCGCTGAACCGGATGGTGCCGCCGGGGCGCAGCTCCATGTCGGCGCGGGAGGGGAACCACTGGGCGAGTTCGCCGGGGTCGGTGACGAAGTGCCAGACACGGTCGAGCGGGTGGTCGTACACGCGGGTGAAGCGGACGGCCGGGCGGCCGTCGTCCAGGGTCACAAAGGTGCCGGTGGGTTCGGCGGACATGGTGGATCAGTCCTTCGGGGCAGGGGGTTGGCTGCTGTCGTCCGACGTCTCGTCGAGCCGCCGGCCCAGTGCGTCCAGGCTGCTGGTCCAGAGCGTGCGGTAGGGGGCCAGCCACGCGTCGAGTCCCGCGATCGGTGCCGGGTCGAGGGCGTAGACGCGGCGCTGGGCGTCCTGTCGTACGCGCACCAGACCGGCCTCACGCAGCACCTTCAGGTGCTTGGAGGTGCTCGGCTGGCTCAGACCGCATGCCTCCACGATCTCCCCGACGGGCCGGGGCCGCTCCAGGAGGAGCGCGACGATGGCCCGCCGGTGGGGGTCGGCGAGGGCGGTCCAGAGCGCGGAGTCGGACACGAGGCCAATATGCCTCGCCAGTTATATGCCAGTCAAGGCATACAAGGTCCGAGCGGGCACGCAATGCCGGACCCCGAACGAAACGTTGCCGTTTCGCTCAACGTGTTCTAGCCTCTTCGTGTACGAAACGGTTTCGTTTAGGTTTCGGCACGCCCGGACGACTTCCCTGGAGTTTCCCGATGCCCGAGAAGACCCTGACCGACAGCACCCACGCGGGTGCCGAAGCCATGGAGGCGCCGCCCGCCGCCTCCCCGAAGCGGTGGTGGATCCTCGCGATCATCTCCGTCGCGCAGCTGATGGTGGTGCTCGACGCCACGATCGTGAACATCGCCCTGCCCTCCGCCCAGGCCGACCTCGGCTTCTCGGACGGCAACCGGCAGTGGATCGTCACCGCCTACGCCCTGGCCTTCGCCTCCCTGCTGCTGCTCGGCGGGCGGATAGCCGACCTCTTCGGCCGCAAGCCAGCCTTCCTCGTCGGCGTCGTCGGCTTCGCCGTGGCCTCCGCGCTCGGCGGTGCCGCGACCGGCTTCGGCATGCTGGTCATCGCGCGTGCCCTGCAGGGGGCCTTCGGCGCGCTCCTCGCGCCCGCCGCGCTGTCGCTGCTCAACACGACCTTCACCGACGCCCGGGAACGGGCGCGGGCGTTCAGCGTGTACGGCGCCATCGCCGGCGCCGGTGGTGCGGTCGGCCTGCTGCTCGGCGGCGTCCTGACGGATGCGTTCGACTGGCGCTGGACGCTGTATGTGAACGTGGCCATCGCCTTCGTCGCCTTCGCGGGCGGCTGGATCCTGCTGAGCAACCACCGTGACGCCGCCGGCGCGAAGCTGGACGTGCCGGGCACGATCCTCGTCGCCACCGGTCTGTTCGCCCTTGTATACGGCTTCTCCAACGCCGAGACCCATGACTGGGGCTCGCCGCTGACCTGGGGCTTCCTGATCGCGGGCGGTCTGCTCCTGGCGGCCTTCGCCTGGTGGCAGACCCGGGCCGAGCACCCGCTGCTGCCGCTGCGGATCCTGCTCGACCGCGACCGGGCCGCCTCGTTCCTCGCGGTGCTGATCACCGGCGCGGGCATGTTCGGCGTGTTCCTCTTCCTCACCTACTACCTGCAGCTCAACCTCGGTTTCAGCCCGACGAAGACAGGCGTGGCGTTCCTGCCGATGGTCGGCGCGCTGATGGTGGCCGCACAGCTCGGCACCACCGTCCTGCTGCCCCGGATCGGCCCGAAGGCGGTCATCCCGCTGGGCTTCGCCGTGGCCACGGCCGGCATGGCCTGGCTGACCGGCATCGGCGTCGGCTCCCACTACATGAGCGCGGTGCTGCCGCCGCTGGTCGTCATCGGCGTGGGCCTGGGGCTGGTCATGCCGACCGCCATGCAGCTGGCCACCGGCGGGGTTGCCGCGGAGGACGCGGGTGTCGCCTCGGCGACCGTCAACGCGATGCAGCAGGTGGGCGGTTCGATCGGTACGGCCCTGCTGAACACGCTCGCCGCGAGCGCCGCGACCGACTATCTGGTCGGCCGTGACGCGACCAGCAAGCTGGTCCAGGCGCGGGCGACCATCGAGAGCTACACCACCGCCTTCTGGTGGTCGGCCGGCTTCTTCGCCGCGGGCACGCTGATCGCGTTCCTGCTCTACCGCCGCGGGGTGCCACGGCAGGACGCCACTGCCGCACCGGTCGTCCACATATGACCAGCACACATATGTGACGGCCACATAGGCTCCGCAGGGCCGCCGACCGGAGCCGCACAGCCGAGGGGCCGCTGTCCGCAGGGAGACGGCGGCCCCTCTTCGTATGAGTGAAGTCAAGGACAGCGACGCGAAGTTCACTCTTTCGAGTGCAGCTGATCTTGCGGGCCGTGTCGCAGGGATGGCCATGTCGCCGTCGGGGTAGCTACCCGGACCCATGCCCGGGGCGAGGTGAGACAGTCATGACACCGGATGCCGACGACCGAGGCACGCGCCGGCTTGCCGGTGCCGAGTCCCCCCTTGCGCGGCCGCCCGCGCCCAACTCCTGTGCCCGCACCCGGACTCTCGGCCCGGTCGTCGTGATCGCGGCGTACGGAGAGATCGACATCGCGACGGCGGATCTCCTCGGCGAACATCTGGACGCCGCGACCGCCGGGCCCGAGCCGGACGTGCTGGTCGATCTGCGATCCGTGGACTTCTTCGACTGCTCCGGGCTGCGTGTGCTGTGCCGGGCCGAGACGAGGGCCCGGGAGCGCGGCGGCCGGCTGCGCCTGGTGGGCGTCGGGACCGGTCTGGAGCGGCTGTTGCGCGGGGCGGGGCTGCTGGAACGGTTTCGGCCGCTCCCCCGGATTCCCGGTGAGCGGCCGTGATGCCGGGGGTCGGCGGGCGGCCCCACTCCGCCCGTCCGACCCCCGGTGCGAGATCGCCGGTCCCCGCGACAGGGGCTCGCACTCCCCATTTGCGGGCCTGTTCCGGCATGTCCGGGAACCGGGCGATCCCGGTCCTAGAACGCGAAGACGCTGGAGCCGTTGGCGTTCTTCACGCATTCGTTGCCGAAGGTGCGCTCATAGGTGACGCGCTTGCCCTGCCAGACGCCCTGGGCCGTGACCAGCACCGGGTTGTACTCCCTCGTACACGGCATGTCGTCTCTGCCCGCCAGGGCATCGAAATCGCCGCCGACGCCCCGTAGTTCGGCGCAGGCCAGGGCCGCGGCCGGATGAGTTCCGGAAGCCTTGGGGGCGCAGGTCAAAGTGACGGCACGCTCCGGGGTCACGGTGGCCACGTCGTCACCGTGGCCGATGGTGAGCACCAGGGCCGAGGGGGCGTAGAGCGAAGCCGGGGCGCTGCCCGGGGAAGCGACGGAGGCCCCGGTCAGGGGTCCGCAGATGGCGGCGGCCGAGAGGCCGATGGTCGCTGCCCAGCGCGCGGTGTTCCGCATTGTGTGCATCCTTCCGCTTGAATCGACAGGGTGCCGCCCTCGGCCCGGTGGGCGCCGGAGCGGCGGGCCACACTCTGCCGAGTCCGTCGCCGAAACACACATCGCACCCATGGATTTCAGTAACATTGCGTGTTGAATCAGTGGCGTGAAGTTACGGAATTCGAACGTTACAACCCCGAAACTGGGCGCCCCTTGATCGCACGAAGCGGCCAAGTGGCTGGTTTTCACCGCCTCGTTAATAGTCCTGAAACATTCCGCTTCAGCTCTCGGCTGACTCCCCGGCGACCCCTTGTGTTCATCTCCGGCCGGAGTAATCGTGATTACATGATTACCGCAGAGCAGCGAGAGAAGATTCGCGGCTGGTTCGCCGGCCGTCTGCCCGACGATCTCTTCGAGGAACTGGTCGAGGTGACCGCCGACCGCGAGGAGATCACCGTGATCGGCCGTATCCCCGGCCCCCGGCTCGCCGACGACGTCTCGGACGCCGAGCGGGACGCGGCCGTCCAGGGCCGGATCGAGGAGTTCCGGGAGCGCACCCGGGAGGACCGGATCCTGGTGGCCCGCGAGGCCGAGCACCGTTTCCGCAGGAAGGTCTCCTGGGGCGTGGAGTGCGAGGGCCGACGCGGCCTGTTCACGCATGTGGCCGCGCCCGTGATGACCCGGCTGCGGCAGCCCGAGCGCCAGGTCCTCGACACACTGATCGCCGGAGGTGTCGCCCGCAGCCGCAGCGACGCCCTCGCCTGGTGCGTGCGTCTGGTCCAGCGTCACACCGACGACTGGCTGGGCGAACTGAGCGCGTCCCTGGAGCACGTGCAGCGGGTGCGGGCCCAGGGACCGGACGTCGAGGGGGTGACCGATCCATCCGACGAAGGCGGAGAAGACACAGGCGCGCAGAACGGCCGGGCCGGCTGACGGAATCCCCGCTGGACGGACCCGCTGCTACCCGCGAGTATCGTCGGCGCGACGCATGCTCGACGAGGAGAGGCGGGACGTACAGATGGCGAAGCACTGGGCCGACTTCCAGTACGAGATCTATCTGAACGGGATGTCGGGGACCGTGCCCCGGCTCCCCACCGATCCGAGCCGGCTGGAGGAGCTGGCCGAGCACCGGCTCGGGCCCGGCCCGGTCGGCTATGTGGCGGGCAGCGCGGGCAACGGCAGCACGGCGCGCGCCAACCGGGCCGCCCTGGACCGGCGGCGGATCCTGCCGCGCATGCTGCGGGACGTGCACGAGCGGGACCTCTCCGTCGATGTCCTGGGCCGCGCGCTGCCCGCGCCGCTGGCGCTCGCGCCCGTCGGTGTGCTGTCGATCATGCATCCGGAGGCGGAGACCGCCGCCGCGCGGGCGGCCGCCGCACAGGGCGTGCCGTACATCCTGTCGTCCGCCTCCAGCACGCCGATGGAGCAGGTGGCCGAGGCGATGGGGGACGCCGAGCGGTGGTTCCAGCTGTACTGGGGCAAGGACCGCGAGGTGACCCGGAGTTTCCTCGGCCGGGCGAGGTCCGCCGGGTTCACCGTACTGGTCGTCACGCTGGACACGCCGATCCTGGCCTGGCGGCCCCGCGACCTCGACCAGGCCTATCTGCCGTTCCTGCACGGGGTGGGGACCGCCAACTACTTCTCCGACCCGGCCTTCCGGGCGGGGCTGGCCAAGCCGGTGCACGAGGATCCCAACGCGGCCGTGCTGCACTTCCTCGGTCTGTTCGGCGACGCGAGCCACACCTGGCCCGATCTGGCGTTCCTGCGTGAGCACTGGGACGGGCCGATCGTCCTCAAGGGCGTCCTGCACCCGGACGACGCCCGGCTGGCCGCCGACGCCGGGGTGGACGGGGTGGTGGTGTCCAACCACGGGGGCCGGCAGGTTGCCGGTTCGGTCGCCGCGGCCGATGCGCTGCCACGGGTCGTGGAGGCGGTCGGCGACCGGCTGACCGTGCTGTTCGACAGTGGGATCCGCACCGGCGACGACGTCTTCAAGGCCCTCGCCCTCGGCGCACGGGCGGTCCTGCTGGGGCGGCCGTACGTCTACGGGCTGGGCCTCGACGGCCAGGCTGGCGTCGAGCACGTGATCCGTTGTCTGCTCGCGGAGTTCGACCTCACCCTCGCCCTGTCCGGCCACGCCGGCCCGGCGACGATCGGCACCGCCGACCTCGTCGAGGACCCCGTGTGACGGGCCGGGCGGGCCCCGGCGCCTTCGCCCCGGGGCCCGCCCGGCCGTCCGTCCTAACCGTTCGAGACCTGGTCCGACAGCCGCGCAGGCTGTGCCGACGGCCCACCGGTTCCGGCGATCGACAGCGAACCGGGGCTTGCCGACGGCGGGTCGGTCAGCCAGCGCTGGCCATCGGAGCCGTCGCGGACCTTGACCACGATGTCGGCCCCCGGTTTCTCACCGGCCGATGCCAGGGCGAGGGTCTCGTCCCAGCGGGGCAGCAACTCGCCCTGGACGGTGAGGTCGTAGCGCACGTCGTCGCCCCGCTCGGAGTTCTTGCCCGCGCAGGTGCCGAGGATGACCACGCCCGCGTCCGCGTGCGAGTCCAGGCACAGATCGGGGTCGGCCACGCTGCGCAGCTGCCCGTCCGTCGCGTACGTCCACTGCTGGGTCCACGCCGAGGAACACACCGCCAGTACCGCGCCCGCCCCCTCCTTCGGCTTGGCATTGATGTCGAGGCACAGGCCGGCCGCGGCGTTGCGCAGCCGCGTCTGCCGGGTCGTGGTGGGCAGACCCGTGGCGGAACCGGCGGGCGGGGACTGGGAGCCGGCGCCCGGCACCGTGCCACGGGCGCCCGAGACACCGGTGGAGGCGACCGGGTCGGTGCCGTCCCCGCCGTCCGGCCAGACGCTGACGGCGAGAACGGTCGCGAGCAGTCCGGCCCCGGCGATGCCGACGCCGGTGAGCAGGGTCCGGGACGACCAGGTCTCCCCCGGAGCACGGCGGGCGGACGCAGGGATCCGCGCCAGCAGCCGGTTCCGTGTCCCCCCGTGCCGGGGTCCGCCGCCGCGGCGGGACTCGCTGCGCGTACGGGTCCCCGTCGCATGCGCACGGCCCGGGCGCGAGTCGAGGTAGCGGCGGGCTCCCCAGCCGAGTATCGCCTCGGCGAGGAGCGGTCCCAGCCCGGCCTCGACATGGCCGAGTTGCTCGGCCGCGTGGCGGCAGTAGGGGCACTGCGCCAGATGCTGCTGGACGTCCGGCAGCAGCGCGCCGCCGCGCCGGATCGGCACGTCGAGAAGGCGGTTGTAGAAACGGCATTCCTTGCTCGGCGCGAGTTCCCGGTGGGCGCGTACACAGCCCTCACGGAATTTCTCGCGCGCCTGTGCGAGTGCGGCGGTCGCGGTGTCGGCGTCCATGCCCAGCAGACCGGCGGGGACATTTATCGACTCCGCCTCGACCTCGGTGTGCCACAGCAGACACTGGGCGAGCGCCGGAAGGCTCAGGAATGACCGCTCGGCGAGTTTGCGGTTTTCGGGCGGCATGGACTTCACGGCGCGCATACCGCGGCCCCCGGCGGGTTTCCCCAGGTCCGGCAGAACCTCGGATATTCGGTCCTCCGCGGACCAGTTGGCGACCGTGTCCCGGACGGCGACCAGCAGCCGGGGCCGGATCGCCTCGGCGGACTCGCCGAGCACCAGCCGGTCGAGGATGTGGTGGAAGGCCGTGGCGGTGACCATATGGGCGAGCGGGCCCGAGGTGGCGAGGCAGATGGCCGCGTACTCGTGGGCCGGCTGCCAGTGCCGCGCCATCAGCAGAGCGACGGACCGGGAGGCCACGGCGTCCGAGCCGGCTCGCAGCGGAGCGGCGAGAGCCTCGTCGGATTCCTCCGTCACTCCGCCCGGCGGCGGATAGGGAGGACGCGGGGGGTGGGGGGTGGGCACGGAGCGGGTTCCTTTGTTGCGTATGGTGCGTACCTATTAGGTGCGCGTGCGGAGAGCGGGAATTCGGCGGTCGCTCGTCGGAGCGGGTTCCTCGGCCGTGGAATGAGCCCCGGCACTTTACCCCCCCGCACGGGAGTTTCACCCTTGCACACCTTCCTCACGGCCAACAAGGCGCCTGCCCCACATCGACAGGTTTGAAAGGAAGTCAGAAAGCGGGTGTGTGTACGTCATTCGCACCCGCTTTCGACATTCCATGCGCCCCGTGTGAAGCACACGCACGTGGCGGGCCCTCGCGCACGCTCCCGGCGCGCGCGGCCGGGTAGTGCACTGGGACTCGGCCCTTCTCGGAGGCCCCGCGCAGGACGGCGGCTCTCCCGCGCGAAACCGGCCGCCGGCCCCGTTCCTCCCGCCCTCGGCCGGCGGCCCCGGGGCAGGGCGGCTTCCCCCTCACGCGCCCCGGCCCCGGCCGGAGCTCAGATCTGCCAGGAACGAAGCCGGTCGGCCGCGCCGTACACATCTGTCTTGCCGGAGATCAGATCCCGGGCGAGGTCCACGAGGGCACCGTAGGGCGGGTCGATGCCTACGCCGCTGACGAACATGTAGGCGACGGCGGTCGCGCAGGCGAAACGGGCGTTGGCCGCCGGGAGCGGCTTGAGCAGGGCGAGGGTGTGCAGCAGCGCGGCGGCCCGCCAGGCCGCGTCGGAGTTCACACCGAGGCGGGGCGGGTCGACCCGGTGCCGGGCGACGGCGGCGACCAGCGCGGAGAAGTCGTTGACGGCGGGCTGGTCCGGCAGCACTTCCTCGTGGCGCTGGAGCAGCCAGGGCACGTCTATGTGGATGACAGGCGGCATCGGTCAGGCGACCTCGCCCTTCGTGGGCGGTTCGTCGTCGGGGAAAGCGGCCGCGAACTCGGCGGCGTGCGCGGCGAAGAAGCGGCGGAAGGCGTCCGCGCCCTCCTGCAGGGCACGATGCCGGGCGATGTCGGCCGCGGCCGCCTCGCGCACGAGTGCCTTCATCGACGTACCGCGCTCCTTGGCGATCTGGCGCAGATCCTCTAGCTCACGCTCGCTGAACTCCACGTTGAGGGCTGGCATGACCATACGGTACCGCTCGGGTACTCGACCGTAAATACCTCCAGGTCACAAGGCATGTCCAGCGGTACCTGCCGGGATCGAGCGCCAGGTCCGATTCCCGCCGGTGACATGGCGCGCGGCACAGCAGACTCGTTACCGGACCACACGAGAGCGAGGAAGAGAGAGGAAGAGAGGAAGAAGCCGATGACCGTGTACACCGTCCACGACAGCCCGCTGGGCGAACTGCTCCTGACCGGCGAGGAGTCGGCGGGCGTCCTCACGCTGACCTCCCTGTCCATGCCGGGGCAGCCGGGCGCCCCCACCGTCGGGCCCGGCGCACGTCGCGACCACGGCGCCTTCGCCGAGGCGACCCGCCGGCTCGACGCGTACTTCGCGGGCCGGCTCACCCGGTTCGAGCTGCCGCTCGCCGCCGGGGGAAGCGAGTTCCGGCGGCGCGTGTGGCAGGCGCTGGACGACATCCCGTACGGCACCACGACGACGTACGGCGCACTCGCCGAGCGCCTGGGTGTGCCGCGTGCCGAGATCCGGGCGCTCGGCGCGGCAGTGGGCGCCAATCCGCTGCTGCTGCTCCGCCCCTGCCATCGGGTGATCGGCGCGGACGGTTCGATGCGCGGATACGCGGGCGGCGTCGAGCGCAAGGTATGGCTGCTCACGCACGAGGGTGCGCTCCAGCCGACGCTCGTCTGACGAAAGGAGCCACGATGACGCTCACCCCTTGGATGTCCACGGCAGCGCGCCCACTCAACAGCTGCTGACGCCCGCCGAGTGCGGGGAGGTGGCCGCCCTGTACGAGCAGCCGGAGCTGTTCCGGACGACGGTCGGCCTAGGGGGTGTCGTTTGGATCGACCCGGCGTCGCGGGGCCTGGCACGCACTCCCCCAGAGGGGGCACCCCCAGCCGCGTTGTCGTCACTCGCCGAGTCCCCCAAACTCTCGACTGCGCTCGAGCAGGGGGACCCCCATGACCCCGCTCGGGTCGGCCAGGCCGCACCGTTCGTCACGGCCGGCCTGACCCAAACGACACCCCTCAGCTGGCCCGGCACCGGTTCGGCTCCGGCGGGTACCGCTACTTCACACACGACCTGCCCGCCCCGGTGTTCACCACCCGGGACCGCCCGGTGCGCACGAAGCGTGGCTGGTCGGCCGGGGCGATGCGGCACGGAGTGAGCACCGTGCGCTCCGGCCGACGGCGGACCCTGGGGCTGGTGTTCCACGACGCGTCGTGACCGGGCGGCGGACCCTACCCCTGATCCGCCACGAACGACGCCATCCACGCCAGGGCCGCGTTCCAGTTGACCGCCGTCTCGTTCGTGGACCACGACTGGATGTCGTCGATGTAGCAGAACTGGCCTGTGCAGCCGCGGAGTCTGCTCTGTGCGTAGGGGTCCTGGATGCTTGAGTTGGCGCCTCCGGCGAGGGTGCCCTTCGGGGGTGCGGGCAGTTTCGGGTCGAGTTCGTGGGCATACCAGCGGCTGTGCTGGTTGTGGGATTGGACCTCGCCGTAGCCGGTGACGTACGAGATGTTCAGGGCGTTGCGGCCGAGGAGGTAGTCCATGCTCTGGACGGCTCCGTCGCGGTACTTGGCGGCACCGGTGAGGTCGTAGGCGGTGGCGATGACGTGCGCGTTGTTGAGGATCTGGGCGTTGGAGCCCCAGTCGTAGAGGTTGCCGGGCGGCGCGTACGGCATGCCGTAGGGCTGTGCCGTCAGGGTCGCGAGGTAGCCGTCCGCGGCCTTGGTCACCGACCGGCGCACCTCGTCGCGGCCGGGCAGGGTGTTCGGCACCGTCGCCAGGTCCAGACGGCCCGCCGCGGCCGTGCGGCCCCAGTCGAAGCCGAGGGCGCCGAAGATGTCGGCCTTGTGCAGCGGGGAGTTGAGGACGTGGTCGGCGAACTGCTTCTCCCCCGTGGTGAGGTAGAGCTCGGCGGCCGCCCAGTAGAACTCGTCGGTGGCGTTGTCGTCGGGGTACGCGCCGCCGCCCGTGCCGTCGTCGGGGTCGGGGTGGAGCGCGGGGTGGGCGAGAGCGGCGGTCCACGCCCGGCGGGCCGCCGTGAGGGCCTTCGCCGCGAACGCCGGGTCGTAGGGCCGGTACAGACGGGCGGCCTGCGCGGCCGTGGCGGCGAGGTTGAGCGTGGCCTCGGTGGTCGGGGCGTGCAGTTCCCGCTTCTGCGGGTCGTCGCTGGGGAGCAGGGGGAGGCCGGTCCACTGCGCGTCGTGGATCTTGCTGTGCGCCATGCCGGCCAGCGGGCGGCCGTCCGGCACCTGCATCCTGAGCAGGAACTCCAGCTCCCAGCGGGCCTCGTCCAGGACGTCGGGCACCTTGTTGCCGCTCTCGGGGAGGGCGAGTGTGCCGTCGGCGAGCCGCGCGGGGTGTCCGGTGCGGGCCGACCGGGCGCGTTCGTAGGTGCTCAGCAGCTCCCAGGTGGAGATGCCGCCGTTGACGACGTACTTGCCGTGGTCGCCCGCGTCGTACCAACCGCCGGTGACGTCGAGGGAGTAGTCGCACTCGCCGAGCCGGCAGGGTACGTTCGTGTCGCCCTGATTGGGTGCCACGCCGACGTGCCCGGCGGGCCTGCCGTAGCCGGGCCGGAGCGCGTCCCGGATCTCGATGCCGCTGCGCTGTGTGTAGTAGTACTTCAGCGAGTCGAGGCGCAGTTGTTCGTAGGCGTCGGTGCCGATGTCGAAGGGGCGGCTGGTCTCGCCGTCGGCGACCAGCGTGAAGCCCTGGCCGCGCCCGCGGTAACGGCCGAAGTCGATCGACTGGACATTCTGCCCGGAGGACACGTCGGTGCCGCGCGGCACGGTCCAGCCCTGGGCGACCGTCGTACCGGCGGCGTTCCTGAGCTGCCAGGGCAGTTGCGTCGTGGTGCCGGTGACCAGCGTGGCGTTCTTCGGACCGGCGGGCAGGTAGGCGACCTGGTTCACCCGGACCCGCGGCCCGGTGTCGGGCTCGTAGACCTCCGGCGGCACCCCGCCGAGCAGTGACACGTCGTCGAGGCACAACCGCCAGGCGTCCGCGGCGCCGCCGGCCTGGAACGCGACCTGCGCCCGCGTGGTGTCGACGGGCGAGGTGAAGGTGTAGGAGTAGCTGCCGCCCGAGGCGCTCAGCTGTGGGCTGACCTCGTACCAGGTGTCGTACGGCGACACCTGGAGTCCCACGATCGCCCGCACCACACGCCCCTCGGGCGAACCCGAGGCCTTGAAGGCGAACTTGTACGACTCGCCCTTGACCAGGGTGATGTCGTTCTGGCCGACGGCGGCGTCCCAGCGGTTGGTGGTGCCGCCCGGCACGTCGGCGCACAGTTGTCCGCCGGAGAGGCCCGCGGTGACATTGCTCGTCGTCCACCACGGTTCGGTGGTGGTGTCGAAGGTGCCGTTCCTGACCTGCTCGACCTCGTCGGCGCCGGCCTGTGTGGCGGGCAGCGCGGTGAACGCGGCCGCGAGGAGGGCCGTCGCGGCGAACAGGGCGGTGCTGCGTCGTTTCACGTCTCGCTCCTCCAGAGATGATGGGAGCGCTCCCAAGTGCCTACGCCGGTCATGTTGTTCGAGTCATGACAGGACGTCAACGGTCGGGACAGGACCGATTCCGCTCGCCCGCGCTCCGCCGCCACGCCCGCGCGAGGACCGCACCCGCATGCAAGGCTGGTCGAGAGAAAGGGAGGATTCATATCAAGCCAGACAAATAGGCAAAAGAGGCAGAGGTATGGACGAGAAGCAATTCATACAGGCGGTGTCGGAGCGCACGGGCCTGACACGCCAGGAAGCCGCGGACCTCACCCGGGCCACGCTCGAAACGCTCGCCCATCGGCTGAGCTCCGGCGAGGCCCTGGAACTGATCATGGAGCTGCCGGAGGGCCTGGCCCGGTCCGTGCGCCGGGGACTCGGCAGCCGGACCGAGAGCTTCGGCTACCAGGACGCCGTACGACGGGTGGCCGAGCGCAACCTGCTCACCGAGGAGGAGACCGACCGGGGCATGCGCGCGGTCCTGGTGGAACTCCACGAGGCGATCAGCGAGCGGGAGTTCGTGCAGCTGATGTCACAGCTCGGAACCGAGTTCTCGCAGGCGGTCGCGTCGGCCGAGTGACGGGTCGCCTCGCCTCGCCTCCGAGGTGAGGCGGCGAGGCGGGGCGCTGAGGCGGTGAGGCGGTGAGGCGGTGAGGCGGTGAGGCGGTGAGGCGACCGTTCCCGGCGGGTCAGCCCGCGGGCACGTCCAGCCTGCTGATGCGCGCGGCGCCCGGTGTCTCGCCCGGGTGGCCGCTGGTCAGGGTGAGCCGGATCCGGGAGCCGCGCACCGGGCCGAAGGTGATCACCGTCGGGGTGTCCGAGGAGGCCGCCCAGTCCACCGTCGCTCCCTCCACCGGGAGGTAGGTGTGTCCGTCCCACACCGCGACCTCGACGGACGCGGGCAGCGAGTGGGTCGCGTCCACGGTGAAGGAGACCTCCGCCCGGTCGAAGGTCCGGATGCGCCCGAAGTCGACAGCGACCCAGTCCCTCGGGCGGGCCCCGCTGAAGGCGGGCAACAGTGCCGTCGCCGACTTGGTGAAGGCGTTGGACCAGCCAGTGGCCGGGTCGCCGTCGAGCATCGCGGCCGGGAGGGTGTCCGGGCGTCCGGAGTAACTCGCGTCCGCGTAGGGGTAGTCCGGCGGCGAGGGGAGGTCGGGCCCGAATGCGGGGGCGGGAGTGCGGGCGACGGAGCGGGCGGGCGTGGTGCGGACTGCCGCGGTGCCCCTGCGCAGACCGTCCACACGCGCCGTGACCTTCAGCGTGCCCGCGTCGGTGCCGGACCGCACAAAGGCAAGTGCCTTGCCGTGGAAGGCGGTTCGGGTACTGGCCTGATAGCGCTCCGCGCTCTCCTCACGTCCGTTGTCGAGCCCGGCCAGGGAGCCACCGCTCACCTCGAAGGTGATGAGGTGCTCGGCGTCGGGCACCACCACCCCGTGGGCGTCGACGATCTCGGCGGTCACGAAGACCAGTGAACGGCCGTCGGCGGGAAGGGACTTGCGGTCGGCGGTGAGTCGTACGGCGTGCGGGGCACCGGCCGTACGCAGAACGTCGGTGGGTCGAAGCGGTAGCTGCGGATCCCGAAGGTGGTGCGGTGGGTGTCGGTGGTCGTGCCGTCGACGCGGAGTTCGGTCTCCAGGGTGTAGCGGTGCGGGGCGGCGAAGTCCCACAACCTGGGTTCGGGGACGGTGAGTTCATGGGTCTCGGCCGCCTCGTCGGAGACGGCCACGGTGGACGACGTACGGGCGACCGTGCGCCCTTCGGGGTCCAGGATCCGGGAGCGGACCTGGACGTCCGCGCCGGTTCCGGACGCGTTGACGACGGCCGTCCGCACCCGGACCAGCGCCCGCTCGGCGGTGATGTCCGGCGTCGTGACACGGGTGCCCCAGCGCGCCACGTGCACGGGCTCGGTCACCACCAGCCGGGCCTCGCGGTAGATGCCGCTGCCCGAGTACCAGCGGCTGCTGGGCAGCCGGTTCTGGACCTTGACCGCGATGACGTTCTCGGTGCTGCCGTCGGTGTGCAGCAGGTCGGTGAGGTCGAAGGCGAAGCCCGTGTAGCCGTAGGGGTGGCGGCCGAGCTCGGTGCCGTTGCAGTAGACGTACGCGTCCATGTAGACGCCGTCGAACTCCACCGAGACCCGGCTGCCCGCCCGGCCGGGCGGCACGGTGAAGGCGGTCCGGTACCAGCCGAGGCCGCCGGGGAAGAACCCGGTGCCGCTGGTGGTGCCGTTCTCCGTGGTGGGGGTCTGCTCGATGCTCCAGTCGTGCGGCACCGCGACCTCGCGCCAGCCCGAGTCGTCGTACCCCGGGTCGGCGGCGTGCGCGTAGGCGCCGGTCGGGTCGGTGATCCCACCCGGGTTGACCAGCGCGAAGCGCCAGCCGTCCCGGAGCGGAACCGTGCGGCGTCCCCCGGCACGCCCGGACGCCTCGGCCGCCCGTGCGTCCGGGGCGCCCAGGAGCGCTGAGGCCGTGGGGGCTGCCGCCCCGGCGACCAAAACCGATCTGCGAGTGACCGTCATGACGGCTCTCCCTCATCAGGGCCCAGAAGTACTCACAACTGATCGCGAACAAACAGATTCTGACGGTATGCCACACAGGGCCGTCAAGGGTGCGGGAACACACTCCGGCCCCGGGCATCACATCGGCCGAATCGGCACCTTGACCGTCGCGCCCGGTCACCGAGAGGTTGCCGTCCGTGGGAGAGGCGGACGCACTAGGCTGGAACACAAGTGACGCACCTGTTCACTGTGAGTGTGCGCTTGGGAGCGGCGACGATGAGCCCGGACTATCCGTTCGACGATGCGGCTACGGCCCGGGCTGTCATCGGCGAGGACGGCACGCTGGTCGAGTGGAACGAGGGCGCCCGCCGGCTGCTCGGCCACCCGGCCGCCGCCGTCGTGGGCCGCCCCGCGGCCCAGCTGCTGGCCGGAGACGGGGTCCTTCCCCTGCCCGCCGGCTCACGCTGGGACGGAACGGTCGGTCTGCGCCACCGCGACGGCCGTACGGTGTCGGTGTGGCTGCTGGCCCACCACCGTCCGCCGCGCGACGACCGCCCCGCCGACTGGCTCGTCGTCACCCCGCTCGCGGGCGGCCCGCCCGCACCGGACGACCCGCTGGCCGGCGCCGCGCTGGTCCAGTCCCCGTGCGCCGTCTCGGTGTACGACGAACAGCTGCGGCTGCGCACCATGAACGCCGCGATGGCCGAGGTGATCGGGCTGCCCCTGGAGCACGCCCAGGGGCTCAGGATGTCCGAGATCGGCGGCAAGCCGGAGAGCGACGAGCTGGAGAGCCATCTGCTCCGGGTACTCACCACCGGGCGGCCACTGGACGCCGAGACCTTCATGCGGGCCGGCCGCGAGGACCGGGCGCACGCCTGGCTGGCCCGGATGGCTCCGGTCACCGACGCCGAGGGGCGGGTGCGCGGGGTGTCCCTGACCGCCCACGACTTCACCGACAACTACCGGGCCCGGGAACGGCTGCAACTGGTCAACGAGGCGAGTGCCCGCATCGGCACCACCCTCGACGTCACCCGCACGGCTCAGGAGCTGGCGGACGTGTGCGTGCCGGCGCTCGCCGACTTCGTCCGCGTCGACCTGCTGGATCCGCAGGAGCACGGCGGCGAGCCCCCGGCCCGGATCACCGCGCCGGTCCCGCTGCGCCGGGCCGCGCACCGGTCGGTGCTCCGGGGCACCCCCGAGGCGATGGTCGGGCCCGGCAACGTCGAGTTCTACCCCGCCTCGTCCCCGCAGGCCGACTCGCTCACGGCCGGCCGCACGATCGTGGCCTCGGTGCCCTCCGACATCGAGCAGTGGCTGGCCGCGGACACGGCGCGCGGCGAGCGGGCGCGGGAGTTCGGCATCCACTCCGTGATGTCCGTGCCGATGCGGGCGCGCGGGCTGACCCTGGGGGTCGTCGTACTGGCCCGGCACCGCCGCCCGGACCCCTTCACCCCGGACGACGTGCTGCTGGCCGAGGACATCACGGCCCGCGCCGCCGTGTGCGTCGACAACGCCCGCCGCTACTCACGCGAGCGCGACACCGCCCTCGCCCTCCAGCGCAGTCTGCTGCCCCGCTCGCTGCCGCGCACGGCCGCCGTGCAGGCCGCCTCGCGCTATCTGCCGGCGGCGAGCGCCGGGGTGGGCGGTGACTGGTTCGACGTGATCCCGCTGTCCGGGATGCGGGTCGCCATGGTCGTCGGGGACGTCATCGGCCACGGCGTCCAGGCCTCGGCCACCATGGGCCGGCTGCGCACCGCCGTGCGCACCCTCGCGGACATCGACCTGGCCCCGGACGAGCTGCTCACCCACCTCGACGACCTGGTGCTCCGGCTGTCGGAGGAGTCGGGCGGGGACAGCAGCCCCGGCGAGGTCGGCGCGACCTGCCTGTACGCCGTGTACGACCCGGTGTCACGCCGCTGCACCCTGGCCCGCGCCGGGCACCCCCAGCCCGTCCTGATCCCGCCCGGCGGACCGCCCCGCCAGCTCGACATGCCGGCCGGTCCCCCGCTGGGCCTCGGCGGGCTGCCGTTCGAGTCCACCGAGCTCGAACTCCGCGAGGGCAGCGTGCTCTCGCTGTACACCGACGGTCTGATCGAGGCCCTCGACCGGGACGTCGACACCGGTCACCGGCTGCTGCACCAGGCGCTGGCGTCGTACGCGGACTCGCTGGACGAGACCTGCGACCGTGTCCTGCGGGCCCTGCTGCCGCCGGGCGGCGCCCAGGACGACGTGGCCCTGCTGCTCGCGCGCACCCAGGGGCTGCCCGCCTCCCGGGTGGCGACCTGGGACATCCCGGCCGACCCGGCGCTCGTCGCGCCGATCCGCAAGCAGGCCGTGGGGCAGCTCGACACCTGGCGGCTGAGCCATGCCGCGTTCACCACGGAACTGGTGGTGAGCGAGCTCGTCACCAACGCCATCCGGTACGGCGCGCACCCCGTCCGGCTGCGGCTGATCCATGACGCGGCCACCCTGATCTGCGAGGTCTCCGACACCAGCCACACCGCCCCCCATCTGCGCCGGGCCAAGACCTGGGACGAGGGCGGGCGCGGGCTGCTCCTGGTCGCGCAGCTCACCCAGCGCTGGGGCAGCCGGCACACGGCCGACGGCAAGACGATCTGGGCGGAGATCGGTCTGTTCGAGGAGGAGGACGAGTAGTTTCCTGCCGCGATCGGCTCAGGAGGCCGTCAGCCAGGGCCGCACCTGTTTGCGGGCCTCGTGCAGCCGCGACTTGAGCGTGCCCAGCGGGATGCCGACGCGCTCGGCGACCTCGGCGTACTCCAGCTGGCAGATGTCCCGGTAGATCAGCGGCGCGACCAGGTGCGGGTGCTCGCGCTCCAGGCGGTCCAGCGCCTCCAGGAGATCCACCCTGGAGCCCGCGATCACGCTGGTCGTGCGCGGGTCGACGTACTGCGACGGCTCGATCGAGGCGGGCTGCTCGGCCGCCCGGCGCTTGAGCTCGCGGTACTTCTGGCGGGCGCAGTTCGTGACGACCGTGTAGAGCCAGGTGCTGAAGCGGCTGCGGCCCTCGAAGGTGGAGATCTTCCGGGCTATCTGGAGCAGCACGTCCTGCGCCGCCTCCTCCGCGTCCTCCCGGCAGGGCAGAAAGCGCCCGCAGCGCCGGACGACCTCGGGCCGGACCTCGGTCAGCAGCCGGTCCAGGGCCGCCGGGTCGCCCGCGGCGGCCCGCCGGGCGAGGTCTTCGGTCAGCACCGCGTCGTCCACGGAAGGTCCCTCTCGGAGTCGATCTCAGGGCAGGCATGATAGTCGCATGCAACCCCCGGAGCGGATCGGCCGCTACCGCCTCGAACGACCCCTGGGCAGTGGTGCCTTCGGCACGGTCTGGCTCGCCCACGACGATGTGCTCCAGGCACCGGTCGCGGTGAAGGTCCTCGCCGACAACTGGTCGCACCGCCTGGACATCCGCGACCGGTTCCTGTCCGAGGCGCGGCTGCTGCGCAAGGCCGACTCCAATCGCGTGGTGCAGGTCTACGACATCGGGGAACTGCCGGACGGCAGGCCGTACTTCGTGATGGAGTACGGCGACGCCGGCACTCTCGCCGACCGGGTCGCCGCAGGGCCGCTCCCGGTGCCCGAGGCGCTGCGGCTGACGGCCGAGGCCGCCCGGAGCGCGGCGGCACTGCACGAGGCCGGGATCGTGCACCGGGACATCAAGCCGAGCAACGTCCTGCTGCGCAGCGGGCCGGGCGGCACCCACCGCGTCCTGCTCGCCGACCTGGGCCTCGCCAAGAGCCTGGCGCAGGCCTCGGGGCTCACCCTGGCCGCCGGGTCGGCCGGATACCAGCCGCCGGAACAGGCGCAGCCCGGCGCGGGCATCGACGCGCGTGCCGACGTCTACAGCCTGGGCGCGGTCGGCTACGAACTGGTCACCGGCACCGTGCCGGGAGCCCCGGGGCAGGTCGTGCGCCCGCAGCGGCTGCGTCCGGATCTCGGCGACGACGTGCAGCGGGCGCTGATGCGCGCCCTGGAGCCGGACCGGGAGCGGCGCTGGCCGGGTGCCGGGGCCTTCGCGGACGAGCTGGACCGACTGGCCGCGCGTGCGTCGGCGGCACCGGCGCGTCGCAGGGCCGGCCGGCTCAGGCCCGGGCGTACCGCCCGCCCCGGGTCCGCGGCCCCGGCGGTGGCGAGCGGCGGAGCCGCACCTGCGGCGTTTGCCGTCCGGCCCCCGGCCGGGCAGTCGCCGCACCCCGCGCCCGCCGGACCACGCCGGCGCAGGCTCGACGGCCTCCGGAACCGGCTCAACGCGCTCACGCTGTCCCTGGCCGCGGTGCTCGCCGCGCTGATCGCGGCCGGCACGGTCACCTGGCTGCACCGGCACTCCGCGGCGGACGAGAACGTGCGGGTGGCGGACTCCACCGGGCGGGTGATGGCCGAGGTACCCGCCGACTGGGGCCGCGAGCTGCGCGACTCCGGCTGGAACCCCCAGGCCCTGAGGCTGAAGTCCGGGCACGAGCCGGGGCTGGAGGTCGCCGACGACCTGTCGAAGTGGCCGGACCTCACGGCCGCGGTCAACGGAGTCTTCATCGGCCTGAGCGAGCACGGCGACGTCACCGCCCGGGTGAACGCCCTCGGGCATTCCGGCTGCCACTACGCCGGCGCCCGCGCCTTCACCGGTACGGACTGGCACGGCCGTATCCGTGCCTGGAGCGACTGCCCGGACGGCGGCTCCCTCACGGAGACCGCGCTGACCCGGGCGGACGGCGCCGCGCAGCCGCAGGTGTATGTGCAGGTGCGTGGGGACGGCGACGCGACCGAGGGCATACTCCGCTCGCTCCGGGTCACCTGACGGGCAAGGATCGTAAAAGAACCACGCGGGTCGCGAACCTTTCCGGTGGCCCGTGCATCGCAGAGTCATGACGGCGCACACGGCGCCGCGGGCACGCGTCCGCCGTGTTCCTCGAAGATCCAGGAGTGTTGAGAGACATGGTGCACACCCCCTCCTTGCAGCGCGGGACCCTGCTCGTGAGCGCTGTCGCCGTACTGGGCCTCCTGACCGCGTGCGGCAGTCCCACGGTGCAGACGACGCCCTCGCGCACGGCATCCGGCACGGCGGGGCCCGCGACCGAGGACACGGCGGGCTCCACCGCGCCGTCGTCCGGCACCGCATCCGCCGCGACCGGCGGGGCTGCGTCCTCCGCCAAGGCGACCGGCGGCACGAGCGGCGCCACGACCACCGCCGGCTCGACCGCGCGCTGCCACACCTCCGAGCTGAGTGCCTCGGTCGGCCGCAACAACCCGGGCGCCGGGCAGGAGAACTTCCCGATCGTGCTCACCAACAAGTCCGGCCACACCTGCACCGTGCGCGGCTACCCCGGCGCCGCGTTCGTGAGCGCCTCGGGCGCCCAGCTCGGCCCGGACCCCAAGCGCTCCTCCGGTTCGCCGGCCACGGTCGCCCTGAAGCCCGGGCAGAGCGCCTGGGCGGGGCTGTCCTTCTCCAACCCGGAGATCAGCGGCGCGAAGACGGCGACCCCGGCCGCGCTGGTCGTCACCCCGCCGGACGAACGGGACTCGCTCAAAGTGACGTGGACGGCCGGCGAGGTGCCCGTCTCCGGGAACGCCTCCTCCGTCTTCCTGACGGTCTTCAGCGCCGGTACCGGCGCCTGACCCACCCGACCCGGACCCCGCTGCCTCTCCCCCCGGCAGCGGGGTTCGTCATTGCCGCGCCACAACTGTCACAGGACGGCAACAGGCCTCGGCCGCCCCGATCTTTCCGCCGTGACCGCCCATCGAAACCCCTCGACCGCACAGCACAAAGGCTCCGCCCGGAGCCGCGACGAGGAATCGGGGACGAACATGAGCGGCATCTCACGCAGAGGTCTGCTGACCGCGGGGGCGACGGCGGGCGCGCTGGGCGCTCTGACGGCCTGCTCGTCCGGAGGCTGGTCCCTGAGTGGTGACGGGGGCCCCGGACCCGGCAGGAGCACGGAGCAGCAGGCCCGGCCCGTGAAGACGATCGGCGACGGCTCCACCGCCGACACCGGCGCCCAGCCCAAGCAGCCGAAGGCCACCCGGCTGAAGCCCGGGGAGCAACCGCCCCAGTTCGTGGTGTTCTCCTGGGACGGGGCGGGCGAGATCAGCAACAAGCTCTTCTCCCGGTTCCGCAAGACAGCCGCCGACCACGGCGCCGCGATGACCTTCTTCCTCAGCGGCATCTACACGCTGCCCGAGTCCAAGAAGCACCTCTACCGTCCCCCGCAGCACCCGGTCGGCGCCTCCGCGATCGGCTACCTCGCCGACCGGCACATCCACGCCACCCTCCAGCAGGTGCGCGCCGCCTGGCTCGAGGGCCATGAGATCGGCACCCACTTCAACGGGCACTTCTGCGGCGCGGACGGCGTGCGCAACTGGTCGTCCGCCGAATGGCGCAGCGAGATCGACCAGGCCGTTTCCTTCGTCACCCGGTGGAAGACGAACACCGGCTTCACCGACCTCGAACCGCTGCCCTTCGACTACCGCAAGGAGCTGATCGGCGGCCGCACCCCGTGTCTGGAGGGCCAGGCCGCGCTGCTGCCCACGGCGGCCGCGCTGGGCTGGAAGTACGACGCCAGCTCCCCCGGCGGGCTGCAGATCTGGCCGGGCAAGGTGCAGGGCGGCCGGATCTGGGACTTCCCGCTGCAGTCCATACCGTTCTCCGGCCACTCCTTCCAGGTGCTGTCGATGGACTACAACATGATGTTCAACCAGTCCGCCGGGAACCCGCTGGGCGACCGTGCCCAGTACGACGCCTGGCGCGCCCAGGCCCGCGACACCTACCTCGCCGGGTTCCAGCGCGCCTACACCACCAACCGGGCGCCCTTCTTCATCGGCAACCACTTCGAGCGCTGGAACGGCGGCATCTACATGGACGCCGTCGAGGAGGCCATCGGCCGCATGGCCGAGCACGACGACGTGCGCTTCGTCTCCTTCAAGCAGCTCGTGGCCTGGCTGGAGGCCCAGGACCCGGCGGTGCTGCGCAAGCTGCGCACGCTCAACCCCGGGACGTCCCCCACGGGCGGCTGGGCGGAGTTCCTGGGCGCGGCGGGCACACCGTCCTCCTGACTCCGCCCCGTCACCGCTGCGCGGGCGCGCGGTTCCTCAGCGGCCGCGGCGGCCGGTGCCCGGGCCGTAGCCGCCGTCGTGCCGGCCGCCCCAGGAGCAGGCGTACGGGTAGGTGGCACAGACGTCCGCGGAGTCGGAGGCCGACGGCGTCGGCTGCGGGGTCGACGCGGTCGCCGACGGGGTCCTCGCGGCCTTGGGGGTGGCGGCGGGCGCCGACGACGGCGGGCTGTCGGCGCCCCAGTTGACCACCTCCATCTGGAGGTCGGGCTTGGAGGTGTCGATCACCCAGCGCTGGTCCGCGGTGTTCGCGCGCGTCTTGACGACGAGGGCGCCCCCGCCGTCGGTGGCGGCCGGGGTGAGGGCCAGGTCCTGGTCCCAGCGGGGCACCAGGGCGCCCTGGAGGGTGAAGTCGTAGCGGACATTCTTGGCGCCGGGCCGGGTGGCGCCGGTGCACGAGGCGAGCCGGACCGAGTAGCCGAGGTGGGAGTCCAGGCACAGCTCGGGGGCGGCGGCGCTGCGCAGCCGTCCGTCGGTCTCGTACGTCCATCGCTGGCTCGCGGCCGAGGAGCACTTGGCGAGTTCGGTCTCCGCGCCCTCGACGGCCTTGTCGCCCTCGACGGCGACGCACAGACCGGAGCCGACGTTGTGCAGCCGGCCGCTCAGGGTGCCCTGGGAGGTCTGGCTCGCACCGGCCCAGGAGGGCCCCCGGGGCGACGAGCCGGGGCCGGGCGTCTTGGCGGACCTGCCGTCCGGGGCCGGTGCGGGGCCGTCGCCGGAGGAGAGGACGGACCACAGGATCAGCGGCAGGACCACGAGTCCGCCGACGGTGGCCACGGCCGCGGCGAGGTTCCGCCGGCGGGCGCGCCCGGCCGCCCGGTGTGCGGAGCGGCGGGAGCGGGCGCCGCCGGCGGGGGCGGCAGGGCGGGTCGCGGCACGGAGTCCGGAGGCCGCGCGGCGGGCGCCGGCGCGGGGGCCCGGAGCCGGGCGCCGGAGAGCGGACGCCCCCTGCCCGGCGAGGACTGATGTGTCGCCGTCGGCGATGCCCGGGGGCGTCGCGGCGAAGGCCTCGCCCACGACTGATGTGAACGGTTCGCCGCCCGCCGGGGCCGCGGCCGGCGGCTGCGGGGGTTCGGGGTCGGCGGGCTCCCCGGTCTGGCCCGCCCTGGACTCCACGTAGGCCTGTGCGCCCCAGCCGAGCACGGCCTCGGCCAGGGCGACGCCGAGGAATCCGTTGAACGTGTCCAGTTGGTCGGCGGTGTGGCGGCAGTGCGTGCAGCGGTTGAGGTGCTGCTGGAGGTCCGGGTCGACGGTCATCGCGCCGCGCCGGAAGGTCACGTCCAGCATCCGGATGTAGCGCAGGCACTCGTCCTCGGTGGCGAGTTCACGGTGGACCTGCAAGGACTCCTCGCGCAGCCGCACGCGGGCCCGGTGCAGTTCGGCGCGGGCCCCCTCCTCGTCCAGTCCGAGCAGGGCCGCCGGCACGGCGAGCGGTTCGGCCTCGACCTCGGTGTGCCACAGGACGGCGCGGGAGGACTGGGGCAGCCGCTGGAACGCCCGTGACAGCAGGCGCCGGTTCGAGGGCGGCAGCAGCCGGGCTGCCGCGCGGTCCCCGGGGCCGGTGCCGGTGAGGAGGGCGGGGTGCAGCAGTTCCTGGCGGCCGTCGCTGTCCCACTCCGCCGCGATGCGGCGCACGGCGACCAGCAGATGGGGCCGCCAGGCGGAGGTCGGGCCCGCCTGCCGGAGGGACTCCCCGAAGAGCCTCGTGAACGCCGCGGTGGTGAGCATCCCCGCCGCGCGCGGTCCGTCGGTGCACAGCCGGGCGTAGGCGAAGGCCGCTTCCCAATGCCGGTCGAGGAGTTCGCCGACGGGATGCAGCGCGGGCGTCGTCCCCGTCCACTTCTTCAGCTCGGCGCTCAGTTGCTCGTCCGTGACGTCGAACGGTCTGGCCGGGCTCGGGGAATTCGACGAGCCTGCGTCATTCACGGCTGCATTCCTCCCAGACACAACACGGGATTTAGTCCATACCAATGGGCATGCGGCCGGGCCGACTTGGCCCGAACGGAGTTCGGCATCTCGAACGTTCGCCTTCGGCAGCTCTTTTGAAGCGTGGGGGGCGTACGGGAGCGGCCTCGCGCGCACAGCGGCAAAATAATTGTCTGCGCGCCGACAGCGCACACTTTTGCACAGGCCAGCCTGTATGAACAAGAGATCCAGACGTTTTGACATTGCTCAAACACCCGGTGGAATTGACGAATCGTCAATAGATCACGTGGGTCAGATCCTGCCGTGGCGAATCGCCCGGTAATTGCGGTATCGCTCGCGGCCCAACCGCAGCGCCGACCGCTTCCGGCGTTCCTTCATCGGTCACTACGTGGGCCGCTCCACGCGGCGCATCGGCGGCTACTACTGCACGCTGTCCATGTCCGGCGAGAGCGTCCCGCTCCCGAAGAGCGAGGGCGCCGGTCCGTGCGGCACCGAGTTCGCACCGCACGGACCTCACTGACGGACCGTCAGTGGCCGCTGATGGCGTGCGGGGTGTAGGGCGCCTCCAGCTCCTCGATCTCCTTCTCGCTCAGTTCGAGTTCCACGGCGGCCACCGCGTCCTCGATGTGCCGCGGCCTGGCGGCACCGACGATCGGCGCGACCACCGTGTCCCGGTGCAGCAGCCAGGCGAGGGCGACCTGGGCGCGCGGGACACCCCGGTCGCCGGCGATGCGGGTGACGGCCTCGACGATCGCGTGGTCGCCCTCCAGGTAGAGGCGGCTGCCGAAGTTGTCGTTCGCGCTGCGCTCGGTGACGGTGCCCCAGTCGCGAGTGAGGCGACCGCGGGCCAGCGGGCTCCAGGGCAGCACGCCGACTCCCTGGTCCGCGCAGAGCGGCAGCATCTCCCGCTCCTCCTCGCGGTAGAGGAGGTTGTAGTGGTTCTGCATGGACACGAACCTGGTCCAGCCGTGCCGCTCGGCGGTGTACTGGGCCTTGGAGAACTCCCAGGCGTACATCGAACTGGCCCCGAGGTAGCGGACCTTGCCCGCCTTGACCAGGTCGTGCAGCGCCTCCATCGTCTCCTCGACCGGCGTGGCGTGGTCGTAGCGGTGGATCTGGTAGAGGTCGACGTAGTCGGTGCCGAGGCGGCGCAGGCTGTGGTCGATCTCCGACATGATCGCCTTGCGCGACAGCCCGCCCCCGTTCGGCCCCGGGCGCATCCGCCCGTGCACCTTGGTGGCGAGCACGACCTCGTCGCGGGACGCGAAGTCGCGCAGCGCCTTCCCCACGATCTCCTCGCTGGTGCCGTCCGAGTAGACGTTGGCCGTGTCGAAGAAGTTGACGCCCGCCTCCAGCGCCTGCCGGATCAGCGGGCGTGACGCCTCCTCGTCGAGGGTCCACTCGTGGACTCCGCGGTCGGGCAGGCCGTAGGTCATGCAGCCCAGACAGATCCGCGACACGTCCAGGCCCGTCGAACCGAGCTTCACGTACTGCATCGTTGCTGCTCCTGCCTTCGGGTCGGTTAGGGACTGGGAGCGTACGACGTCGAACCACCCCCACTTGACGACCATCGTGTGCGGACGGTTGGATCCTGAAACATGTGTCGCCGCGCTCGGCGCGGGCACGCAGAGGTGCGCCCAGCCGGTAACGGACACGTTCCCAGTCCGGCCCGAGTCGCCAGGACCGCCGCGCAGGTCCGAGGCGGGGCCGTACCCGCGATTGATGGAGCGGAGTACATGCCCGCCAAGGGTGTTTCCCGCGTCGGAGGTCCCGGGACGACCGCCGGCGCCGTCGTGTGTGCGGTCGCGTTGGCCGTGGGGCTGACGGGATGCGGATCGAGCGGCTCGCCGCAGCCGTCGCGGAGTGCCTCCCCTCAGGTGCGGCTCCCGCCGCGGCACGCCGGTTTCGACTACCAGATCGGCGGTGCCTATCCCCCGCCGAAGGGCGTGCGCATCGTCAGCCGCGACCGCTCCTCGTCCCCCGCGCCCGGCCGCTACAACATCTGCTACGTCAACGCCTTCCAGGCCCAGCCGGAGGAGCGCGCCGCCTGGCCCGCCGACCTGCTGCTGCGCGATGCCGACGGCAAGCTGGTCATCGACGAGGACTGGAACGAACCGCTGCTCGACCTCCGCACCCCGGCCAAGCGCGAGCGCGTCGCCCGGAAGGTCGACCGCTGGATCGACGAGTGCGCCACCAAGGGCTTCGACGCCGTCGAGCCGGACAACTACGACAGCTACACACGCTCCCAGGACCTGCTCACCGCCGACGACGCGACCGCGTTCATCGCCCTGCTCTCCCGGCACGCGCACGCCCGGCGCCTGGCCATCGGCCAGAAGAACACACCCGAACTGGCGAGCGTCAGGAAGAAGGCCGGGCTGGACTTCGCGGTGGCCGAGGAGTGCGGTGAGTACGACGAGTGCGGCACCTATGCCAAGGCGTTCGACGACCGGGTGGTCGTCGTCGAGTACTCGGACAAGGGCCTGCGCAAGGCCGTCGCGGGCTTCGGCGACAGGCTGAGCATCGTGCGCCGGGACCGGATGGTGTCGACACCGGGCAGTGCCGGCTACGTGCGCAAGCTACGCCCGTGACCGCACGCCTGCCCGGCCGCGCCGCTCACCAGTCGCGCTCCAGCAGTGCCAGCGCGTCCTCCCACGGGAACTTCGGCCGTCTGCCGGACTCGTCGGGCTCACCGGAGTAGGGCTCGCCGAACCGGACTCCCATCCCGCGCAGCCGTATCAGGCTGTCCTGGTAGGCGGGATGGGCGGCCAGCGCGTCCGCCACGCACGGCAGGACGGCGATCGGGACGCCCAGACCGTGGGCCTCGCAGAGCGTGCCCAGGGCGAGGGTGTCGGCGATCCCGGCCGCCCACTTGTTGACCGTGTTGAAGGTGGCCGGCGCGACCACCACGGCGTCCGGCGCCGGGAAGGGGCGCGGATCGGCCGGGGTCCGCCAGGCGGAGCGGACGGGGCGGCCGGTCTGCGCCTCGACGGCGGCGACGTCGAAGAACCCGCCCGTCGCGACCGGCGTCGCTATGACGCCGACCTCCCAGTCCCGCTCCTGCGCGGCGGTGATCAGCTTGCTGACGCCCGCGGCGATCCCGGCGGCGCAGACGACGAGGTAGAGGAACGGTCTCTCGGCCTGTTCGGTCATTCGGGCACCCTACTGGGGCGCAGGACACGGCTCCCGCCCGCGCTCGGGGCAGTGGATGCCGCCGGAGCGCGGCGGACGGTGTCAGCCGGTGGCGGCTTCGGTCACCTTGATGGCGCCGACCGGGCAGGCGCGGGCCGCGTCCCGCACCATCGGGTCGCCGGCGCCGTCCTCCTTGCCGGGGACGAGCATGCTGTAGCCGTCGTCGTCCTGGGTGAAGACGTTCGGGGCGGCCAGGGCACACTGGCCCGCGCCGATACAGACGTCCCTGTCGATGTCGATCTCGATGTCGTTGCGCATGGCAAGAGCCTCTTACCAGGTCACGGGGAGTTCCAGCATCCCCTGGATCGTGTCGCCGGGTTTGAAGGGAATCTCCTCCGGCGGGGCGGCAAGACGCAGTCCCGGCAGCCGTGCGAAGAGCGTGCCCAGGGCGATCTCCATCTCGGCGCGTGCCAGGTTCTGACCGAGACACTGATGGATGCCGAAGCCGAAGCCGACGTGGTGGCGGGCCGGGCGGTGCCAGTCCAGGGTGTCGGGCTCGGGGTACACGGAGTCGTCGCGGTTGATGACGGAGGTCGCGAAGACCACACCCTCGCCCTTGCGGATCGTCGCCCCCTCCACCTCGATGTCCTCCAGGGCGATGCGGAGCAGCCCGTCCGCGATCGACAGCATCCGCATCAGCTCCTCGACCGCGGCGGGCAGGAGCGCGGGGTCGGCGCGCAGCTCGGCCAGCCGCTCGGGGTTCCGCAGGAGCGTGTAGGTGCCGAGGGAGATCATGTTGGCGGTGGTCTCATGGCCCGCGACCAGCAGGATGATCGCCAGCGCGACGAGCTCCTCGCGGTCCATGTCGCCGTCGCGCAGCTGCTGGTGGACGAGTTCGTCGAGAATGCCGTCGCCGGACTCCGGGTCCTGCCGCTTGCGCTCGATCAACGCGAGCAGATACCTCTCCAGCCGCCCCCGCGCGTCCAGGGTGTCGGCGGCCTCCGGTCCGCGCAGCAGGCGGCGCGACTGCTCCTCGAAGAACTCGTGGTCGGCGTACGGGACGCCGAGCAGCGAGCAGATCACCATCGACGGCACGGGCAGCGCGAACGCGCTCACCAGTTCGGCGCCCGGGCCGTGCGCGATCATCGCGTCGATCAGCTCGTCGACGATCCGCTGGATGTCGGGCCGCAGTCCGGCGGCGCGTTTCACGCTGAAGGAGGGGATCATCAGCCGCCGCTGGGTGCGGTGCTCGGGGTCGTCGACGCCCAGCAGGGCGACCCGGACGGCGCGGGTGGCGGCGAAGCGTGCCGTGAGCATGGGAAAGCCGGGTCGGCTGCGGTCGGTGGACAGCCGGGGGTCGGACAGCAGCGCCCGGGCGGCGGCATGGCCGGTGACCATCCAGGCCGGACGGCCGTCGTAGAGGGTGACCCGGGACAGGGGGCGACGGTCGCGCAGGGGGTCGTAGCCGGTGGGCGGGTGGTAGGGGCAGGTGCGGTCCTGGGGGAAGGCGACGGGTGTGGCCGGACCGGTCGGTTCCGTGAGTTCCGTCAGTTCCGTCATGGAACACCTCGCAGAAGAAGAGTGCGTCGTGCCGATCTTCATTAGATGCCCCAGGCATCTATAGGGCGACGACAAGTTCGGCCAGATCGGTGACCTGCGTGATCTGGCCGAACACCTGATGTCCGACCGTCGATTCCGCGCCGAAATTCCCTTGCCACCGCCGGTTCACCGACCGCAGGATCTGCCCATGACCACCACAGACACCTTTCTGCCGCCGACCTCCGCCGTCCCCGCGGTGCCGGTCCAGCAGCAGCCCGGCCGTCCACGGAGGCCCGATTCCCCACGCCCGTGACGGCGGCGCTGGTCGCGGGCCTGCTCGCCGGGTACGGCATCGCCGTACCGGTCGGAGCGGTAGCGACATATCTAGTGTCCCTCACGGCTCGTACGTCACTGCGGACCGGCGCCTGCGCCGCGCTCGGTGTGGCCAGCGCCGACGGTCTGTACGCGCTGGCGGCGACGGTCGGGGGCACGGCCCTCGCGGGGGCGCTGCGGCCGGTGCTCGGACCGCTGCGCTGGGCTTCCGCCCTGGTGCTGGCCGCGCTGGCCGTGCGGGGCGCGGTCAGCGCGCTGCGGCACTGTCGCGAGCACCGGCTCACCTCCCGGCCCGACCGGCCGGTACCGGGCCCGGGGCGCGCGTATCTCGGCCTTCTCGGGATCACCCTGCTGAACCCCACCACCGTGATCTACTTCGCCGCGCTGGTCCTCGGTACCCGCACCGCACACGCCGTGCCACCCCTGGAGCAGGCGGTGTTCGTGCTGGCCGCCTTCGCGGCCTCCGCGAGCTGGCAGCTCCTGCTCGCCGGCGGCGGCGCACTGCTCGGCCGGGCCCTGACCGGCCTGCGCGGACGGCTGGTGACGGCGTTGCTGTCGAGTGGCGTGATCTTGGCGCTCGCGATACGGATGGCGGTGTCGCCGGTGTGACGGACGGGACCGCGGTACGGATGATTCGTGTGTCCGCCGGTGTTGAAGCAGGCTGCCAGTAGGACGCGGTACCGAAGAGGGGACGAACCTCATGCCTCTTGAGGGCGAGTACGAGCCCAGCCCGACCCAGTGGGTGCGGGACCAGGTCGAGTTGTACGAGAGTTCCGGTGGCACCAAGGGGACGACGCTGCTGGACACGGGGCTGCCCGTGATCCTGCTGACGACCATGGGTGCCAGGAGTGGCAAGATCCGCAAGACGCCGCTGATGCGGGTGGAGCACGACGGCCGGTACGCGGTGGTCGCCTCGCAGGGCGGCGCGCCCAAGCATCCGGTCTGGTACTTCAACGTCAAGGCCGATCCCCGTGTGGAACTGCAGGACGGGCCGGTCAAGCGGGACATGACGGCACGTGAGCTGACCGGCGACGAAAAGTCCGTGTGGTGGGACCGGGCCGTGGCCGCGTATCCGCCATACGCGGAGTACCAGGAGAAGACCTCCCGCGCGATCCCGGTCTTCCTCCTCGAACCGACCGACGCGAGCTGACCCGGAACCACGGCCGGCGACTGCCTCGGCCCCGGGCCACCTTCATCGGGGCCTGGGGCCGCGGCCTTTCCGGCCGGGTCCACCGACCCTTCCGGCCGGGGCCGCCCTCGTTTCCGGCCAACAGCCACCGGCGGCCACCAGCTCCCCCGACCGCCGACCGCCGACTCTCCCAGTCAGGAGCCGCCACCTCCACCGACCAAGAGCCACCCAACTCTCCCCGACCAGCAGCCACCAGCTCCCCCAACCGCCGACCGCCGACTCTCCCAGTCAGGAGCCGCCACCTCCATCGACCAAGAGCCACCCAACTCTCCCCGGCCGGCAGCCACCAGCTCCCCCAACCGCCGACCGCCGGCTCTTTCAGTCAGGGGTCGCCGGCTTTCAGAAAAACTTGTTTCGGGGAGGCATGAACCGGCTCCGGCACGGGCACCCGTGCGTCAGGCCCCGCCGCGTTCCCCCGTCGCGGCGGGGCTTTTGTGTGCCTCGGGTTCAGTCGGCCACCAGCCACTTCCCGTCGCGCATCAGCTCGCGGCCGTCCAGTTCGTTGGCCTCGCGCCAGGCCTGTACGCGTGTCGGGCGGATCCTGAAGTACCAGTAGCGGGTGGTGAGTCGGCGCGGATCGAAGCCGGTCTCCGCGGCGAACCGGTCGCCCTCCTCCTCGGGCAGTTCGTCGGGGCTCAGCGGCTCCACGTCGCCCTCGATCATGACCACGTCCCGGGTCGGTCCGACACCGAGCCGTGCGGTGCCGGTCGCCGTCAGGTTGCGGCCGGTGGGGCTGGCGGCCGGGGTGGCGATCAGCAGGGTCGTGCCGTCCCACACGAAGGACAGCGGGACGAGATACGGCGCTCCCCCGTCGGCGGACGCGGTGGCGACCCAGAGGTCCTCGTCGTGCTCCAGCCGGTGGAGCGTGTCCTGCATGCGCTGTTCGGCGGTGCGGGCGGGCGGCGGGGTCATCGTCGTACGGCCTCCTCGTGAGCGGATCTTCGTGGACGGATCTCATGGGGCTGACGAGCGAACTCGGACCAGTGTGACCGTCAGCCTTCCGCGGCCGCCCTGATTTCGGACAGCCGGGTCGCCGCCGCGGTCAGCAGCAGGTCCAGGGCGGCCGGGTACGCGCTGCCCCGCATCGAGGCCACGAGGTGGCGGGCGGTGGCGGCGATGTGCGGGTGGGTGTCGGCGGGCAGCCGGGCGTAGGTCGCCCGCCAGATCTCCGCCTCGGCCTCCCGGACGGGCCTCGGCAGGGACACATTGGCGGAGTCCAGGGCGCCGAAGCCCAGCGCCTGGTCGATGAAGGCGTGGTAGATCCGTACCGCCTCGGCGTCGGGGAAACCGGCGCCGCGCAGCACGCCGAGGGCGGTCTCCACGGCCTGGATCTCGTGCACGCGCCCGGTCACCCGGTAGGAGCTGAGCACCGCCGCCCGCGGGTGCGCGAGGGCTCCCGCGTGCATGCGCAGGCCCAGGTCGCGCAGGTCGGCGCGCCAGTCGCCGGTGGGCCGCCAACTGCGCATCGTGCGGCCGATGAGCTCGTCGGCGATGGCGAGCATCAGATCGTCGGTGTGCCGGAAGTAGCGGTACAGGCTGCTGGGGTCGGCGCCCAGTGCCCGTCCCAGGCGACGGACGGAGAGGGCGTCCGCTCCGTGCTCCTCGATCAGGCGCAGCGCCGTCTCGACGATCAGCTTCTCGGACAGGACCACACCCTGTTTGGTGGGGCGTCTGCGCCGGCGGGCGGCGGGCGGGACGACGCGTTCGCTCATGGAAGCCCTCCGTGGGATGTGCGGGCACCTTATGACAACAGCGTTGACCTGTGAAGTACACGGACAGTTTCATGTGCGGTCACCGGGGCCGACCAGGCCCCCCGGTGCGAGCGGAGAGCTGGCCATGACCCAAACGCCCTACGGCGCCGACCCGCCCCAGCGGCAGGAGCTGCGCAAGTCCCTCGGAGTCCTCGACGGCATCGCCGTCGCCGCGTCCAGCACGGCCGCGACCACCAGCATCGGCATCGGCCTCGGTGTCACGGCCGGGGTGGTCGGGCTGCATCTGCCGGCCATCATGCTGCTGGCGTTCCTGCCGATCCTGGGCATCGCGGGCGCCTTCTCCCGGCTGAACACGGTCGAGCCCAACGCGGGCAACGGGTACGTGTGGGTGGGACGTTCACTCAACCCGTGGCTCGGCTTCATGGTCGGCTGGGTGAACCTCACGGCGTCGATCGCGTTCCTCGCGTACACCACGGCCGTCACCGGGTCGTCCATCCTGCAATTGGCCGGCGAGGCCGGGCTGCACCGGCTGGCCGGACTCACCCTGGATCCGGGGTCGACCGCGCAGTCGACGGCGGTGGGCATCGGCATCCTGATCGCCGTCACGCTGACCGCCGTGACCGGCATCCGCACCGCGGCACGGCTGCAGACCGGCCTGCTGGTCTTCGAGTACGTCGTGCTGCTCGGGTTCTGCGGCTACGGCATCGTCGCAGGGCCGCACGACTTCAGCCTCTCCTGGTTCGACCCCTTCGCCATCCCCTCGGCGTCGGCGCTCGCGCAGGGGATGCTGCTGTCGGTGTTCTGCTACTGGGGCTTCGAGGTGGCGTTCAGCGTCAACGAGGAGGTTCGCGACCCACGGGACGCCTCCCGCGCCGGAACGATCACCCTGGTGACGATGCTGGGGCTGTTCCTGCTCGGCTCGGTCGCCTTCCAGCGGGTGCTGTCCGAGCCGGAGCTGGCGGGACACGGCGCCGAGGGCCTTGCGTACTTCGGCGACCGGCTGGCCGCGCAGCCGCTGGCCGCGCTGCCGCTGGTGGCCCTGATGTTCTCGGCCGTGGCCTCGCTGCAGGCCGGGGTGATTCCCACGGCGCGCGGCATGTTCGCGATGAGCCGGGACCGTACCGTCGGCCCGGTGTGGTCCAGGATCAGCTCCCGGTACGGCACACCGGCGGCCGGCACGCTGCTGATCGGGGCGATCGCCACCGCGGTGGCCGCGCTCGCCCTGGTGATCCCGCGGCTCGCCGACATGATCCTGGCGACCGTGAACGCCGTCGGCATCGTCGTCGCGCTCTCCTACGCGCTCACCGCGCTCGCCGCCGCCGTACGCTTCCGCTCCCTGCTGCGCACCGACCCCTGGCAGGGCTTGCGGGCGGTGGTGCTGCCCGCGCTGAGCGCCGCCGTCCTCCTGGGCCTCGGCGGCTACCTCGCCTGGTCCTTCTACACCTCCACCGACCGTCTCGAACTCAGCGCGGACAACGGCTGGTTCCTGCTGCTCATGCCACTGGCGATGATCGCGTCCGGCTTCGTCGCCGCCGCGTGTGCCAAGTGGGTGCGCCGCTCCCCGTACTTCCGCACCGGCGAGGGCACGGACGCCGACGCGCCGCAGCTGCTCGCCACCTCCAACTGACCCCCAAGGAAAGAGAACATGCACGCTGATCTCCTCTTCACCGGCGGCCCCGTCCTCACCCCCGAGGGCCGCACGGCGACCGCCGTGGCCGTCACCGGTGACCGGATCACCGCCGTCGGACACGACGAGGTCCGTGAACTCGCCGGGCCCCGCACGGAGGTGGTCGACCTCGCCGGACGGCTGCTGCTGCCCGGCTTCCAGGACGCGCATGTCCACCCCGTGCCGGCCGGACTCGAACTCACCCAGTGCGATCTGACCGGGACGAACACCGCCGCCGAGACCCTGGCCGCCGTCCGGGTGTACGCCGCCGCCCATCCCGAGCGGGAGTGGATCCTCGGCGGCGGCTGGTCGATGGAGGCCTTCGAGGGCGGTACGCCGACGAAGGAGCTGCTGGACGCGGCCGTCCCCGACCGGCCGGTCTATCTGCCCAACCGCGACCACCACGGCGCCTGGGTCAACAGCCGCGCCCTGGAGCTGGCCGGCATCGACCGGGACACGCCCGACCCGGCCGACGGGCGGATCGAGCGGGACGCCTCCGGCGAGCCGAGCGGCACGCTCCAGGAGGGGGCGATGCAGCTCGTGGGACGTCTCACCCCGCCGGCCACCGCGGCGGACCGGTTGGCGGCGCTGCTGCACGCCCAGCGCCATCTGCACGCGCTCGGCATCACGGCCTGGCAGGACGCCCTCGTCGGGGACTTCCTCGGCATGGACGATCCGTCCGACGCGTATCTGACGGCGGCCCGGGACGGTTCGCTCACCGCGCGGGTGGTCGGCGCCCTGTGGTGGGACCGGGAGCGCGGGTCCGAGCAGATTCCCGAACTCGTCGAGCGGCGCGCCGTATCGAGCCACGGCCGGTTTTGTGCGGGCAGTGTGAAGCTGATGCTGGACGGGGTCGCGGAGAACGGTACGGCCGCGCTGCTCGACCCGTATCTGGACAAGTGCGGCTGCGCCACCGCCAATCGGGGCAAGAGCTTCATCGACCCGGCCCAACTGCCGAAGTACGTGACCGAATTGGACGCCCTCGGCTTTCAGTGCCACTTCCATGCGCTGGGCGACCGGGCCGTACGCGACGCGCTGGACGCGATCGAGGCGGCACGGTCGGCGAACGGGCCGAGCGACACCCGGCCGCATCTGGCGCACCTCCAGGTCGTGCACCCCGACGACGTGCCGCGGTTCGCCCGGCTGGGCGCCACCGCCAACATACAGCCGCTGTGGGCCGCTCACGAACCGCAGATGGACGAGCTGACCATCCCCTTCCTCGGGCCCGAACGGGCCGCGTGGCAGTACCCGTTCGGGGCGCTGCAGCGCTCCGGGGCGAAGCTGGCGGCGGGCAGCGACTGGCCGGTTAGCAGCCCCGATCCGCTGCAGGGCATCCATGTCGCGGTCAACCGGGTGGAGCCGGGCGAGGCGCGTGCGGTGTTCCTGCCGGGTGAGCGTCTCGGACTGGCGCAGGCCCTCGCGGCGTACACGGCGGGCACGGCGTATGTGAACCACCTGGACGACACCGGCCGGGTGAGCGTCGGCGCGCTGGCCGACCTGGTGGTTCTGGACCGCGACCCGTTCGCGGGGCCGCCGGAGGCGATCGCGGAGACGAAGGTGGCGCTGACCTATGTCGGGGGCGCGCGAGTGTACGCGACTTGTGAGGCGTAAGCAGTAACACACGTCACGGCCAGGTCACGGTGTAGATCATTTACGCTCTGGGCAGCCTCGTATCGCTTCTCGGTCAACTTTCGTACCACGAAGCTCAGTTCGAGTGCGCGGGCGGTTGTTGACGACCGCCCGTTCGTAGGGCCGGGGGGACTCTGCGGTCCGTCTCCCGAAAGGAAGCCCATGCCTCAGGACGTCAGGTTCGACCTCCCCTTCGACACCCCCGACAGCTTGCTCCCGGCGCAGCCGAGCGCCCAGCTCCAGGCCGCGGAGGCGGGGATCGCCCTGGCCCGCCTCTTGGCGGAACACGTCAATGGGAGCACGGAGCAGTACCGAAGCTGCCAGAACGACGCTCAGCAGCGGCTGGACGCATTCGGATCCCCTGGCTCCAGCACCACACTGCAGGTGGAGGGAGCCCTCCAGCTGGCGCAGCGCGCGTTCCTCCCGCCCGACGAGGAGGGCTACGCCAGGTTGAGGCACCTGGACACCAGCCTCAACATGATCGAAGCAGCCTTCCCCGAAGTCAGCACCGATATCGAGGTCTGCCGACTGACCTGCACGATGCTGGAGGGGGCCTGGAGAAGCCGGGCACTCACCCCGCCGCGCGAGGAGGAGCGGACAACCGCCTGCGCCTGCCCCCTGTGCAGTCGGCTGCCCACGCCCCCCGCACGCACGCTGGGTGACTACGGTTGGCGGCACAGCGCCGGCAGTCCTCTCACCGTCAAGACCTGGCCATACCGCCGGGAGCTCGACAGCGTCCTGACCGGTGGATGGTCCTTCGCCCGGCAGCTGAACGACCGTGAACGAGACCTTGGCCTCCGCCACCGCTTCGAAGACGACATCCTCCTCTTCCACGAGTACAAACGCGTGATCGACACCATTGACACCACGCGCCTCACCCAACTCGTCGAAGGCCGCTTGGCCGAGAGTTTCAGCACCAACACCGCACGGGCCCTGGTCTGCGGGCTCTTCGCGGCCCATAAGCGATCCGTCGACGAGTACTGGCTCCAACAGCACCGCGCGGGCAGCGTCACGCTCCCCCAGACCAACCCACTCAGCCAGAGCACCTACCCACTCCTGCAGATGCTGGACTGCCTGTTCTGGCACGTCTCACCCGACACCGAACTCTGGCAGGAAGAACACCTCGCCTCCCTGCTGCTGTGCCGCGTCATCGACGACATGACCGACGTACGAGCCGACGCCCTCACCGGCGAGATAAGCAACTTCTGGCTCGCCGACATGCCCACCCACACCAAGGCCCTCTACGCTGCCTGCGCCATAGCCCTCGTCAAGTACGGCTGCATGCCCGAGGCGCATACCCCGATGTGGAACACCTGGCTGATGACCAGCACCATCACCTGGTTGGGGCTCACGGGCCGCCACGCCCTGTGGTTCGACGGCATCACCCAGGGCCTCCCCCCGGCCGAGGAGTGCCCGCTTTGCGACCTCCAGCCCAACGCATGCACCGGCATCCTCACCCACGGCACCACCCTCACCATCACCCCGCGGCCCACCGCACCAGCACTGAGCACCCAGACCGCCGAGCTGTCCGCACGCTGCCGAGCCCAACACCCCCAGACATGGCCCCTCTTCGACGCCGAGCTCCATGCCTTCGAAGCACTGCACGGCCCCTGGTACGGCAACATCGACAGCACATGGGAAATCTTGCGCCGCACCTACATCGCCGCCGTGGAGGCGTCCAGCGCCGCACCGTCCACGGACCGCGCTCGTCAGATCCAACAAGACGCCGGCACAGTCGGATGTGAGTACTTTTACACCCTGTACGACCCTCAGACCGGGAGGGAAGACACCGCACTGCTCGCCTACATGTTCGGCTGCGCCCACCCGCATTTCCTCTGGAACGCCACGGGATACCGCCCCACGGAGCTCGCAGGCGACTGGCTCGACGGCTGATGCCGCAATCCTGTTCCAGAAACGCAGTGGATGGTGGTGGGGACCAACGGCGGCGACTGTGTCGCGCCGACCGGGACTTCCCCCAGCTGTTCCCCGCCCGCCACTGCAGTCCGGCTGCAACAAACGCCTGCGCGGCGCATACGAGCTGATCAAACACATGATCAGGATGCTGGCGCAGGACACCTACGAGTGGGCGCTGGTCTCGGGCCGCGCGGCGGCGAAGCAAGGCCCGGCGGCCGCCGCAGAGCCGGCCGGACGAGGCTCCGTGGACGACCTGCCGACCGTATGAGGCTCCGTGGACGACCTGCCGGCCGTATGAGGCAGCGGCGCTGCCCGGTCGGGTTTCCGACCGGGCAGCGGCGTGCTCACACCGGGAACTCGACCGGCAGCCTGTCCAGCCGAGAATCCCAGGTGGAGGCGGTCGTGGTGAGCTCGTCCGCCGGCACGGCCAGCCGCAGGCCCTGCAGCCGGTGCAGCAGGACGTCCACCGCAACCTCGATCATGGACTGCCCGATGTTCTGCCCGGGGCACTCGTGCGGGCCCGCGCCGAACGCCAGGTGCGCCTGGTTGCCCTGCACGGAGACACCCGGGTCGGGCCGGACCTCGGGGTCGAGGTTACCCGGTGCGAGGCCGAGGACGAGCAGGTCGCCCTCCTTGATGCGGTGCCCGCCCAGTTCGACGTCGCTGGCGGCGAAGCGCCCCGGCAGGACGGCCAGCGGCGGAGAGTTCCACATGACCTCCTCCACCACCGCCGAGATGTTCAGCTGACCGCTGATCAGCCCGGAGAGCCGGGAGGCGTCGGTCAGGACCAGCTGCAGCACCCGGGCCAGCAGGTTGGTCGTCACGTGCGCGGCGATCAGCACCACGCGCAGGTGGTGGACGACCTCGTCGTGGTCGAGAGCCGCGTGATGCTCCAGCAGGCCGGTGGCGAGGTCGGAGCCGGGTTCGGACCGCCTGCGCTCGGCGAGTTCACCGAAGATCTCCCTGATCATGCCGTCGTGCACCACGGCGTCCTCGCCGCCCTTGAGCACCTGTGCGCAGGACTCGACCAGCCGGCGCCCCTCCGCCTCGGCAAGCCCCAGAATGCGGGTCATCACGAGCATCGGCAGATAGTCGGCGTAGTCCGCCACCAGATCGGCGCGGCCGTTGTCCGCGAACCCGTCGATCAGCTTATTGGCGAAGTGCGTGGCATGGCGCCGGACACCGCGGCCTGCGGCGGCCTGCAGCACATCGTTGACGGCGCCGCGCAGCCTGCGGTGCGGCTCGCCGTCCTGGGACACGCAGTCGGGACGCCAGCCGAGCATCGGAATCAGCGCCGAAGTCTCCGCGACCCGTCCTTCCCGCCAGTCCCGCCAGTTCCGCGCGTCCCGGGCGAACTGGAGGGGATTGTCGAGCACCCGTCGGCTCTCTCGGTAGCCCAGCACCAGCCAGGCGCGGATGTCGCCCTCCAGCAGCACCGGCGCGACGGCGCCGTGCTCCTTGCGCAGCCGCTCGTAGATGCCGAGCGGGTCGGTCGCCGCCTCGGGCCCGTACAGCCGGGCCACTTCGGCCGAACCGTGCGCGACCGGGCAGCCGCGGGGGGCGTCGGCACTGTCGAGGTTCTGGTCGTTCATCGGGGCTCCAGTGCGACGGCGGAGCGTTCCTGCAGATGGCGTATCAGCGCGACGAGCACGTCACGGCTGGAGGCCCGGTCGCGGGCGTCGCACGCCACGACCGGGATGTCCGGGGAGATGTCCAGGGCGTCCCGGATCTCCTCGATCGGGTGCTGCTTGGAGTCCGGGAAGATGTTCAGCGCGATGACGAAGGGCACGTCCTGCCGCTCCATCTCCTCGATCGCCCGGAAACTGGAGGCCAGCCGACGGGTGTCCACCAGGACCACCGCACCGAGCGCGCCCTTGAACAGCCCGTTCCACAGGAACCAGAAACGCTCCTGGCCCGGTGTCCCGAACAGGTACAGCATCAGGCTCTCGTTGAGGCTGATCTTGCCGAAGTCCAGGCTGACGGTGGTCTCCGCCTTGTCGGCGACGCCGATCAGATGGTCGTCCTCGACGCTGGCCTGCGTGAGGGTCTCCTCGGTGGTGAGCGGCTTGATGTCGCTGACGGAGCGGACCATGGTGGTCTTTCCGGTGCCGAACCCGCCGGCGATCATCACCTTGACCGAGCGCGTGCCTCCGGCGGCGGGTTCGCCGGGATGGTCAAAGCCTTTCCAGTCCACTGAGTACCTCCTGGAGGAGCGCGAGGTCGGGCCCGCGTCCGGCGTGGTGCGCCGGGATGGGATCACGGGCTTCAATACGGCCTGCGTCCAGCAGATCCGCCAACAGCACCGCGAGAATGTTGAAGGGCAATCCGAGATGGGCGCCGAGTTCGGCCACCGACAGCGGATCGCGGCAGCGCCGGACTATCTCCTCGTGCTCGTGCTGCATCCCCGGTAAGGGCGCGGTGCGGGAGACGATGAGGGTCGCCACGTCGAGGCTCGACGCCGACCCGCCCGGCTTGCTGCGCCCCCGGGTGAGGACGTAGTAGCGCTCGAGTCCGGACGGGTCCGTGGGCGGGCGGGGAGCACTCATCCAGAGTGCTCCTCCAGGCGCGGAGTGGTGCCGAGAAGCTCACCCATCCGCCGGGCCAGGTCCCTCATCTGGTGACCCAGCAGGCCCTGGTCGAGTCCTTCCCGGGCCAGGACGCCGAGATACGTCTCGACGCCCGCCCGCACGACGAACAGATGCCCCCCGTCGACCTCGATCATCGCGAGCCGCAACTGGCCCGCGTACTTGGGGAACTGCTCGGCGACCGGCTGGGCCAGGGCCTGCAGGCCGGCCACCACGGCCGCGAAGCGGTCCACGTCGTCGGGGTCTTCGGCGCCAAAGGAGGTGATGGCCTTGCCGTCGCTGGAGGCCACGAGGGCGAAGCGGATCTCCGGGATGCTCTCCACCAGATCGCGGAGCGCCCAGCTCACGTCGGTTCCCTGTTGCGTCATGTGGACTAGTCGCTCTCTTCAATTCGGTGCTCGGTGGACTCGCGGCCGTCGAACGGCGCGGGTGCCACGACGGATTCGGGTCCGGGGCCCGACGCACGGTCATGGGCCGCGGCTGCCTCCACCGGCTCGGCTCCCCGGCCGTGCGCGCGGCCGTCGTCCGTTCCGGGTGCGGCGGACTCCCGACGCAGGCCGAGAGTGTCCTCCTCGGCGGACTCGTCCCCGGTAGTGACCGGAATCCCGAACTCCGTGGAGGACCGGTCCGCGGTCGCCGTCTCCGGCCCGGTCACCGTCTTTGGCCCCGCCGGCTCGCGTCCGGCCGTGGCGAAGGCGGCCAGGCCGGCGAAGGACTCGTCCGGGGGCACCGCGGCGACCTTGGTGCCGTCCGCCCGGCCGGTCGCCTGGGGTGACTGCACCTCCTCCGCCTCCACCTCGCGGCGCCTGCTCCTGCGCCGGGGCAGTCCACCCGGTGTGGTGTCCACCAGACCCGTGCCGTCGGCCTCCATGGATTCGGCGGGTTCCGGGCCCTGCGGTGCGGGCGTCGCCGGTGCCGTGGCGACCGAAGCGGTCGGGGCGGCGGGCGCGGTCGCCGGAGTGGCCGCCGAAACGGGGCTGAAGTACTTGTGCGGGACCACGACGACCACCGAGGTGCCGAGCCACGGCGAGTCCGCGAAGGTGACACGGATGCCGTAGCGGCGGGCGAGGATGCCGACGACCCGCAGGCCGATGTTGGCGTCCTCCGAGATCCCACCGAGTCCGGGACCGGGCGCGGTGCCCGTGAGGGAGTGCTCGGCCTCGCGCTTCTTCTCCTCGCTCAGCCCCTTGCCGGAGTCCTGGATCTCGATGCCGACGCCGTTGGGCACCTCCTTGCCGGAGACGAGCACCGGCTCGGTGGGCGGCGAGTAGCGGGCCGCGTTGTCCAGAAGGTGGGAGAAGATCAGCGTGAGGTGGTCCACCAGGCCGCCGTCGACGCCGAGTTCGGGCAGATGCCGTACCTCGACACGATGGAAGTCCTTGATGCGGCCGATGCCGCCGCGAACCACGCTGAGCAGTCGCTGCGGCTCCTGCCACTGCCGTCCCGGCCGGTCCGAGCCGCCCAGCACGCCGATGCTCGCGGCGAGCGAGTCGGCGGGGCCGAGCTCCTGGTCGAGCTCCATCAGGCCCCTGGCCACCGCGGGCAGCCGGCCGTGCTCGCCCTGCATCTCGTGCAGCCGGCCACGGAGCTTGCTGGTCAGGACGTGGATGCGGTTGCCGATGCTGATCACGGCCTGTTCGGCCGAGGTCGAGCGGTTGAACTCCTCCTCGACGCCGATCAGGGAGGTCCGCAGAATCCTGCGGAGGTCGGCCTGGAGCTCCACGTCGAGCTTCGCCGACCGGTCCGTCGCGGGCAGCAGGTCGTCGATGGCGTCACCGGCGCGCAGTCGCTTCAGGGCGTCGGGCAGCTGCTCCTCGGCGAGCCGGGCGACGGCGGTCCGCTGGTGCGCGGCCTGTTCCTGCCAGACGTCGGCCCGGTCGGTGAGCTGCGCCTCGTAGGACTTGGCCTGTTCGGCCAGCCGCTCCTCGTACGCCCTCGCGCTGTCGCCGAGTCGGGCCTCGTAGACCGCGGTGTGCTCACTGAGCTGGGCCTCGTAGGCGGCCGCCTGCTCGGTCAGCTGGGCCTCGAGGGTGGCGCGCTCGGAGCTGAACTTCCGTTCCAGGGTGGCGACATGGTGCTGCCACTGCTGGGAGTGCTCGGCCTGCGAGGACCGAAAGCTGCCCTCGGCTCGGCGCAGCTGTTTCTGCGAGCGGAGCAGGAGCCGCACGCAGACCGAGCTCGCCGCGGTCGCGGCGGCACCGGCCACCGCGGCGGTTATTCGCTCGGAGCTCATGAACGTGGCGGCAACCGTCCCGCCTCCTAAGGCCAGTGGCATCAACCACCAGCTGTACCAGGCAACAGGGGCCCGCGCCGCCGGTGGCGGAGTGGCGAGTTCCATCTGCATCCTTCGAAAGCAACACGATCGAAACGGGGGGTGTGCAAGGACCGCACTCATGAGTACGCACTACGGGCCGAACCCATCAAGGGTGGTGTCAACTCGCAGTGCCGGTCTGGAGCTTATCGGGTTTGAACCCCAAAGGATCAACCTCGGGCAGTCGCGGACGTGAGGGTTCCATCACTCTCCGGCATGCGCCACAAATCGACAAACACCCTTACAGACAAGGGAACTTACCGACACTCCGCTTGTCACCACGGGACAACTCCTGCCCGGACAACCGTCCTCCATTGATGAGCCCCCGCGAGTTACTCGCCGGTATCGTCACCGTCGTGCCGAAGAGAGCCGCAGCGGGGATAGTCGACACTCGCGGCCCGTTCAAGGCGTTGCCGCCAGGTCTGCCCGACCGACTGAGACCGTTTTTCGCCGATATCACCGAGGAGGTCGTCCGGGCGATCAGAACGGAGATTGCGGAGTACGCGCGTCCGATGGACGACACATACATGCAGGGTGTGCACCGCGGTGTGGACCACGCGCTGCAGGGATTCCTGGAGCGGATGGCCAAACCGGACACCGACTGGGAGCCGGTGAAGGCGACGTACCAGCGCATCGGCCGCGGCGAGGCCGAGGAGGGGCGCAGCCTCGACTCGTTCCAGTCGGCACTGCGCCTGGGCGCGCGGGTGACCTGGCGCCGGGTGAACGCACTGGTCGACAAGGGCCTGCTGCCCCGCCATGTGCTGGGTGCCTTCGGCGAGGCGCTGTTTCTGCATCTGGACGAGATGGCGGCCGCGACGACGGCGGGCTACACCGAGGCGCGTCTGCACGCGGCCGGTGAGCTCCAGCAGCGGCGGGCACGGCTGGTCGATCTGCTCACCGCCGATCCCCCGGCCTCGGCCGAGGCGATCGCGGATCTCGCGCACGCCGCGCGCTGGCCGGTGCCGCGAGCGGTGGCGGTGGTGGCGGTGGACCACGGCCAGTGGTCGGGGGTGGAGCCCATCGTGCCGCCGGAGTTCCTGGCCCGGTTCGATGTGCAGCCCGCGGTGCTGGTCGTATCCGACCCGGAGGGGCCGGGCCGGGGGCGGGCGGTGGCCGGGGCGCTGAACGGACTGCGGGCGGCGATGGGGCCGACGGTCGCGCTCCAGGAGGGGGCGAGATCGCTGCGCTGGGCGGCCGAGGCGCTGGATCTGGTGCGCCGGGGTGTACTCGCGGGCACCGATGCGGACTCCGGGATCGTGCGCTGCCAGGACCATCTCTCCACGCTTCTGCTGCTGCGCGACGACGCGTTGCTGGACGCCATGGCCGAGCGCCGGCTGCGGCCGCTGGCCCAGGTGCGCCCGCCGCAGCGCGAGCGGCTGGCGGAGACCCTGCTGAGCTGGCTCCAGTCCGGCCGGGGTGTCCCCGAGGTCGCCGCGCGGCTGGCCGTGCATCCGCAGACGGTGCGCTACCGGATGCGGCAGCTGGACGAGCTGTTCGGCAGTCTGCTGCACGACCCGGAGGCCCGCTTCGAGATGCAACTGGCCCTGCGCGCCCGCGAGCTCCGCAGGGGCGGCGGAACCGGGGCGGGCGACCCGGGGTGATTTCCTGGACACCTGTCCAGCTATATTGGGCACCTGTCCAAGTAGCGAGTGGTGTGAGGAGTCCGCCGATCATGGAAATCGTGGCGAACGTGCTGGTCGGCCTGGTGGCCGCGCTGCACGCGTACATCCTGGTGCTGGAGATGTTCCTGTGGCAGAAGAAGCCGGGCCGGGCGCTGCACGGCTTCGACCCGGAGCTGGCGCGGGCCACCGCACCGCTGGCCGCCAACCAGGGGCTCTACAACGGCTTCCTGGCGGCCGGCCTGGTGTGGGGACTGATCGCCGCCGATCCGACCGGCTACCGGGTGCGGGTGTTCTTCCTGTCGTGCGTGGTCGTCGCGGGCGTGTTCGGCGCGCTCACGGCCAACCGCCGCATCCTGTTCGCCCAGGCGCTGCCCGGCGCGCTCGCCCTGACCGCCGTGCTCCTCGCCCGGTGACCAGGCCCGCACCCGAGGACCCGCGGGCCGCGCGCACCCGGGCGCGGCTGCGCGCGGCCCTGCTGGAGGAGTGCGCCGAGCGGCCCCTGGCGGAGGTTGGGGTGGCCGCGCTTGCACGGCGGGCCGGGGTCGGCCGGGCCACCTTCTACGTGCACTACGACGGGCTGGAGGCGCTGGCGGTCGACGCCTGCGCGGATGTCGTACGGGACGCGGTCGACGCGCTGCACGCCTGGCGCGGCCGCCCCGATCCGGTGCACGCCCCGCCCGCGCTGCGGGAGTTCTTCGCGGGCCTCGCCCCGCACGCGGCCCTGTACCGGACCCTGCTCGCGCCGGGCGGCGGCGGGCCGCTCGGCCGGGTCCTGCACCGGGACCTGCGGGCCCGCAGCCTGGCCGAGCGGGAACTGGCGGGTGCCGCGGACGCCCCGCTGGTCGCCTCGGCCGTGGCCGCCACCTTCGCCGGTGTGCTCGCCGACTGGCTGCACGGGCTCCTGGCGGCCTCCTCGGACGAAGTCGCCGACCAGGTCTGGCAGTTGCTGGTGGCGCTGCACATGAGCCGGTGACGGGTCACCGGCAGGCCGGGCCGCCGTGCTTCGTCAGCGGCCAGGCCTCCACCCCGTCGGGGGTGCGGATGTACGCCGTGGCGCGGTCGTCGGTCAGCCACAACTGCCGGTCGTGGTAGCGGTATCCGGTGTCGTGCGCGTCGGCGGGCATCCGGACGTCGCCGTCGTACGGCGCCGTGAGCATGGCCTCGGTGTCGAGTACGCCCTCGGGATCGCGGGCATAGCTCCTGCGGTCCTCGCCCCTGCCCAGGTCCAGGAAGTGCGCGCTCTGCCAGTCGCAGTGCTCGGGGCCGGCATGGCCCGTGATCTCCGCGACGGGTGCCCGCGCGCCCTTCCGGTCGGTCCAGACCTCGTACTCCTGTGTGTCCGTGAAGCTCGGCGGGAGTTCGGCCGGGTCGCATGAGGCGTCGGTCTCCGGGCCCCAACCGGGCCGGTCCTTCTGGTCCTTGGCGACCACGACGGCCACCTTGGTCCGCCCCCCGACGTCGTAGGAGTACAGCACGCGGTCGTGGTCCCTGCGCTCCACCCGGTAGCCGTATCGGGGCACCCCGGGCTCGAACATCCGGAAGAAGAGCTTCAGGCCGTCCTTCGGGGTGTCCGCGCCGTCGCCCTCGCCCCATCCGTCGGGCCCCTCGCCGTGGTAGATCTCCCCGTCGCACTCCAGTGCCCGGCCGGCCGCGCCGGAGGCGGTGCGCATCGCCTCGGGCGTGCTCTCGTCCATGGCCTTCGTCGGGACATACAGCGGACCGCTGTACGGCGTCGCCGGCGGCGTGCCCTCGACCACCGGGTCCGGCCCGCCGCCGCTGTCGTCGCAGGCCACCACCGTCACGGCCACGAGTACGGCCGCTGCCGCAAGGCCTCCGCGCATGCCCGCCCCCTGTTCCTCGGCTCCGGTTCCGGTCCTTCGACGCGGCACCGGGCCGGAACGTTCGAAGATCAGCGGGTCGTCTGGAACGTGCGTCGGTACGTCTGCGGCGACACCCCGATCGCCGCGTGCAGATGCTGGCGCAGGGAGGCGCCCGTCGCAAAGCCGACCTCGCCGGCGATGCGGTCCACGGACAGGTCGCTGGACTCCAGCAGATGCCGGGCGCGGGTGACGCGCTGCTGGATCAGCCAGCGGCCGGGGCTGACGCCCACCTCCTCGTTGAAGCGGCGGGCGAAGGTGCGCAGGCTCATCCGGGCGTGACCGGCGAGCTCGGTCAGGGTCAGCGGCTCGCCGAGGCGCTCCAGGGCCCAGGCGCGGGTCCCGGCGGTGCTCGCGGCGCCGCTCTCCGGGACCGGCTGCTCGATGTACTGGGCCTGGCCGCCGTCCCGGAACGGGGGCACGACACAGCGGCGGGCCACCTTGTTGGCCAGTTCGCTGCCGTGGTCGGTGCGGACGATGTGCAGACAGATGTCGACGCCGGAGGCCGCGCCGGCCGAGGTGAGGATCCGGCCGTCGTCGACGAACAGGACGTCCGGGTCGAGGTCGACGTACGGGTACATCGCCCGGAACCGGTCGGCCACCTGCCAGTGCGTGGTGGCCCTGCGGCCGTCGAGGAGTCCGGCGGCGGCGAGGACGAAGGCCGCGGTGCATATGGACACGATCCGCGCGTCGGGCCGGATCCTCGCCAGCGCGGCGGCGATCTCGGGGGTCAGCTCGGTGGGGATGTACGGGGCCGCCATGGAGACGACCACCACGGTGTCGGCCGTGGCCAGGATCTCGGGGCCGTGCTCGACGGCGACGGAGAAGTCGGCGTTGGTGCGCACCGGCCTGCCGTCGACGGTGCAGGTCAGGACCTCGTACCGGCCGTCCGCCGCGCCGAGGATCCGGCTGGGGATGCCCAGCTCGAAGGGGTAGACGCCGTCCAGCGCCAGGACGACGACCCGTTCCGCTCTCCGCTCACCACGCATGGCACGATCCTATCGAAGCTTGGCAATCGTGCCATTTTCCGTGCGGGCGCGACCCGGCAGGCTGGTCGACCATGAGCGATGTGAACACGATGCGTGCCATCAGCCAGGACGTCCTCGGCGGTCCCGAGGTCCTCAAGGAAGTGCGGCTGGAGCGGCCGGTCCCGCGCCCGAACGAGGTGCTGGTCCGGGTGCGCGCCGCCGGGGTCAACCCCACCGACTGGAAGCACCGCGCCACGGGCGGCTTCCTCGGCCGACCGCCCTTCGTCCTGGGCTGGGACGTCTCCGGAGTGGTCGAGGCGACCGGGATCGGCGTCGCCACGTTCGTCCCCGGGGACGAGGTCTTCGGCATGCTGCCCTACCCGTTCGGCCACGGCTCCCACGCCGAGTACGTGATCGCCCCGGTCCGCGCCCTCGTGCACAAGCCCGACGCGATCGACCACACGCAGGCGGGCGCGCTGCCGCTGGTGTCCCTGACCGCGTGGCAGGCCCTGGTGGAGACCGCGGAGTTGCGGCGGGGCCAGCGGGTCCTGATCCATGCGGCGGCCGGCGGGGTCGGCCATGTGGCCGTGCAGATCGCCAAGGCGCGCGGCGCGTATGTGATCGGTACGGCGAGCGCGGGCAAGCACGAGTTCCTGCGCGGGATCGGCGTGGACGAGGCGATCGACTACCGGGCCACGGACTTCACGGAGGCCGTGCGGGACGTCGACGTGGTCCTGGACACGCTGGGCGGCGACACCTCGGTGCGTTCGCTGGGTGTGCTGCGTCCGGGCGGGATCGTGGTCTCGATCCTGCCGGTCGGTTCGGCGGACTTCTACGAGGAGGCCGAGCGGCGCGGCGTACGGGCGGTGCGCATGCTCGTCGACGCCGACCGGGCCGGGATGCGGGCGATCGCGGAACTGACCGAGGCGGGCAAGCTGCGCGCCACGATCGCCGGGACATTCCCACTGACCGACGCCGCGAAGGCACACGAACTGGGCGACACGGGCCGGACGACGGGGAAGCTGGTGCTACTGGCGGAGTGAGCCGGAGGGTCGGTATCGGTAGGTGAGTACGGCGTTGATCGCCGCGGCGGTAGCGGCCCTTCGGCGACCGGCTCGACCAGGGCCGGGACGAAGGCCCGCGGCTGGCTGCCGCCGAGGGCCAGGGCCCACGATCCGCTTGCCCGCGAACAGCCCGTTGACCTCCGGGGAAACCTCGCTGCCGCACGGCGGGGCGCCGACGGCGACCAAGGGGCCGCGGGCGGCGAGCACGTCGACGCTGCCGCTCATCTCGACGATGCCGCTCATCTCGACGAGGCCGTCGGCGCCCTGACCGCCGGTGATGCCGCCCGGCGCCCGGGCCGGGTCGGTCTCGCTCGCGTCGACGGTGCGGGTCGCCCCCAACTCACGGGCCGTTCCCGGGCGTTCGGCGAGCCGGTCGACGGCGACGGCGGCAGTGGTGGCCGGGGAAAGCTCGGCCGCCATCACGGCCGGGAGGCCGACCGCCCCGGCAGCGACGACGCCGAGCATGCTGCCGGCGGCAGTACGTCCGGTCGCCGGGGCCACACCGGTGACAGCCGCGCCGACGGCCTCGGCGCCGCCCAGGCCGTGGCCGACCTCGTACGGTTGCCGGCAGGCCGTGGGCTCGTTGTCGACGTCCGGTCCGTGTTGTCGCAGCCCTGCCACCCCGCGACACGGGAAGACATGCGCCAAACTCGAAGACATATGTCAATCGAACATGCTCAAATTCCCTCTATCGAGGGTAACTTGCTGGGCGGGGAACAGTTTTCCGGGCGCGGGTGGGAGGTGGTTCGGCCGTGCGACAGGACCCGGCACCGCTGTCCCGGCATCTGCGCGTCCACCAGGACCGCGGTCACACAGTGCTGGAGTTCCGCGGCGAGATCGACATCGCTGCGGCCACGGAGATCGCTCCGTACCTGGACCGGGTGACGGACCGGACCGGTGCCCGGATCGTGCTCGACCTGCGGCACATCGAGTTCTTCGACTGTTCGGGGCTGCGCCTGCTGTACCGGGCCCGGCGCCGGGTGCTCGACCGTGACGGGCAGTTGCAGCTGGTCTGCACCCACCCGCTGACCCTGCGCGTCTTCCGGGTCACCGGACTGTCGCGGCTGCTGCCCCCGCAGCCGACCCTGGACGCGGCCCTGGGCCAGCCCGAGGCCACGTCCGGCTCTTTGTGACCCCGCCCGCCTACGTGATGATCCTGGTGACCTGACCGGCGCCCACCGTCCGCCCACCCTCCCGGATGGCGAACTTCAGGCCCTCCTCCATGGCGATCGGCTGGATCAGCTCGACGTGCATGGTCGTGTTGTCGCCCGGCATGACCATCTCGGTGCCCTTGGGCAGGGTCACCACACCGGTCACGTCGGTGGTGCGGAAGTAGAACTGGGGGCGGTACTTCTCGAAGAAGGGCGTGTGCCGGCCTCCCTCGTCCTTGGACAGGATGTACGCCCGCGCCTCGAACACCGTGTGCGGCGTGACCGACCCCGGCTTGATGACGACCTGGCCGCGCTCGACCTCCTCCCGCTTGACGCCCCGCAGCAGCAGACCGACGTTCTCCCCGGCCCGGCCCTCGTCGAGCAGTTTGCGGAACATCTCGACGCCGGTGACCGTCGTCTTCGTCTTCTGCGGATGAATGCCGATGATCTCCACCTCGCTGTTGACCCTCAGCGTGCCGCGCTCGATCCGGCCGGTGACGACCGTGCCGCGGCCGGTGATGGTGAAGACGTCCTCGACCGGCATCAGGAACGGCCTGTCCACATCGCGCTCCGGCTCGGGCACGAACTCGTCGACGGCGTCCAGCAGTTCGAGCACCGAGGCGGTCCACTGCGGGTCGCCCTCCAGCGCCCTGAGCGCGGAGACCTTCACCACCGGCACGTCGTCGCCGGGGAACTCGTACTCGGTCAGCAGCTCGCGCACCTCCAGCTCGACGAGCTCCAGGATCTCCTCGTCGTCCACCATGTCCGTCTTGTTGAGCGCGACCACGATGTAGGGCACGCCCACCTGCCGGGCCAGCAGCACATGCTCCTTGGTCTGCGGCATCGGCCCGTCGGTGGCCGCGACGACGAGGATCGCGCCGTCCATCTGGGCCGCACCGGTGATCATGTTCTTGATGTAGTCCGCGTGTCCCGGGCAGTCGACGTGTGCGTAGTGCCGGCGCTCGGTCTGGTACTCCACGTGCGCGATCGAGATGGTGATGCCGCGCTGGCGCTCCTCGGGCGCCTTGTCGATCTGGTCGAACGGCGTGAAGGGGTTGAGCTCGGGGAACCTGTCGTGCAGCACCTTCGTGATGGCTGCCGTGAGGGTCGTCTTGCCATGGTCGATATGACCGATGGTGCCGATGTTGACGTGCGGTTTGGTCCGCTCGAACTTCGCCTTGGCCACTGCCGACCCTCCTGGTCACGTGGGTGATGTCAAGTGCGGCTCCGCTGCCTCCCGTCCTTCATGTCTATTCGCTCCGGGGCGCGTCGAACAGGGCGCTGACGGACTCACCGTTGTGAATCCGGCGCACGGCCTCGGCGAGCGCCGGGGCGATGGACAGGACGCGCAGTTTGGCCTTGTGCTCCTCGATGTCCTCCACCGGCACCGGCACGGTGTTGGTGCACACGATCTCCAGCACGTCCGGCTGCTCGGTCAGCCGCTTCAGGGCACCCGCCGCGAACAGCCCGTGGGTGCAGGCCACCCGGATCGAGCGCGGCCCCGACTCCCGCAGCCGTCCCAGGAGCTCGATCACCGTGCTGCCCTTGGCGATCTCGTCGTCCAGGATGATGACGTCCCGCCCGGTCACCTCGCCGATCACGGAGCTGATGCTCACCCGGTCGTCCGCGAACCGCTGTTTGGCACCGGCCGCGACCTGGGCGCCGATCAGCCGGGCGAACGCGGCGGCCTCCTTGGCGTTGCCCAGGTCCGGCGAGACCACGGTGGTGCGCGAGAGGTCGTACTGCCTGAAGTGCGCGGCGAGTTCACGCAGCGCGTGCAGATGGTCCACGGGCACCGAGAAGAATCCGTTCACCTGCGGCGAGTGCAGGGTCATGGCCAGGACGCGGCTCGCGCCCGCCGCCACCATGAGGTCGGCTACCAGACGGCCGCCGAGGGAGATACGGGGTGCCTCCTTCTTGTCGGAACGGGCGTAGGAGTAGTGCGGCATGACGATGGTGATGCGGCCCGCGGAGGCGCCCCGGGCCGCGTCGCACATCATCAGCAGCTCGACCAGGTGCTCCTGCACCGGCTTGACCAGCGGCTGGACGAGGAAGACGTCCCGCTCGCGGCAGTTGGCCTGAAGCTGTACCTCCAGACAGTCGTTGGCGAACCGGCTGACCCGGGTGGGGCTGAGCGGCACCCCGAGGTGCGCACAGACCTCCTGTGCCAGCTCGGGATGGGCACTGCCACTGAAGACGGTGATGTCACGCACGATCCGCTCCTCGCATGATCATTACGGGCTGCGGGCTCATGCTACTGAGGCCGCCCGTGCGCCCGGCGCGCCTACGTCAGGCGGCCCAATCCGCCAACGCACCGGCCTGGCAACGGTTTTGGCGGGCATGCGGACGGTAGGAAGGAGGGCCGTCGACATGACGACGTCCATCAAGGCCCTGCCGGCACGCATGCCCCTGTGGGCGAAGCTGGTGACCGCGCTCGTCGTGGTGCTCGCGGTGCTGTTCGCGGGGATCAGGCTGGCCGTGCTCCCCGGCCTCAAGGACCTCTTCGGCACCGAGACGCACGACCGGTCCGGCCCCGCGCTCCTCAAGTCCATCCAGGACATGAGCCGTTACGACGCCGCCTCCGGCAACTTCCAGGTCGTCGTGGACCTGGAGAAGAACGCCAGGTATCTGCCGTCCGCGATCCGCGGCACCCGCACCCTGTACGTCGGGGCGGGCACCGTGGACGCGTATGTCGACCTCGGCAAGGTCGGCGAGAAGGACGTGACGGTCAATGGCGACCGCACCTCCGCCACCCTGCGGCTGCCGCACGCGCGGCTCGGCAAGCCGGCTCTCGACGCCGACCACTCCTACACCGTGTCCAAGCAGCGCGGCCTGATCGACCGGCTCGGGGACCTCTTCTCGGACAACCCCGACAGCGAGCACGCCGTGCAGCGCCTCGCCGTGCGCCACATCGGCGAGGCGGCCACGGGCAGCGGGCTGACCGCACGGGCCGAGACGAACACCACCGGCATGCTCCAGGGCCTGCTGGGTTCCCTGGGCTTCAAGGAGGTGCATGTGTCGTACGGATCCTGATCAGGCGCCCGGCACAGCGAACAGGGCACGCCTTACCACACTGGGAAGTCGAGGACTGGAGGATCGAATGGCCCGCAGCGCCCCGAGCCCGCGCAAGGCGAAGCGGACGACCAAAGGCGCTCGCGACGCGCTGCCCACCCCGTTACGGGTGCTCACGATGGTGTGCGCCTTCGCCTTCATGGTGGTGTTCGCCGTCGTTCTGGCCCGGCTCACCCTGCAGCCGTCCCCGGCATCGGTCCCGCTCACGCACAGCAATCTGCATCCGGGCCGCTCCCTGAAGGCGTATCTGGATCAGCCGGAACTGCGCGACGCCGTCAAGCAGATCGGCGGGAATCTGCTGCTGGGCATCCCGTTCGGGGTGCTGGTCCCGGTGCTGGCGCCGCGGGCGCGCGGCATCCTGCAGATCCTGCTGCTCACCGCGATCGTGATGCTGCTGGTGGAGCTGGCACAGGGGGCGCTCGTCACCGGTCGCGCCTTCGACATCGACGACGTCATCCTCAACACCGTGGGCGCACTGGGCGGTTACCTGCTTCTGGGACGGCGACTGGGGCGGTCGGTGCATGCGCGGGCGCGGAAACAGTGATCACGCAATGCGGAAACAGTGATCACGGAAATTGGTCCGGACCAGACTCTTGACGCCCTCTTATCTCACTTCTTAAATCAAGTGGCGACCCGTCCGTCCCCCACCGGAATGGAGTGCCATGGCCTCCCCACGCCTGCTTCGCAGATGTCTGTTCGCCGCCCTGTCCGCCGCCCTGGTCGCGTCCGCCGCGATCGGCCCCGCGCGGGCGGATGCCTCCAGCGCCTCCTCCGCCGCCGCCGTGACCTTCTCGGACAGCTTCGACGGGCCCGCCGGCGCGGCGCCCGACTCCTCGAAGTGGCAGACCGAGACCGGCGACAACGTCAACAACCACGAGCGGCAGTACTACACGGCGGGCAACAGGAACGCGGCCCTGGACGGCCAGGGCCATCTGGTGATCACCGCCCGGCGCGAGAACCCGGCCGGCTACCAGTGCTGGTACGGCACCTGCCAGTACACCTCGGCCCGGCTGAACACCGCCGGGAAGTTCACCGCCCAGTACGGGCATGTCGAGGCCCGGATGAAGATCCCGCGCGGACAGGGCATGTGGCCCGCGTTCTGGATGCTCGGCACACCGGTCAACTGGCCCGACTCGGGCGAGATCGACGTCATGGAGAACGTCGGTTACGAGCCCTCGACCATCCACGGCACCATCCACGGCCCCGGCTACTCCGGCTCGGGCGGCATCGGTGCCGGCTACTCGCTGCCCGGCGGCCAGGCCTTCGCGGACGCCTTCCACACCTTCGCCGTCGACTGGGCGCCCGACTCGATCACCTGGTCGGTGGACGGGACCGTCTACCAGCGGCGCACACCGGCCGACCTGGGCGGCCGGACCTGGGTGTTCAACAAGCCGTTCTTCCTGATCCTGAACCTGGCCGTGGGCGGCTACTGGCCCGGCGATCCGGACGGCTCCACCGTCTTCCCGCAGCAGCTGGTGGTGGACTCGGTCTCGGTGACGACCGGCGACTCCGCGGCCGCGGTCGCGATCAAGGGGCTGGCCGGCAAGTGCATGGACGTGGCCGGGGCGAACTCCGCCAACGGCACCCCCGTACAGCTCTACGACTGCAACGGAACCGGCGCGCAGAAGTGGACGGTCGGCTCGGACGGCACCATTCGGGCGCTCGGCAAGTGCCTGGACGTCACCGGCAACGGGACCGCGGACGGCTCGACCGTCCAGCTGTGGGACTGCACCGGTGGACCGAACCAGAAGTGGGCCGTCTCCGCGGCGCACGACATCGTGAACCCCCAGGCGAACAAGTGCCTGGACGTCACCGGCAACAATCCGGCCAACGGCACCCGGCTGCAGATCTGGACCTGCACGGGCGGCGCCAACCAGAAGTGGACGGTCGGCTGAGGCTGCCGGGACAGCGCCTAGCGGCGCGGCACCCAGGTGAACTTGTCGCCGCCCACCCAGCGGACCACCTCCGGGTCGTCCAGGTCGTGGACGGTGATACCGAAGGCCGCGGCGGTTTCCAGGACGTCGGTGATGGCGTGCGCCTCACCGACGACCTGACCGTCGATCTCCACGATGCGGAAGGGCGGGGTGCCCGGCTTGCCGGTCATCACCCCAAGCACCATCACGCGCGGGTGGGAGATGTGCGGGGCTCCTATTTCGGTCATGCATAGAGCGTAGAACGCAACCGGCGAGAGCGAGTGACGCACGTCACTGATCAGGGGCGGACCGGCTCCCGCCCTCCGTCGTGCGGCCCCGTCGGCGCTGGGGAACCCTGGAGGTGGAGGTGGCGATGGATCCCGTCGAGGCTCTGGACCGGATCGCCTTCCTGCTGGAGCGGTCCCTGGCACCGACGTACCGGGTACGTGCCTTCCGCACCGCCGCCGGGGTGCTCGCGGCGCTGCCCGAGGGGGAGGTGGCAAAGCGCGCGGCCGCCGGGACGCTGGAGTCGCTCAAGGGCGTCGGCCCGAAGACCGCGCAGGTGGTGCGCGAGGCCGTGGCCGGGCAGGTGCCCGAGTATCTGCGCGGGCTGGAGGAGGCGGCCGGGGGCCCGCTCGTCCAGGGCGGGGAGCGGCTGCGGGAGCGGTTGCGCGGGGACTGCCATCTGCACTCCGACTGGTCGGACGGGGGCAGCCCGATCGAGGAGATGGGGCGCACCGCGGCACGCCTGGGACACGAGTGGGCGGCGCTGACCGACCACTCCCCGCGGCTGACCGTCGCCCGTGGGCTGTCGCCCGAGCGGCTGCGCGAGCAGCTGGAGGTGGTGGCGGGGCTGAACGCCACCTGGGCGCCGTTCCGGCTGCTCACCGGCATCGAGTGCGACATCCTGGACGACGGCTCGCTGGACCAGGAGCCGGACCTGCTGCAGCGGCTCGACGTGGTCGTGGTGTCCGTGCACTCCAAGTTGCGGATGGACACCCGCTCGATGACCCGCCGCATGCTGGCCGCCGTACGCAATCCGCTCTCGGACATCCTGGGGCACTGCACGGGGCGGCTGATCACGGGGCGGGGACGGCCGGAGTCGGAGTTCGACGCGGACGCGGTGTTCGCCGCCTGCGCCGAGTCGGGCACGGCCGTGGAGATCAACAGTCGTCCGGAGCGGCTCGACCCTCCGCTGCGGCTGCTGCGGCGGGCCGTCGACGCGGGTGTCCTGTTCTCGATCGACACCGACGCGCACGCACCCGGCCAGCTGGACTGGCAGATCCACGGCTGTGCCCGGGCCGAGGAGTGCGGGGTGCCCGCCGAGCGGGTGGTGACCACGTGGTCCGCCCCGGAGCTGCTGGCCTGGACCCGGGAGGGCCGGGTGCCGGCGCGGGCGCAGTGACGCAGATCACCGCCGAACCGGCCGGCCCGCTGGAACACCCAAGGGTGGTTGCCCGTTGAACCAGCCGTGGGTGCGGATGGGACAGTGCTCCCGGGCCTCGCTGAAGCCCTGTGGAGCCTTTCATCGCCGAGAGGCGACCGCCGTCCGTGCCCGCCGTTCAGCCGCCCCGACCGTGATTCCCCCGTCGCGGTCGGGGCTTTCCGCTGTCTGCGGCCCGCGCGGCTCACGCCCGCTCGTTCCGCGTGACTTGAGTCGACTTCGAGTTGACTTGGAGCGCACTCCAATTCGTAGCGTTCCGGACATGAGCACTACTGCACAGCACAAGATCGGTTCGGGTTTCGGCGCCGACAGCACTGCCGAGGACGTCCTGCGGGGCATCGATCTGTCCGGACGCATCGCGATCGTCACCGGCGGCTACTCGGGCCTCGGTCTGGAGACCACCCGCGCGCTCACCGGTGCGGGCGCCCACGTCGTCGTACCGGCGCGGCGCCCGGACACGGCGCGAGAGGCGCTCGCGGGGATCGACGGTGTCGAGCTGGACGAGCTCGACCTCGGTGACCTGGACAGCGTGCGCGACTTCGCCGAGCGCTTTCTGGCCTCCGGGCGCCAGGTCGACTTCATGATCGACAACGCCGGGATCATGGCCTGTCCGGAGACCCGGGTCGGGCCCGGCTGGGAAGCGCAGTTCGCGACCAACCACCTCGGGCACTTCGCCCTGGTCAACCGGCTGTGGCCGGCCATCGCGCCCGGCGGCGCCCGGGTCGTCTCCGTCTCCTCCCGCGGCCACCACTTCTCCGGCATCCGCTGGGACGACATCAACTGGCGCCGGGGCTACGACAAGTGGGAGGCGTACGGCCAGGCGAAGACCGCGAACGTCCTGTTCGCCGTGCACCTCGACAAGCTGGGCCGGGACTTCGGCGTGCGGGCCTTCTCGCTGCACCCGGGCGGCATCATCACCCCGCTGCAGCGGCATCTGCCCCGTGCGGAGATGGTCGAGCGCGGCTGGATCGACGAGCAGGGCAACGTACTGAACCCCGAGGGCTTCAAGACCCCGCAGCAGGGTGCGGCCACCCAGGTGTGGGCGGCCACCTCGCCCCAGCTGGACGGCATGGGCGGGGTGTACCTGGAGGACTGCGACATCGCCGAGCCCGCCCCCGCGGACGGGGAGCGGAGCGGTGTGAAGGACTGGGCGACGGATCCGGAGCAGGCGGCCCGCCTGTGGGCGCTGTCGGCGGAGCTGACGAGGGTCAACGCCTTCGCCGGCTAGGCCGTCTTCACCGGTCGGGCCGCCTTTGCCACGGCCATGAACTCCCGGAGATCCGCGGTGAGTCGGCCGGCGTGCGTGGCGAACAGTCCGTGGCCCGCGTTCTCGTAGACCTTGAGCGTGGCGCCGGGCGCGAGCGCCGCGCTGCGCCGGCCGGTCGTTTCCAGGGGCGCGGAGACGTCGAGCGAACCGTGCAGGACCAGCACCGGCAGGTCGAGCTCGGCCAGTTCGGGAGCGACGTCCACGGTGGCGATCGTCTCCTGGACGGCGCTCGACGCCCGGGCCGTGGCGACCATGCAGCGGTCCTTGAGATGGCGGACGTGGGCGGGCGACAGGTCGACGCCGGGCCGGCCGAGGGCGAAGAAGTCCCGTACCGCGTCGGGGTCGTTGAAGAAGGCCGCCCGGTCCCGCAGGAAGGTCTCGGTCCCGGCGCGCATGACCTCCGGGTCCCAGCCGTCCGGGTTGCCGGCCGAGCGCACCACGCCGGGTGCGATGCCGGAGACGAGGGCGACGCGGGCCACCCGCCCGGCGCCGTGCCGGGTCAGACAGCGCACGATCTCCGCGGAGCCCAGCGAGTGGCCGATCAGGGTCACCGCGCGCAGATCCAGCCGGCCCAGGAGCGCGTGCAGGTCGTCGGCGAGGGTGTCGAGGTCGTAGCCGTCCCACACGTCGTCGGACCGCCCGTGCCCGCGCCGGTCCAGACCGACGCAGCGGTGGCCCTCCCGCGCCAGCGGCAGCATCTGCTGCTCCCACATCTCGGTCCCGAGGTAGGCGCTGTTGACGAACACGGCGACCGGGCCGTCGGCCGGGCCGTAGTCGACGTAGTGCAGGCGCGTGCCGTCGGCGGGGCTGTCGAAGTACGGCATGGGACGTCCTCCTGGAATCCGCTGGTCGAGCGGTTGACTGGGTACGTCGTCCATGCTCGCGGGAGGGGCGGCGGGGGTCGATTACCTCGGAGGTCAAGGGGCGGGCCCCGACGCGGAGTTCAGTCGGTGGGCTCGTCCGGTACGGGGTGCTCGGGGTGCACCGCCCCCGAGCGCGGTGCGCCCCGCCGCCCCGTACCCGCCTCGTCGGTGTCGGGAACGTCCTCCCCGGCGCGGTCGCCGGTCGGCTCCTTCGGGGCGGCCTCCCACGGGTCCTCCCCGGTGCGGGTCTGCTGGTCCTGCATGTCACGCGGAACGGCCCCGCGGTGGCGGCGGTCGGCCACGACACACTCCCCTCGCGTCGGTTCGAGCGGTACGCGAGTACCGCGTGGGCGGGCTGCCAAACGTGCGGGGAGCCGGGATCAGGGTCACGCCGTCGCGTCCGTCCGGCCGCTCGGCGTTGGGCCCCGGGCCGTACGGACGGGCCCGATCCGCGGCGCGGCGCGCGGCCTCGGTGCGGCCGGGAACCTCGTCGGCGACGTCGGGCGAGGTCTCCGTCCGCACCGGCATGACCCGTGCGCCGACGGCCCGGCACGCGTCGGCGAGCCCGACGGCCCGGGCCACCACGTCGGCGGCCTGATGGGGGTGCTCGGGGCGGCCGGTGTGCCCGCCTGCGGGGCGATCCGTACGCGCGGCCCAGCCGGACTGCCCGGTCACGGCCCCGGTACGGCACCCGTCCCGGTCCACGGGACCTCGGCGGCCGGCAGACCGGGCGCGATGGCCGGCCCGAACCGGCTCCTCCCCCGGAGGGTCAGTGCGGCGCCCGTTCCTGGAGTGCCGCTCGCCAGGCCGGGAGGCGGTCCTCGGTCGCCGGCTGTGCGCGGTGGCCGCCGCGGGCGAAGAAGTCGGCCAGGGGCAGGATCGCCGCGCCGACGGTGACCGCGTCGGGGCCGAGGCGGCCCAGGTCGATGGTCACCTTCTCGGCCGGGTGACGCAGCGCGTACGTGGTCGCGTGGCGGCGCACGGCGGGCAGGAAGCGGGCGCCGAGCTGGAGTCCGGCCCAGCCGCCGATCAGGATCCGCTCGGGCTGGAACAGGTTGATCAGGTCCGAGAGGCCGGCCCCGAGATACTCGGCGGTCTCTTCGAGGACGGCGAGCGCCACCGGATCCTCGGCCGTGCCCTCGGGCGGATACGCGGCGGCCAGCATCGCGGTGAGCGCGGTCTCCTCGTCGGTGCCCTCCGGCGGCCGCCCGCCCTCCTCCTCCCATCGTTCGAGCAGGGACTCGGCGCCCGCGTAGGCCTCCAGACAGCCGAGCGCGCCGCAGCGGCAGCGCCGCCCCCGGACCCGTACCGTCAGATGCCCCCACTCGACGGCCCGCCCGTGCTCCACCTCGGGGGTGACGAGGCAGGCGCCGACGCCGGAGCCGAAGAGCACCACGACCGCGTTGCGGGCGCCGCGGCCCGCGCCGAACCACATCTCCGCCTGGCCGAGGGTCTTGGCGCCGTTGTCGATGAAGTACGGGACAGTGCCGGGCAGTTGGGAGCCGGAGCGGAGCAGCTCCTCCAGCGGTACGGCGTCCCAGCCGATCGTCTGCCCATGCACGACGGCACCCCGGTCCGCGGTGTGCTCGACGATGCCGGGGACGCCGACGCCGACGCCGAGCAGCCGTTCGGGATCGGTTCCGGCCTCGGCGAGGACCTCGGTGACGCCGTCGCGGATATGGCCGACGACGACCTCGACGTCGTACCGCTGCGGCTCCAACGGCCGTTCGACGCGGGCGAGTTCGGTGAGGGTGAGGTCGAACAGCTCGACGCGGACCCGGGTCTCGCCGACGTCCACGCCGATCATGTGCCCGCTGTGCGGAGCGACCCGCAGCAGGGTGCGGGGGCGGCCGCCGTCGGAGTCGACGCTGCCGGCCTCCTCGACCAGTCCGTCGGCGATCAGATCCGCGACGACGTTGCTCACCGAGCCGGAGCTCAGGCCGGTCGCCGGACCGAGTTCGAAGCGGCTGAGCGGCCCGTCGAAGTACAGCCGTTGCAGCACGGCCGTGCGGTTGCCCCGCCTGAGGTCGCGTACCGTGCGCCCGTTCCGCCCCGCCATGTGGCTCCCTTCGAACCCTGCCCGACCTGCAACATACCTCTGCTTGTGGGCTCGGCGCGACATTCGTCCAACCCTTAGTTCACGCTATGAGCTAAGCGGGCCGGGTGAACTCGCCGATCTCGTCCAGCGCGGCGACCAGCTCCGGGGCCACCGCCTTGCGCAGCCGGCGGTCGTGCTCCTCCCCCAAGGCCCGCGGAATCGTCTCGACGAGCATGATCAGGTAGAGGTGGGCGCGGTAGAGGGCGAGGCGGAGGCGGGCCGCGGTGTCGAACTCGGCGCGGCCCCCGGCCTCCCGGTGGCCGGCCAGGAACGCCTCGTCCTTCCTGATGTCCCCGAGCAGCGCGAGGGAGACGAAGTCGGCGAGCGGATCGCCCCAGAACATGCGCTCGCCGTCGATCAGTCCGCCGATGCGGGCCTCCCCCGCCGTGCGGTCGACCAGGATGTTGCCGTCCCACAGGTCGAAGTGGACGGCGCGCGGGACGGCGACCTCGTCGAGTGCTTCGTACGCGGCCCGGGTGGTACGGGCCACCGCGTCGGCCGGGCGGGGCAGCCAGGCCCCGTAGCGGCGGGCGTCGTCGAGCACGGCGTCGAGCATCCCGGTGAACGCGGTCCGCCAGTCCGGGGCGAGCGGGCCCAGCGCACCGGACGGACAACCGAAGCCGCCGGGCCCGGCAACCTGGTGCAGCCGGGCCGTCCGACGGCCCAACTCCCTTCGTAGTAGGACCCGTTCGGCCTCCGTCACCGTGCCGTCCCAGGGTTCGCCTGGGCAGGCGGTCATCAGCAGATGGGGTGCGTCGCCGTCGGCGCCGAAGGACACCGCGCGCGGTGCCGGTACGCCGGCCTCGCCGGCGGCGCGGCAGAACTCCGCCTCGGAGACGAGGAGCCGGGACTCGTACCGCAGACCGGGTGCGGTCGGCGCGATCTTCAGCACGTAACGGCTGCCGTCGGTGAGCCGCAGTTCCGTCACGGAGTTGTACGTGCCACCGCCCAGCGGGCGCACTCCGGCGAGCCGCTCGGGAGGGATGCGTGCCTCGTCCAGGATCCGCCCGGCCCGTTCCCAGAAGTCCGCCATCGTGCGCCCGCCCCTCCCGTCGCTCGACGTATCGGTACAGGGTACGGAAGGCCTCACGGCGGGCCGGGCGGCCGACCGTCGCCGACGCTCGCCGACGCTCGCCGACGGAAGGATACGGCCCTCGGAGCAGGGGCTTTTTCTTCCGCGTCCGGTACGTTCGACGCCTCCAGCGAACGGGAACAGGCCAAGGGATGCAAGAGGAACGGAAGTGGACGGCGGGGGCGGCGCGGCTCCTGAGGCGTCACCGGGACCCCGTGGTCGTACAGGCGCTGCGCTCGGCCGCCGCGGCGACGATCGCGTATGTCCTCGCGCTGCGGCTGAGCCCCGAGCCCGCGCCGCTCACCGCGCCCCTGACCGCCCTGCTGGTCGTCCAGGTGACCCTGTACGCCACGCTCAAGAACGGCATCCGCCGGGTGAACTCGGTGGTGGCGGGCGTTCTCGTCGCCATCGCCTTCAGCCTGCTGGTGGGGCTGACCTGGTGGAGTCTCGCGCTGCTGATCGTGGCCTCGCTGGCCGTGGGCCATCTGGTGCGCGTCGACGAGTACGTGCCCGAGGTGGCCATCAGCGCCATGCTGGTGCTCGGGGTCACGACCGTCGGGAACACGGCGTGGGCCCGGGTGGTGGAGACACTGATCGGGGCGGCAGTGGGCATGGCCTGCAATCTGCTGCTGCCACCCCCGGTGTGGGTGGACGAGGCCGGGGAGTCGATCGAGGGCCTGGCGCGGCGGGTGCGGCAGCTGATGCTGCGGATGGGCGAGGAGGCCGCCGGCCGCACTCCGGTGGAGGTGGCGGCGGCCCGGCTGCACGAGGCGCGCCGGCTCGACCACGACATCGTCGAGGTGGACGCGGCCCTGCGGCAGGCCGAGGACAGTCTGCGGCTCAATCCGCGCGTCAAGGAGGGCCTGCTGCGCCGGGTGGTGCTGCGGACCGGCCTGGACACGCTGGAGATCTGCACGGTCGTGATGCGGGTGCTGGCCCGCACCTTCACCGATCTGACCAAGGCCCGCGACCCCGAGCCGCTGTTCGCGTCGGAGGCGGGCGCGACCGTCGAGGAACTGCTGTCCGAGATCGGCGACGCCGTGGTCAGCTTCGCGGTGCTGGTCACCACCGACCTCAGCCGCAACGCGGACGCGGCGGAGGCGCGGCTGAGCGCGGAGCTGCACGCGGCGGCGGCCACCCGCGACAAGCTGGCCCTGCTGCTGCGGGACGAGGTCGAGCGCGACAGCCGGCACTGGCAGTTGCACGGCGCCGTCCTGACCGAGGTGAACCGGATGATCGACGAACTCGACACCGAGCACCGCTCACGCCGTCTGCTGGAGGAACTGGACCGTGTCTCCGGTGAGCAGCGCGCAAAGCTGCCCCGTCTGACCTGGCTGCGGGAGCGGGTGGGCGTACCCGAGAAGCTGCGCCGGAACCGGCCGGGTGCCGACGGGCGTTCTCGCTGACGGGACACCTGGGTCATCGAAGGGGGACACGCGGATGAGTGACACGGCCGTACGGATCGACGGGAACACGCTGCGGCTGCCGGGCGGTGTGGCGGTGAGGTTCGTGCGCACGCTGCGGCTGCCCGAGACGGGTACGCATCCGCTGCCGCCGGGCCTGGGCGAGTTTCCCGTCCGGCGGGTGGCCGACTTCCCGGACACGGTGCCGGCGCAGTGGCGGGCCCGGGGCGGCGTGATGCTGCCGGTGTATCTGCGCGAGGCGATGTGGCTGAGTTTCGCGGGCACGACGGAACCGGCCGCGCTGCAGGTCGGGGTCGGCAAGGTGTGCGCCGTGTCCGGCAAGCGGTGGAGCGACCGGCTGTCCCGCAGGCCGCAGAACTATGTCGTACTGCCCCGGCAGCCCTGGCTGGACGGCATCAACTCCGGGAAGGGCACGGTCCGCCAGTTCGTGGCCGTGCCGCTCGGGCTGGGTGCGACGGTGGAGGGGCAGGTCACGGGCGAGGAGGTGTGGGGCGGTGTCCAGCTGCAGTCGTTCCCGCTGCGGGACGAGCCGCTCGCCGAGTGGCGCAGGCAGGAGCGGATCCGCCGGGAGCGGCTGAGCAGGGCCACGGCGGTCGGCGGATACGGCACCGCCATGCCCATGTCCGCGCCGGCGCCCGGCGCACCGCCCGCCCCCGGCGCGGTACCGGCGCCCGTGGGCGCGCCGCGTTCTCCCATGGCCGCCGTCATGGGGCTCGGCGTCGGAGGTTCGATGCGCCAGGAGGTCTACCAGGACGACCGGAAGCTCAAGGAGTGGGCCGAGAAGCCGGCCGGGCGGGTGTTCGTGCATCTGGTGACGCCGCCCGAGTGGCGCCGCATCACGGGCGAGGCTCCGCCGCCGTCGCCGGTCGACCGGGCGGCGTACACCCGCGCGGGACTCCCCTGGTACGACTACTACGACCAGGACGGCGAGGACCTCGCCCCCACGGATGCCCTCGGCGCGGTCAAGCCGGTCGGCGACTGGCTCGGGGACGATCTGGAGCCCTGGCAGGAGCCCACCCCCGGCCAGGTGAAGCCGCTGAAGGACGCGCCGGGCGAGCCGGTGGAGGACGGCGAGTGGTAGACACCGGGTCTCATTGCACCCTGCCTCTCATTGCACCCTGCGCAACGCTGATTGCCGTTCTTGCGTTCGACCGCGGGTCCACGCCAAGGTGGCTGTCACGACCGAGGCAGCCGACGACCTGAGGGTGCGGGCATGGACAGTGGTGCGCAAGCGGCGGGCGGCGGCTGGAGCCGGCGCCGGTTCGTCGGGGCCCTGGCGGGAACCGCGGTGGTGGTCGCCGTCCCGGCACCGGCGGCTCCGCGGGCGAGCGCACCCGAGACTCCCGGGACCGGCGCGTCCGACGCTTCTCGGACGGGCGCGCCGGAGGCACGGCAATCGGCGCCCGCCGAGGCCACCCGGACACCGTCCCGCCCGCACCCCCTCTACCTGGGCACCTACACCTCGGCACAGGGCGGCGGCACCGGCATCGGGCTGGCCACGTACGACCCGGCGACGGGTGCGATCACCGGCGCCGGCACGCTCGCCGGCGTCGCCGACCCGTCGTATCTCGCCGTGCATCCGAACGGCCGCACCCTGTACGCGGTGAACGAGCGCACGGACGGGGGCGTGACCGCGGTCCGCCTGGCCGACCGGCGGATCCTCGGCAGCCGGAGCACCGGCGGCGCGGCGCCCTGTCATCTGTCCGTCCACCCTTCCGGGCGGTGGCTGCTGAGCGCCAACTACGGGTCGGGCAGCGTGGCCGTGCACCCGATCGACTCCTCGGGCGCCCTCGGGGAGCACACCGAGGTGGTCACGCACTCCAGCCCGGCGCCCGGTCCCGGGCAACAGGGGCCCCACGCGCACCAGTTCGCCACCAGCCCCGACGAAGGTCATGTCCTCGCCGTCGACCTGGGCACCGACACCGTCTACAGCTACCGTCTCGATCCGGCGAAGGGCACGCTCACCGAGGTCGCCCGGGCCGGGACACGGCCGGGCGCGGGCCCGCGCCACCTCACCTTCCACCCGGGCGGCCGGTACGCCTATCTGGCCAACGAGGTGGACAACACGGTCGCGGTGTGTGGCTATGACCCGGGCACCGGCCGCCTGACGATCGGCGAGGCGCAGTCCACGGGCACCGGCGGGGGCACCAGCTACCCGGCGCAGATCCTGGTGACCGCGAAGGGCTCGTACGCCTACCTCGCCAACCGCGGTCACAACAGCCTCACGCGCTACGCCGTCGAGGCGGACGGGGCCCGGCTCCGGTTGCTCGACACCGTGCCGGTGTCCGGCGACTTCCCGCGGCAGATCGCCTTCTCGCCGGACGGACGGCTGCTGTTCGCGGCGAACCAGCGCTCCGGCACGGTCAGCGTCTTCCATGTGGACACGGACAGCGGTGAACTGCGGCTCGCGGGCGAGCCGTTCTCCTCATCGGTCGCCGTCTGCGCGCTGCCGCTGTAGCGAGCGGGGGCAGGAGGCCGCGCTCGCCTGCGCCAGCAGGGTGTGCATGCGTTCGCTCAGCTGCCCCACGTCATCGGCGGGCGCGTGGAACGGCAGGCGCACGTCGCCGTGGGTGCGGGCGCGCTCGATGCGCAGGGTCAGCCCGTGCCGGTCCACGGCCAGGGGCTGGACGCGGACCGCCGCGTGCAGACTGTCGGGCTCGACCAGGCGGGTGAGGCGTTCGACGGCGTCCGGATGGGCGTCGGCGAGGTGGGTCAGCAGCTGGGCCTCGGCGGTGGCCAGCGGGTCGGGCGCGGCGGCGGTGAACTCGTCGAGGCCGACGACCACGGAGCCGGAGGGCCTGCGCAGGACGACCCGGGTGGGCCGGAAGGCGAGCCGGCCGTCCTCGACGGCGAACCAGCCGGCGAGCCAGAGCCGTGCGCGGATCCGGCTGCGCACCGGGACGGGCGCGACGTCGGCGCACTCCAGCACGGCCGAGGGCTCCCCGCGTGGTGCGCAGATCGCGGCCGCGAGCAGGGCGCTGTCCTCGGGGACGTGCAGGATCACCCGGCCGTCCACGGTCACCGTGTGCGCGCCGACGAACTCCTGACGGCCGCCCTCCGCGGTCACCGCGCAGGACCACGCGGCGGCGAGCACCGAACGCGCCTGCTGTGCCGCCCCGGGCGCGGCCGTCCAGGCCTGGCTGTCACCCATCCCGAAACCTCCTTATTAGGTAAGCCTTGCCTAACCTACCGAAGATCGGGGTGCACGCCAACCGGGCCGCTCGGGCCCGCACCGTCAGGCGATGACTCCCAGCAGCGCCCGTGCGCACAGATCCCGGACCTGGTCCCGGGTCAGGTCCGAGCCCCGCAGCCACTCCAGGCACACGGCCGTGGTGAAGGCCAGCCAGCCGCGGACCGCGAGCCGCACCTCGGGGCGCGCCTCGAACAGCGGCCCGAACTCCGGGTCCGCGGACAGGGCCGCCAGGATCTGTTGCTCCTGGGCGGCCAGAGCCCGCTGATAGACCCGCCGTACCGCCTGGTCGCCGGCCGCGTCGGCGCGATGGAAGGCCCGGTAGCCGTGGGCGTGCGCCTCGACGTACTGCAGATAGGTGTCGAGACCGGCGGTGAGCTGCTCGCGCACCGGCACCCCGGGCACCGCCGCCGTCATGCGCAGCATCCGCTCGCTCTCGCGCTCGACGACCGCCGCGAAGAAGTCCCGTTTCGTCGGGAAGTAGTGGTACAGCAGCCCCCGGGAGACCCCGGCGATCTCGGCGACCTGCTCGATCCACACGTCGTCGTAGGGGCTCTCGGAGAACAGTCTGGCCCCGACCGACAGGAGCTGCTCCCGGCGCTCCCCGGTGCTGAGTCTGCGGCGGGTGCGCTCGCCCCGGTTCGCGGCCATGTCCGCACTTTACTTGACGCAGGTTCAACAAGGGGACCAGACTGAAACCCGCTATTGAACCCACGTACAACACGGGCACCGCAGCTCAACCTGCCGCTGGCTCAAGGGAGATCGCGTCATGGCGGAGACGGACATGTCGACGACGGCCGGGGAAGCACTGCCCAGGGGCTTCCGCGGCGCCGAGCAGGGCTGGCCCGAGCTGCACCGCATTCCGCATCCGCCGCGCCGGGTCCCGCTGCTGGGCGATGTGCTAGGTGTCGACCGGCGCACTCCCGTGCAGGATTCGCTGCGTTACGCCCGTGAGCTGGGCCCGGTCTTCCGGCGCAAGGCCTTCGGCAAGGAGTTCGTGTTCGTGTGGGGCGCCCGCCTCACGGCCGACATCTCGGACGAGTCGCGGTTCGCCAAGCATGTGGGCCTCGGGGTCGCCAATCTCCGCCCGGTCGCCGGGGACGGGCTGTTCACGGCGTACAACCACGAGCCCAACTGGCAGCTGGCGCACGACGTCCTGGCCCCCGCCTTCAGCCGCGAGGCCATGGAGGGCTACCACCCCATGATGCTGGCCGTGGCCGGGCGGCTGACCGACCACTGGGACCGGGAGCTGGCCGCGGGCCGCGCCGTGGACGTGCCCGGCGACATGACCAAGCTGACCCTCGAGACGATCGCCCGCACCGGCTTCGGGCACGACTTCGGGTCGTTCGAGCGTGACCGGCTGCATCCCTTCGTGACCGCGATGGTGGGCACGCTCACCTACGCCCAGCGGCTGAACACCGTGCCCGCGCCGCTGGTCCGGCTGCTGCTGCGGCGGGCCGGCCGGCACAACGCCGCCGACATCGCCTACCTCAACCGCACCGTCGACGATCTCGTACGGGCCCGGCGCCGATCCGGCAGCGGGGACGGGGACCTGCTCGACCGGATGCTCGACACCGCGCATCCGGAGAGCGGGGAGCGGCTGTCGCCGGAGAACGTCCGGCGCCAGGTGATCACCTTCCTGGTGGCCGGGCACGAGACCACCTCCGGCGCGCTGTCCTTCGCCCTGCACTACCTCTCCCGGCACCCCGACGTCGCCGCCCGGGCCCGCGCCGAGGTGGACCGGGTCTGGGGCGACACCCCGGCGCCCGGATACGACCAGGTCGCCAAGTTGCGGTATGTGCGCCGGGTGCTCGACGAATCGCTGCGGCTGTGGCCGACCGCGCCCGCCTACGCCCGTGAGGCACGGCAGGACACGGTGCTGGCCGGGGAGCATCCGATGCGGCGGGGCGCGTGGGCACTGGTGCTGACACCGATGCTGCACCGCGATCCCGAGGTGTGGGGCGCGGATGCCGAGGAGTTCGATCCGGACCGGTTCGACGCGAAGGCCGTACGCGGGCGTGCGCCGCACACCTTCAAACCGTTCGGCACCGGGGCGCGGGCCTGCATCGGCCGGCAGTTCGCGCTGCACGAGGCGACCCTGGTCCTCGGTCTGCTGCTGCGCCGCTACGACCTCGTGTCCGACCCGGACTACCGGCTGCGGGTCATCGAGCGGCTGACGCTGATGCCGGAGGGGCTGCGACTGCGTCTGGAGCGCCGCCCGGCGCCCGCGCCGGCCGCGCCGGTGACCGTCCCCGAGGCCCCGGCGTCAGAGCCGCGCTGCCCAGTGCACGGGATGGGCGACTGACTTCGGCAGTCGGGTCCCGGCGCTTCCCCGGGCCGCGTTGAGCTGCGGCTGGGTCAGGAAGAACGCGCCGGTCAGATCGGCGTCCGTGAGATCGGCGTCGCGCAGGTCGGCGCCGATCAGGTCCGCGCAGCGCAGATCGGCGCCGGTGAGGTCGGCCGCGATGAGGTAGGCACCGCGCAGGCCGGCGCCGCGCAGGTCGGCCCCCTTGAGCCGGGCGCCCATGAGGTCGGCGCCCCGACGGTCCTTCTTCTTGCCGCGGACGCCCGCCCGCACCAGTTCGCTGGTGCGCAGCAGCAGGACGTTCACCTCCTGCCGGTGGGCGGCCACGTCGAACACGGCCAGTTCCCCGGGGCCCTGCCCGGTGAGCCGCTCGGTCTTCTCCAGGGCCGCGCGCAGCTCGGCGTGGACGGGGCGGGCCGCGGGCAGGCCCAGCGCCTCGGTGAGATACCAGAGGAGTTCATGGAGCTGCCGTACGACGGGGAACACGTCGAACATCTGGCGGGCGTGCTCCTTGGAACCGCCACGCCAGTCCTGTCCGCCGAAGACGACCTGCGAGACCTGCTGACCGGCGCCGAAGCAGTCGTAGACCGTGCAGCCGGCGAAGCCCTTCTTTCTCAGGTCGGCATGAATGCCGCACCCGTGGTCGTCCTGGAGGTTCCGGCAGGGCTTCCCGGCGGGCTTGTCGACCGCGAAGTCCGCCGAGGCGGCGAAGGGCAGGGCGACACAGCACAGCCCGAAGCAACGCGCGCAGTCGCCACGCAGTTCGGGCCGGCCGGCTATCTCGTCTGACATACGCCCAGCCTACTGACCTGCGGAACCACCCCTGCCCGCGCAGGCCCGACTCCCCCGCGGGGAACGGAAACTCACCGATGAGTTTCCGGCCCTGTGGGGGTCTTCTCATACAACGGAAAACAAGCTCGGCTAACACAGAAGGAGCACCCCGCACAGGCAGGAGCCGACCGAACCGAGGAGACGGACCATGTGCAGCCACCAGCCCCCGTGCCCCACCGCCGACCTGCCCGACCACCACGCGGCCGTCATCGTGTCGGCCCACCCCGAGCAGGGCTGGAGCCTGCTGTGCAACGGCACCATCGTCTTCGACGACACCGGCGAACTCCTCCCCGACGGACGGGCCGTGGACCCGCACCGTGCCCTCGGCCCACTGGTCGTGGCCGCCTGAGCCTCACTCCTTGAGTGCGGGCAGTTCGAGCCGGGCGAGTCGGTCGGGGTCGGCCAGGATGTACATCCCGGTGATCTTCCCGTCGGCGACGGTGAGGGACGCGACCGCCATCGGCTTGCCCTCCGGCGCGGTGACGAGTCCCAGGGAGCCGTTGACCAGTGCGAGCCGGGCGAATCCGGCGAACTGCGAGAACATGGCCGCCTGTTCGGCCACCGCCCTGGCCCCGTGCACGACCTTGGACGCGGCCGCACCGCGCACCAGGGCGCCCGCGTCGGCGCGCAGGACCACGTCCGGGTGGAGCACGGCGACGAGCGCCTCGAAGTCGCCGCCGCGGGAGGCGGCGAGGAAGGCCTCGACCACCTCGCGCTGCCGCCCGAGGTCCGGATCGGCCGGCGGGGTGGCGCCCTGGACCCGGCGACGGGCCCGGCTGGCCAGCTGCCGGGTCGCGGCCGAGGTGCGTTCCACGACGGGCGCGATGTCGTCGAACGGCACCGCGAACATGTCGTGCAGGACGAACGCCAGGCGCTCGGCGGGTTCCAGCGTCTCCAGGACGACCAGGAGGGCCACGCCGACCGAGTCGGCCTGGAGCACCTCCTGCTCGGGGTCGATCTGCGACAGCGGCCGGATCACCGGGTCCGGGACGAACGTGTCGTCCATCGGCTCCTCGCGGCGGGCGCCGCGCGAGCGCAGCAGGTCGAGGCAGACCCGCCCGACCACGGTGGTCAGCCAGCCGCCGAGATTCCTGATCTCGTCCGGGTCGGTGCGGCCGAGTCTGAACCAGGCCTCCTGGACCGCGTCCTCGGCCTCCGCGAGCGAACCCAGCATCCGGTAGGCCACCGCGCGCAGATGCCCGCGGTGTTCCTCGAAGCGGTCGGCCAGGAGTTCCTCGTCGTTCATTCCGTCCCCGTTCGGTTGGCCGCGCTCGCCCGCTGCAGGCATGGGCTGAAGCCGACTGATCTTCGGCTCGGTCATGGGCGCAGACTATGCCGATCTCCCGTGCCCGCAACCGCTTTTGAGTCCGGGCTCAGGCCTCGTCACGGGTCAGCGCGAGCAGCCGGTCCAGGACGCGCGGCGCGCCGGCCCGCAGGCCGTCGTGCTCGAACTCGTCGGTCACCCAGGTGCGCAGCCCACGGATCGCGCGGGCGGTCCGCAGGGAGTGGGCGGTGTCGACGTACATGTCGTCGTGGTAGACGGCCGCGGCGAGAGGGACCTCGTTGGCGGCGAGGCGGGCCGGGTCGTACAGGGGCTGCCAGTCGGTGCGGGCGGCCAGCGCGTCGGCCGTGTCGCGCAGGGGGCGCAGGGCCGGGTCGCTGTCGAACATCCAGGGGTAGATGTTCTCGCCGGTGAACAGCACCGGTGCGTCGCCGGCAAGGGCCTTGGGGGCGTCGAACTGCGGGAACTCGGCGCGGATCCGTTCGGCGGCCCAGGCGGTGGGGCGGGTGTCCTGGGCGTAGATCGGCTCGTGGAGGAGGGCGAAGAGCGGATGGTCCGCGTAGGAGAGGAGGCCCTGGGCCTCTTCCTGGAAGGCGTCGGACAACTCGGTGCCGTGCGGGGTGCGGACGAAGGCGTTCTCCAGCAGGTAGTGGAGCCGGTGGCTGCCGTCGCTCGCGCCGAGCATGAGGCCGAGGGACTGGAAGGCCTCGACCGTGAGCGGGTAGCCGTTCGGCAGCACGACGTCGTGGGTCAGCAGGTGGTCGGCGATCCGGCGGGCGCGCTCGACGTCCTGCGGGTAGCGGGCGTAGTGCGCGGTGACCTTGCGCTCGATGCGGGGGTAGGCGGCCCGGTACACGTCGTCGGCGTGGGCGTCGAGGGAGGGCAGGCCGCCGGTGATCACGGCGGTGGCCAGGCCCTCCGGGGCCAGGGACAGATAGCTGACCGTGCAGAAGCCGCCGAAGCTCTGGCCGAGGACGGTCCAGGGAGCGCCGCCGGTGAGCCGGGCGCGGATCAGCTCGCAGTCGCGGACGATCGAATCGGCGCGGAAGTGGGCGAGGTAGTCGGCCTGCTCGGCGGGGCCGCCGCGCAGCGGGAGGGTCTGACGGTTGGCGGGTGTGGAGTGGCCGGTGCCGCGCTGGTCGAGGAGCAGGACGCGGTACTCCTCCAGGGCGCGGTCGAGCCAGGCCTGCCGCCCGATGAAACGGTTCGCCCCATAGCCGGGACCGCCCTGGAGATAGACCAGCCACGGCAGGTCCTGCCGCACCTTGTCACTGGCGACGACCTCACGGGCGTAGAGCTCGATCGTCTCGCCCCGCGGGTCGGCGTGGTCCAGGGGCACGGTGAAGCGGCGGTCGGTGAGGACGACGCCGGGCTGGCGGTAGCTGAGGCTCAACAGGTCTCCCGGGACGGACGGATGGTCGCGTCCCAGTTCAACACATGTCCGTCCGGCGTCCGACCCCCGGGATCATGGATTCTTACTGAACCGGAGATCAGCGGGCGGCGAGACTGGAGCGGCGCACCACGAGCTCCGGCTGGAGCACCACCCGCCGGTGCTCGTGCGCGCCCGGCCCGTTCTGCGTCTCGGTCTCCTCCAGCAGGAGCTCGGCGGCCAGGGCGCCCATGGTGACCGCGGGCTGCCGTACCGAGGTGAGCGGGACGGCGGCCGCGGCCGCGAACTCGATGTCGTCGTAGCCGACGATGGCGAGGTCGTCGGGCACGGTGACCCCGGCCGCGTACATGGCCTGCAGGACGCCGAGGGCGAGCAGGTCGTTGGCGCAGAAGACGGCGGTCGGGCGCTCGGCGAGACCGAGGAGCCGGGCGCCGGCGTCCCGGCCGGCCGCGACATCGAGGCGCTCGGTGGGCAGCTCGCGCAGGGCCTGCGGACCGAGCCCGGCCTCCGCGAGCGCGTTCAGGGCGCCGGTGCGGCGGTCGCGGACCTGGTTCAGTCCGGGCGGTCCGCTGACGTACGCGATGGAGCGGTGCCCGGCGTCGACCAGGTGGCCCACGGCCAGGGCGCCGCCCGCCACGTCGTCGACGGAGACCGAGCACTCCGTGGTGCCCTCGGAGACCCGGTCGACCAGCACGAACGGGATGCCGTGCCGGCGGAACGACTCGATGTTGCGCCCTGTCGCGTCGGCCGGCGTGAGCAGCACCCCGCGCACCCGCTGCTCGGCGAAGAGCGACAGATACTCGGCCTCCTCGCCCGCGTTCTGCGCGCTGTTGCAGACCATCACGCCGAGCCCGGCCTCCCGCGCCGTCCGCTCGGCGCCGCGCGCCACGTCGACGAAGAACGGGTTGCCCATGTCGAGGACGAGCAGGCCCATGATCCGGCTGCGGCCCGCGCGCAGCTGGCGCGCGGACTCGCTGCGGACGTAGCCGAGCCGGTCGATCGCCGACTGCACACGCGCCCGGGTCTCGCTGGCGACGGAGTCCGGACGGTTGATGACGTTCGAGACCGTGCCCACCGACACTCCGGCGGCGCGGGCGACGTCCTTGATACCCACCGACTGGGCCATCGGGCAGGGACCTCCTGGTGAACGAGGGGCGGCGGGGAGGCCTTCACATTACCGTCACCGCTGCCCGGAACGGACCGGTCAGGCAGGGAGTGCGAAGTCCACGACATGAAGTGCCGAGGGGGTCGTGCCGACCGACTTCTCCTGGTACATGAACGACAGCACGTTGTCCGCCGCGACCCGTGTCTCGTCGATCACGACCTCCCCGAACGCGTTCAGGTCACTGCCGTCGTACAGCGGCGCCCAGTCCGTGTACCCGGAGGACTTCGAGGCACCCGCGATCCGGCCGTAGGGGAAGATCGCATAGGCGTTGTCGTAGCGGTCCAGGACCAGTTTGGTGCGCTGGCTGGAGTCCGGCACGACGGGGATCTCGGTCTTCCGCCAGGTGCCGGAGGAGTCCTTGCGGACGTGGAAGGCCCGGCCGTTCGCCGTGCGGTCGGCGACGTAGTCCGTGGTGCACGGGCCGAAGCGGCCGGGGACATGGCTGATGATCGCGTGCGGCAGGCCGGTGGAGTCGACGGCCTGGCTCTCCTGGTTCATCAGGGCGTGGTCGGGGCCGAGGGAGTCGACGACCAGGCCGGAGTCGGTGACCGCGACGGTGTCCGGGGTACCCGTGGTGCCCACCGGGGTGCCCGCGTCGGTGCGCCAGGTACGGCCGCGGTCGGTGGAGTGGACATAGCCGGTGTCGTGATTGGTGAGCCCCCCGCCGGAGCCCGTCACGGCGGTGTTCTGCTCACGCCAGGTGAAGAAGGCGTGCAGTCGGCCGGCCGCGTCGTAGTCGAGGCCGTGCAGATACATGTTGCGGGCGCCGCTGGAGCCGTGCGCGCTGGTGTAGGTGCCGGTGGAGCTGCTCCACTCCCCCAGCGCGGTCCAGGCCGAGCCGTCGTACTCGGCGAGCGCGTTGCGGCCGTCGCCGGAGATGCCGACGCGGTAGCTGAGCTGCAACCTGCCCTCGGGCGTGGTGACGAACTGGGGGTAGGTGAACCGCGACGTGAGGGCGAGCCCGTCGAGTGTCGTCCGTACGGCACCGAAGACGGACGGGTTCCAGGAGGCGGACGCGGGGTCGTCGAGGAGTCCGACGACCGACTTGACGTAGCAGAAGCCGTCGCTGTGCGCGTCCATGACGAGGTGCAGCCGGCCGTCTGAGCGCGAGACGCCCATGGAGATCACATTGTGGGAGTCGTCGCTCTTGAGGGTGTGGGGAAGCGTGACGGTCGACCAGCCGGAGCCGCCGAGGACCCGGCGGGCCACCACGGCGTGGCGGGTGGCGGTGTACCAGGCGGCGTACTGATGACTCCCGTGGGTGAGCAGGCCGTTCTTCTGGAAGGAGTTGTTGTTGACCAGGCCGTCGTAGGACACGAAGTAGACGGCCTGGGCGTCCAGTTGGCTGATGCCCTGCATGACGGCCGAGGGGCGTCCTGTCATGAGCGGAACCCTCCGGTTCAGGCGAGGTGGAAGACTTCGGTGAGGGGCTTCATGGCTTCGTCGGGTCCGGCGCCGTCCAGCGACTCGAAGAACGGCGCCATATCCGCCTGCCAGCGGGCGTTGACCTCGGTGGCCGCCATGCCGGCCCGCGCGGCCGCGAAGTCCTCGGTCTCCAGATAGCCGACGAGCAGGCCGTCCTCGCGCAGGAAGAGCGAGTAGTTGTGCCAGCCGGTGGCGGAGAGCGCGTCGAGCACCTCCGGCCAGACGGCGGCGTGCCGCTCGCGGTACTCGTCGAGACGCTCCGCCCGGACCTTCAGCAGGAAGCACACGCGCTGCATCAACACCCCTTGGATCGCCGGAATCCGATCGTCAGAAGTTGAACTGGTCGATGTTCCTGCTGTCGAAGACCGTCGGCTTGCCGAGGGTGATCACGCCGTCCTTGCCGATGGTGTACGACGTGGAGCCGGCCTCGAAGGTCTCGCCCTCCTTGCCGGTGATCTGTCCGGACACCAGGGCGACGGCGGTACGGGCGGCCAGGTCGCCGAGCCTGGCCGGGTCCCACAGCTCGAAGGCGTCGACGGTGCCGTTCTTGATGTACTTGCGCATGTCGTTGGGGGTGCCGAGGCCGGTGAGCTTGACCTTGCCCTTGTACTTGGAGCCGGACAGGTACTGGGCGGCGGCCTTGATGCCGACCGTGGTCGGGGAGATGATCCCCTTCAGGTTCGGGTGCTCCTGGAGGAGACCCTGGGTCTGCTGGAAGGACTGCTGGGCGTCGTCGTTGCCGTAGGCGATCTTGACCAGCTTGACGTTCTTGTACTTGGGGTCCTTCAGCTCGTCCTTCATATAGCCGATCCAGGTGTTCTGGTTCGTCGCGGTCTGCGCGGCCGACAGGATCGCGATCTCGCCCTTGTAGCCGATCTGTTCGGCGAGCAGCTGTACTTCGGTACGGCCCAGGTCCTCCGCGCCGGCCTGCGAGACGAAGGCGTTGCGGCACTCGGGGTTGGTGTCGGAGTCGTAGGTGACGACCTTGATGCCGTTCTCCATGGCCTGCTTGAGCGCGGTGCACAGGGCGCCCGGGTCCTGCGCGGAGACGGCCATCGCGTTCACCTGCTGCTGGGTGAGCGTGTTGACGTAACTCACCTGGCCGGCGGTGTCGGTGGCGCTGGACGGGCCGACCTCCTTGTACTTCGAGCCCAGTTCGGTCAGGGCCTGCTCGCCGCCCTTGTCGGCGGAGGTGAAGTACGGGTTGTTGACCTGCTTGGGCAGGAAGCCGACGGTGAGGCCCTTCTTGAGGGCGGCGCCCGGGTCCGCCTTGCCGGCCGAGGCGGCCGAGCCGGTGCTCTCGTTCTTGACGTCGTTCTTGGTGGTGCCGCCGCAGGCGGTGGCGGCGAGGGCGAGGGAGGAGACGGCGGCGAGGGCCGCGCAGGCACGGCGGAGGGATGACTTGCGCATGAGGAAGGTCCTTTACGAGGGTGAGCGGGGTTACGAGATCGGAGTCGAGGTGGCTCTACGGCCCGCCCTCGCCACGGAGATCCGGCGAACGACCCGAGGTCCGAGCACGGAGACGACCAGCAGCACGCCGGTGACGACGATCTGCGACTGGGCGGAGACATTCAGCAGGCTCATCACGTTCTGCAGCGCGCCGAGCAGGAAGACTCCCGCGATCGCGCCGCCGAGCGTGCCCCTGCCGCCGTCGAAGTCGATGCCGCCGAGCAACACGGCCGCGACGACGGAGAGTTCGAGTCCGGTGGCGTTGTCGTAGCGGGCGCTGGCGTAGTGCAGCGCCCAGAAGACGCCGGTGAGGGAGGCCATGAAACCGGTGGCGGTGAACAGGATCAGCTTGTGGCGCTTGACGCGGATGCCCGCGAACCGGGCCGCCTCCTCGCTCGCGCCGACCGCGAACAGCGACCGGCCGAAGGGGGTGGCGTGCAGCACGACCACGGCGATCGCGAGCAGCACCAGGAAGAGCGGGAAGGCCTGGGGCACGAAGCTGTTCCCGATGCGTCCGGCCGCGAAGTCCAGGTACTGCGTGGGGAAGTCGGTCACCGCGTCCGAGCCGAGCACGATCTGTGCGATGCCCCGGTAGGCGGCGAGGGTGCCGATGGTGACGGCGAGGGACGGCAGCCCGAGGCGGGTCACGAGCAGACCGTTGACCAGGCCGCATGCCACGCCGAGGAGCAGGCACAGCGGGATGATCGTCTCGATGGCCATGCCCTCGTTCCAGAGCTTGCCCAGCACGGCCCCGGACAGACCGGCGGTGGACGCGACGGAGAGGTCGATCTCGCCCGCGACCACGAGCAAAGTCATCGGCAGGGCGATCAGCGCGATCGGGAGCGTGTTGCCGATCAGGAAGGACAGGTTGAGGGCATTGCCGAAGCCGTCCACGAAGGAGAACGACAGCAGCAGGAGGGCGATCAGGAGCGCGCCGACGACGGTGTCCCAACGGATCGCGCGCGTCAGGGAGTCAGGCATGGCGGGCGTTCCTCTTCTTCAGGGCCCGGGCCACCCGCAGTGCGACGACGCGGTCGACCGCGATGGCGAGGAGGAGCAGGATGCCGTTGATGGCGAGCACCCAGACGGAGCTGACACCGAGGGCGGGCAGCACGCTGTTGACAGAGGTGAGCAGCAGCGCGCCGAGGGCCGCGCCGTACACGCTGCCGGAGCCGCCGGTGAAGGCGATGCCGCCGACCACGACCGCGCTGACCACGGTGAGTTCGTAGCCGTTGCCGGTGCCGGAGTCGACGTTGCCGAAGCGGGCGAGGTACATGGCTCCCGCGAGCCCGGCCAGGCCGCCGCAGAAGGTGTACGCGGTCAGGATCCGCTTGCGCACGGGGATGCCGGCGAGCCGGGCGGCCTCGGGGTTGGAGCCGAGCGCGTACAGCTCGCGTCCGCTGCCGAAGTGCTTGAGGTAGTAGGCGGTGGCGACCAGCACCGCCAGGGCGATCAGGGCGAGCCAGGGCACCGCCGAGATGCCGCCCGAGCCGAAGTCGACGAATCCGCCCGGGAGATCGGCCGCGGTGATCTGCCGGGAGCCGACCCAGATGGAGTCGATGCCGCGGACGATGTACAGCGTGCCGAGCGTGACGACGAGCGCGGGCACCTGACCGAGGCTGACCAGCAGGCCGTTGAGCAGCCCGAAGCCGATGCCGAGCAGGACCGCCAGGGCGACGGCGACGACCGCGTTCCCGCCGCCTTGCAGATAAGTGCCGGCGGCGAAGGCGCTGATGCCGAGGGTCGAGCCGACCGACAGATCGACGTTCCGCGAGATCACCACCAGGGACTGGCCGGTGGCGACCAGCACCAGGATGGTCGCGTTGAGCAGCAGGTCCTTGATGCCCTGCTCGGACAGGAACTCGCTGTTGCCCGCCTGGGTGACGGCGATCATCACCAGGAAGACGACCACAATGGCGAGTTCGCGCATCTTGAAGACCCGGTCGACCAGCCGGGTGCCGCTGGATTCGGGCACCTCGGCGAGCGGTGTCTCGTTCGGGGCGGTCACCGTCATGCGGCGGCCCTCCCGGTGGCTGCGGCCATCACGGTTTCCTCGGTGGCTTCGGCGCGCGGGATCTCGGCGGTGATCCGGCCCTCGTGCATCACGAGCACGCGGTCGGCCATGCCGAGGATCTCGGGCAGGTCGGAGGAGATCATCAGGACGGCCACCCCGTCGGCGGCCAGCTCGCTGAGCAGCCGGTGCACCTCTGCCTTCGTGCCGACGTCGATACCGCGGGTGGGCTCGTCGACGATCAGCACCTTCGGGCCGGTGGCCAGCCACTTGGCGAGGACGACCTTCTGCTGGTTGCCGCCGGAGAGCGTGGAGACGGCGTCGGCGATCCGGGCGTACTTCACCCGGAGCCTGACCGCCCAGTCGAGGGAGCGACTGCGTTCGGCGCCCCGGTCCATCAGCCCGGCCTTCACGGTCGTACGGAGTCCGGTCAGACCGATGTTCCGCTCGATGGACATGTCCATCACCAGGCCCTGGGCGCGCCGGTCCTCGGGGACGAGGGCGAGCCCGGCGCCCATCGCGGTGGAGGGGGCGCCGTTGGTCAGCTTCCTGCCCCGGACCTCGACCTCCCCCGCGTCCCACCGGTCGACGCCGAACACGGCCCGGGCCACCTCGGTGCGCCCCGCACCGACCAGCCCGGCGAGGCCTACGATCTCGCCGTGCCGCACCTCGAAGGAGACGTCGGTGAAGACACCCTCGCGAGTCAGCCGCCGTACGCTCAGCGCGACTTCACCCGGCACGACGTCCTGCTTCGGGTAGAGCTCGTCGAGGTCGCGGCCGACCATACGGCGGACCAGGTCCTCCTCGGTCATGCCGGCGAGGAGCTCGCCGGCGATCAGGGCGCCGTCCCGGAGCGTGGTGACACGCCGGCAGATCCGGAAGATCTCCTCCAGCCGGTGCGAGATGAACAGCACCGCGGCACCCTGTTCGCGCAGGGTGCGTACGACGCCGAAGAGCCGGGAGACCTCGCTGCCGGTCAGGGCGGCCGTGGGCTCGTCCATGATCAGGACCCGGGCGTCGAAGGAGAGCGCCTTGGCGATCTCGACGATCTGCTGGTCGGCGATGGACAGACCGCGGGCGGGCCGTTCGGGGTCGAGTTCGACGCCGAGCCGCTTCATCAGGGCGGCGGTCGCCGCGTGGGTGGCCTTGTGGTCGATGCGGCCGAGGGTGCGCCGGGGCTGACGGCCCATGAAGATGTTCTCGGCGATCGACAGGTCGGGGAAGAGCGTGGGCTCCTGGTAGATGACGGCGATTCCGGCGTCGCGGGCGTCGCCGGGGCCGTGCAGGACGACGGGCCGGCCGTCGAGCAGCACGTGACCGGCGTCCGGTCGGTGCACCCCCGCGAGGGTCTTGATGAGGGTCGACTTGCCCGCACCGTTCTCACCGGCGAGGGCGTGCACCTCGCCGGGAAACAGCTCCAGGGAAACGTCCCGCAGGGCGCGTACGGCGCCGAAGGACTTGGAGACGTCCTTCAGCGCCAGCACCGGGGGCGGTCCCGTGTCGGACGCGTGGGTCATGGGAGCTCCTCGACGACGCGGGCGGGACGGCCCCCACCACGCCGTGAAAGGTTTCAACTGGATGGCCGGGACGTTAGGCACGGCAGCCATGTCGCGTCAATGGGTCCTGTCGAAAATATTTCGATAGCCGAAGGTCGCGGACGAGCCACGGAAAACACGGACGGCCGGATGGCTTGACACCCCTCGGGAGGGCTCATAGCTTGCGGTTCTGAATCGTTTCACACGCTCAGTCGTTCCGACCGACACCACAGGAGCCCTGAAGTGACCGACCTCGCCGCCGTGAAGGCCGCGCTGAAGACCCAGGCCATCGAGACGCCCTCGTGGGCGTACGGGAACTCGGGGACGCGCTTCAAGGTGTTCGCCCAGCAGGGCGTACCACGCAATCCATGGGAGAAGCTGGAGGACGCGGCGCGGGTGCATGCGCTCACCGGCGTTGCGCCGACCGTCGCCCTGCACATTCCGTGGGACACGGTGGAGGACTACGCCGCCCTGGCGAAGTTCGCCGAGGAGCGCGGCCTGAAGCTCGGCGCGATCAACTCCAACACCTTCCAGGACGACGACTACCGGCTCGGCAGCATCTGCCATCCGGATGCCGCGGTGCGGCGCAAGGCCGTCGATCATCTCCTGGAGTGCGTCGACATCATGGACGCGACCGGGTCGAAGGACCTGAAGCTGTGGTTCGCGGACGGTACGAACTATCCGGGGCAGGACGACGTACGGGCACGGCAGGACCGGCTGGCCGAGGGGCTGGCCGAGGTGTACGGGCGGCTCGGCGAGGGGCAGCGGTTGCTGCTGGAGTACAAGCTCTTCGAGCCCGCGTTCTATACGACGGACGTCCCGGACTGGGGTACGGCCTACGCCCACTGTCTGAAGCTCGGGCCCAAGGCGCAGGTCGTGGTGGACACGGGGCACCACGCGCCGGGGACCAACATCGAGTTCATCGTCGCCACGCTGCTGCGGGAGGGGAAGCTCGGGGGGTTCGACTTCAATTCGCGGTTCTACGCGGACGACGACCTGATGGTGGGGGCGGCGGATCCGTTCCAGCTGTTCCGGATCATGTACGAGGTGGTGCGTGGGGGTGGGTTCGGGCCGGAGGTCGCGTTCATGCTCGATCAGTGTCACAACGTCGAGGCGAAGATTCCGGCGATCATCCGTTCGGTGATGAATGTTCAGGAGGCTACGGCGAAGGCGCTGCTGGTTGACCGGTTGGCGTTGGCCGAGGCGCAGGCCTCCGGTGATGTGCTGGGGGCCAACGCGGTGTTGATGGACGCGTACAACACCGACGTGCGGCCTTTGTTGGCTGACGTACGGGAAGAGATGGGGCTGGATCGCGACCCCGTCGGTGCGTATGCCCTGTCCGGGTGGGGCGAGCGGATTGTTGCTGAGCGGGTTGGTGGTCGGCAGGCCGGTTGGGGGGCGTGAGCGTCTGCCGGGATCCGATCGTTGCGGGCTGCGGGTTCGTTGTGGCTGGTCGCGCCCACGCGGCGGAGCCGCATATCGATACAGCCCCGCGCCCCTGAAAGACATGCACTCACCCCTTTTCTGAGTAAGGAACCGAAGATCATGGCACCCCACCCCGAAGCCGCCGCTCTTCTCGCCCGTTCCCATCGGCTCGGCGCCGATCCGCGCAATACCAACTACGCCGGCGGCAACGCGTCCGCCAAAGGCACCGACACCGATCCCGTGACCGGCCACGATGTCGAGCTGATGTGGGTGAAGGGGTCCGGGGGCGATCTCGGGACGCTCACCGAGGGCGGGCTCGCCGTGCTGCGGCTCGACCGGCTTCGGGCGCTTACGGAGGTCTACCCGGGCGTCGAGCGCGAGGACGAGATGGTCGCCGCGTTCGACTACTGCCTGCACGGGAAGGGCGGAGCGGCTCCGTCCATCGACACCGCCATGCACGGGCTGGTCGACGCCCCGCACGTGGACCATCTGCACCCCGACTCCGGCATCGCGCTGGCGTGTGCCGCCGACGGGGAGAAGCTGACAGTCGAGTGCTTCGGCGACACCGTGGTTTGGGTGCCGTGGCGGCGGCCCGGGTTCCGGCTCGGGCTGGACATCGCCGCGATCAAGGAGGCCAACCCGCAGGCCGTCGGGTGTGTCCTGGGCGGGCACGGGATCACCGCGTGGGGCGACAGCTCCGAGGAGTGCGAGCGGAACTCGCTGCACATCATCCGTACCGCCGAGGCCTTCCTCGCCGAGCGCGGGAAGGCGGAGCCGTTCGGGCCCGTGATCGACGGGTACGAGGCGCTGCCCGAGGGTGAGCGGCGGGAGCGGGCGGCCGCGCTCGCGCCGTATGTGCGTGCCGTCGCCTCCCAGGACCGGGCGCAGGTCGGGCACTTCGACGACTCCGACGCCGTCCTCGACTTCCTCGCGCGGGCCGAGCACCCGCGGCTCGCCGCGCTGGGTACGTCGTGCCCCGACCACTTCCTGCGGACGAAGGTACGGCCCCTCGTCCTGGACCTGCCGCCGACCGTGCCGGTGGCGGAAGCCGTCGCCCGGCTGACGGAGCTGCATGCCCAGTACCGCGAGGAATACGCGGCCTACTACCGGCGGCACGCCCTTCCCGACTCCCCCGCCATGCGCGGCGCCGACCCGGCGATCGTGCTGGTGCCCGGCGTGGGGATGTTCAGCTTCGGCAAGGACGGGCAGACGGCGCGCGTGGCCGGCGAGTTCTACGTCAACGCGCTCCATGTGATGCGCGGGGCAGAGGCGGTGTCGACGTACGCGCCGATCGAGGAGTCGGAGAAGTTCCGCATCGAGTACTGGGCGCTGGAGGAGGCCAAGCTCCGGCGGATGCCGAGGCCGAAGGCCCTGGCGACCCGGGTGGCGCTGGTGACGGGCGCGGGCAGCGGGATCGGGAGGGCGATCGCGCATCGGCTGGTCGCCGAGGGGGCCTGTGTCGTCGTCGCCGACCTCGACGCGGACAACGCCGGGAAGGTCGCCGAGGAGCTGGGCGGGCCGGACAAGGCCGTGGCGGTGACCGTGGACGTGACGGACGAGGCGCAGATCGCCGCGGGCTTCAGGGCGGCGCTGCTCGCCTTCGGCGGGGTCGACCTCGTGGTCAACAACGCGGGGATCTCCATCTCCAAGCCGCTGCTGGAGACCTCGGCCGAGGACTGGGACCTCCAGCACGACATCATGGCCCGCGGTTCGTTCCTGGTGTCGCGGGAGGCGGCCCGGGTGATGATCGCGCAGGGGCTGGGCGGTGACATCGTCTACATCGCCTCGAAGAACGCCGTCTTCGCCGGGCCGAACAACATCGCCTACTCCGCCACCAAGGCCGACCAGGCCCATCAAGTCCGTTTGCTGGCCGCGGAGTTGGGTGATCATGGGATCCGGGTCAACGGGGTCAACCCGGACGGTGTGGTGCGCGGCTCCGGGATCTTCGCCGGTGGCTGGGGCGCACAGCGGGCGGCGGTGTACGGGGTAGAGGAGGAGAAGCTGGGCGAGTTCTACGCACAGCGGACCATCCTCAAGCGGGAAGTGCTGCCGGAGCATGTCGCGAACGCCGTGTTCGCGCTCACGGGCGGGGACCTGACGCACACCACGGGGCTGCACGTCCCGGTCGACGCGGGTGTGGCGGCCGCGTTCCTGCGGTGAGCGCCGCCGTGAAGTCGTACGCGGCGGTCGACCTCGGTGCCTCCAGCGGGCGTGTGATGGTCGGCCGTGTCGGCCCCGACAGCCTGGAGCTGGCCGAGGCACATCGTTTCCCCAACCGGCCCGTCCGGGTGCCGGAGGGGCTGCGCTGGGACGTCCTCGCGCTGTACGCCGGGGTGTTGGAGGGGCTGGGGGCGGCCGGGCAGGTGGACTCCGTCGGCATCGACGGCTGGGGCGTGGACTACGGGCTGCTCGACGCCGACGGAGCCCTGCTCGGCAACCCCGTGCACTACCGGGACGCCCGCACCGAGGGCGCCGCGGAGAAGGTGTGGGCGACCGTGCCCGCCCCCGAGCTGTACGCGGCGACCGGACTGCAGTACGCGCCCATCAACACCCTGTACCAGCTGACGGCGGCCCGCGAGACCCGGCAACTCGCCCATGCCGCACGCCTGTTGCTCGTCCCCGACCTGATCGCCTACTGGCTGACGGGCGAGCAGGGCACGGAACTCACCAACGCCTCCACCACCCAGCTCATCGACCCCCGCACGCGCCAGTGGTCGTACGACGTCGCCGCCCGCCTGGGCATCGACCTCGGCCTCTTCGCGCCGCTGCGGCAGCCGGGCGACCCGGCGGGTGTGCTGCGGGCCGAGGTGCTGGAGGAGACGGGGCTCGCCGGTCCCGTGCCGGTGACGGCGGTCGGCTCGCACGACACCGCGTCGGCGGTGGCCGCGGTCCCGGCCGTCGGCGAGCGCTTCGCCTACATCTGCACCGGCACCTGGTCCCTGGCGGGCCTTGAGCTGGACGCCCCGGTGCTCACCGAGGAGAGCCGCGTCGCCAACTTCACCAACGAGCTGGGGCTGGACGGCACGGTCCGGTATCTCCGCAACATCATGGGGCTGTGGCTGCTGCAGGAGTGCGTACGGGCCTGGGACGACCCGGATCTCGACGGGCTGCTGCGCGCGGCGGCCGAGGTTCCGGCGCTGCGGTCGGTCGTGGACGCGGGGGACCCTGCGTTCCTGGCGCCCGGCCGGATGCCGGAGCGGATCGCCGAGGCCTGCCGGACGACCGGGCAGCCGGTGCCGCTCACCCCCGGCGAGGTCACGCGGTGCATCCTCGACTCCCTCGCCCTGGCCCATCGCCGGGCCGTCCAGGACGCCCAGCGGCTGGCCGGCCATCCGGTGGACGTCGTGCACGTGGTCGGCGGCGGCACCCGCAACGCGCTGCTGTGCCAACTCACCGCCGACGCCTGCGGGCTGCCGGTGGTGGCGGGCCCGGCGGAGGCCGCGGCTTTCGGCAACGTCCTGGTCCAGGCGCGCGCCCACGGTCTGTCCGGCGATCACACCGACCTGCGCCGGCTGGTCGCCCGCACCCAGCCGCTCACCCGGTACGAGCCGCTGGGCACGACGGCGCGCTGGCGGGAGGCCGAGGCCCGACTCGCCGCGCGGTGAGCCGGGGTCTCCCCGCGCCCGTCCCCGCCCATTACCCTGCACTCATCCGATGATCGACCCCAAGGAGCCGCGATGCGTGTCGCCCTGTTCCTGACCTGCGTCAACGACACGCTCTATCCGGACACCGGCCGCGCGGTGGTGAAACTGCTGACCAGACTGGGCGTCGACATCGACTTCCCGATGGCGCAGACCTGTTGCGGGCAGGCGCACTACAACACCGGTTACCGGCATGAGGCGGAGCCGCTCGCCCGGCATTTCTCCGATGTCTTCGGCGAGTACGAGGCGATCGTCACGCCGTCCGGCTCGTGCGGGGCGATGGTGCGGGAGCTGTATCCGCGGATGGGTGAACGGGCGCGGGCGGAGGGGCGCGGGGACACGCTCGCGGCCACCCTGGCGCCGGTGGTCCCCAAGACGTACGAGCTCACGGAGTTCCTGGTGGACGTGCTGGGGGTGACGGACGTCGGGGCGTACTACCCGCACCGGGTGACGTACCACCCGACCTGCCACGGGCTGCGGAGCCTGGGGCTCGGTGACCGGCCGCGGCGACTCCTGCGGGCCGTGCGGGGGCTGGAGTTGGTCGAGTTGCCCGGGGCCGAGGAGTGCTGCGGATTCGGCGGGACCTTCGCGGTGAAGAACCCCGACGTCTCGGCGGCGATGGGCACCGACAAGGTGCGCAACGCCGAGTCGACGGGTGCGGAGGTGCTGTGCGCGGCCGACAACTCCTGTCTGATGCACATCGGCGGCACCATGACCCGGCTCGGGGCCGATCTGCGGCCGGTGCACATCGCGGAGATCCTGGCGAGCACGGAGGAGGAGCCGGCCGGATGAGCGGAACGTTCATAGGGATGCCTGCGTTTCCCCCACCCACCCACCCTGCGTTTCCCCCACCCACCCACCCTGCGTTTCCCGAGGCCGCGCGAGAGGCCGTGCACAATCAGACCCTGCGCGGCAATCTGCGGCACGCCACCCACACCATCCGCGCCAAGCGGGCGAAGGCGGTGGCGGAGGTGTCCGACTGGGCGGCGCTGCGGGAGGCCGGCAGGCGGATCAAGGACCATACGCTCCGTCACCTCGACCGCTATCTGGTGCAGTTGGAGGAGTCGGTGACGGCGGCCGGGGGCACCGTCCACTGGGCCGTGGACGCCGCGGAGGCGAACCGGATCGTGGCTCGACTGGTCAAGGAGACCGGCGAGTCGGAGGTCGTCAAGGTCAAGTCGATGGCGACACAGGAGATCGGGCTCAACGAGGCGCTGGAGGCGGAGGGCATCCGCGCCTACGAGACCGATCTCGCCGAGCTGATCGTGCAGTTGGGCAAGGACCGGCCCTCGCACATCCTGGTCCCGGCGATCCATCGCAACCGGGGCGAGATCCGGGACATCTTCCGCGCCGAGATGGGCGAGTGGGGCCGCCCGGCCCCCGAGGGCCTGACCGACACGCCCGCCGAACTGGCCGAGGCCGCCCGGCTCCATCTGCGGGAGAAGTTCCTGCGCGCCAAGGTCGGCATCTCCGGCGCCAACTTCATGGTCGCCGAGACCGGCACACTGGTCGTGGTCGAGTCGGAGGGCAACGGCCGGATGTGCCTGACCCTGCCCGAGACCCTGATCTCCGTCGTGGGCATCGAGAAGACCGTGCCGGCCTGGCGGGACCTGGAGGTGTTCCTGCAGACCCTCCCCCGCTCCTCCACGGCCGAGCGCATGAACCCGTACACGAGCATGTGGACCGGCACCACGGACGAGGACGGCCCCAGCACCTTCCATCTGGTCCTGCTCGACAACGGCCGCACCGACACGCTCGCCGACCAGGTCGGACGTCAGGCGCTGCGCTGCATCCGCTGCTCGGCGTGTCTCAATGTGTGCCCGGTGTACGAGCGGGCGGGCGGCCATGCGTACGGCTCGGTCTACCCCGGCCCGATCGGCGCCATCCTCAGCCCCCAGCTCCGGGGCACGGCAAGCGAGATCGACGCGTCCCTCCCCTATGCCTCCTCGCTCTGCGGGGCCTGTTACGAGGTGTGCCCGGTGGCCATCGACATCCCCGAGGTGCTGGTGCATCTGCGCGAGCGGGTCGTGCAGGGCGGGCAGGTGATCCGGGAGGGCAACAAGGTGGTGCTGCAACCCGCGAAGGGGCATGCCGCCGAGCGGGCCGCCATGCGCGCGGCACGCTGGGCCTTCACCCACCCGGGCGCCCTGCGCACCGGTCAGCGGCTCGCCTCCCGCACCCGGCGCCTGCATCCCCGTACGCTCCCGGGCCCCGGCCGGGCGTGGACCGGCACCCGCGACCTGCCGGCCGTACCTCCCGAGCCCTTCCGCGACTGGTGGCGGCGCACGAGCGGCGAGAACGGCGACAAGGGGGCCGCCAAGTGAGCAGCAGGGAACGCATCCTGGGCCGGGTGGAGCGCGCGCTCGCGGACGTTCCGCGGGACGACACGCCGTACGAACAGGCCGTCCCGCGGGACTATCTGCGCGAGCACGGCGAGCGCACCGTCGCGGAGACGGTGGACCTGCTCGCGGAGAACCTGGCGGACTACCGGGCGATCGTGCACCGCTGTACGGCCGCCGAACTCCCGTCGGTGATCGCCGGGTTGCTGGCCGCGCGGAAGTCGGCCTCGGTGCTCGTGCCGGCCGGGCTCGACGAGGGCTGGCTGGCGGCCACGGAGGCCGCGCGGGTCGCCGACCGCCCGGACAGCACCCCGCAGGAACTCGACCGCGTCGACAGCGTGGTCACGGCGTGTGCGGTGGCGATCGCCGAGACGGGCACCCTCGTGCTGGACGGCGGCCCCGACCAGGGGCGCCGCCGGATCACCCTGGTCCCCGACCACCACATCTGCGTGGTCCGCGTCCCCGGGCAGGTCGTCTCCGCCGTGCCGCAGGCCCTCGAACGCCTTGATCCGACCCGCCCGTCGACCTGGATCTCCGGTCCTTCGGCGACCAGCGACATCGAGCTGGACCGGGTGGAGGGGGTGCACGGGCCGCGGACCCTGGAGGTCGTGCTGGTGAACTGACCCCGGGGCCCTGGCCGTCGGCCCCGGCTGTGGCGCGGGTCAGCCGCCGCCGGTGTCGGTGGTCGGCGCCTGGCGCGGGGGCTGGTCACTGCGGTCGGTCCGGGAGCGGTCCAGCAGGCCGAAGGCCCAGCGCTCGTTGAAGCCGGCCAGGAAGCCGACCGCACACCAGAAGCCCCAGAACGCGGTGCCCGCCCCGTCCGCGTGGGCGGCGCAGATCTCGCCGGTGGTCGCGGGCGTGTCGATCACCTGCACGATGTCCGCGTTGAGCAGGAAGTACACCGCCAGGGCCAGGATCCAGCCGACGAAGACCCGGTACACGCCCTCGTGGCGCATGCCGCGCGCCAGCTGTCCCGGGGCCACGGTGCCCCGGTCGCCGTTGGTGCGGCGGCGGACGAGCGCCTCCCCGTTCCTGCGCAGCCGCACCAGCACGCTGAGCACCGCGCCGAACGCGCCCACCCCGCCGCACACGAAGGCGCCCATCAGGCTCCACCGGTCGCTGCACCCGATGTGCACGCGCAGGACGTCGAGCAGCCCCACGGCCCCCACCACGAGCGGCGCGCTCAGCAGTACGACGCTGATCAGCGCGCCGAGGCTGAGTCCGACGTTGATGCCGCGGCTCACGGCGAGCGCGCAGTCCTGGTCGATCCGGGCCCGCAGGCCCGCGATCTCCTTGTTGAGGTACTCCTTCAGATGCCTGTCGCACTCCCCGCCGGCCAGTCGCGGGTCGTGCAGCACATTGCCCAGGACACAGCCGACCGTGATCCGCAGCGACTGCCGGGTCTCGTACTCGAACGACCGCTGTGCCTCGCCGTGGATCAGCTGGAGGTTCATGTGCTGGCCGGGATAGGCGGCGATGAACCGCTCGTACGCCGCCTCGCGGCCCGGTTCCACCAGGTTGGCCAGTCCGTCGGCCTTCGTGTCGGTGCGGGCGCCCAGCACCGCGTCGCGTAATCTCCGCCACCACGACCGGCGGCAGCCCCCGTTGCTCGTCATGGACAACCTGTACCCGCACCGCCGCCCGGCGGGAAGGCGGCCACGGCACCAGTACGGTCACTGTCGTCACGGAGCGGTCACCACCGCGGTACCCACGTGACAGGCGCGCTGAACAAGCGCTTAGATAGAGACCTGGACACCGAACCCGAACCAGCCGGAGGCCCCGTTGTTCACTTCCGTAGACGACGTCTCCGCACGCCTCGCCGAGACCGGCTATCTGGCGTCGCCCGCGGTCGCCACGACCGTCTTCCTGGCCGACCGGCTGGGCAAGCCGCTGCTGGTGGAGGGCCCCGCCGGGGTCGGCAAGACGGAGCTGGCCAAGGCCGTCGCCCAGGTCGCGGACGCCCGGCTGGTACGGCTGCAGTGCTACGAGGGCGTCGACGAGTCCCGCGCGCTGTACGAGTGGAACCACGCCAAGCAGTTGCTGCGGATCACCGCCGGCCGCGACGAGACCTGGGACGAGACACGCACGGACATCTTCAGCGAGGAGTTCCTGCTCGCGCGGCCGCTGCTGACCGCCATCCGCGGCGACGACCCCAAAGTGCTGCTGATCGACGAGACCGACAAGGCCGACGTCGAGGTGGAGGGGCTGCTCCTGGAGGTGCTCAGCGACTTCCAGGTGACCGTCCCCGAGCTGGGCACCATCGCGGCCACCCGCCGCCCGTTCGTCGTGCTCACCTCCAACGCCAGCCGTGAGCTGTCCGAGGCCCTGCGCCGGCGCTGTCTGTTCCTGCACATCGGCTTCCCGGACGAGGAGCTGGAGCGGCGGATCGTACGGCTGAAGGTGCCCGGCCTCGGCGAGGCGCTGGCCGAGTCCGTGGTGCGGGTGATCGGCGCGCTGCGCGCGATGGACCTGCGGAAGGTGCCGTCGGTCGCCGAGACGATCGACTGGGCGCGCACCCTGCTGGCGCTGGGCGCCGACACGCTCGACGAGAGCGTCGTACGGGACAGCCTGGGCGTGATCCTCAAGCATCAGGACGACGTCCTCAAGGCGGCCGCCAAGCTGGACCTGGACAACCTGTGAGCACCCCCGTCGGTGTCACCGAGCGGCTGACGGGCCTGGTCGGGGCGTTGCGCGCGCACGGCGTGCGGGTCGGCACCGGTGAGACCGTGGACGCGGCCCGCGCGGTGGCGGCGCTCGGGTTCGCCGACCGGGAGCTGCTGCGGGAGGGCCTGGCGGCGACGCTGCTGCACGGGACGGGCCAGCGGGCCGTGTTCGACCCGGTCTTCGACCTCTACTTCCCGCGGCGCGTCGGCGCGCCCGGCACGCGGTCCACGGACCGGGAGGAGCTGCGCGACCGGCTCGCGGCGGCACTGGCGGCGGACGACCGGGACATGATGGCGCGGCTGGCGGCGGAGGCCGTCGACGGACTGGGCGGATACGGGAGTTCACCGGAGTCGGACGGCTGGTCGTCGTACCAGACCCTCGACCGGCTCCGCCCGCAGACGCTGCTGGCCCGGGTGCGTACGGACGTCCGGCAGCGGGACGGGGGCGCGGGCTTCGCCGACCGGCTGCTCGACGACGAGATCCGGCGCCGTATCGAGACGTTCCGCGCGATGGTCGCGGCCGAGGCGCGGCGGCGGGTCGCCGAGCGGCGCGACCGGGACATGATCGCCCGGCGGGCGGTGCGCCCGACCGCCGACCGGGTGGACTTCCTGTTCGCCGGGCGGGACCAACTGGCCGAACTGCGCAGGACCGTTCAGCCGATCGCCCGGAAACTGGCCACCCGGCTGGCCGCCCGGCGCCGCCGTGCCGCGCGCGGCACGATCGATCTGCGCCGCACCCTGCGCGGGTCGCTGTCGACGGGCGGCGTACCGATGCGGCCGGTGTTGCGCAGGCGCCGTCCGGTCCGGCCCGAACTGGTCCTGCTGTGCGATGTGTCGGGCTCGGTGTCGGGCTTCTCCGACTTCACGATGCTGCTGGTGCAGGCGCTGCACGACCAGTTCAGCAAGGTGCGGGTGTTCGCCTTCGTCAACCGGATCGACGAGGTGACCGGCCTCCTCGACCACGGCAGGGCCGACCCCGAGGGCCTGAGCGCCCGCATCCGGGCGGAGGCGACGCTCACCGGCTGGCACGGCAGCAGCGACTACGGCGTGGCCCTGGGCGAGTTCGCGGAGCGCTACGGCGACGCGGTCGGCCCGCGCACGACGGTGTTCGTCCTCGGTGACGCCCGTACGAACATGAGCGACCCGAATCTGCCCGCGGTCCGCCGTATCGCCGAACGGGCCCGCCGCGTCTACTGGTTGAACCCCGAGCAGCGCTCCCAGTGGGGCACCGGCGACTCCGCCGCGCCCGCCTACGCGGAGCTGGTGGAGATGCACGAGTGCCGTACGGCGCGGCAGCTCGGCCACCTGGTCACGAGGCTGCTGCCGGTATAAGGCGGCAGGGCCCGATGTGTGGTCGACTTGCGGCACATCCGCCCGCAGACGAGGACGTACGACATGACCCACCCGCCCGTGGAACTCGGCACCTTCCCCACTCCCGTGGAACCGGCGCCCCGGCTGGCCGCCGCGCTCGGGCTCGGCCCGGACGACCTGTGGATCAAGCGTGACGACCTGACCGGTCTCGGCGGTGGCGGCAACAAGATCCGCAAGCTGGAGTGGACGCTGGGCGCGGCGCTCGCGGAGGGGGCCGACACACTGGTGACCACCGGCGCGCCGCAGAGCAACCATGCCCGGCTGACGGCGGCCGCGGGCGCCCGGCTGGACCTGGACGTCGTCCTGGTGCTGCGCGGCTCACCGGGTGTGTCGCGCTCCGGGAACCTCGCGCTCGACGGGTTGTTCGGGGCGCGGCTGGTCTGGGCGGGCGACGTCGACCGGGCGGGCCTGGACGCGATGGCCGCGGAGGTGTGCGAACGGCTGCGGAAGAACGGCTCCCGGCCCGCGCTCGTCCCGTTCGGCGGGTCGAGCACGCTGGGGGCGCGCGGCTATGTGCGGTGCGGCGAGGAACTGCGCCGGCAGGTCCCGGACCCGCGGACCGTGGTCGTCGCGCTCGGATCCGGCGGCACCATGGCGGGCCTCGTCGCCTCGCTCGGGACGGAGACGGTGCTGGGGGTCGACGTGGGCGCGCTGCCCGACCCGGCCGCCGCCGTCACGGAGTTCGCGGCGCCGCTCACCACCGAGGCGGTCACCCCGGACCTGCTGCGGGTACGCCGCGACCAGGTGGGCGACGGATACGCAACGCTCACCGCCCCCGCGGCCGAGGCACTCCGGCTCGCCGCCCGCACCGAGGGAGTCGTCCTCGACCCCATCTACACGAGCCGGGCCCTGGCCGGGCTGACCGCCGCCGTCCGGGACGGCGACATCCGGCCCGGCGAGCAGACCGTGTTCGTCCACACCGGCGGACTGCCCGGCCTGTTCGGACACACGCAGGCAATCGCGTACGCGGAGGAAGGGATCAGCACCCACGAGGCCTGACGGCACCCGGCCCCGGCACACAACACTCACCGCCCCCGCGGCCGAGGCACTCCGGCTCGCCGCCCGCACCGAAGGGCTCGTCCTCGACCCCATCTACACGAGCCGGGCCCTGGCCGGGCTGACCGCCGCCGTCCGGGACGGCGACATCCGGCCCGGCGAGCAGACCGTGTTCGTCC
>NZ_JBIAWG010000004.1:552058-599409 GCF_042895285.1 Streptomyces sp. NPDC001406
GTTCGTCCACACCGGCGGACTGCCCGGCCTGTTCGGACACGCGCAGGCAATCGCGTACGCGGAGGAAGGGATCAGCACCCACGAGGCCTGACGGCACCTGGCCCCTTACACGCACCCGTGCTTCTCCTCCCCCGGAACTACGGCACTTCCCCGATGCCCGGCCGGCGGGCCTGCCCCTAACCTGCCGGTATGCGGCAAAGGGGGGCGATGACATGAAGGCGGTCGTCCAGGACCGGTACGGCTCACCGGACGTGCTGGAGCTCAGGGACGTGGACAGGCCCGTGCCCGGTGACGACGAAGTGCTGGTGCGGGTGCGGGCCGCCGGGCTGAACGCGTACGACTGGCACCTGATGCGCGGTGACCCGTACGTGGCCCGGCTGGCACTGGGGCCACGCGCGCCCCGTGCCCGGATCCGGGGCCGGGACTTCGCGGGCGAGGTGGCGGCGGTCGGCCGGAACGCAACGGATCTCCGGCCGGGCGACGAGGTGTTCGGCGAGGTCGACGGCACCTTCGCGGAGTATGTGTGCGTCCCGGACGCCTGGGTGGAGCGCAAGCCCGCCGCCCTCACCTTCGAGCAGGCGGCGGCCCTGCCGCTGGCCGGGAACACCGCCCTGCGCGGACTGCGTGACGTGGCAGGGGTGCGACCGGGCCAGCATGTGCTGGTCAACGGCGCCTCCGGCGGGGTCGGCACGTTCGCCGTGCAGATCGCCAAGGCGCTCGGCGCCGAGGTGACCGGCGTGTGCAGCACGCGCAACGCCGAGCTGGTCCGCTCGCTGGGCGCGGACCACGTCGTCGACTACACGCGCGAGGACTTCACACGCGGCGGGCGACGGTACGACGTCGTCCTCGACCTCGCGGCCAGCCACGGCATCTTTGGCCTCCGGCGCGCCCTGACGCCCACCGGGACGCTGGTCCTCGGCAGCGGGGGCAGCCCGGGACAGTTCCTCGGAGCCCCCGTCCTCATTCTCAAGGGGCTCGTGCTCTCCCCCTTCGTACGCCAGCGGCTGCGCCCGCTCATCGGCCCGGCGCCCAGCAAGGCGGTGCTGGCGGAGCTGCGGGAGCTGGCCGACTCCGGGAAGCTGGCCCCGGTGATCGACCGGACGTACGCGCTCGCGGAGGCGCCCGAGGCCATCCGGTACCTGGAGGACGTGCACGCCCGGGGGAAAATCGTCGTCACGGTGTGACGGCCCGCCCGGCGCGTCCAGGCCCGTCCCTGCCCGTCCATGCAGGTGCCCCGCGGCGCGGCACGCACCGCGGGGCACCTCGGGATCGGCTCAGGTCCCCGGAGCCTTCGCGTAGTCCTGTGCCATGGCGCCCGCGAAGTCGTACACCACGCACTGTTCGTCGCCCACGACCCAGGCGTCGTGGCCGGGCGGGCACACGAAGACGTCGCCGGGGCCGACCTCGCCCTCGCCGCCGTCGTCCATGCGCAGATGCATCCGCCCTTGGACCACATAGCCGTTGTGGTGGATCTGGCAGGTCTCGGTGCCCACGATCGGGCCCACGGACTCCGACCAGCGCCAGCCCGGCTCGAACGTGGCCACGGCGAAGTCGAGTCCGGTCAGATGGACCGCTTCGAGATGGCCGCGGGGGAAGTCGCGCCGCTCGTCAGGCTTGTCGACCGTCTTCACTTCCAACATGACGGTGTCCTCCCTTCCGGCCGCTCACCACGGCCGGGGCAGGTCTCCGTCTCCCGGCGGCCCCGGGTGGCGCCGGGCGCTCGGACGGCGGCCGTGCCCCACCACTCCATCCTCTGCCCGTCAACTCGGCGCCGCCATTCGGGGAACGGCGGAGTGCGGCGGAGCTCCTGGGACGTCGAGTTCGTTACGCGGGCAACATTGACATGCTCATGCAATTCATATCTGATTCACCCCAGCTCCGGCTGCCCGCGCGCCGCCCCGCCGCTCGGCCGACCCGCGCACGTACGCCCGACTCCCCGCGACGCGCGGTCCGTTCACCAAAAATCCCGTGTCATCCCCGCATGCTGAGCCAGTAACCCTACCGAGACAACGTTGTCAACGCCCCGGACGGAGGCCCCTCATGGCAACACCCCCCACCAGCAGCTTCCCGGTCGGACCGCCGGGCGCCCGGCCCACGCGCCGCTCCCTGCTGCGCACGGCAGCCGGGGCCGCGGCCGCGCTCGCCGCGCTCGGCGGACCCGGCACAGCCACCGCGACGGCCGAGGCGGCCGCGCCCGGACCGGCCGACCCCGCTCTCGCCGAGGACGTGCGCCAGGAGTTCCTCACCTCCTGGACCGCCTACCGGCGGCTGACCTGGGGCCGCGACGAGCTGCGCCCGGTGTCCGGCACCGGCTCCGAGTTCTTCATCAGCGGGGTGCCGCTGGGGCTGACCGTCGTGGAGTCGCTGGACACGCTGTATCTGATGGAGCTGGACGGCGAACTCGACACGGCCGTCTCCTGGATCGGCGGGAACCTGGACTTCGACCGCAACGCGAGCGTGCAGGTATTCGAGACGATCATCCGACTGGTCGGCGGCCTCCTCTCCGGCTACCACTGCACCGGCGACACGCTCCTGCTGACCAAGGCCCGCGATCTGGCCGACCGACTGCTGCCGGCGTTCACGTCGTCGCCGACCGGGGCGCCGTACCGATACGTCAATCTGCGCACGGGCGCGGTCAGCGGCAACCAGGTGCCGCTCGCCGAGATCGGCAGCAACATCACCGAACTGGGGTGGCTGTCCCTGCTGACCGGCGACCAGAAGTACTTCGACGCGGCCAAGAAGGCGCTGAAGGCACCGTACGACCGGCGCTCCTCGCTGAACCTGGTCGGGACGACGCTCAACGTCGACACCGGCGCCTGGACCGACGCCACCGCCCGGGTGGACCCGCCCGTGGACTCCTACTTCGAGTATCTGTGGGACGCCTACCAGTTCTTCGGCGACACCGAGATCCGCGGCTGGTACCAGACCCTGGCCTCGGCCGTCCTGCAACGGCTCGGGGAGACCTACGACGGGCGGCTGTGGTTCAGGTCCGTGAACATGAACAGCGGGGCGCTGGTCAGCCGGAGACAGTCCGAACTCAGCGCGTTCTACGCCGGGTTGCTCGCCCAGGGCGGCAACCTGAACGAGGGCGAGTCCTACCACTCCTCGTGGGCGGCGGCGCTGGGGTCGTTCCGGCTGCCGCCGGAGGGGATCGACTACTCGACGCTCTCGGCGACCAGCACGCAGTACCAGCTGCGCCCGGAGTACGTGGACTCCGCGCTGTTCCTGTGGCTGCTGACCGGCAAGGAGGTCTACCGGGACCGCGCCAAGTGGCTCTGGAACGCGCAGAAGAGCCACTGCAAGGTCGCGAACGGCTACACGATCGTGTCGGACATGACGACGACCCCGACGACCAAGGGGGATCTGACACCGGGGTACTGGTTCTCGGAGAACATGAAGTACTTCTATCTGCTGTGGTCCGGTGCGCCGCGCTTCGACTACACCACCAACTACCTGACCACCGAAGGCAATGTGCTGCGCGGCGCCAACCGGGTCGCCGCACCCGCGCCGAGCGGCACCTTCCGGCTGGTCAACCGGGCGACCGGGCGGGCCATGGACGTGAGCGGCGCATCGACGGCGGACGGTGGCGCGGTGATCACGTGGACCCCGCACTCCGGCGCCAACCAGCGCTGGATCGCGACCACTTCGGGCGGACTCACCAAGCTGACCGGCCTCAACAGCGGCAAGGTGCTGGAGGTGCCGCGCTCCTCCACCGCGGACGGCACGGCCCTGAACCAGTGGGCGCACAACGGCACCGCCACCCAGCAGTGGACGCTCCAGGCGATGGGCGGCGGCCACCAGCGCCTCGTCAACCGCAACAGCGGCATGGCCCTGGACGTCGACGGCACCGCCAACGGCGCGGCGGTGGTGCAGCGGACGGCCGGTGACGCGGCCTCGCAGCAGTGGCGGCTGGAGCGGGCGTGAGGGCGCGTCAGCGCCGGACGGCACCCGGCGCGGCCAACTCACCCGAAACGGCGGCGCCTTCGGTACGTCGTACCGCGAACACCGCGTACACATAGGCGAGGTCGACGACGAGGCAGCCGAGGTAGAGGTAGTACATCAGGGCGTTGTCGTAGCGCGGGTCCCCGTCGGGGTCGGTGAGCATCGTCAGGGAGGCACAGGCGGTTCCCAGGAGTTTGGCCAGCGCGATGCCCACGGACTGGCCGCGCGTCCCCCGGCGCGCGGCCAGCACCGCCAGGAACATCCCGGACATCGCCAGGTTGCTGCCGAACGCGGTGAGAACGCCGTCGCCCGCGTCGAACTCCTCCGAGACGTAGTTCATGCCCGGATAGGCGAGGAGCAGCAGCGCGCCCAGCGCGGGCAGGAACAACCGGTCGGGCAGATAGGGGAATTCGGCCCGGCCGAAGCGGACGACGGTGTAGCCGACGGCCACGTCGAAGCAGAACCACACGATGTTGATGACATGCCCGAGACCGGACGGCGGCCGAACGAAGGCGAACATGAACTCCCAGCTGATGTTGGTGGCGAACGCCACGATGGGCATGCCGAACGTCCGCTCCCGCACTCCGGTCCGGATCAGCAGCACGTAGGCGATGGTCCAGAAGACTCCCGTCCCCAGGAGAAACGCCGTGTGCACTGTATGCATGGATGCCCTCCGTAAGCCGCCCCGGTCCGGCTCGCGCCGGTGACTACTCTGGCACGGTGACCCTCACGAACGTGCTCTCGATCGCCGTGGACGAAACCTGGGACCCGCCACTGAGACCGCTTCCGCAGAGGGCCGCCGAACTGCTGCACCGACTTGATGCCCCGCCCCGGCTGGTCGCCCATCTCCGGGCGGTGCACGATGTCGCGGCACGGCTGGCCGACTGGGCCCAAGAAAACTGCCCGGCAATGGAGTTCGACCGGGACGCGGTGCTCTTCGGGGCCGCCACCCATGACATCGGCAAGACCCTGCACCCCGGCGAACTCACCGGCCCCGGCGCGCGGCACGAGGAGGCCGGACGTGAACTCCTGCTGGCGCACGGCGTCGACGCGGCACTGGCCCGGTTCGCCGGTACGCACGCGTCCTGGGACGCCCCGGTGGTCGGCGTGGAGGACCTGCTGGTGAGCCTGGCCGACAAGGTCTGGAAGAACAAGCGCGTCCCCGCCCTGGAGGACCTGGTCGTGGCACGGCTCTCCCGGGCCGGCGGGCGGCCGGACTGGGAGGAGTTCCTGCTGCTGGACGAGGTCCTCACGGCCATCGGTGAGGACGCCGACCGTAGGCTGGCGTACCAGATGTCCCATCCCGTGACACGAAGGTGACGATGCATTCGACATCCCTGGGCGACGACGGCGCCGAACTCGGCTCCCTCGAACCGGGTCGGGCCGGGGAGTTCCTGGCCCATGTGGACCGGGGGCGCGAGTTCATCGGCCGGTTCAACGGGCTGCCGGACGTCGTCACGGACCTGGAGTCGAGCCGGGCGTTCCTGCGTGCCTACGCGGACAAGGCCGCGTCGGACACCGGGCGGATCGCCGGGATCCGGGTGGACGGCGGGCTGGTCGGCGCGGTCGTGCTGCGCAGGCTGGACGTCGGGCAGGCAATCGCCGAGGCGGGCTGCTGGCTGGAGCCTTCGGCGGTGGGCAGGGGGCTGGTGACCCGTGCCGCGCGCGTGCTCATCGACTGGGCGGTCAGGGAACGCAAGATCCACCGCGTCGAGTGGTGGGTGTCCCCGGAGAACGAGCCGAGCATCGCCGTGGCCCGTCGGCTCGGGATGACCAAGGACGGTGTCCTGCGGGAGAGTTACCTCTATCGGGGGAAGCGGCACGACGAGGAGATCTGGTCGGTGCTGGCACCGGACTGGCTCCGCTGACGGAGCTCGCTACCAGGACCGCGCGATGTGCAGCAGGTGGTCGCGGACCCGGGCCACGTCGGCGTTCTCGGACCGGCCGGGGCGCTGGACCAGGAAGGCCGTGTTGATCGGCGGATCGTCGGGCTCGTGGAGCGGTACGAGGGCGCCGGAGGCCAGCTGGTCGAGGCAGAGGTAGCGGGGCAGCACGGTGAAGCCCGCGCCCGCGGTCACCGCCGCCAGGACACCGCGCAGATCGGGCACGGTCACGGCGGCGGGGCAGGAGAGCCGCCGGCCGAAGACATGGCGCCAGTAGCGGCGGGCGATCGGGAGGTCCTCGGCGTAGGTGATCAGGGGCACCGGGTGCAGCACGGCGGGGCCCTCGACGGCCAGTTGCCGCTTCAGCCGCTCGGCCCACACGGGGGCGGCGACCAGCACGAACTCCTCGTCCGCGAGCGGGACCGCGCTCAGGGTGCGGCCGCGCGGACGGGTCGTGGAGATCACCAGGTCGTGGCGGCCCGCGCGCAGTTCGTCCAGCAGCGGGTCCGTCAGCCCCGTCGCCACGCGCAGCCGTACGCCCTCCGCCACCAGCGGTGCCAGGGCGGGCAGCACACTGATGCACAGGAACTCCGCGGGCCCGGCCAGATGGACGGGATCGGTGCGGCCGCCCGGCACGGGGTGCGGGCCGGCCACGGCCGCGAGTTCGTCCATCGGTGCGGCGATCCGCGCCGCCAGCTCGTCGGCGACGGCCGTCGGCGCGACGCCCCTGGGCAGCCGTTCGAACAGCTCCCGCCCGGCCTGCCGCTCCAGGGTGCGCATCTGGGTGGTCACCGTGGGCTGCGACAGCCCCAGCAGCTGCCCGGCACCGGTGAAGGACCCCGACCGGTACACGGCCAGGAAGGTGCGCAGCAGGTTCAGGTCGAGGGAGGAGCTGTCCACCCGTCCGAGTATGGTCCGCGACCCATAGATCTTCCAATGCCGGACAGCGACTGCCTCGGCGATTGCCTATGGCTCGCCGCCGTCGTCGCCGGCGATCGCGGATCCTGGAGTCACGACAGGCCGGTGTGACGGCAGCCAGGGTGGCCCGGCCGGAAGCGAGGCTCCTCATGGCGTACGACGAAGGACTGGCCCAGCGGATCCGGGAGCGGCTGGGCGGGGATCCGGACATCGTGGAGAAGCGGATGTTCGGCGGGACGGGCTTCCTGTGCCGCGGCAACATGGCCGTGGGCGTGAGCGGTGACGACCTGATCGTGCGCATCGCCGCCGACGCCACGGATGCGGCCCTGGCCCGCCCGGGTGCCCGCCTCTTCGACCGGACCGGCCGCCCGATGCGCGGCTGGATCCTGGTCGCCGGCCCGGCCGTGACCGACGACGCGGTACTGGGCGAGTGGATCGACGAGGGACACGGCTTCGCGGCGGGCCTGCCGCCCAAGTGAGGCGCGCGTCCCGGGCGAGGACCACGGCGGCATGGCCACGGGCCGCCGGGGCGACCTCGGCGGCTGCGCGACCGGCCGAACGGGCGGCCGTACCGAGGCGTTGGTCTGCCGGTGGGGCCACGCCGGGGCTAGGTTGTGCGGCATGAGCAATCTTGACCGTCATGCGGTGCCCAGTGTGTGCGGCGGCCGGGGGTTCGTCGTCGCGGAACCCGTCCGGGAGCTGCTGAGCCCTCGTCAGGTCCCGCTGGGCGAGTCGACCGAGGTACGGCGGCTGCTGCCCAACCTGGGACGCCGCATGATCGGCGCCTGGTGCTTCGTCGACCACTACGGCCCGGACGACATCGCCGACGAGCCGGGCATGCAGGTCCCGCCGCATCCGCACATGGGGCTGCAGACGGTGAGCTGGCTGCACGAGGGCGAGGTGCTGCACCGCGACTCGACCGGCAGCCTGCAGACGATCAGACCGAAGGAGCTCGGGCTGATGACCTCGGGCCGGGCCATCAGCCACTCCGAGGAGAGCCCGCGGCCGCACGCCCGCTTCCTGCACGGCGCACAGCTGTGGGTCGCGCTGCCCGACGCGCACCGCGACACCGACCCCCGCTTCGAACACCACCCCGACCTGCCCACGGTCATCGCCCCCGGCCTCACGGCGACGGTCGTCCTGGGCGCCCTCGACGGCGCGGCCTCGCCCGGTACGGCGTACACACCGATCGTCGGCGCCGACCTCGCGCTCGGCCACGGCGCCGACGTCCGGCTGCCCCTCGACCCCGACTTCGAGTACGGCGTCCTGGCGATGTCCGGCGAGGTGCGCGTCGACGGGGTGCCCGTACTGCCGGGCTCGATGCTCTACCTCGGCTGCGGACGCACCGAACTGCCCCTGCGTGCCGAGTCGGACGCGGGACTGATGCTGCTCGGCGGCGAGCCGTTCGAGGAAGAGCTGGTCATGTGGTGGAACTTCGTCGGGCGTACCCAGGCGGAGATCGAGCAGGCCCGCGCGGACTGGACGACGGGCTCTCGCTTCGGTGAGGTCAAGGGCTACGACGGCGCTCCGCTGGCGGCGCCCAGCCTGCCGCCGACGCCCTTGAAGCCGCGGGGCCGCACGCGCTAGCGGGCCTCCGGGACCGTGGTGCGGTCGCCCTGAACCGTTCAGGCGCCGTAAATAGTAGCCATGGACATAATAGCCATGTACTGTATCTGCCATGAGCAACGGTTCCGCAGGAGCCACGCCCGGCTTCCTGGTGTGGCGGCTGTCGATGAAGTGGCGGGTCGCGGTCGACCGCGCGGTGGCTCCGCTCGGACTCACCCACGCGCAGTACTCGCTCGTCGCGTCCCTGTACGGCATGCAGCGCTCCGGACTGCGGCCCAGCCAGCGGCGCCTCGCCGACCACACCGGCCTGGAGGCCCTGTACGTGTCCAAGCTGGCCCGCAGCCTGGAGTCGGCCGGCCTCGTGGAACGCACCAGGGATCCGCACGACCCCCGTGCCGTACAGCTGGCACTCACCGAGGAGGGCCGCGAGGTCACCCGGCGGGCGATCGATGTCGTCCACGGACTCCTGAAGCAGCTGCTGGAACCGCTCGGCGGGCTCGACAGCCCGCGGTCCCGGGAGTTCACCCGGGACCTGGCAACCCTGCTCGACGCACCACTCGACCCGTTCAGCACGTCCGACAACGAGACGGAGCAGTCATGACCACCAGCGCACCCGTCGTCGACGGCCGCGTCGTCGCCCTGGCCCACTATGCAGCGCGTGCCGTCCTGGAACGCATCCTTTCCGCGTACGACGTCACCTTCCAGCAGTTCATCACCCTGCGCCTGGCCGCCGTGGCGGACGGCCCGGTCGAGCGCGACGCACTCGTCGACGGCGTCACCGGCGCCGTGAAGGTCGACGCGTCCGATGTGTACGTCACGCTCGACGAACTGATCACCGCGGGACTGCTGACCGAGGAGGAGCCGTCCCGTATGCGGATCACCGACGCCGGGCGGGAGTTGTACGCCAAGGGCTCCGCCGAGACCGCGGCGGCCGCCGCCCGGATCTACGACGGCATCCCGGAGGAGGACCGGGCCGTCGCCGGCCGGGTGCTGACGCTGGTCACGGAGCGGGCCAACGCGGAGCTGGCCACCCTGCACAAGTAGTGGAATATTGAACCACCTGGTTCCGTTGTCGGCCTCGAAGGAGGTCACGAGTGGAGACCCAGGTGGACACGAGGTACTACGACCACGGAACCGCGGCGGAGCGCTGGGAGCGCGCGCGGCAGTTCTTCGACGCCAAGGACTACGCGGGAGCGGCACGCGTCCTGACCGGGCTGGTCGAGGAGGCGCCGGAGCAGACCGGACCCCGGCTGCTGCTGGCGCGCGCCTACTACCACTCGGCCCAACTGCGGCGCGCGGAGGCCGAGTTGCGCGTCATCGTCGAGCGTGACCCGGTGGAGCACTACGCCCGGCTGATGCTGGGCCGCACGCTCCAGCGGCAGGCGCGGCACGAGGAGGCGGAGCAGCACCTGCGGATCGCCTCGGCGCTCGCGGGCGACTTCGAGCGCGGCTGAGAACGACACCCCGCACACGGGGGCCCGGTTCACCGACCAGGAACCGGGCCCCCGTTGTCGTGCGGTGGCCCCGGCGGTGGGCGATCTCGGCCGACGAAGTGGCCTGTGTCACCTAAGAGGGCGCAGTGCCGTGTCATGCTGACGCGATGCCGACTCCCCATGACCGTGCCCCTCTTGCGCCCCTGGCCGAGCGGGTCGAGCAACTCCTCGCCGTTGACGGCCCGTTGCCCATCGTCGCGGCCGGCGACCCGGTGCTGCGGCGCGGCACCGAGCCGTTCGACGGGCAGCTGGAGCCCGCCCTGCTGGCGCGTTTCGTCGCGGCCCTGCGCGCCACCATGCACGCGGCCCCGGGCGTCGGGCTCGCCGCGCCGCAGGTCGGGGTGGAACTGCGGATCGCGGTCATCGAGGATCCGGCGCCGGTACCGGAAGCGGTACGGCTGGCCCGGGGCCGGGTGCCGCAGCCGTACCGCGTCCTGGTCAACCCGTCGTATCAGCCGGTCGGCACCGCCACGGCGGCGTTCTTCGAGGGCTGCCTGAGCGTCCCGGGCTGGCAGGCGGTGGTGGCCCGGCACGCCGAGGTGCGGCTCCGCGCGCAGGACGAGCACGGCCGCACACTCGACGAGCTCTTCACCGGCTGGCCCGCCCGGATCGTCCAGCACGAGACGGACCACCTCGACGGCATGCTCTACCTCGACCGCGCGGAACTCCGCTCCCTGTCGTCGAACGAGGCGATGGCGGAGCGCTGGACGCAGCCGACACCGCAAAGGGCGGCCGAGGAACTGGGCTTCCGGCTGCCGTGATCCGGTGACGTCAACCCCGGTACGCCTCCAGCAGCCGCAGCCATACCTCGCTGATCGTCGGATACGACGGCACCGCATGCCACAGGCGGTTGACCGGGACCCGGCCGGCGACCGCGATCGTCGCCGAGTGGATCAGCTCGCCGACGCCCGGGCCGACGAAGGTGACGCCGCGCAGGATCTGTTCGTCCAGGTCGACGACCATGCGGGCGCGGCCGCGGTAGCCGTCGGCGTACAGGCCCGCTCCGGCCACCGAGGAGAACTCGACGTCGACGGCGCGGACGCGGTGTCCGGCCTGTTCCGCCTCGGCCAGGGAGAGGCCCACGGCGGCGGCCTCGGGGTCGGTGAAGACGACCTGCGGTACGGCGTGGTGGTCGGCGGTGGCGGCGTGGGCGCCCCAGGGGTCCGTCTCCAGGATCGGGACCCGGGAGGCGCGGGCGGCGATGGCGGCGCCCGCGATACGGGCCTGGTACTTGCCCTGGTGGGTGAGCAGGGCGCGATGGTTGACGTCGCCGGCCGCGTAGAGCCAGTCGCTGCCGGTGACGCGGAGGCTGTCGTCGACGGGCAGCCAGGAGCCCGGCTCCAGGCCGATCGTGTCGAGGCCGATGTCGTCGGTGCGCGGGGCGCGGCCGGTGGCGTAGAGGATCTCGTCGGCCTCGATGCGGTCGCCGGCGTCGGTGATCGCCACGACGGTGCCGTTCTGCCTGGTCACGGACTCCACGGAGGTGCCGGTGCGGACATCCACGCCGGCCTCGGTGAGGGACTCGGCGACCAGTTCACCGGCGAACGGCTCCATGCGGGACAGCAGGCCCTTGCCGCGGACCAGCAGGGTGACCCGGGATCCGAGGGCCTGCCAGGCGGTGGCCATCTCGGTGGCGACCACCCCGCCGCCCACCACGATCAGCCGGCCGGGGGCGGCCTGTGCGGCGGTGGCCTCGCGGCTGGTCCAGGGCTTCACGTCGGCGAGCCCGGGCAGGCCGGGCAGTTGGGCGCGGGTGCCGGTGCAGACGGCGACGGCGTGCCGCGCGGTGAGGGTCTTCGTCGCGCCGTCGGGGCCGGTCACGGTGACCGTGCGGGGTCCGGCGAGGCGGCCGTGGCCGCGGTGCAGGTCGGCGCCGATGCCGTCCAGCCAGCCCACCTGGCCGTCGTCCTTCCAGTGCGAGGTGTATGCGTTGCGTCGGGCCAGGACGGCGGCCGTGTCGAGGGGGCCCTGGACGGCCTGGCTCAGGCCGGGCAGCCGGCGGGCGTCGGCGCGGGCGATGACCGGGCGCAGCAGGGCCTTGCTGGGCATGCACGCCCAGTACGAACACTCGCCGCCGACCAGTTCGCTCTCCACGACCGCGGTGGACAGTCCGGCCGCGCGGGTGCGGTCGGCCACGTTCTCCCCCACGGGTCCGGCCCCGAGCACCACGACGTCGTACGCGATGGATTCCGTTTCCGTCATGGGGTCAGTCTGGTGGCTGGTGTGCGCGGTGGCCACATGGGTAAGCGCGCGGAATAGGTACCCGGGCCGCCGTGTTGTGCGGACGGTTTCGCCCCCGCAGCAGGAAGTAGGGATTACGCATGAGCAGCACCGTGGAGCTCACCAAGGAGAACTTCGACCAGACGGTCACGGAGAACGAGTTCGTCCTGATCGACTTCTGGGCGTCCTGGTGCGGGCCGTGCCGTATGTTCGCCCCGGTCTACGAGAAGGCCGCGCAGGAGAACCCGGACCTGGTGTTCGGCAAGGTGGACACCGAGGCCCAGCCGGAGCTGGCGCAGGCCTTCGGTATCCAGTCGATCCCGACGCTGATGATCGTCCGTGACCAGGTGGCCGTGTTCGCGCAGCCGGGCGCGCTGCCCGAGGCCGCCCTGACCGACGTCATCGGGCAGGCCCGGAAGCTGGACATGGACGAGGTCCGCAAGAACATCGCCGAGCAGCAGGGCGGCACGCAGGGCGAGTAGTCCGCGCTTCCCCGGGAACGGCCGTGTCCCTTGGAAGGGGCACGGCCGCACGGGGTCCGGCCGGAAGAGGTACGACGCCTGCCAGGGGCACACCGGCGGCCGCCGTCAGCTGGAGTCCCGGTGGACCATCGACGCGCCCAGGACCTTGTGCGTCTCGGGTGGCGCGCCGGGGTTGCGTACCGCGCGGTCGACCAGTTCGGCCAGGTCGCGGCCGGACGGCAGTTCGATGTGGACCGTGCTGAGCCGGGGCCGCAGCAGCCGCCCCAACATGAGGTCGTCGGCGCCGATCACGGCGGTGTCCTCGGGTATGCGGACGCCCTCGTCCTGCAGCGCGCGCATCAGGAGCATCGCGTACTCGTCGTTGTACGCGAACACCGCGTCCAGGCCGAAGTCCCGCCAGCGGGCGGCGAGTTCGGCGGCGGCCCGTTCGTCGTGGGCGAGGGGCAGTTCGGTCACCGTGGCGTCCGTGCCGCGCAGCGCCTCGCGCAGGCCCTTGAGGCGGGGCCGGGAGAAGGCCTCCAGGCCGGGTTCCTCGGGGACGACCACGCCGATACGGCGGCGGCCACGGGCATACAGATGGGCGCCGGCACAGTGGCCGACGCCGTCGTGGTCCATCAGCAGGGCATGGGCCCCCTCGACGCCCTCGGGGCCGAGGGTGACCACCGCGCGGGCGCCGGCGCGTTTGAGGACGGCGACTCCCTGGGGGCCGAGTCCGGCGCCGGGCACCAGGACGGCGACCGGTCGCAACTCGGCCCAGGCGCGGGCGGCTTCGTCGCCCTGCAGTCCTACGGTGCCGTACTGGACGACCGTGTAGTCGAGGCGGCCGAGGGCCCACTGGAGCTCGTTGAGGAACTGGCCGTAGAGCGGGCCCACCGGGATGGCCGGGGCGGGCATCAGGACCATGCGGCTGTGCCCGGCGCGCAGGCTGCGGGCGGCCGCGTGCGGCACGTACCCGAGTTCCTTCGCTGCCTCGTGGACGCGGCGGCGCGTGGGCTCGCTGATCCGTACGGCACTGGTGTTGTTGAGGACGTAGGAGACGGTCGCGCGCGAGACGCCGGCCAGGCGGGCCACATCGGCGCTCGTGGGGACGGAGCGCGGTGCGGGCGACGCGGACGAGGGCGTGTTCGGTATCTGCACCATGACGTACCGCATCTTGGCAGAAGCGCCGAGCGACGGTCGCGGCGGGGGAACGTGATTCACGGTAGCACCGAAGCGGGCAGGCAGCGGGCGAGCGAGCTGCGACGAACACGTTCGTCGCGAACTTGTTCGTGACGAACGTGTTCGTTATCGTGAGGGCATGACAGCCCGACCCGACACCCCCCGCAGCCGCCGGGAGCGCCCCGCCAAGCCCGCCCTGACCCGGGAGGGGATCGTGGCCGCCGCGGTCGCCGTGCTCCGCGCCGAAGGACTGCGGAAGGTCACCATGCGGCGCCTGGCACAGGAGCTCGACACCGGCCCGGCCTCGCTGTACGTCTACGTGCGCAACACCGACGAACTGCACGCGGCCGTCCTGGACGAGCTGCTCGGCACGGTGGGGCCCGCCCCGGCGGACGGCACCTGGCGGGAGCGTCTGGAGCGGGTACTCACCGCGTACACCGAGATGCTCCTCGAACACCCCAGCCTGGCCCGCTCCGCACTGACGGCCCGCCCGAGCGGCCCGCACTACCTCGACCTCATCGAGACCCTGCTGGCGCTGCTCGACGAGGGCGGTGTGCCGTCCGCCCGGGCCGCGTGGGGCGTGGACCTGCTGCTCCAGCACGCCACGGCGACCGCCGCCGAGCACGCCGGGCAGGACACCTCACCCACCGCGCGGGGCGACTGGGACGCCCTGGGCCGGGCCCTGGGCAACGCGTCCGAGCGCACCCATCCGCACATCGCCGCCACCGCCGGCGAGTTGATGTCGGGGGCGCCCGAGGCCCGTCTGTCGTGGGCGTTCCAGGCACTGATCAACGGCATCGAGCGGACCGCCGTACCCGACTGACCATCCCTCAGGAGGCCACCATGTCCATCACCCATCACCCCATAGCCGTCGTCGGAGCCGGTCTGGGCGGGCTCGCCCTCGCCCGTGTCCTGCGGGTGCACGGCATCGAGGCGGCCGTCTTCGACCTGGACGACTCCCCCGCCGCCCGCATCCAGGGCGGGATGCTCGACATCCACGACGACTCCGGCCAGGAGGCCCTGCGCGCCGCCGGCCTGCACGAGGAGTTCCTGACACTCGTCCACCAGGGCGGACAGCGGATGCGGATCCTCGACAAGGACGCCGTGGTCCACCTGGACCAGTCCGACGACGGCACCGGCGGGCGGCCGGAGATCGACCGCGGCGATCTGCGCGGCCTGCTGCTGCGGTCGCTGCCCGAGGGCACGGTCCGCTGGGGCACGAAGGTCACCGGGGCCCGCCCGCTCGGCGACGGCCGGCACGAGGTGACCCTCGCGGACGGCGGACGCTTCACCACGGATCTGCTGATCGGCGCCGACGGCGCCTGGTCGCGCATCCGCCCGCTGCTCTCCGCCGGCCAACCCGCCTACATGGGCGTGTCGTTCGTCGAGGCGGACCTGCTGGAGGCGGACACCCGCCACCCGGTGAGCGCGCAGGTGGTCGGCGGCGGCATGCTGTTCGCGCTCGACGCGGGCCGCGGCTTCCTCGCCCACCGCGAGAGCGACGGCAGCCTGCATGTGTACGTCGCCCTCAAGGCCCCCGAGGACTGGCTGGACGGGATCGACTTCGGCGACACCGAGGCGGCCAAGTCGGCCGTCCTGGAACACTTCGCGGACTGGGACGAGTGCCTGCGGGCGCTGGTCGCGGACGCGGACGGCGCACTGGTGCCGCGGCGGATCCACGCCCTTCCCATCGGGCACCGCTGGGACCGGGTCCCCGGTGTCACGCTGCTCGGTGACGCCGCCCACCTGATGTCGCCGTTCGCGGGCGAGGGCGCCAACCTCGCCCTGCTCGACGGCGCGGAACTGGGCCTGGCGATCGCCGCGCACCCGGGCGACGTCGAGGCCGCGCTGGCCGCCTACGAGGAGCGGCTGTTCCCGCGCAGCGAGGCATCCGCGGCCGACTCGGCCCGCGGCGCGGTGCTGCTGTTCCGGGAGGACGCACCGCGCGGTCTGCTGGAGCAGTTCGCCGCGCTCGGCTGAACCGGGCTCGGGGTCACGGGGGCGGCCCCGTACCGCTCACGCGGGCGGTTCCGTACCGCTCACGCGGGCGGTTCCGTACCGGTCACCCGGGCGACGAGGTCGGTCCAGCCGGCCTCCAGCCGCTCCATGGGCATCCCGCACTGCCTGGTCAGATGATTGATCAGGGCCGGGTCGAGATACGCCAGCAGCGTCTGCGAGAGGAGTTCGCAGTCGGCGTCCGGCAGGATCTGCCGCAGCAGCATCGTGACGTGGGTGCGCAGCGCCTGCACCGAAGGGTGGGAGAAGCGGCGGGTCGCCTCCGGCTGGGCGGCCAGTTGCAGGTCCAGCTGTTCCGCCGCGCGGTACAGCACCGCGATGCCGAACGCGCGCAACCGCTCGACCGGCGGCGCACCGGGACCCAGCGGCGGCGGGCCGCCGAGGAAGTCGGCCTGCAGCTGCCGCGACGAGTGGTCGAGCAGCGCCGTCAGCAGGCCGGTGCGGTCGCCGAAGCGCCGGAAGACGGTCCCCTTGCCCACCTCGGCAGCCGCCGCCACCGCCTCCATCGTGACCCCGGCCACCCCGTGCTCGGCGATCAGCCGGGCGGCGGCCTCCAGCAGCCGGGCGCGGTTGCGGGCCGCGTCGGCGCGCAGGCACGGCTCACCGGGCCCCAAGCCGACCTCCAGAAGTTGAGGCGCGTCGAAGGGCTCCTGGTGCTTCGGGAAGGGCGGCAGGGTGCTGGACATGAAGACAGCGTAAAGCACCGGGAAGAAAACTGGACCGCGGTCCGGTTATGGTGTTACAACGATAAACGGACCCCGGTCCGGATCGTAACCGCACTGTTTCAGCCCCCTGGAGTTCCCCATGTCCGTCCGTATCCTCGCGCTCGTCGGCAGCCTTCGCGCCGGTTCGACCAACCGCCAGCTCGCCGAGGCCGCCGTCAAGCACGCTCCCGAGGGCGCCGAGATCGCTCTCTTCGAGGGCCTGGCCGACATCCCCTTCTACAACGAGGACATCGACGTCGAGGGCAGGGTCCCCGAGGCCGCCGCCGAGCTGCGTGCGGCCGCGCAGGCCGCCGACGCGTTCCTGCTGTTCTCCCCCGAGTACAACGGCACCATCCCGGCCGTCCTGAAGAACGCCATCGACTGGCTGTCGCGCCCGTACGGCGCCGGCGCCTTCGGGGGCAAGCCGGTCGCCGTGGTCGGCACCGCCTTCGGCCAGTACGGCGGTGTGTGGGCCCAGGACGAGGCCCGCAAGGCCGTGGGCATCGCCGGCGGCAAGGTGCTGGAGGACGTCAAGCTGTCCATCCCCGGCTCGCTGACCCGCTTCGCCGAGACCCACCCGGCCGACGACGCCGAGGTCGCCGCCGCGCTGACCGACGTCGTGACGCGGCTGCACGGCACCGTGGGCGCGGCTGCCTGAGCCGGGCCGTCGCGAGTCCCGCAGGGGCCGGAGCTCCCGGAGTTCCGGCCCCTGCCGCGTCCCTTTCACTCCAGCTCGGCCAGCCGCTCGACCACCGGGGCGGCGAAGCGCTCGATCCATCCGGCGGGCTCGCCCAGGAACGGGAAGAGGACGACGGTGTCGATGCCGAGCTTGGTGTAGCCGCTGATGTCGGTCAGGAACGCGTCGAGGTCCTCGGCGGTGGCCGACTCGCCCATGTAACCGATGGTCTTGCGGATCGCGTCGTAGTCACGGCCGAGGGCGTCGCAGTGCCCGCGCAGCACGTCGAGCTTGTGGCGGAGCTGCTCCGGGGACGTGGCGATCAGATTGCAGGCGTCCGCGTACTGGGCGACCAGACGCAGCGTCTTCTTCTCGCCCGTGCCGCCGATCATGATCTCCGGGTGCGGGGCGCTGACCGGCCCCGGCACGCACAGCGTCTCGGCGAGCCGGTAGTACTCCCCCTCGAACGGGCCGTTGTTCTCCGGGTCCCACATCTGCAGGCAGATCCGCAGGGTCTCCTCCAGCCGCTCGAACCGCTCCGCGAGCGGCGGGTACGGCACACCCAGCCCATGGTGCTCACGGTCGTACCAGGCCGCTCCGATGCCCAGCGTGGCCCGGCCGCCGGACAGCACGTCGAGGGTGGTGACGATCTTGGCGAGCAGGCCGGGATGACGGTACGTCACACCGGTGACCAGCGCGCCGAGACGGACGGTCGACGTCCGGCCCGCGAGGTAGCCGAGGGTCGAGTAGGCCTCCAGCATGGGGTCCTCGGCGCCGCCGTTGATCTCCATCTGGAAGTAGTGGTCCATCACCGAGAGCCAGCTCACGCCCGCCGCCTCGGCCGCGCTGCCCGCCGCGGCCAGTTCGGCGGCGAGCGCGGGAGCACCCTCGGAATGGTTGAACCGGTTGATGTGCACGCCCACCCGCATGTCCGTCTCCGTTCCGCCCAGGCCCTCAACGACAGGAGCGAGATTAGGACGTGAAGGGCGGCTCGGGCCAAGGCCCTTCAGCGGTCCTCGATCCGGACACGAGCGGTGGCGTCACGGCACGCGGCTCCCGATGCCCGGCGCCTGGGACCGCGTGGCCCACGAGACCGGCTGGACCGCGCTGCTCGGGGAGCAGCGGGGCGGCCCGGACGGGTCTTCGCAGGCAGCAGGCGCAGCTCCGCCCCGTCGCGGAACCTGGGCACACCGGCCAGGCTGCACGCCTGCCACCGGCCGCGCCGCCGGCGGCGAAACCGATCAGCGCGCGGCGTGCCCGGCCCCGCGAGGGCCACGCGCCGGGTGCGATGTGGTGGGCCCGATGTCCGGAGGGTCAGTGATCATTCCGTGGGCCGGCGGCCGAGGCCTTCTTGATTGCTTCCCGGACGCGGAAGTACGTGCCGCAGCGGCAGACGTTCTCGATGCGGTCGATGTCGGCGTCCGTCGGATGGGGCGTCTTCTTCAGCAGGGCCGCCGCGGCCATGATCTGGCCCGGCTGACAGAAGCCGCACTGTGCCACGTCGCAGTCGATCCAGGCCTGTTGCACGGGGTGGAGGGTGTCACCGTCGGCCAGGCCCTCGATCGTGGTGACGCTGCGGTCCGCGCAGTCCGCGACCGGTACGACGCAGGGCTGGATCTCCGCGCCGTCGAGATGGCTGGTGCAGGCGCGGCAGACGCCCACCCCGCAGCCGTACTTGGGGCCGGTCACCCCGAGCATGTCGCGCAGCACCCACAGCAGCGGCATGTCGGCGGGCGCCTGCACGGTGACCGGTTTCCCGTTGAGGACGAAGGAGTACGAACGCATAGGAGCCTTCTCGGAGTTGATCGGCGGCTGATCAGAAGTCGAGGGGGAAGCGGCGGGGCTTGGTGCCGGTCGCCCGGGCGTAGGCGTTGGCGACGGCGCCGGAAGCGGCCGGCACGCCGAGTTCACCGGCCCCGCCCGGCTCCCCGCGGGAGGGCATGACGTGCGCCTCGAAGTGCAGCGGGGCCTGCGCCTGGCGGGCATAGCGGAAGTCGGCGAAGCTGCCCTCGCGGACGGCGCCCCGGTCGATGTGCAGACCTGCCTGGAGCACGGTGGAGATCCCGTCCATCGCGGTACCCATCAGCTGGGCCTGAAGACCGCGCGGGTTGACGGCGGTCCCGACGTCCGCTGCCATCACCACCTTGGTCACCCTGGGATGCTTCGGGTCGGTGACGTCGATCTCGGCGAGACAGGCCACGCAGGAGCCGTACTCCTCGTGGACGGCCACCCCCTGGGCCGTGCCCGCCGGCATGGCGCGGCCCCAGTGCCCGGCGGCCGCGACCTTGTCGAGCACGGCCTTCACGGCCTTGCTTCGCAGCGTGGTGCGCCGGAACGCGACCGGGTCCTTGCCCAGACTGCGCGCGACCTCGTCGACGACGATCTCCTCCGCGGTCCGCATCGTGCCGGAGTCCACCGACCGCCAGGCACCGAGCGGTATCGGCAGCTCGATACCGCCCGAATTCCCGGACACCCGGCCGAAGTTGTACAGACCGCTGTCGCTGGGCAGCGGGCCGGCCGCGGGCGTACGACCGGTGAGCAGCGCGGCGGGGGCCGCCCCGCCCTGCGCGGTCAGACCCTTGCCCTGGGACGACTCGCCCACCGAGGCCATCGCGTGCTCGAAGGCGACCACCCGGCCGCGCACGACGCTGGCCCGGATCCGGTGGTGGCTGGCCGGGCGCATCCGGCCGTGCCGGGTGTCGTCGTTGCGGGTCCACATCAGCTTCACCGGGCGGCGGGCCGCCTTGGAGATCAGGGCCGCCTCGATCGCGGCGTCGAAGTTCAGCCGCCGCCCGAACGAGCCGCCGCCGCGCACCACATGGACCCGGACCTTGGACTTCGGCAGCCGGAGCAGGTCGGCCAGTGTGTCCCGGGCGTCCATCGGTGTCTGCGAGGAGAACCAGAACTCCGCGTGGTCGGCGCGTACGTCGGCCACCGCGGTCAGCACCTCCATCGGGGCATGGCTGACGAAGGCGAACTCGAACTCGCCCTGAACCTGCGTCGATCCGCGCGGCGGGGTGGACAGGCGGGGGACCGCGCCCTTGAGCCGGGTGCGGATGCCCGCGTCCGAGAGCGGGGCGAGCGGGCCCGCGGCCCAGGTGATGCGCAACGCGTCCCGTGCCTTGAGGGCATGGTGGAAGGTCTCCGCGACGACGGCGACCCCACCGGCCGCCTTGACCACGGCGAGGACCCCCGGCATGGCCCGGGCCGCGGCGTCGTCGACCGAGACGAGCTTGCCCCTGACCGTCGGCGGCCGGGCCACCACGGTCGGCTTCGCTCCGGCCGCCGACAGGTCGCCCGCGTACTCGGCCCGGCCGGTGACGATGTCCCGGGCGTCGATCCGGTTCGCCGGCCGTCCGATCACCCGGTGCCGGGAGGCCGGCTTGGGCCGGTCGGGCACGGCCGGGCGGCGGATGCGCGCGGCGCTCTCGGTGAGCGACCCGAAGGTGGCGGTGCGCCCGTCCGGCGCGACGACCATGGTGTCGCGGGTGCGCAGCAGCCGCGCGGGCAGGTGCCACCGCCGGGCGGCCGCGGTCACCAGTCTGGCGCGTGCGGTGGCGGCGAGCTGCCGGGCCGGTCCGTACAGCGAACTGACCGAACTCGAACCGCCGGTGTACTGGTTGCCCTTGGCGCGGGCGTCGGCGAGCGGAATGGAGACATCGGCCAGGCGGGCGTCCAGTTCCTCGGCGATCATCATGGCGACCGCGGTGGTGATGCCCTGGCCGACCTCCAGGCGCGGCAGCCGCACGACGATCCTGTTCGCCGCGGTGACCTCCAGGACCAGCATCTCCTCGTCGGTGCCGGTCACCAGGACGTCGGAGGCCCGGCGCGCGCCCTCCGCGGTGGGTTCGGCGCCTTCCGCGGACGGTGTGTCGCAGCCGAGCGGGGCGGCGACGGTCAAAGTGGTCGCCGCCAGTGTGTAGACCATGAACCTCCGGCGGGAAAACCCGTCGGCCTGACGGGGCCGCAAGGACTCGTTGGCGTCCAAACGAGGGCTCCTGTCGATCGTCGGTGCGTCACGACTGCCGGTGCGTCACGACTCGTCTCGACAGATATGAGGGACGGACCGCGCCCTTGGTTGCATGCCGGGGCCGTCGTCCGCGGGCGGCGGCCGCCGCGGTCAGTAGACGTCCCGGACGTATCGGCGGTCGGTGCCGAGTTGTTTGACGTACGCCGTCGCGTCCTCCTCCGTCAGCCCGCCGTGCACCACGGCGATGTCCCGCAGTGCCCGGTCCACGTCCTTGGCCATGCGGGAGGCGTCGCCGCACACGTAGAAGTGGGCGCCGTCGCGGAGCCAGGACCACAGCTGGGGGCCGTGTTCGCGCATCCGGTCCTGGACATAGAGCTTGGCCCGCTGGTCCCGGGAGAAGGCGGTGTCGAGGCGGTGCAGGGTGCCGTCGGCCAGGAAGGCGGTCAGCTCCTCCTCGTAGTAGAAGTCGGTGGCCCGGTGCTGCTCGCCGAAGAACAGCCAGTTGGGGGCGCGGTGGCCGCGGGCCCGGCGCTCCTCCAGGAAGCCGAGGAAGGGCGCGACGCCGGTGCCGGGGCCGACCATCACCATGGGTGTCCCCGGGTCGGCGGGCGGCCGGAAGTGCGGCGAGCGCTGGACGTGCACCGGTACGGCCGTGTCCGGCCCGGCGTCGGCGAGGAACGGGGAGCAGACGCCCTGGCGGGGCTTGCCGTGCAGGTTCTCGTAGCGGACGACCGAGACGGTGAGGGACACCTGGTGAGGGTCGGTGAGCGGACTGGAGGATATGGAGTACAGGCGCGGTTGCAGCTTGCCGAGCACGCCGGCCCACTCCTCCGCCTCGGCGCGGATCCCGAACTCGGCGACGACGTCGATCGCCTGCCGCCCCCAGGACCACTTGGCCAGCTCGTCCTTGTTGTCGGGGCGCAGGAGCTTGCGCAACTCGCGTGGGTCGCAGGCGCGTTCGGCGACGAAGCGGAGCAGGTGCGGGGTGATCCGGGTCATGTCCAGATGCCGCAACAGGGCCTCGGAGAAGGGAACTTCACCGACTCCGTCGATCATCACGCCGGTTGCGGCGTCGAGTCCCGTGCCGGACAGCCATTCCTCCACCAGAGCACGGGAGTTGAGGGGGCGAACACCCAGCGCGTCGCCCGCCTCGTAGACCAGCGGGGTCTCGCTGTCGCGGGTGTCGAAGGTGAACCGGCGGACCTCCTTGCCGGCGCCGGGCAGGCTCAGCAGCCGGTTGCCCATGAGGCGCGCGGTGATCGGGGCGGGGCGCTTGGGGCGGGCGGTCACCGGAGCCGGTGCCGGGGCCGGTGTCGGTCCCGAGGTGCCGGTGAGGGCCGTGAGCACCTGGTCGAGCCAGCCGTGTGCGGCCTTCTCGTAGTCCGGTTCGCAGTCCGTGCGCGGTGCGAGCCGTACCGCGCCGAGCTCGTCCATGCGCCGGTCAAGACGCCGGCCGTGGCCGCAGAAGTCGTCGTACGACGAGTCGCCGAGCGCGAGCACCGCATAGCGGCGCCCCTCCAGGCGGTCGACGCCGGGCGCGGCAAGGGTGTCCCAGAAGCCGGCGCCGTTGTCGGGGGCGTCGCCGTCGCCGAAGGTACTGGTGATGAGCAGCAGGTCGGCGTCGGAGGGCAGGGCCGCCGGGTCGGCCTCGTCCATGGCGACGAGGGACGGGGCGTGGCCCTCGGCGGTGAGCCGCTCGGCGGTGGCGGCGGCGAACTCCTCGGCGTTGCCGGTCTGGGACGCCCACAGGATCACGACCCGGCGGCCGACGGCCGGTTCGGCGGCCGGGGCGGCGGCGGTACGGGAGTACATGCCGGCGAGGGTGCCGTTCACCCACAGCGCGTGTTCGGGACTGAACGGGGCGTCCGGCGGCAGGACGGGAACGCCGGGGGCGCCGACCGGGATGCCTGCGAGGAAGCCGACCAGGTACTGCCGTTCGCGGTCGGTGAGGACCGGCGGCGGGGCGGGCTCCAGGCCGAAGACGGAGGCGGCGGAGGGCAGCACGGCCGTAGGCGTGAGAGCACCGGCCGGCGTCTGATCGGTCCCCGGCGTCTGCACGGCGACCGGTGTGGACACCTTGGTCAGCGACACCGCGCACACCTTCAGCTCCGGCTGGAAGGACAGCGGGTCGACGGCGTCGCTGGTCACCGCGTTGACGCTCAGATACTCGCCGAACAGGTCGTTCCAGTGGAAGGGCGCGAAGCAGCAGCCGAGCCGTACCCGGTCGGTGACGACCGCGGGCAGCACGGCCCTGCCGCGCCGGGAGGCGACCTCCACCGAGTCGCCGTCCTCGATGCCGAGCCCGGCCGCGTCCTCGGGGTGCAGTTCCACGAAGGGCCCGGGGTTGAGCTTGTTGAGCTTTGCCACCTTCGCCGTCTTGGTCAGAGTGTGCCACTGGTGCTGGAGGCGGCCGGTGTTGAGGACGTAGGGGTAGTCGTCGTCCGGCAGCTCGGCGGGCGGGAGGTGCGGGCGGGCGTGGAAGACGGCCCGGCCGGTGGCGGTGGGGAAGGTGAGGGTGCCGTCCGTGGCGAGGTACCGGACGGGGTTGCGGTCGGGGCCGTCGGGGGTCGGCGCGGGCCACTGGACGGGGGTGGAGCGCAGCCGCTCGTAGGTGACGCCCCGCAGGTCGTAGCCGGTCTTCGGGTTCCGGGCGCGTTTGATCTCCTCGAAGACCTGCTCGGCGCTGTCGTACGAGAACCCCTTCTCGTAGCCCATCGCGCGGGCGACGGCCGCGATGATCCGCCAGTCCGCCATGGCCTCGCCCGGCGGATCGGCGGCGGGCCGGGCGAGGGTGAGGTTGCGTTCGCTGTTGACGAGAACGCCCTCGGTCTCGGTCCACAGCGCGCCGGGCAGCACGACGTCGGCGTACGCGTTGGTCTCGGTGTCGGTGAAGACGTCCTGGGTGACGACGAACTCGGCGGCCTCCAGGCCCTCGATGACCGTCTTGCGGTTGGCGACGGAGGCGACCGGGTTGGTGCAGATGATCCAGCAGGCCTTGATGTCCCCGTCGGCCATCTTCCGGAACAGCTCGACGGTGCCCTTGCCGACGCCGTCGGCGCGGATCGTGCCCGGGGGCAGCTCCCACAGCTCCTCGACGAAGGCGCGCTCGTCGTCGACGAGGACGGACCGCTGTCCGGGCAGCCCCGGCCCCATGTAGCCCATTTCCCGTCCGCCCATCGCGTTGGGCTGGCCGGTCAGGGAGAAGGGGCCGCTGCCGGGGCGGCAGATCGCTCCGGTCGCGAGGTGGAGGTTGATCAGGGCGTTGGTGTTCCAGGTGCCGTGCGTGGACTGGTTGAGGCCCATCGTCCAGCAGCTGGTCCACTCCCCCGCCTCGCCGATCAGCCGGGCGGCCTCGCGGAGATCGGCCTCGGGGATGCCGGTGAGCTCGGCGACGGTGGCGGGCGGGTAGTCGGCGAGGAACCCGGGCATCGCCTCCCAGCCCTCGGTGTGGGCGGCGATGAAGTCGGGGTCGGTGTGGCCGTTCTCGTGCAGGAGGTGCAGGAGGCCGTTCAGCAGGGCGAGGTCGGTGCCGGGCCTGAGCTGTAGGAAGAGGTCCGCCTTGGCGGCCGTCGCGGTGCGGCGCGGGTCGACGACGATCAGCGTGGCGCCGGCCGACTTCACCCGGTCCATCATGCGCAGGAAGAGGATGGGGTGGCAGTCGGCCATGTTGGACCCGATGACGAGGAAGACGTCGGCCTGGTCGAGGTCCTGGTACGAGCCGGGCGGGCCGTCCGCGCCGAGCGAGAGCTTGTAGCCGGTGCCGGCGCTCGCCATGCACAGCCGGGAGTTGGACTCGATCTGGTTGGTGCGGAAGAACCCCTTGGCCAGCTTGTTGGCGAGGTACTGCGCCTCCAGGCTCAGCTGCCCGGAGACGTAGAGGGCGACGGCGTCCGGGCCGTGCCGGTCGATGATCGCGCGCAGCCGCCGGGCGGTCTCGTCGATCGCCGCGTCCATGGGGGCGGGGACCGGCTCCTCACCCCGTTCGGGCCGGAGCAGGGCCGTGGTCAGCCGGCCGGGGGCGGACAGCATGTCGGCCGTGGTGGCGCCCTTGGTGCACAGCCGCCCGCGGTTCGCCGGGTGCTCCTTGTCCCCGGAGGCCTTCAGTACCGTACGGCGGCCGTCCGGCGCGCGTCCGACGTCGAGGACCATGCCGCAGCCCACGCCGCAGTACGAACAGACCGTCCGCACCGTCGAGCTGCCGTCGGTCCGCGGGTCGGGCGTGGCCACGGGCGCTTCCTCTCCCTGGTGATCGGCCGGTTCGTACAGGGCGAACGTACGTAACGCTGATTACGTCGAGATCACCTCGGCCGATCATCGGGAGTTAAGCCCGCCGCACAGGTCCGGGCGGGCCGTTGTGAGCGGCGCCGCCGGGCTCCGTCCGGCCGGCGAGGAGCCGGAGGGCCTCGGCGGTGTCGGATCCGGGTTCGGCGGTGTAGACGCACAGGGTCTGGTCGGTGTCACCGAGGGGCTGGAAGGACTCGTAGGTGAAGTGGAGGTCGCCGACGAGCGGGTGGCGGTGGTGCTTGGTGCCGTGGGTGCGGCGCAGGACGCGGTGGTCGTTCCACCAGGTGGTGAACTCGGGGCAGCGCAGGGTGAGTTCGCCGATCAGGTCGGCGAGCTGCCGGTCGTGCGGGTGCCGGCCGGCTTCCAGCCGGAGGACGGCGACGGTCTCGGCGCCGGCCCGCTCCCATTCGCCGACGCGTTCGCGGGCCTCGGGGTCCAGGAGGTAGTAGCGAGCCAGGTTGCGGCGGGTCGCGGGCAGGGCCTCGAAGTCGGTCAGGACCTCGCGGGCGAGGCGGTTGGCGGCCAGCACGTCGGTACGACGGCCGAGGATGAGGGCGGGCACATGGTCGAGGGTGTGCAGCACCAGGTGCAGGCCCGGCCGGACCCGCTGAGGGCTGGTGGGTGCGCGGCGCGCGGTGGCGGGGCGGTGGGCCAGCAGGTCGGCGAGGTGTTCGCGCTCAAAGTGGTCGAGCCGGAGCGCGCGGGCGAGGGCCTCGAAGACCTCGGGAGAGGGGTTGTGGGCGCGCCCCTGTTCGATACGGGTGTAGTACTCGGTGCTGACGCCGGCCAGCCGGGCGGCCTCGTCGCGGCGCAGTCCGGGTACGCGGCGGGCCCGGCCGTCGGCGGGCAGTCCCGCCTGGTCGGGGGTGATCCGGGCGCGGCAGGTGCGCAGGAAATCGGCGAGCTCGCGACTTGGTTCTCCCATGCCTTCAGTGTGACCGGGCCGGGCGGGACATGGCCTCGGGTGGGTGGCCCTGCCAGTACCTGCCTCGCGGATACCTGCCCGCTCAGGGCAACTTCCGGCGCCCGGTACGGGCTCGGCGGGCGGTTTGCTGGTGGAGGGCCGAGACGGCGCACGGCTGAGAGCCCCGCTCTCGATCTCTCCCCGCCCTCGGTCTCTCCCTGCCCTGACCTCTCACTGCCTTGAAAGGTGTGTCTCATGACCACGCAGACTTCCGCCCGTCCACTCACCGGCCGGGTCGCGGTCGTCACCGGTGCCTCCAGCGGCATCGGCGAGGCGTCGGCCGAGCATCTGGCCGAGCTGGGCGCCCGGGTCGCCGTCCTGGCGCGGCGCGCGGAGCGGCTGGACGACCTGGTCTCCCGGATCGAGAAGAACGGCGGCCGGGCCCTGGCCCTGGCGGTCGACGTGACCGACGCGGCGGCGGTACGGGCGGCCGCCGTCCGGGTCTCGGCCGAACTGGGCGGCGCCGACCTGCTGTTCAACAACGCGGGCGTCATGCTCCCCGCCCCCGTCGAGCAGGTGGCCGCCGACCAGTGGCAGCACCAGATCGACCTCAACATCACCGGCCTGATGAACGTCATCGGCGCATTCACCCCGCAGTTGGTCGCGGCCGCGGGTGAGCGCGGGGTGGCCGACCTGATCAACACCTCCTCGATCGCGGCGCGGAACGTCTTCCCGACCTTCGCCGTCTACTCCGCGACCAAGGCCTACGTCACCCATCTCTCCCGGCACCTGCGGGCGGAGCTGGGCGCCAAGAACGTCCGGGTCGCGGCGATCGAGCCGGGCATCGTCGGCACCGAGCTGCAGAACCACGTCACCGACGAGGGCGCCCTGGCCTGGCTGGAGGGCTCCCGGCAGACCATCGACTGGCTCACGCCCCAGGACATCGCCCGGACCATCGGGTTCATCGCGTCCCTGCCGGCACGGGTCAACCTCCAGCAGGTCACGGTCATGCCGACGGCGCAGACGGGCTGAGTCCGGCGGACCGGCGGCCCCCGGTGATCTCCGCCGGGGGCCGCGGTGACCCGGCCGCTCAGCCCCAGGCGGTCACCGGCACGAACGAGCTGTCCTGGCGGAACAGGTCGGTGCCGTCCGAAACGTCCACACGGAGCTGGTAGTTGTAGTGGCGCAGGTAGTAACCGGGGTAGTTGTACGACTCGAAGCGCACCGAGCCGGTGGCCGAGCCCACCCGCGCGATGAACGTGGCGTCCTTCGCGAACGTCGTCGTGCCGTCGTTGGCGTCGAAGCGGGCCCGGAAGTTGTAGTGGCGCAGGTAGTTGCCGGACGCGTCGCGGAACGAGTAGCCGTTGGCGTCGGCGAGGCCCGCGACGACCGTGAACGTGGCGGCCTGCTTGTCGGCGGTGGCGCTGGAGCCGCTCACCACCGGCAGGTTGAGCAGGGCGGACTGCTCCGCCCAGTACCGGCTCGGGTAGTTGGCGGACTGGAAGGAGCGGGTGGCGTTCCTGGTGATGCTCGCGCCGCCGGACACCGTCTCCTTGACGACCGTGAAGTGGCGGGCCGTGCCCGAGATGCCCGGCAGTGCCTTCGGCGCGGTCCAGGTGGCGAAGGTGTCGTAGCTGTCGCTGTAGTAGTAGCTGCCGTCGCCGTAGCCGTCGAAGAAGATCCGCCAGCCGCCGTTGTCGAGCTGGATCACCGAGGGGCCCTCGCGATAGCTGCCCCAGCCCGCCCAGTCTCCCGTCCTGGAGATCGTGTACGGGCCGGTGAGGCTGGAGGCGGTGCCGTACTCGATGTACTTGGCCGTCTCGTTCTTGGTGAAGGCGTGGTAGGTGGAGCCGATCCGCACGATGTACGTGTCGATGTGGTTGCTGCCGATGCCGGACAGGGCGACCGGTGAACTCCAGGCGGTGAGGTCGGAGTCGGTGGCCTTCAGCGCATACGGCGTGAAGATCCACTCGTTGTCGGCGGTCGAGCAGGACACGATGACGTGGACGCTGCCGTCGCTGTCCACGAACCACTCGGGCGCCCAGGCGCGCGAGAGGTTGGTGATCGGGACCGGGTAGTCGTACAGGAAGGTCCAGTTCACCCGGTCAAAGCTGCGCGCGAAGCCGATGGTGGTGCTGACGTCCTGCCAGGTGTGCGTGGTGTAGGTGAGGTAGTAGTAGCCGTCCGTGTGCCTGAGGACGCTCGCGTCCCGGATGCGGCCCGCGGCCGGGGTGTACGCGGAGGCCCGCAGCAGGCGGAAGTCGGTGGCGTCGTCGGACTGGTAGACGTTCACCGTGCCGTCGTTGCTGTTGAGGAACGGCACGATGGTGTAGCGGGTGGCGGAGCCGCTCGCGGGGGCGGCGGCCGCGGCCGTGCCGAGCAGTCCGGGCAGTTCGCCCAGGACGAGGGCCGACGCGGGCAGGGCGGCCATCGCGCGGAGCAGGGCGCGACGGGAGGGGGTGGAAGGACGTGGGGTCACGGGCGGCTCTCCCTGGGGCTCGTGCATCTCGGCATACTCAAGACGTCCGAGATTTCGGACGAAGTTCGAGAAGTCGAGCAGAAAGTAGAGGGGAGGCAGGTGCACGTCAATGCTTTCGACACGGCTCGCCGTCACCTGTGCGAAACCTGTACTGCGCCGGCCGTTCCGACGTTACTCTCCGGTAGACAACGTGCTCCGGAGGTGGTCCCGCAATGACGCCCGACCGTGCCCAAGGCCTGGCCGAGTCCGCCCGCGCACTGGCCGCGGGGGAGGTGACCTCCCGTCGGCTGGTCGAGCAGGCCCTCGCCCGCATCAAGGCCACCCAGGGCTCCCTGAACGCCTTCCGGATCGTACGCGGCGAGGCGGCCCTCGCCGAAGCGGACGCCGCCGACCGGGCGTTGGCCGCGGGAGAGCGCGGCCCGCTGCTCGGCGTGCCGGTCGCGGTGAAGGACGACATGGACGTCGCGGGCGAGCCGACCGCCTTCGGCTGCCCGGGCGACTTCCCGCCGGTGGCCGAGGACGGCGAGGCGGTACGGCGGCTGCGCGCGGCCGGAGCCGTGATCGTCGGCAAGACGAACACCTGTGAGCTCGGGCAGTGGCCGTTCACCGAGGGGCCCGCGTTCGGCGACACCCGCAATCCCTGGCACACGGACCACAGCCCGGGAGGCTCCTCGGGCGGCTCGGCGGCGGCGGTCGCCGCGGGGCTCGTCCCGGCCGCGCTCGGCTCCGACGGCGCCGGCTCGGTACGGATCCCGGCCTCCTGGACCCATCTGATCGGCATCAAGCCGCAGCGCGGCCGTATCTCCACCTGGCCGCGCGGCGAGGCCTTCCAGGGCATCACGGTCAACGGCACCCTGGCCCGGACCGTGGCCGACGCGGCCCTGCTCCTCGACGCGGCGAGCGGCAACCACGACCGGGACCCGCACCAGCCGCCCCCGCTGACGGCCTCGGACGCGGTCGGCCGGGACCCCGGGCGGCTGCGCATCGCGCTGTCGCTGAAGCCGCCGTTCACCGCGGTGCCCGCCCGACTCCAGCCCGAGGTGCGGGCCAGGGTCCTCGAACTCGCCGAAAAACTCGCCGCGTTGGGGCACACCGTCGAGGAGGCCGACCCGCCCTACGGCCAGATCGGGCTGACCTTCGTACCGCGTGCCACGGTCGGCATCGCCGAGCACGTCGCCGACACACCCGACCCCGCCCTGCTGGACCGCCGCACCCGGGACGCCGCCCGGCTGGGCCGGCTGCTCGGCGGGGCGCCGCTGCGGGTGGCCCGGCGCGCGGAGGCGGCCCTGCACCGGCGGATCGGCGGCTTCTTCGGGACGTACGACGTGATCCTCGCCCCGACGACGGCCGCTCCCCCGCCCCGTATCGGCTCGATGCTGAAACTGGGCGGCCTGGCCACCGACCGCGCCATCATCGCCGCGTGTCCCTACGCCTGGCCGTGGAACGTCCTGGGCTGGCCCGGGGTGAACGTCCCGGCCGGCTTCGTCGACGGCGGGCTGCCGGTCGGCGCCCAGCTGCTCGGCCCCGCGAACAGCGAGGCCCTGCTGATCTCCGTCGCCGCCCAGCTGGAGGCGGAGCTGCGCTGGCACGAACTGTGGCCGCCGAAGCACGCCGTCGCCGACGCCCCGGCCGCGTGACGGCGCTCGGCCCGTACCCTGTGACCATGGACGATGCGTCGATGGTCGGGCTCATGGGGCGGGTCACCGGAACGATCGGGCCGGGACTCGTCGGCGAGGTGATCGTCCGGGTGCGCGGGGGTGCGGAGCACTTCCTCGCGTACGCCGCGGACGGCGCGGGGCGGCTGGAGCGGGGCACGGTGGTGATGGTGGTGGAGTACCTGCCGCCGAGGACCGTCTACGTCACTGCCGCGTACGACAGTTGAGCATCCGTCGCCCCAGGTGAGGGCCTCGCGTCAAGATTGCAACAAGGATCCGTCAGCATCTTCTCCGTGGGCTTGCGCGGGAGCACACTCCCTTCGTTCGGTGCCGAGAGGGCACCATGCAAAGGGGGCGTATGCCGATGGTTGTCGGCGTCGTTGCGGGGGTGGCGGTCGTTGCCGTCCTCGTGTTGATCGGTGTGTTCAAGATGATGTGGCGGGTCGCCGAACCGAACGAGGCGCTCATCATCTCCGGTTCGAAGCATCGGACCGAGGGTCTTGAGGAGGGCATGGGATTCCGCATCGTCACGGGGCGCGGCACGCTGGTGCTGCCCGGTGTGCAGGCGGTGCGCAAGCTCTCCCTCGACCTGAACGAGACCGAGTTGTCGGTGGACTGCGTGACCCACCAGGGCATTCCGCTGAAGGTGCGGGGTGTGGTCATCTTCAAGGTGGGCGACGACTTCGTGTCGATCGCCAACGCGGCCCGCCGGTTCCTGGACCAGCAGAAGATGATGTCGGAGCGCGTGCACAACGTCTTCGCCGGTCATCTGCGGTCCATCGTGGGCGGACTGACGGTCGAGGACATGATCCGCGACCGGGAGAAGCTCACCGGGCAGACCCGCGCCGCCTGCGGCACGGAGATGGAGAAGCTGGGCCTGATCGTCGACTCGTTGCAGATCCACGAGATCGAGGACCCGACCGGCTACATCCAGAACCTGGCCGCCCCGCACGCGGCGGCCGTCCAGCGGGACGCGCGCATCGCGCAGGCGGAGTCGAATCGTCTCGCCACCGAGGCCGAGCAGCAGTCGTTCGCCCGGATGGCGGAGGCCACCCGGGACAGCGAGATCCTCCAGGCCGGCTACCAGGCCGAGCGGGACAAGGCGGGGGCGAAGGCCCGGCAGGCCGGACCGCTCGCCGACGCGGCCGCCCGGCAGGAGGTCGTCGTCCAGGAGACGCGGGTCGCCGAACTGGAGGCGCACCGGCGCGAGCAGCAGCTCCAGGCGGACATCCGCAAGCCGGCCGACGCCCGGGCCTACGAGAAGCGCACGCTGGCCGAGGCCGAGCGTGACGCGCGTATCTCGGGGGCCCAGGCCAAGGCCAAGGAGACGGAGCTCGCGGCGGCCGCCGAGGCCACCCGGGTCAAGACGGCCGCGAGCGCCGAGGCCGAGGCGACGAAGGCCCGTGGTCAGGCGTCGGCGGCGGCGACCCGGGCCACCGGGGAGGCCGAGGCTGCCGCGGCACAGGCGAAGGGCCTGGCGAACGCCGAGGCGACCAAGGCCAAGGGTCTCGCCGAGGCGGAGGCCATCAAGGCGCGGGCCGCGGCCCTCGCCGAGAACCAGGAGGCGGTCGTCGCCCAGCAACTCGCCGAGAACTGGCCGGAGATCGTGAAGGCCGGCGCGTCCGCCTTCGGCAACGTCGACAACATGGTGTTGCTCAACGGTGCCGACGGCATGGCCGACATGTTCGCCAAGGCGCTCACCATGGGCGGCACCGGTCTTGGCCTCGCGCGTCAGCTGCTGGCCTCGATGAACCAGAACGGACAGGCCCCGAACGGGACTTCGTCCCTCAGCGGGATCGCGACGCCGCCGGCGCAGAAGGTGCCGGTGGAGAAGGAGTAGGTGACGGGCTGACGCGGTCACGGGGGCACCCTTTAAGGTGCCCCCGTGACCGCGTTTACCGAAGAGAACGTTCCGGGCCGCCACGGCCCCACCGCCACCACCGAGGCCGACCCCCGTGCGGTGGGCCGGGTGCGCACCGAGTACTCCCCCGCGCACGACGGCGACCCGGATCCCGGTGAGATCGTGTGGACCTGGGTGCCCTTCGAGGAGAACGACGGGCGGGGCAAGGACCGGCCGGTGCTGGTCGTGGCGCGGGAGGCCGAGGGGACGTTCCTCGCCGTCCAGTTGTCCAGCAAGCGGCACGACGGTGACCGCGAGTGGGTGGCCATCGGCAGCGGGCCGTGGGACCGCACGGGACGCGACTCATGGGTGGACGTCGACCGGGTGCTGCGGCTGCACGAGGAGGGCATGCGCCGGGAGGCGTGCGCGCTGGACCGCGGCCGGTTCAACCTGGTGCGGCAGCGGCTGCACGAGCGCTACGGCTGGACCTGACGCTCCACGAACGTCCGTTCGAAAGCTGCTCGCACCACTGCTCCCGGTGTGCGGTCCAAGATCCCGAACACGATGTGTTCGAAGGTCCCGGCGAACCGCCCGCCGGGCCCGAGCAGCCCATGGAAGGCGCCCGCGACCTGCGCGGGGTCGTTCTGGAAGACTCCGCAGCCCCAGGCACCGAGGACCAGCCGCCGGTAGCCGTGCGCCGCGGCCGTCTCCGGCACCCGCTCGGCACGCACCGCGAGGGCCCGCGGCAGGTCGGGCGCCCGCTGAGGAGTCGTACGCAGGACGACTCCGGCGTTGGGGGCCGGGGAGGTCAGGAATCCGGCCGCGTACGGCTCGTCGAGCAGTCGGCCGCGGTCGTCGCGGAAGACCGGCACGGCCGGTGAGTGGATGACACGGTCCGTGTAGAACGGGTCGCGGTGGGCGCGGTGGTGGTCGTAGAACTCCGGGGCCCGCAGCAGGCACGTATACAGCGCGGAGGCGCGGCACAGGGCCTCCTCCTGGGCCTGGGCGCCGTTCAGATAGCCGCCGCCCGGATTGCGGGCCGAGGCGAAGTTCAGGACGGCGACCGGTCCCGAAAGACGGCGGGCCGCCTCCAGGCTGCTCTCGCCGGTGACCTCCAGGACCGTGGCCGTGGCCGTCGCGGGAGGGAACGGGACCGGGTCGGGCCCGTGCATGCGGGTGCCCGCCCGCGCGGCCTCGATCCCGGCCGCGAGCGACACCTCGTGACCGCCGGGCGCGCGATACGCCCCCTGCGCCACGATCCGCTCGGTCTCCGTCGCGATACCGCGCAGCCGCGCGCTCATGGCGCCACCCCCGTGTGCGCCACGACCGCGTGCCGCGCGGTCTCCCCCGTCGTGTTCATGAACGCATCGTGAGCGATGCCGGTCTTCGGGTGCAACAGAGTTTCCCGGCCCCGGAAACGCGCGGGAAACGGAGATGACGAGTCCCGAACACGCCTATGTGCACCCTTGTGCGAATCGAGGCGAGGGTCTTGGGTGGGACGAGTGCCGCCGGCCGGGGCCCGTCGAACGCCCGACCGGTGGCATCGCGCAATCTCTGAGAGGATCGCGATATGTCCGATACATCCAGTGCCGGTTCGGTGAGTGACTGTAGCGACTGTACGCAGCCACGCACCTCCGTCACCGAAGCCGAGGTGGAGGCCCTGGTCCGGGGCATCTGCTTCAAGACCGGACCGCCCCGCTGCCTCGGGGTCGAAGTGGAATGGCTGGTCCACGAGCTGCGGCAGCCGCAGCTCCCCGTGACACCCGAACGACTCGAAGCGGCCTATGCCGCACTGCGTACCGTGCCCCTGAGGTCGGCGCTCACCGTCGAGCCCGGCGGCCAGCTGGAACTCAGCTCGCCGCCCGCCGCCTCCCTGATGGAGTGCATCGGTACGGTCTCCGCCGATCTGGACGCCGTCCGCGCGGTCCTCGCCGAGGACGGCCTCGGTCTGGTCGGCGTCGGTCACGACCCCTGGCACCTGCCCCGCCGGTTCCTGCGCGATCCGCGCTACGAGGCCATGGAGACCAGTCTCGACCGCAGGGGCACGGCCGGCCGGCACATGATGTGCACCTCGGCCTCCGTCCAGGTGTGCGTGGACGCCGGGTACGAGGAACCCGGCCCGCTGGGCCACGGCCGCCGCTGGTGGCTGGCGCATCAGCTGGGCCCGGTGCTGGTGGCCGCGTTCGCCAACTCCCCGCTGGTGGGACGGCAGCCCACGGGCTGGCTGTCCACCCGGCAGCTGCTGTGGCTGGAGATCGGCCCCGGGCAGGCGGGCGCTCCCCCACTGGACGGGGAGCCGCGCGACGCCTGGGCCCGGCACGTTCTCGACGCCCCGGTGATGTGCGTACGGCACGACGACGGCCCGTGGGAGGTGCCCGAGGGGCTCACCTTCCGGGAGTGGACCCGCTCGAAGGCGCCCCGGCCGCCCACCCGCGAGGACCTCGACTACCACGTCACGACGCTGTTCCCGCCGATCAGACCGCGCGGCCACCTGGAACTGCGCATGATCGACGCACAGCCCGGCGACGACGGTTGGATCGTGCCGCTCGCGGTGACGGCGGCGCTGTTCGACGACCCGGAGGCGGCCGAGACCGCGTACCGGACCGTGAAGCCGCTGGCCGAGCGGGCCCTGTCGCGCCCCGCGCCGCACAATCCGCTGTGGATCGACGCGGCACGGACCGGGCTCGCCGACCCCGAGCTGCGCGAGGCAGCCGTCACCTGTTTCACGGCGGCGCTGGAGGCCCTGCCCCGCCTCGGCGCGACCCACGACGTCACGGACGCCGTCGCGGCGTACCTGAACCGCTATGTCGTCCGGGGCCGCTGCCCCGCCGACGATCTGCTGGACCGTCTGCACGGCACGGAACTCCCCCGGTCTCGGCTCGGCTCGACCGGAGGGACGCCCACCGCCCACGGGAAGGACATCCTCACATGACCGCCCCCGAGACCGACTCCGAGACCCTGCGCCGACGCGCCCTGACCTCGCTCACCGCGGCCCGTGACCGCACCACGCTGCTGACCAGCTGCGTCGAGGAGCCCGACCTCACCGCCCAGCACTCTGCGCTGATGTCCCCGCTGGTGTGGGACCTCGCCCACATCGGCAACCAGGAGGAGCTGTGGCTGCTGCGCTCGGTCGGCGGCCGGGAGGCGATGCGACCCGAGATAGACAGCCTGTACGACGCCTTCGAGCACCCGCGTGCCGAGCGGCCGTCGCTGCCGCTGCTGCCGCCCGCCGAGGCCCGGCGCTACGCGGCCGAGGTGCGCGGACGCGCGCTGGACCTGCTGGAGAGCACGGCGTTCCACGGCACACGGCTGACCGAGGCGGGCTTCGCCTTCGGGATGATCGCGCAGCACGAACAGCAGCACGACGAGACCATGCTGATCACCCATCAGCTCCGCAGGGGCCCGCAGGCCCTCACCGCCCCGGACCCGGACCCGGCACCGCCGTTCACCGGCCCCGCCGAAGTACTGGTCCCCGGCGGCCCGTTCACCATGGGCACCTCCACCGAGCCGTGGTCGCTGGACAACGAACGCCCGGCACACCAGGTCGAGGTGGCGCCCTTCCATCTCGACACCACCCCCGTGACGAACGCCGCCTACCAGGCGTTCATCGAGGACGGCGGCTACGAGCAGGAGCGCTGGTGGACGCCGGAGGGCTGGGAGCACATACGCCGGCACTCCATCACGGCGCCGCTGTTCTGGAGCCGCGACGGCGGGCAGTGGCTCAGGCGCCGCTTCGGCGTCACCGAGGTGGTGCCACCCGACGAGCCGGTGCTGCACGTGTGCTGGTACGAGGCGGACGCCTACGCCCGCTGGGCCGGGCGCCGGCTGCCCACCGAGGCGGAGTGGGAGAAGGCGGCCCGCCACGACCCCGCCCAGGACCGCTCGACGCGCTACCCGTGGGGCGACGCCGATCCGGCGCCGGAACACGCCAACCTGGGCCAGCGCCATCTGCGGCCCGCTCCGGCCGGCAGCTATCCGGCCGGTGAATCCCCGCTGGGGATACGGCAGTTGATCGGCGATGTGTGGGAGTGGACGGCGAGCGACTTCCGGCCGTACCCGGGGTTCGCGGCGTTCCCGTACAAGGAGTACTCGGAGGTGTTCTTCGGGTCCGAGTACAAGGTGCTGCGCGGCGGTTCGTTCGCCGTGGACCCGGTGGCCTGCCGGGGGACGTTCCGCAACTGGGACTACCCGATCCGGCGACAGATCTTCTCCGGGTTCCGCACCGCCCGCTCGGAGAGCGCCTGATGTGCCGTCATCTGGCGTATCTGGGACCCGAGGAGCCGCTGGGCCGGCTGCTCGTGGAGCCCCCGCACGGTCTGTACCGCCAGTCGTGGGCGCCGCGGCGGCAGCGGTACGGGACGGTCAACGCCGATGGCTTCGGGGTGGGCTGGTACGCCCCGGGCGATCCGGTACCGGTCCGCTACCGGCGGGCCGGGCCGATCTGGGCGGACGTCTCCTTCGCCGATCTGGCCCGGGGCGTCCGCACCGCAGCACTGCTCGCCGCGGTGCGCGACGCGACCCTGGCGGGCGCGGACGCGGAGGCCGCGGCGGCACCGTTCGCCGCGGGCCGCTGGCTGTTCAGCCACAACGGCGCCGTCGCGGGCTGGCCGCAGTCGGCGGCGCCACTCGTCCCCGGACTGCCTCCGGTCGATCTGCTGTCCCTGGAGGCGCGCACCGACTCGGCGTTCGTGTGGGCCCTGGTCCTGCACCGGCTGCGGGGCGGCGACGACCTGGGCCGGGCGCTGGCCGGCACGGTGCGGCAGGTCGCCGAGGCGGCCCCGGCCTCCCGGCTCAACCTGCTGCTCACGGACGGCGAGACCGTCGCCGCCACCGCCTGGGGCGACACCCTCTTCTATCTCGCGGAACCCGGCGATCGCACCGTCGTGGCCTCCGAGCCGTACGACGACGACCCGCACTGGCAGGAGGTCCCCGACCGCACGCTGCTCACGGCGAGCCGCGCGGGGGTGCTGCTCACCCCGGTCGAGGACCCGGCTTCCTCCCCCGCTCCCAGCTCCGTTCGAGCGGGGGGACCCCCATCATCGAAGGAGCCTTGTACGTGAGTTCCCTGCACGTCACCCGCACGCTTCCCGAGGACGCGACCGACGCCGCGCTGCGCGCCGACGTCCGGGACGGCCTCACCGTCACTCCCAAGACCCTGCCGCCGAAGTGGTTCTACGACGCCCGGGGCAGCGAGCTGTTCGACAAGATCACCGAACTGCCCGAGTATTACCCGACGCGCGCCGAGCGCGAGATCCTCGTCGCCCGGGCCTCCGAGATCGCGGCAGCCTCCCGCGCCCGCACCCTGGTCGAGCTGGGTTCCGGCTCCTCCGAGAAGACCCGCTTCCTGCTCGACGCGCTCACCGACCTGCACACCTACGTCCCGGTGGACGTCAGCGAGAGCGCGCTCGTCCAGGCCGGACAGGCCCTCGTCGAGGAGCGGCCGGGTGTCGACGTGCACGCCCTGATCGCGGACTTCACCGCCCGGCTGACCCTGCCGGACACGCCCGGTCCGCGGCTGGTCGCCTTCCTGGGCGGCACCATTGGCAATCTGCTGCCCGCCGAGCGCGCCGACTTCCTGGCGTCGGTGCGCGGGCTGCTGTCGCCGGGCGACGCGCTGCTGCTCGGCACGGACCTGGTCAAGGACGAGGAGGTGCTGGTCAGGGCGTACGACGACGCGGCCGGGGTGACGGCCGAGTTCAACAAGAACGTCCTGGCCGTGGTCAACCGCGAACTGGGCGCCGACTTCGATCCGGACGCCTTCGAGCATGTGGCCTTGTGGGACGCCGGGAACGAGTGGATCGAGATGCGGCTGCGCTCCCGTACGGCCCAGACCGTGAAGATCCCCGCGGTCGATCTGGCCGTGGAGTTCGCGGCGGGCGAGGAACTGCGCACCGAGGTGTCGGCGAAGTTCCGGAAGGAGGGGATCTCCGTCGAGCTGGCCGCGGCGGGGCTGACGCCGACCGACTGGTGGACCGACCCGCAGAACCGTTTCGCGCTGTCGCTCAGCACCGTGCGCGAGCACTGAGCGCTGAGCACCGTGCGCGGCCGGTGCGCACCGTGCCCGTCACCGGGCAGGGTGCGGTGCCTCAGCCCAGGTCGGGTGCGAGGGCCTCGGTGATCCGCCGGGAGGCGCGGCGCGCCTCGGTCGCCGGGTCCGCGCCGCCCAGCACCCTGGTCATGTACTCCTTGATCGGGTTGTCGGCCTCGACCGCGGTCCACTGAGGGGTGCTGGGGGTCGCCCGGCCGTGCGCGGCACCGGCCGCCATGGCGGCGACCCCCTCGGCCCCGGCGACCGCGCTCGCCAGGGTCGTCTTGTTGGGGACGTAGTTCATGGTGCGGGCCAGCTCGGTGTCCCACTTGGCCCCGGCGAGCGCCCCGACCACGGCCGCGGCGTCGTACGGCCGGTCGGTGTTCTGCGGTACGACGAGGTCGGAGCCGCCGGTGAAGACGGTGCCGGGACGGCCCGCGGTCTTGCCGGGGACGGGGAAGTAGCCCAACTGGTCTGCGAGCGCGGGGTTCTGCTGCACGATGGCCTGGGCGAGTCCCGGCACGGCCACGATCTGCGCCACCTTGCCGTCCGCGAACACGCCCGCCTGGGGCGGGTGTTCCTCGTCCGCACCGACGGGTCCCCGGCCCAGCGCCTGCAACCGGCGGTAGAACTCCATGCCGCGCAGGGCGGCCGGGGTCTCCAGGGTGCCCTTCCAGCGTCCGTCCGCCTCCCGGGCGAGGTCGCCGCCCTCGTCCCAGATGAACCCGGAGAGGGTGTACCAGTCCTGACCGGCGAGGTAAATGCCCTGGTTGCCGCCGGAGTTGAGCTTCTGGGTGTCGGTGAGCCACTCCTCGCGGGTCTTCGGCGGCGCGTCGATGCCGGCCTTCTCGAACAGGTCCTTGCGGTAGATGACGACGCGGTTGGCCGCGTACCAGGGGATGCCGTACTGCTGGGTGTTGTCCCGTCCGGGTTCGGCGAGGCCGGGCAGCCAGTGCGACATCCCCCAGTCGCGCGCGGACTCCAGCGTCAGGTCGGTGAGCCGGCCGTCCTCGACGTACTGCGGGACCTGGGTGTTGCCGACCTCGATGACGTCGGGGCCGTCCTTGGACTGTGCCTTCAGGGCCGACTGCACCTTGTCGACGATGCCGGTCCACTGCTGGATGCGGATGTCGAGCCGGATGCTCTTGTGCGTGCGCTCGAAGTCCTCGGTGAAGCGGCGCAGGAACTCCTTCGACGCGCTGTCCTTCATCAGCCACACCGTGACCGTGTGGCGCTCGTTCCCGCCGGGCAGGACGCCGCAGCCGGTGGCGAGGGAGGCGGAGACACAGATGAGGGCGAGCAGCCGTCGGCGCACCGGTTCGTGACTCACGAGGGGTCCTGTTCTGTCTGCGGACAGGGGAAGAGGCCCGACGTGGGGGGACGAGCGTGGGGCTCGTACGGGTGTGGAGGATTTTGGTATGGACCAATGCGGCGGTCAAGGGCTACCGGGGGTAGCGCCGTGACGCCTCGCGCTCCGCCTCCACATACGGCACGGTGGAGTGACGCGTGACACATCCGTCACGGAGAGAGAGGAGCACCCACATGACCAATCACACCTACCGGGTCACGGAGATCGTCGGCACCTCCCCCGAGGGCGTCGACAAGGCCATCCGCAACGGCATCGCCCGCGCCGCCCAGACCGTGCGCAATCTGGACTGGTTCGAGGTGACACAGGTCAGGGGCCAGATCGAGAACGGGCAGATCGAGCACTGGCAGGTCGGCCTGAAGGTCGGCTTCCGCATCGAGGACGAGACCTGACCCGACCCGGGACGGGACCTGACGTGCCCGGCCGGCTCAGGTCCGCCCCTCCCGCTCCTGGGCGTCCTCCAGGGCGGCCGACCGGTCGGCCCAGCGCGCCCGTACGACGGTGAATCCGGCCCGTTCGGCGTCCTCGCACACCAGCTTGTCGTCGTCCACCAGGACCCGGATCTCGCGGTCACGGGCGAGTCGCCGCAGGATCTCCAGCTTGGTGTGACGGGCGCCCCGGCGGTCGGCGTCGCGCCGCATGAAGACACGTCCCTCGGGCAGCCCCTGGGCGGCCAGCCAGTCGACCGTGTCGGGCCGGCACCGCTCGGGCCGCCCGGTGAGATACACGACCTCGCACTCCCGCGCGCACTCCAGCACCAGCGCCACGCCCTCGGCGAGCGGCGGATCCAGCGACGCCGCGCCGAAGAAGCCCTCCCAGTCCCGCGGCTTGTCCTGAAGAAACCGCTGCCGGTGCGCGGTGTCGGCGAGCGTGTTGTCGAGATCGAACACGGCGAGCGGTCGCGTACTGCTGTCAGTCACCCGGCCACCCTAATAGGCGACGACTCCCGGAACCCGGGCGGAGGAACGCACGGCCCCCCCGGCACACGGCACCGAGCCGATGGATCATGCTTCTCCCATGCCTTCCGCCCTTCCCGCCCCCCGCACGGTCCTGCTCGGCGCCGCCCGCAGGCGCCCCTGCACCCTCGTCGTGTGCCGGGGCTGCTGCTGCGGTGACCCGCGCAAGCATCCCGGCACGGACCACGCCGGGCAGCTCGACCGGCTGCGCACGGCCGCGGCCGAGCACGGCTTCCAGATCCGTACGACCGACTGCCTGGGCCCCTGCGACCAGGCCAACGTCATCGTCGTACAGCCCTCGGCCGCGGGCCGCCGGGCCGGGGGCGGGCCCACCTGGATCGGCTTCGCCATGGACGACGACTGCACACAGGAGGTCGTGGAGTGGGCGGCGGCAGGCGGTCCGGGAGTCGCGGAGCCGCCGTTGACGCTGGAGTTGCAGTTCATCCGTCCACCGCGGGGCGCGCGGGCCCGTTCGCGGCGCTGACCACGACGGCCACCGGGAGGAATCCCACGGGCGCTGCGGTGTTGTACCCCGTATGAGTTCCGCTGTCGCCTCGGCCCGCTTCTCCGTTCTCGACCGCTCCCGCACCCGGGAGGGACACACGCACGCCGAGGCGCTGCGCGACACCGTCGTGCTGGCGCGGGAGCTGGAGGCGCTCGGGTATCACCGGCTCTGGGTCTCCGAACACCACGGCGTGCCCGGTGTCGCCGGGTCCGCGCCGACCGTGCTGGCCGCCGCGGTGGCCGCGGCCACGCGCACGATCCGGGTCGGCACCGGCGGAGTGATGCTGCCGAACCACCAAACCCTGGTCGTGGCCGAGCAGTTCGGGGTGCTGGAGTCGCTGTTCCCGGGGCGGATCGACATGGGTCTGGGCCGGTCCGTGGGCTTCACCGACGGGGTGCGCAGGGCGCTGGGACGCGGCAAGGACGACGCGGAGGACTTCGCGGCACAACTGGACGAACTGCTCGGCTGGTTCGAGGGGACCTCCCCCACCGGGGTGCACGCGCGTCCGGCGGAGGGGCTGCGCGTGCCGCCGTTCGTGCTGGCCATGGGCGAGGGTGCCGGCATCGCGGCCCGCGCCGGGCTGCCCATGGTGATCGGCGACCTCCGCAACCGGGAGAAGATGCTGCGCGGCATCGACCACTACCGCGCCCGCTTCCGGCCCTCGCCCTGGGCGTCGCAGCCGTACGTCGTCGTCTCCGGCGCGATCGCGGTGGCCGCCACTCCCGAGGAGGCCCGGCGCCTGCTCGTCCCGGAGGCCTGGTCCATGGCGTACGCGCGCACCCACGGCACGTTTCCGCCCCTGCCGCCCGCCGAGCGGATCGAGTCCCGCACGATGACCGCGAAGGAGCGCGGCCTGTACGAGTCCGGTCTGACCGGGCACATCGCGGGCACCGAGGAGCAGGTGGCCGACGAGCTGGAAATGCTGTTGAAGGACACCGGCGCCCAGGAGATCCTCGTCACGACCAGCACGCACGACCGACCAGCGCTGCTGGACTCCTACCGGCGGCTCGCCGGGATCGCGAACCTGGAGGGTCCTCAGACGGCGGCCGCTTGATCCGTCCGGATCGTAATCGTTCCGTCGGCCGCGTCCACCACGGCCCGGTCGCCCGCGTTCAGCTGACCGGACAGGAGCAGGTCGGCGAGTCGGTCGTCGACCTCGCGCTGGATGGTGCGGCGCAGTGGGCGGGCGCCGAACTCCGGCTGGTGGCCGATGTTCGCGAGCAGGTCGGCGGCCGCGTCGGTGACCTCCATCGAGACGTCCTGGGCGTGCAGCCGGCGCCGGGTGTGTTCCAGCAGCAGGTCGACGATCTGGCGCAGCTGGGCGCGGTCCAGGCCGCGGAAGACGATGATCTCGTCGATGCGGTTGAGGAACTCGGGCCGGAAGTGCCGGTTCAGGATCGTCGTCACCGACTCGCGGACCTTCGTGTAGTCCTCGACGCCGGACGTCAGGATCCGGTCGGCGCCGATGTTCGACGTCATGATCACGACGGTGTTCTTGAAGTCCACCGTGCGGCCCTGGGAGTCGGTGAGGCGGCCGTCGTCGAGCAGTTGCAGCAGGGTGTTGAAGACGTCCGGGTGCGCCTTCTCGACCTCGTCGAGCAGCAGGACGGCGTACGGCTGCCTGCGCACGGCCTCGGTGAGCTGGCCGGCCTCCTCGTGACCGACGTATCCGGGAGGGGCCCCGACCAGCCGGGAGACGGTGTGCCGCTCCTGGAACTCGCTCATGTCCAGGCGGATCATGCGGTTCTCGTCGCCGAAGAGGGCGGCGGCGAGCGCGCGGGCCAGTTCGGTCTTGCCCACGCCGGTGGGGCCGAGGAAGAGGAAGCTGCCGACGGGGCGGTTGGGGTCGCTCATGCCGGCGCGGGCGCGGCGGACGGCCCGGGCGACCGCGGTGATCGCCTCGTCCTGGCCGACGACCCGCTCGTGGAGGTGCTCCTCCAGCTTCATCAGCCGCTCCCGCTCCTCCTCGGTGAGCTGGGCGACGGGGATGCCGGTGGTGCGGGAGACGACCTCGGCGATGTCCTCGGCGGTGACCTTGGGCGCGTGCTCCTCGGCCCGGTCCGACCCGGCCAGTTGCTCCTCGGCGTCCTTGATCCGGTCGCGCAGTTCCTTGGCGCGCTCGTACTCCTCGTCGGCGACCGCCTGGTCCTTCTCCCGGTTGAGGGCGGCGATCCGGTCCTCGATGTCCCGGGTGTCCGACAGGGGTGTCTTGGACCGCAGCCGGACGCGGGCGGCGGCCTGGTCCATCAGGTCGATGGCCTTGTCGGGCAGGAAGCGGGAGGTGATGTAGCGGTCGGACAGCTCGGCGGCGGCGACGAGCGCCTCGTCGGTGATACGGACCTGGTGGTGGGCCTCGTAGCGGTCGCGCAGACCGCGGAGGATCTCGATGGTGTCGTCGACGGTGGGCTCGCCGACCAGGATGGGGGCGAAGCGGCGCTCCAGCGCGGCGTCCTTCTCGATGTGCCTGCGGTACTCGTCGACGGTCGTCGCGCCGATGAGGTGCAGTTCACCGCGGGCCAGGGCGGGCTTGAGCATGTTGCCCGCGTCCAGGGCGCCCTCGCCGCCCCCGCCTGCGCCCACGACGGTGTGCAGCTCGTCGAGGAACAGCACCAGTTCGTCGCTGTGCTCGCCCACCTCGTCGAGCAGTTTCTTCAGCCGCTCCTCGAACTCGCCCCGGTACTTGGTCCCGGCCACCATCCCGGCCAGGTCCAGGGAGACGAGCCGCTTGCCCTCCAGGGTCTTGGGGACGTCGTCCGCGGCGATGCGCTGGGCGATGCCCTCGACGATGGCGGTCTTCCCGACGCCGGGGTCGCCGATGAGGACCGGGTTGTTCTTGCTGCGCCGAGAGAGCACCTCAATCGTCTGTTCGACTTCCTCGTCCCGTCCGATGACGGGGTCGAGCCGCCCGGCCCGGGCGTCCTCGGTGAGGTCGCGGCCGTACTCGTCGATGGTCGGCGTGCTGCTGGGCTTGCGGCGCTCCGCCGCCCCCTCCGCGGGCAGCCGGGTCGGCTCCCAGCCGCTGTCGCTGAGCTCCCGCGCGGCCACCGACTCCGGGTTCGCGGCGAGTGCCCGCAGCAGATGCTCGGGGCCGATGTAGGAGGCGCCCTCGGCGCGGGAGATCTGGTAGGCGTCCAGCAGCGCGCGCTTGGCGGCCGGGGTCAGCGTGGTGGGCTCGGACTTCTCGGCGCCGCCCGGGGCCGTGCCGAGCCGCTCCCGGATCCGGTCGGGGTCCGCGCCCGCCTCGGTCAGCAGCCGGCGGGTGGATTCGTGCTCGGTGGCGGCGGCCAGCAGGTGCCGTGCGTCGAGCTCCTCGCTGCCCTCCACGGCGGCGATGTCGCGTGCGTCCGCGACCAGCTCGCGGGCACGCTCCGACAGCAGGCTGCCGATGTCGACCCGCTGCACCCGCCTGCCGGACGAGGCCGGGCCGGATCCACCGAAGAAGCGATTCATGAGGTCGTCGAACTCTTCGAAGGGGCTGCGTCCGAAACCGAAACCGGGAGTAGTCATGGGAGCGGGCCTTTCTGGTGCGCCAGGCATACGCGCCTTCCAAATTCGCACAGGGCGGGCACCCCCGCACGGCGACGGCCGCCGAGATGCGGACGGCGCCCGGGCCGACCAGGCTTGGAGAGGGAACGTCTACCGGCTGGGAGGACCCCATGTCCTTCATGGACAAGATCAAGGGAATGCTCAAGGGCCACGAGGACATGGCCTCCAAGGGCATCGACAAGGGCGGCGACCACGTCGACCAGAAGACCGGGAACAAGTACCAGTCCCAGGTCGACACCGCACAGCAGAGGCTGAAGGACGAGCTCGGAGGCCAGGAGCGGGACCTCCCGCCGCACCCGTAAGGCCCCACTCCTGGGGGGCGCTGCGGGCGCCGGGCTAGAATCGCGGGGTTTGTCCCCGCCCGGCCGGCCCGTACGGAGTACCCCCCATGCACAGCGCCCACGACCCGTACGTCCGTGTCCGCGGCGCCCGCGAGCACAACCTCAAGGGCGTCGACGTGGACATCCCGCGGGACGTGCTGGCCGTGTTCACCGGCGTGTCCGGCTCGGGGAAGTCGTCGCTGGCGTTCGGCACCATCTACGCGGAGGCACAGCGTCGCTACTTCGAGTCGGTGGCGCCCTATGCCCGCCGGCTGATCCATCAGGTGGGCGCGCCGAAGGTCGGGGAGATCACCGGGCTGCCGCCCGCGGTCTCGCTCCAGCAGCGCCGCTCCTCCCCGACCTCCCGCTCGTCGGTCGGCACGGTCACCAACCTCTCCAACTCGCTGCGCATGCTGTTCTCGCGGGCCGGTGACTACCCGCCGGGAGCCGAGCGGCTCGACTCCGACGCCTTCTCCCCCAACACGGCGGCCGGGGCCTGCCCCGAGTGCCACGGTCTCGGTCAAGTGCACCGTACGACCGAGGAGTTGCTGGTCCCCGACCCGTCGCTGTCGATCCGTGAGGGCGCGATCGCCGCCTGGCCGGGCGCCTGGCAGGGCAAGAACCTGCGCGACATCCTCGACGCCCTCGGACACGACGTGGACCGGCCCTGGCGCGAGCTGCCGGCCGAGCGGCGGCGGTGGATCCTGTTCACGGAAGAGCAGCCGGTCGTCACGGTGCATCCGGTGCGGGACGCCGACCGGATCCAACGGCCGTACCAGGGCACGTACATGAGCGCCCACCGGTATGTGATGAAGACGTTCTCGGACTCCAAGAGCGCGTCCCTGCGGGCGAAGGCGGAGCGCTTCCTCACCAGCGCGCCCTGTCCGGTGTGCGGCGGCGGCAGGCTGCGGCCCCGGGCACTTGCGGTGACCTTCGCGGGCCGTACGATCGCGGAACTGGCCGCGCTGCCGCTCGCCGAGCTGGCCGGACTGCTCGACGGCACGTCACAGACCGCGCGTGTCCTCACCGAGGACCTCAAGTCCCGTATCGCGCCGGTCGTCGAGCTCGGCCTCGGCTATCTCAGTCTCGACCGCGCCACGCCGACCCTGTCTGCGGGCGAGCTGCAACGGCTGCGGCTGGCCACCCAGTTGCGATCCGGGCTGTTCGGTGTGGTGTACGTCCTCGACGAGCCGTCGGCAGGTCTGCACCCGGCGGACACCGAGGCCCTCCTCACGGTCCTGGCCCGGCTGAAGGCCGCGGGCAACTCGGTGTTCGTGGTGGAGCACCACCTGGACGTGATGCGCGGCGCCGACTGGCTGGTGGACGTGGGCCCGCGCGCGGGCGAGCACGGCGGACAGGTGCTGCACAGCGGCCCGGTGACGGCGCTCGCGGGGGTCGACGGGTCGGCGACGGCGCGCTTCCTCTTCGGCCGCTCGCCCGCACCGGTGCGTCAGGTCCGGGCTCCGCGGGGCTGGTTGACGGTCGGTCCGGTGACCCGGCACAACCTGCGCGAGGTGACGGCCGAGTTCCCGCTCGGTGTGTTCACCGCGGTCACGGGTGTCTCGGGCTCCGGAAAGTCCACGCTCATCGGCGAGATCACCGAGGAGGCGGCCGGGGGCGGCCGGCTGGTGTCGGTGGACCAGAGGCCGATCGGACGCACCCCGCGCTCCAACCTCGCCACGTACACCGGTCTGTTCGACGTCGTACGGAAGGTGTTCGCGGCCACCGACGACGCTCGCGCACGGGGCTACGGCGTGGGGAGGTTCTCCTTCAACGTGGCGGGCGGGCGCTGTGAGACCTGCCAGGGCGAGGGGTTCGTGAGCGTCGAGCTGCTCTTCCTGCCGAGCACCTACGCGCCGTGCCCGGACTGCGGCGGGGCGCGCTACAACCCCGAGACGCTCGAAGTGACGTACCGGGGACGGAACATCGCCCAGGTGCTGGACCTGACCGTGGAGAGTGCGGCGGACTTCTTCGCGGACACCCCGGCCGTGGCCCGCAGCCTGGGCACGCTGCTCGACGTGGGGCTCGGCTATCTGCGGCTCGGGCAGCCCGCGACCGAGCTGTCCGGCGGGGAGGCCCAGCGCATCAAGCTGGCGAGCGAACTCCAGCGCGCCCGCCGGGGTCACGCCCTCTACCTCCTCGACGAGCCGACGACCGGCCTCCACCCGGCCGATGTCGAGGTGCTGATGCGCCAGCTGCACGGCCTGGTCGACGCCGGGCACACGGTCGTGGTCGTCGAACACGACATGACGGTCGTAGCGGCCGCGGACTGGGTGATCGACCTGGGCCCGGGCGGCGGCGACGAGGGCGGCCGGATCGTGGCGGCAGGCTCACCGAACGAGGTGGCACAAGCCCCGGGAAGCGCCACGGCGCCGTACCTACGGCGGGCACTCCCCGAGTGACTGAGTTCCTCCTCACGGGCCAAACGGGCCCGTGCGCG
>NZ_JBIAWG010000005.1:0-44523 GCF_042895285.1 Streptomyces sp. NPDC001406
TTCTTCGCCAACACCCCCGACATCCTGCACGCCTACCTCCAGCAGGGCGGCCGGCCCGCGTTCGAGGTGCGTGCCGTGCTCGCCGCGACGCTCTCTCCCGCGTGGGGCATCTACAGCGGCTACGAACTGTGCGAGAACACCCCGCTCAGGCAGGGCGGCGAGGAATACCTCGACTCGGAGAAGTACCAGCTCAAACCCCGCGACTGGGCCGCCGCCGAACGCGACGGCCACACCCTCACCCCCCTGATCACCCGCCTCAACACCATCCGGCGGCAGAGCCCGGCCCTGCGGCAACTGCGTGATCTCCACTTCCATCACGCCGACCAGGAAGCGGTGATCGCGTACAGCAAGCGGAGCGGATCGAACACGGTTCTGGTGGTCGCCAACCTCGACCCCCACGACACCCAGGAGGCCACGGTCTCGTTGGACATGCCGCAACTCGGCCTGGAATGGCACGAGTCGGTGCCGGTGCGTGACGAACTCACCGGCGAGACCTATCACTGGGGCAGGACCAATTACGTGCGTCTCGAACCGGGTCGGCGACCCGCGCACGTCTTCACGGTTCTGCGACCGTCCAACCCGCAGATCGGAGGGTCACCCACAAAATGATCGTCAACGAGCCCGTTCCGGACACCTTCGAGGACACACCCGCAGGGGACCGGGACCCGGATTGGTTCAAACGCGCCGTGTTCTACGAGGTCCTGGTCCGCTCCTTCCAGGACAGCGACGGCGACGGCATCGGCGACCTCAAGGGCCTGACCGCCAAGCTCGACTATCTGCAGTGGCTCGGCGTCGACTGCCTCTGGCTGCCGCCGTTCTTCAAGTCACCGCTCCGCGACGGCGGTTACGACGTCTCGGACTACACGGCGGTGCTGCCGGAGTTCGGTGACCTCGCCGACTTCGTGGAGTTCGTGGACGCCGCCCACCAGCGCGGCATGCGCGTCATCATCGACTTCGTCATGAACCACACCAGCGACCAGCACCCGTGGTTCCAGGAGTCCCGGCGGGACCCGGACGGGCCCTACGGCGACTACTACGTCTGGGCGAAGGACGACAAGCAGTTCCAGGACGCGCGGATCATCTTCGTCGACACCGAGGCCTCCAACTGGACCTACGACCCGGTCCGCAAGGAGTACTACTGGCACCGCTTCTTCTCCCACCAGCCGGACCTCAACTACGAGAACCCGGCGGTCCAGGAGGAGATGATCTCCGCGCTGAAGTTCTGGCTGGACCTGGGCATCGACGGCTTCCGGCTGGACGCGGTGCCGTATCTGTACCAGCAGGAGGGCACCAACTGCGAGAACCTGCCCGCCACGCACGAGTTCCTGAAGCGGGTGCGCAAGGAGATCGACGCGCAGTACCCCGACAAGGTGCTGCTGGCGGAGGCGAACCAGTGGCCGGAGGACGTGGTCGACTACTTCGGCGACTTCCCGAGCGGCGGCGACGAGTGCCACATGGCCTTCCACTTCCCGGTCATGCCCCGCATCTTCATGGCCGTGCGCCGCGAGTCCCGCTACCCCGTCTCCGAGATCCTCGCCAAGACCCCCGCCATCCCCGCCGGCTGCCAATGGGGCATCTTCCTGCGCAACCACGACGAACTCACCCTGGAGATGGTCACCGACGAGGAACGCGACTACATGTGGGCCGAATACGCCAAGGACCCCCGCATGCGCGCCAACATCGGCATCCGCCGCCGCCTCGCCCCCCTCCTCGACAACGACCGCAACCAGATCGAACTCTTCACCGCCCTGCTGCTCTCCCTGCCCGGCTCCCCGATCCTCTACTACGGCGACGAGATCGGCATGGGCGACAACATCTGGCTCGGCGACCGCGACGCCGTCCGCACCCCCATGCAATGGACCCCCGACCGCAACGCCGGCTTCTCCTCCAGCGACCCCGGCCGCCTCTACCTCCCCACGATCATGGACCCGGTCTACGGCTACCAGGTCACCAACGTCGAGGCCTCCATGTCCTCCCCGTCCAGCCTCCTGCACTGGACCCGCCGCATGATCGAGATCCGCAAACAGAACCCCGCCTTCGGACTCGGCTCCTACACCGAACTCCAGTCCTCCAACCCGGCGGTGATCGCGTTCCTGCGCGAGTACGAGGACGACCTGGTCCTGTGCGTGCACAACTTCTCCCGCTTCGCACAGCCGACGGAGCTGGACCTGCGGCGGTTCAACGGCAGGCACCCGGTCGAGCTGTTCGGCGGGGTGCGCTTCCCGGCGATCGGCGAACTGCCGTATCTGCTGACCCTGGCGGGGCACGGCTTCTACTGGTTCCGGCTCCGCAGGGAAACCGCATAGTCCACCCCCGGGTGGAGCGGTTTCCCCTGCCCCACCCGGGGCACCCATCAGTCACACCCCGACGCCCCGGGGAAAGGACGCGCCGCCATGGCGGAAACGGTCACACCTTCCGGCACGACAAGTCCCGGCCAGCTCCTCGCGTCACTCGATCCACTGCTGCGCGAGTGGCTGCCGAGGCAGCGGTGGTTCGCGGGCAAGGGGCGCCCGGTCACCGGCTTCTCCCTGGTCTCGGCCACCGAACTGCTGCCCTCCGACGGCAGGCTGGGCCTGCACCATCTGCTCGTCCGTGCCCATCAGCCACCCGTCCTGGGCGCCGCGGTCCACCCCGGCGACTGCTACCAGCTCCTGATAGGCGTGCGCGAGGCGCTGCCGCCCCGGCTCGCGCCCGCGCTGATCGGACACGTGGCGGAAGGGCCGCTCGCCGGACGCACGGTGTACGACGCCCTGTACGACCCCCGACCCGCCGAGGTGCTCCTGGAGGCGCTGCGCACCCAGGCCCGCGTCGGCGGGCTGCGCTTCGAGCGGGACGGACGCCAGGAGATACGCGACGGCCTGGTGGCCCGCATGATGACCGCGGAACAGTCCAACTCCTCGGTCGTCTACGGCGATACGTTCATACTGAAGCTGCTGCGCCGGATCGTCCCCGGCGACAACCCCGACCTGGAGATACCGCTGGTCCTGGCCCGCAAGGGCTGCGCCCGGGTGCCCGCGCCGACGGCGTGGCTGATGGCCGACACCGGCGAGCCCGCCCAGGAGTCCTATGTCCTCGCCGTGCTCCAGCCGTTCGTGCGGGGCGCGACGGACGGCTGGGAGCTGGCGCTGCGCGAGCTGGCCAAGGGCGAGGACTTCACCGCCGAGGCCCGGGCGCTGGGCCGGGCCACCGCCGAGGTGCACACGGCACTCGCCCACGCGCTGCCCACGACCACCCTGGGCCATGTCCAGCTGCGGCGCCTGGTGGACGGCATGGTCGAGCGGCTGGAGGCGGCCGTACAGGCAGTGCCCACCTTGGGGCCGTACGAGCCGGGGCTGCGCTCCGCCTACGAGGCGCTGGCCGAGCTGGCCGCCGAGGGCCGCACCTGGACCGCCCAGCGCGTCCACGGCGATCTGCACCTCGGCCAGTGTCTGCGCTCACCCTCCGGGCAGTGGTCGCTGATCGACTTCGAGGGCGAACCGGCCCGCCCGCTGGCCGAGCGGCGCATGCCGCAGCCGACGGTGCGGGACATCGCGGGGATGCTCCGCTCCTTCGACTACGCGGCGCACTCGGCGACCCCGCCGGCCCCGGGCTGGGCGGCCGCGTGCCGGGCCGCGTACTGCTCCGGGTACGCCGAGGTCGCCGGGCGCGACCCGCGCACGGATCCCGTTCTGCTGCGGGCCCACGAGACCGACAAGGCGGTCTACGAGGTCGTCTACGAGGCCCGCCACCGCCCCGACTGGCTCCCCGTACCGATGTCGGCGGTACACCGCCTCGCCCTGTCCGACCAGCTCTGACCTCACCCTCGCCCAGGAGGCTCGTCCGTGACCCCCAGCCCCCCGTCCAGCGGTTCGGATCCGAAGAATCCAAAGAAGACGGCGGCCAAGAAGCCAGCGAAGAAAACAGCCGAGACGTCGGCCGAGGCGGCCGAGAAGCCAACGGCCGCAAAGCCTGCGGCCGGCAAGGCAGCGGCCAAGAAGACGGCCGGCGCGAAGAAGGCGACCACGAAGGCCACAGCCAAGAAGGCCGCGGTCAAGAAGGCCCCGGCCAAGAAGGCCCCGGCGAGGAAAGCCTCCGCCAAGAAGGCCTCCCCGAAGAAGGCGGTCGCGAAGAAGGCGGTCACGAAGACGGCCCCCGCTCCCGCCGAAACCGCCGTGTCCCCCGCCCTGGACGCCGCCGACCGCGAGCGGCTGCTGCACGGCACGCACCACGACCCGCACTCCGTCCTCGGCGCCCACCCGGTGCCCGGCGGGATCGCCGTCCGGGCCCTGCGCCCGTACGCCCGGTCCGTCACGGTGGTGTCGGGCCGTCTGCGGGCCGAACTGCACGACGACGGCGACGGCTTCTTCTCCGGGCTGCTGCCCCTGATCGGGGTCCCGGAGTACCGGCTGCTGGTGGCGTACGACGAGACGGTGCGGGAGACCGAGGACGCGTACCGCTTCCTGCCCACGCTCGGTGACCTCGATCTGCATCTGATCGGCGAGGGCCGGCACGAGCAGCTGTGGCAGGCGCTGGGCGCCGAGCCGATGACGCACCAGGGCGTGGCCGGCACCCGCTTCACGGTGTGGGCGCCGAACGCGCGGGGCGTACGGCTGGCCGGTGGCTTCAACTTCTGGGACGGCACGGGCCACCCCATGCGGTCGCTGGGCTCCTCGGGGGTGTGGGAGCTGTTCGTGCCGGGCATCGGCGAGGGCGAGCTGTACAAGTTCGAGATCACCCGCCCGGACGGCTCCCGGACCCTGCGCGCCGACCCGCTGGCCCGGCGCACCGAGGCCCCGCCGAACACCTCCTCCATCGTGCACGCCTCCCGGTACGAGTGGGGCGACACGGAGTGGATGGCGCGCCGAGCGGACACTCCGGTGCACGAGGCACCGTTCTCGGTGTACGAGATCCATCTCGCGTCCTGGCGCCCCGGTCTGACCTACCGCCAACTGGCCGAGCAACTCCCCGCGTACGTCAAGGACCTCGGCTTCACCCACGTCGAACTGATGCCGGTCGCCGAGCACCCCTTCGGCGGCTCCTGGGGCTACCAGGTCACCGGCTTCTACGCCCCCACCGCCCGGCTGGGCACCCCCGACGACTTCAAGTACCTGGTCGACGCCCTGCACCGGGCGGGCATCGGTGTGCTGATGGACTGGGTGCCGGCCCATTTCCCGCGGGACGACTGGGCGTTGGCTCAGTTCGACGGACGTCCGCTGTACGAGCACGAGGACCCGTTGCGGGCCGCGCATCCCGACTGGGGCACGCTGGAGTTCGACTTCGGCCGCCGCGAGGTGCGCAACTTCCTGGTGGCGAACGCCGTGTTCTGGTGCGAGGAGTTCCATATAGACGGCCTGCGGGTGGACGCGGTCGCCTCGATGCTCTACCTCGACTACTCACGTGAACCGGGCCAGTGGTCGCCGAACGAGCACGGGGGCCGGGAGAACCTGGACGCGGTGGCGTTCCTCCAGGAGATGAACGCCACCGTCTACCGCCGCAACCCGGGCGTGGTGACGATCGCGGAGGAGTCGACCGCCTGGGACGGCGTGACGCGCCCCACGCACCACAGGGGCCCGAGCGGCTTCGGCGGTCTGGGCTTCGGACTGAAGTGGAACATGGGGTGGATGCACGACTCGCTGGAGTACATGCAGCACGAGCCGGTGCACCGCAGGTTCCACCACCACGAGATGACGTTCTCGATGGTGTACGCCTACAGCGAGAACTACGTCCTGCCCATCTCCCACGACGAGGTCGTCCACGGCAAGCGTTCGCTGGTGTCGAAGATGCCGGGCGACTGGTGGCAGCAGCGGGCCAACCACCGTGCGTACCTGGGCATCATGTGGGCCCACCCCGGCAAGCAACTCCTCTTCATGGGACAGGAGTTCGCCCAGGGTGCCGAATGGTCCGAGGCCCACGGCCCCGACTGGTGGCTGCTGGACCCGGCGTACGGCGCCGAGTCCGACCACCGCGGCATCCGCGACCTGGTCCGCGACCTCAACGCCGTCTACCGCACCACCCCGGCCCTGTGGCAGCGGGACACCGATCCGGCCGGCTTCCAGTGGATCGTCGGCGACGCGGCGGACGACAACGTCTTCGCCTTCCTGAGACTGGACGCCGAGGGCAGCCCCCTCCTGTCGGTCTCGAATCTCTCCCCGGTGGTCCGCCGCGACTACCGCCTCGGCGTCCCCGAGGACATCCCCGCCTGGCACGAGAGCCTCAACACGGACATCGGGAGGTACGGCGGCGGCGACGTCACCAACCCCGACCCGGTCAAACCGGAGCCGCAGGGGGCGCACGGCCGCCCCGCGAGCATCCGCCTGACTCTGCCGCCACTGGCTACGGTGTGGCTGCGGCCTGCCTGAGCCCCTCGGGCAGCGCGCCCTTGTGCAGCACACCGAGCCGCTGTGTCGCTCGGGTCAGGGCCACGTACAGGTCGCTGGTTCCATAGCTGCCCGGCTCCACCACCAGGACGGAGTCGAACTCCAGGCCCTTGGCCTGGCGTGGATCGAGAAGGACGACGGTCCGCGTCAGGTCGGGCTCGGCGCCCACCGTCACCCCGTCCAGCCGTGCGGCCAGCTTGCGGTGCAGATGGCGCGGGGCGATGACGGCGAGCCGGCCCTCGTCGGGGGTCAGTTCCTTCACCGCCTCGGCCACGGCGCCCGGCAGGTCGTCGGTCGCGCGCACCCACGGCCGTACGCCCGTCGACCGCACCGAACTCGGCGGCTCGAAGCCGGGGTCCTCGGCGCGCACCACGGCCGCCGCGACCTCCATGATCTCTGCCGGGGTCCGGTAGTTGACGCCCAACCGGGTGTGCTCCCAGCGGTCCTCGACGTACGGCTGGAGGATCTTCTGCCAGGAGCCGACGCCGGCCGCCTCCGCGGTCTGCACCGGGTCGCCGACCAGGGTCATCGAGCGGGTCGGGCTGCGCCGCATCAGCAGCCGCCATGCCATCGGCGACAGCTCCTGCGCCTCATCGACGATGATGTGCCCGAACGCCCAGGTCCGGTCGGCCGCCGCGCGCTCGGCGGCGCTGCGGTGGTCCTCCTCCTCATGGCGCTCGGCGAACCGCTCGGCGTCGATGATGTCGTGCGCGGACAGGACCTCCGAGCCGTCGGGATCGCTGTCCTCCTTGTCCTCGAACTCGTACGTCCGCGAGGCGTACGAGACGTCGAGGACGCCCTGGGCATAGGCCACCTGGGTCTCCCGCTCCCGCTCCGCCCGCGCCCGCGCCAACCGTTCGTCGACCCCGAGCAGTTCGGCCGCCTCGTCGAGCAGCGGTACGTCGGCCACGGTCCACGCCCGTGTGGTCGGGCGGCGGACCGCGGCCGCGTCCTCGTCCGAGAGGTAACCCACGGGGTCGGCGAGGAAGTCCGCGACCAGGCGCTGCGGCGTCAGGCGCGGCCACAACTGGTCGACGGCGGCCCACACCTCGGGGTTCTCGGCGAGTTCGTCGCGGATCTGGGTGATGTCGCTGGGGTCGAGCAGATTCGTGCCGTCGTACGGGTCGGTGCCGATGCGTTCGGCCACCATGTCGGTGAGCGTGTTGAGGATGTGACCCTCAAAGTGCTCGCGGGCGACGTTGTGCGGCAGCCGGGCGGCACGGGTGCGCTCACGGGCCACCTTCACCAGGCCGTCGTCGAGCATCAGGATCTCGCGGTCGTGCTCGATCGCGATCACCGGGTCCGGCAGCGACTGCCAGTCCCATACGACCTCGGCGAGCACGTCCGCCATGTCGGCACGGCCCTTGATCGCGGCCGCCTCGCGGCTGTCGGTCGCCGTCGCCTTCACGCCCGGGAAGAGTTCGCCGACCGTGGCCAGCAGCACGCCCGTCTCGCCGAGCGAGGGCAGCACCTCGCCGATGTAGCCGAGGAACGCCGGGTTGGGGCCGACGATCAGGACGGCCCGCTTGGCGAGCAGTTCCCGGTGCTCGTAGAGGAGATACGCGGCGCGGTGCAGCGCGACCGCCGTCTTGCCGGTACCGGGTCCGCCCTCCACCACCAGCACCCCGCGGTGCGGCGCCCGGATGATCTCGTCCTGCTCGGCCTGGATGGTCTGCACGATGTCGTTCATCCGGCCGGTGCGCGCGGAGTTGAGCGCGGCGAGCAGCACGGCGTCCCCGGTGGGGTCCTCGTGACCGGTGCGGGTGGCGTCGCCGAGGTCGAGGATCTCGTCGTGCAGGGCGGTGACGCGGCGCCCGTCGGTGGCGATGTGCCGGCGCCGGCGCAGCCCCAACGGGGTGTGCCCGGTGGCCAGATAGAAGGGGCGGGCGACATCGGCCCGCCAGTCGATGAGGACGGGGGTGCGCTCGGCGTCGTCGGTGCGCAGGCCGATACGGCCGATGTGGTGGCTGGTACCGGATGGGGGTCCCCCCTGCTCGAACGAAGTTGAGAGCTTGGGGGACAGGTCGATGCGGCCGAAGCAGAGCGAGCCGTCCACGGCGTTCAGCGCGGCGAGCAGCCCGGAGCGCTCGGCGACCAGGATGTCCCGCTCCAGCCGGGCCTGCATGGGCTTGTCACCCTGCGCGAGGGCGTCCGCGACGGAGCCCTCGGTGTCGCCGCGGAGGGCATCGACGCGCGCGTACAGTCCGTCGATGAATTCCTGCTCGTGCCGCAATTCATCGTCCGGAAATTCGGTGTTTGACAATTCCGCTCCCGCCCGGATATACTGTGCTCACTGAACTTCACCGCGCCTCAATTCACTTGAAGTCGCGAACCATTGAATATACGCACAGAAATCCCCCGAGCGCAATTGCCCGGGGGATTTTTTGCGGACCCGTCGCTTTACCAGACGTCGGAAAGCTCCTCCAGAAGCCTGCGCCTGGGGCGCGCCCCGACCATCGCCTTCACGGGTTCACCGGCACGGAACACCATGAACGTTGGCATCGACAGCACCTTGTACGCGTTGGTGGTCAACGGATTGGTGTCCACGTCCAGCTGCACGACCTTCAGCCGCTCGCTCGTCTCTTGGGCCAGCGCCGTGAGCACCGGCCCCATCTGCCGGCACGGCGGGCACCAGTCGGCGGTGAACTCCACCAGTACGGGCAGCTCCGAGCCGAGCACCTCCGCCGCGAAGTCCGCGTCCGTCACCTCGGTCACACCGTCCGCCTTGATCAACGCTCCTGCCCTCCCAGTTCGCACAGCGGCTCCGGACCTCCCGGAACCAGCGCTTCGGCGGCCAGTTCGGCCCGCGCCCGCTCGGCCCGGACCAGCTGCCCGGCGACCGTCTCCCGCACCGCCCGCAGCTCCCCGATGAGCGCGTCGAGCTCGTCCAGCTTGCGCCGGTAGACCGCGAGCGAGGCGGGGCACGAGTCGCCCTCCGGGTGCCCGGCCCGCAGACACTCCACGAACGGCCGCGTCTCCTCCAGGTCGAACCCGAAGTCCCGCAGCGTCCGTATCTGGGTGAGCAGCCGCAGGTCGGCCTCGTCGTACGACCGGTGCCCCTTGTCGTCGCGCCGCGCGGGCAGCAGCCCCCGCGACTCGTAGTACCGCAGCGCCCGCGTGGTGGTTCCGGCCCGTGCTGCCAGCTCGCCGATTCGCATGGGTACGACCGTAGGCGTTGACGTCGGCGTCAGGGCAAGGCCGGCGGGAGCAGCGGTTTGCGCGGCACCGGTCAGCGTTCCTCGTCCTCGTCGCCGTCCCGCACCCCGAGCAGCCGGCGGGTCAGGTGGTCGCGGTCGGAGAGGAGCTCGTCGAGAGCCTCGCGGACGTCCTCCGGCTCGGTGCGGGGCGACTCGCGCTCCGCCGCGATCAGCACGGACCGCCGTACCAGCTCCTTGGTGAAGGAGGCTGTCGTGCCCTCCGTACGGGCCACCACCTCGTCGGCGATGTCCTTGCCGAGGCCGAGTCCCGCGCCGTACAGGCCGAGCTCACGGGACTGCTCCTGTTCGTCCCGTACCGGGCCCTGGAGAACCGCATCTTCGGTGTGCTCGCCGAGGCCGGCTTCGACGACTTCACACCCGCCCAGGCCCGGGTTCTCCAGCGTGTCGGCCCGGACGGCACACGGCTGACGGAACTAGCGGAACAGGCCCAGATCACCAAGCAGACCGCGGGCTTCCTGGTCGACCAGCTGGAGAAGGCGGGCTATGTACGCCGGGCGCCGGACCCGACCGACAAACGGGCCCGGCTGGTGTGTCTGGCGGAGCGGGCGTGGGCGGCCAAGGAGATCACCGACCCCTGGGCCTAGACCGCCACCCCCGCCGACTCCTCCACCTCCATCAGCGAGGCGCTGTGCCGCTCCTCGTCGAAGGCCTTGCGGCCGCCCCGCAGGCCGAACAGGCGCTTGGTGATGGCGATGTAGAGGACCGCGAGGATGTTGAGGACGAGGGTGGTGATCTTCAACCAGCTGATGTGCTCGGTGAGTTCGTAGATCTCCAGCGGGAGGAACGCGGCGGTGGCGACCACCGTGAGGTACTCCGCCCAGCGCTTGGCGTACCAGAGGCCGACCGCCTCGACGAGTTCGATCACCGCGTAGGCCAGCAGCAGGGCGGCCACCAGCAGCAGCGTGGAGTGCTTGTAGCCGAAGGCCTTCTGGATGGAGCCGACGACCGGTGAGTGGTCGAGGTCGTAGTGGAAGTGCCTGAAGACCGGGCGGAAGACGTCGAGGTTCTCGTTGAAGAGCCGCCGTACCGCGTCCTGGCTGTTGCTGAACTTCCACACCGCCACCGCAACCAGCACGATGAACACGCCGCGCACGGCCCGCTCGATCGACAGGAACCGCAGGATGAACAGGTCCCGCAGCACCTTCCCGCGCGGCACCAGCGGCGCGTCGTCGGCCGGCCCCGAGCCGTGCGGCTCGCCGAGCACGAAGTCGCCGCAGCGCAGACAGCGCCATGCGTCGCCGAGGGCGGTCTGGGCGTGCAGCCGCTCCCGGAGCGCCGGCTCGTCCGGCGTATAGGTCACGTGCCCCTTGCGTGCACAGTGCCGCCGGTCCCAGTCGATCTTCATCCCCCGTGCCTCCATACGTACTCACGGACACGCGCGAAAACAAACGTGCCGTTCCGGTTGATCCGGCACGGCACGTTAGTGGATGCGGGTGAGAAAGGGGCGAGAGGGGTCAGCGCACGCCGCTGTCCACCAGCTCCTTCTCCTGCGCGGGTGCCTCCGGTTCCGGTGCGGCGGCCGCACGGCCCGGCAGCAGCAGCGCCACCAGGATCGTGCCGACGCCCAGAACCACCGCGCCGACCAGGCTCGTGTGGGCCACCGCGTCCGAGAAGGCGGAGCCGACCGCGTCGGCCATCTGCCGTGCTCCCGTGGCCAGTTGGGCCGACTGTTCCTTCAGCTTCGCCGCCTGTTGCGGGTCGGTCGCCCGGGCCGCCTGCGCCCCGAGTTGGCGCGCCTTCTCGCCGATGCCCTGCGCGACCGCGTAACCCGCGCCGACCGAGTCCTGCGCGGTGGTCAGGGCGTCCGCCGGGAGCTTGCTGCCCGCGGTGGCGTCCGTGAGGTGGTTGCCGTACGACGTCGACAGCAGCGAGCCGAGGATCGCGATGCCGAGCGAGCCGCCGAGCTCCAGAGAGGTGTCGTTCACCGCGCCGCCGACGCCCAGTTCGGACTCCGGGAAGGCGCCCATGATCGCGTCCGTGCAGGGCGAGAGGGCGAGCCCGATGGCCAGGCCGAGGACGATGAGCGGGGCGACGAAATCGTCGTACGACGAAGCCGAGTCCACCCGGGTCAGCAGGGCCAGCGCGGTCGTGCCGCCGACCATGCCCGCGGTCACCGTCCACTTCATGCCGACGCGCGGGGTGAGCCGGCCGGTGAGCGCCGAGCCGGCGAAGACGGCGCCCGCGAGCGGGAGCATGCGCAGACCGGTGCCGAGCGCGTCGTATCCGAGCACGAACTGGAGGTGCTGGGTGAGGTAGTAGAAGGCGCCGAAGACGGCCAGGAAGAACAGGGCGACCGCGAGGTTGGAGCCCGCGAACCGGCGGTCGGCGAAGCGGCGCACGTCCAGTACGGGACGCGGGTGGCGCAGCTCCCACAGGACGAAGGCCACCAGGCCGACGCCCGCGACGACCGCGGCGCTCACGGCCTTCGCGCCCCAGCCGAAGTGCGGCCCCTCGATGATCATGTAGACCAGCGAGCCGATCCACAGCACCGACAGCAGCCCGCCGACGTAGTCGATCCGGTCGTGGTGACCGGCCTTGGACGGCGGCACGAGCACGAACGCACCGACGATCGCGACCGCGGCGACGGGCACATTGATCAGGAACGTCGACGACCAGCCGTGGTCGCGCAGCAGCGCGCCCGCGACGACCGGACCGGCCGCGATGGCGAGTCCCGCGGTCGCCGTCCACAGGGTGATGGCCTTGGCCCGCTCGGCGCGCGGGAAGGTCGCGGCGAGCAGGGACAGCGTGGCGGGCATGATCAGCGCGGCGCCGACGCCCATGACCGCACGGGCCGCGATGACGGCGGTGGCGCTGTCGGCGAGGTAACCGGAGACGGCCCCGCCCCCGAAGACCACAAGCCCGAGGACCAGCGCGCCGCGCCGGCTGTACTTGTCGCCGATCGCGCCGAGCAGCAGCATCAGCGCGGCGTACGGGACCGTGTAGCCGTCGATCACCCACTGCAGGTCGGCGCTGGACAGACCGAGGTCCTCGGCCATGTCGGGGGCCGCGACCGTGAGGGCGGTGTTGGCCATCACGATGATCAGCAGGCTCAGGCAGAGCACCAGCAGGGCCCACCAGCGCCGGGCGTAGGGGCGGTCCGTCCTTTCGACCGGTTCGTTCATGACGAGTCGCATGAGCAGGGGTCGCCTTCCTCACAGATGCACACGAAGGGGCAGACGCGCACCACCGGACTTGCACAGTGGCGTGCAATTGCACAACGATGTGCAATGTACGGCTACTGCACAGCGTTGTGCAACTGGAGGAGGTGAAGCCCATGCGGAAGGACCGTGAGGCCTTCCGCGGGGCAGGCAGAATGGCAGCCATGACCACGGGTAACAGCTCTCGCGCGGACGCCAACCGGCGCCGCATCCTCGACATCGCCCTCGCCGAGCTGCTGCGCGACCCCGACGCCTCCATGGACCAGATCGCGCGCGCCGCGGGGGTCGTACGGCGGACGGTGTACGGGCACTTCCCCAGCCGTGAGGCGTTGATCGGCACACTGATCGACGAAGCGGTGGAGGCGCTGGCGGCCGCGCACGCGGCGGGACGCGAGGGGGTCGACGACCCGGCGGAGGCGGTGGCCCGGTCGGTGCTCGCGGTCTGGGAGATCGCCGACCGCTACCGGCTGCTGGTCGCGCTGGCCCAGCGCACGGTCACCGTGCAGGGCATCCGCGAGCGCCTCACGCCGGTCCGCGAAGCCTGCGCCGAGGTGCTGCGACGGGGCCTGGAACAAGGGACGTTCAGCTCGCCGCTGCCGGCTCCGGCGCTGGCGTACGTGCATGAACAGATGCTGTTCGCGGTGATGGAGGCGGTGAACGACGACCTGCTGGCAGCACCGGAGGCGGGCCGCTCCGCCGCGGTCGCCGTGCTGGCCGCGGCGGGCGTGCCCGCCTCCCTGGCCACCGCACTGGTGGCGAGGCTGAGCGAGTAGACGCCGGAGAGGGCGAGTAGACGCCGGAATGGGCAGACGAAAGCCGGACGGCTGAGCTTCGGGGGGAGGCTCAGCCGCCCGGGGCGGTGGACCGGGCGCCCGGCCCGGGTTCAGGCAGGGCCGGGCGCCCGGCGGTCGAAGGGGGCGTTGGGAGGGGCCCCGATCAGGCCTTCGCGAGTTCCTTCTCGCCGTCCTCGGTCGGCTCGGGGGCCACGGCGGCCTCGCCCTCGTCCAGCAGGGTCGTCTCGTCGAACGGCAGCTCGCCGGCGAGCACCTGCTTGACGCGGTCCTTGTCGATCTCCTTGGTCCAGGTGCCGATCAACACCGTCGCGACGGAGTTGCCCGCGAAGTTCGTCAGGGCGCGGGCCTCGCTCATGAAGCGGTCGATGCCGACGATCAGGCCGACGCCGTCGACCAGCGCGGGCTTGTGCGACTGCAGACCACCGGCCAGGGTCGCAAGCCCCGCGCCGCTGACGCCCGCCGCGCCCTTGGAGGCGAGGAGCAGGAAGAGCAGCAGCGGGATCTGCTCGCCGATCGACATCGGCGTACCGAGCGCGTCGGCGATGTAGAGCGACGCCATGGTCATGTAGATCATGGTGCCGTCGAGGTTGAAGGAGTAGCCGGTCGGCACGGTGATGCCGACGACGGCCTTGCTGACGCCCAGGTGCTCCATCTTCGCGATGAGCCGCGGCAGCGCGGACTCGGAGGAGGAGGTGGAAAGGATCAGCAGGAACTCCCGGCCCAGGTATCTGAACAGCGAGAAGATGTTCAGCCCGGAGACGGCGCGCAGCAGCGCGGCGAGCACGATGAAGACGAACAGGAAGCAGGTCACGTAGAAGCCGAGCATCAGCACGGCGAGGCTCTTGAGCGCGTCCAGACCGGCGGAGCCGACCACGGCCGCGATGGCGCCGAAGGCACCGATCGGGGCGGCCCACATCACCATGGAGAGGATGCGGAACACGAGCCGCTGGATGTGCTCGATGCCGCGCAGCACCGGCTGGCCGACCGGGCCCATGGCCTGCAGCGCGAACCCGGTGAGCAGCGCCACGAGCAGGGTCTGCAGGACCTGTCCCTCGGTGAACGCGGAGACGAAGGTCACCGGGATGATCGACAGCACGAACTCGACCGGCGGCAGCGCGTCCGCGGACACCTGGTCGTGCCCGGTCGCCTTGAGCGCGTCGGTCAGATGCAGCCCGTCGCCCGGGTGCAGGACGTTGCCGACGACGAGCCCGATGCTCAGCGCGACCAGCGACATGACGAGGAAGTAGCCGAGGGCGATACCGCCGACGGCGCCGACCTTGGCGGCCTTGCGGACGGACCCGATCCCGAGCACGATCGTGCAGAAGATGATCGGCGAGATCATCATCTTGATCAGGTTCACAAAGCCCGTACCGAGGGGCTTGAGCTCGACCCCGAGGTCGGGCCAGATGAGCCCCACGGCGATACCGAGCGCGACCGCCGCGATGACGGCGATGTACAGGTAGTGGGTACGGTCCCGCTTCACAGCGGGTGCGGCTGGAGCCGTATCGGGGGTACTGGCGGCCACGGCTGCCCTCCTTGACGTCTTCGTCGGCAACACACCGGCGTGCGGCTCACGTCCGGGGGTTATGGGGAATGCCGTGACTATCTCCCGCCCTGTGAGGGCGGTCACCCTTCCGTTCATTTAGTTCACGCTTAACCGCAGAGGCACACTGACGACATGCGCTTCCCGTCCGTCCCCCGTCCCCGCAGCCTGGCCGGCCAGCTCTTCGCCATGCAGGCCGTGCTGATAGCGGTGCTCGTGGCCGGGTACGCGCTGTTCACCTACGTCAGCGACCAGCGGCAGGCCGAGGACGCGGCGGCCCGGCACGCCACGGCCGTGGCCCGCTCGATCGCGGACTCCCCCTCGGTCCGCGCCGCCATCCACACCGCCGACCCCACCCTCCGGCTGCAGCCCTACGCCCTCCAGGTGATGCGGGATGCGGACGTCGACTTCGTGACGATCATGAACCCGTCCGGCATCCGCTGGACGCACCCCGAGGAAAAGCAGATCGGCAGGCACTTCCTCGGCCGTATCGGCCCCGCCCAGCACGGCCACACCTTCACCGAGACGTACACCGGCACACTCGGTCCGTCCGTCCGCGCCGTCACGCCCGTGGAGGAGAACGGCCGCGTCATCGGCCTGGTCAGCGCCGGCATCAAGGTCGAGGCGATCAGCAAGCGGGTGCAGGGCCAGGTGACGGCGCTGCTCGCGGTGGCCGGCGGCGCCCTGCTGCTGGGCGCGGTCGGTACGTACGTCGTCAACGCCCGGCTGCGCCGCCACACCCACGGCATGAACGCGACCGAGCTGAGCCAGGTGCACGACTACCACGAGGCCACGCTGCACGCGGTGCGCGAGGGGCTGCTGATGCTGGACGGCCAGTACCGGGTGGCGCTGATCAACGACGGCGGCCGGGAGCTGCTGGGCGTGCCGGCCGAGGCGGATGTGATCGGCACGTCGGTGGCGGGACTCGGGCTGCCCGCCCCGCTGACGGGTGCCCTGCTCGCCTCCGAACCCCGGGTGGACGAGGTCCATCTGACGGCGGACCGGGTGCTGGTCGTGAACACCTCGCCGGTGTCGGGCGGCGAGCGCCGCGGAACGGTCGTGACGCTCCGGGACGTGACCGAACTCCAGTCCCTGATGGGCGAGCTGGACTCCGAACGCGGTTTCACACAGGCGCTGCGCTCCCAGGCGCACGAGGCGGCGAACCGTCTGCACACGGTGGTCTCCCTGATCGAACTGGGCCGCGCTCAGCAGGCGGTCGACTTCGCCACGGCGGAACTGGAACTGGCGCAGGCGCTGACGGACCAGGTGGTGGCGGCGGTGAGCGAGCCGGTCCTGGCCGCCCTGCTGCTCGGCAAGACGGCGCAGGCGAACGAGCGGGGCGTGGAGCTGGTCCTCTCCGAGGACAGCCAACTGGACGACGGGGTGCTCCCGCCCGGCCTCCCGGCCCGCGATCTGGTGACCATCCTGGGAAATCTGATCGACAACGCGGTGGACGCGGCGCAGGGCAGCGTCGGGGCGCGGGTGACGGTGACGGCGTACACGGAAAACAAGGCGGGCGCGGAAGGCGCGGAGGGCGGGGAACTCGTCCTGCGGGTGGCGGACACCGGTAGCGGTGTGGATCCGGCCCATGCGGAACTGGTATTCCAGCGGGGGTTCACCACCAAGCCGGCGGGACCGGGCGGGCGCGGGCTCGGCCTGGCCCTGGTCCGGCAGGCCGTGCACCGTCAGCAGGGGACGCTGACGGTGGCGGAGGCCGACGGTGGTGGGGCGGAGTTCGAGGTGCGGTTGCCGTTGCACACGGCGGTCGGGCCGTCCCCGGTGTCTGGAGGCGACGTATGACGAACGAGCAGTCCATCCGCGTGCTGGTGGTGGAGGACGACCCGGTGGCGGCGGACGCGCATGTGATGTACGTCGGCCGGGTGCCGGGGTTCGTCGCCGTGGGCAAGGCGCACACGGGGGCGGAGGCACGGCGCCTCCTGGACCGTACGCCGGTGGACCTGCTGCTGCTCGATCTGCATCTGCCCGATGTGCACGGCCTGCAGTTCGCGCGTTCCCTGCGGGCGGCCGGGCATCACGCCGATGTCATCGCGGTGACCTCGGCGCGGGATCTGACCGTGGTCCGGGAGGGGGTCTCGCTCGGGGTCGTGCAGTACGTCCTGAAGCCGTTCACCTTCGCGACGTTGCGGGACCGGCTGGTGCGGTACGCCGAGTTCCGTGCGGCGGTGGGCGAGGCGAGCGGCCAGGACGAGGTGGACCGGGCGCTGGCCTCACTCCGGGCACCCGGGCCGGCTGCACTGCCGAAGGGGTTGAGCGGGCCGACGCTGGAGCGGGTCACGGTGACCCTGCGGGACTGCGCGGAGGGCCTCACGGCCGCCGGTGTCGCCGAGGCGGTCGGCATCTCCCGCATCACGGCCCGCCGCTATCTGGAGCACCTGGTGGACGCGGGGCGGGCGGCGCGCAGTCCGCAGTACGGGACCGTGGGGCGGCCGGAGTTGCAGTACCGGTGGGTCAGGGGGCAGTGAGCCGCCCCGTCACCCGGAGGTGTTCGCCCCGGCGTACGACACGACCTGTGCGCCGAGACCGACCACGGCCAGGGCTTCCACGACGGACACCACGAGGAGGCCGCCGCTGCCCTGCCCGCCGGTCCAGTAGACGGTGAGCCCGGCGAGCGGCACGAGGCAGAAGGCGAGCAGGTCGATGACGCACTGCACGGCCTTGCGCGACCGGCGACGCCGGTCGCCGCGATGAACGCGCTCCCAGCCGAAGACCCCTGCGATCTCCCCGGACGCTCCGGACCCTCCGACCTCTTCGGACCGGGCGAGCCGCGCGAGCCGGGGACCCAGGTCCTCGCGAACGTACCGGCCGATCGCCGAGATCTTCTGGTCGTTGACGAGATAGGTCCAGCCGAGGACCACACAGACCGGCGGGAGCGCGAGCAGCATGGCGGACTGTCCGGCCTGCGCCGACGCGGCGATGACGGCGGCGACGACGGTGAGCGTGACGTAGAGGAGGTTGTCCCGGAACCCGATCCTCGTCTTCTGCTCGTCCTTGACGGTCTGGTACTCGATGAGCAGCAACTGCCCCACGGTGACGTCTCGTTCCGGCACTGGGACCCCTTCCCCCGGCAGTACCTTAAGAGTGTGCCGGAGACACAGCCCACCGTTCTGGTCCTGACCGCACTCGCTCTGGAGTACTCCGCCGTCCGCGCCCATGTCGAGGACCGGCAGGAACTCGTCCACCCCGGCAACGGCACCCGGCTCGAACGCGGACGGCTGCCCGGCACCTCCTGGCACGTGGCGATCGGCGAGCTGGGCGAGGGCGCCAGGGCCACCGCGGCGCTCACCGCGTCGCTGATCGACTGGCTCCGTCCGCGGGCGGTCCTCTTCGTCGGTGTCGCGGGCGGCCTCAAGGACGACATCGGCATCGGCGACGTCGTCGTCGGAACCAAGGTGTACGGCATCCACGGCGGCAAGCAGACCACCGAGGGCCTGCTCGTCCGCCCGGAGGCCTGGTACGGCTCCAACGCGCTGGTGCAGGCCGCGCGTTCGGTCGTACGGGACATGACGGACGTACGGGTTCACTTCAAGCCGATCGCCACCGGTGACGTCGTCCTGGCCGACGCCGGCTCCGAGGTCGCCCGTCACCTCCGGGAGCACTACAACGACGCGGCCGCGATCGAGATGGAGGGGTCCGGCGCGGCCCACGCGGCGCAGCTGAGCGGGCACGTGGACGCCCTGGTCGTCCGGGGCATCAGCGACCGCGCCGACGCGCGGAAGTCCGAGGCGGACGCCGGGGGTTCACAGCAGCGGGCGGCCACGCGGGCGGCATCGGTGGCGATGGCGGTACTGCGCAGGCACCGACCCGGAGGCGGCCATGGTTCCGCGCACTCCGAGGAGGGGCCCCGAGCCGTCTACGGGGGCGACTACATCGACTTCCGGGGCGGGACCTTCTACGGACCCGTGACCGGGAAGCAAGGCGAACGGCGATAGGGGCAGCACCCCCACTGCGTGGAATGCTTCGATCGCAGGTTCGAGAACGCCTCCCGGAGCATGCGTGAAGTGAAGCCCTTCACTGGTTCGCGGCATACGAAGCCGACGACTTGGCAGCGTGCTTGACGGGCAGGCGGACGTGGTCGGGCATCACCTCGAGTGCCACGATCTCCCGCCTCCGTTCGTTGACCTTCTGACGGATCGTCCAGGCGCGACCCCGCCACGGAGGACCGGACACCTATGCGCCGCTTGTACATCAACCTCCGTACGTTCCTACAATCCGTGATCCTGGCCGAACTGACCGTAGTCATCGCCCCCGCCCACCCGTACGTTGTCCGCTGTGCGCCGACCGCCAGACCCACGGAACCAGCCAGGTCCCCCCTTCAACGCCCCCGCCGCCCGCAAACTCCGTGCCGCTCTCGGCATGACACCCGAACACGTCGCCCACGGGATGCGTGCCTCGTACGGGTTGCCGTACGTCACCGCTGACCTGGTCGTCACCTGGGAGCGGGGCCTCGCCACGCCCAGCAGTCCCGAACTCACCGCTCTCGCCGCGGTGTTGTGGTGTTCGCCGGGTGAGCTGATCGGGCGGCCGCGCAGTCTGCGCGAGCACCGTGTCGCCCGTGGGCTTGCGGCGGAGGACGTCGCCCTCGCCGTCGGGGTCGAACTCCTCGCCTATCTGCGGATGGAGGAGCACGACGAGTGGCGCGGCACCGAGCGGCAGTCCGCCACCCTCGCCGAGCTGCTCGCGTTGTCCCTGCCCGACTTCGTGACCGTCAGCGGCCGCGACGGGAAGCTGGCCGAGTTGCTGCGCAGTGCGGTCACCACGCGGTGGCGGGCCTATGTGCGACCGGTGGGCCGGATGGTGCCGCTGGACCGCCGGCTCCTGGAGGGCGCCCTCCAGGAGCTGCACCAGGACTACCAGGGGCAGATGGTGGCCACGCTGAGCTGGGGCGGCACCAGTGCCGCGGAGGACTCCAGCGGCAACGGCCGTGACTTCCTCGACCGGATCGTGGAGCACTTCTGGTCGAGGGTGGAGGCCAGTACGGCCTGAGACCAAGAGGGCCTGGCAGAACCCGGCACGACCGCGCAGGACCGCGCGCCGTGCCTGGACGGTCCTAGAAGACCGACTCCGTCTCGTCCATCCGGTCCTTCGGGACCGTCTTCAGCTCGGTGACCGCCTCCGCGAGCGGCACCATCACGATGTCGGTGCCGCGCAGCGCCGTCATCCGGCCGAACTCGCCCCGGTGCGCGGCCTCCACCGCGTGCCAGCCGAAGCGGGTGGCGAGGATGCGGTCGTACGCGGTCGGGGTGCCGCCGCGCTGGACGTGGCCGAGGATGACGGGCTTGGCCTCCTTGCCGAGGCGCCGCTCCAGCTCGTACGCCAGTGCCGTGCCGATGCCCTGGAAGCGCTCGTGGCCGAACTGGTCGATCTCGCCCTTGCTGTAGTCCATGGTGCCCTCGGCGGGGTGGGCGCCCTCGGCGACGCAGATGACGGCGAACTTCTTGCCGCGGGAGAACCGCTCCTCGACCATCTTCACCAGGTCGGCCGGGTCGAAGGGGCGTTCGGGCAGGCAGATGCCGTGGGCGCCGCCGGCCATGCCGGACTCCAGGGCGATCCAGCCCGCGTGACGGCCCATGACCTCGACGACCATCACGCGCTGGTGGGACTCGGCGGTGGTCTTGAGGCGGTCCATGGCCTCCGTGGCCACGCCGACCGCGGTGTCGAAGCCGAAGGTGCGGTCCGTGGAGGAGATGTCGTTGTCGATCGTCTTCGGCACGCCCACGACCGGCAGCCCGGCGTCGGAGAGCATCCGGGCGGCGGTCAGCGTGCCCTCGCCGCCGATCGGGATCAGCGCGTCTATGCCGAACTCGCCGACCATGTCGGTGGCCCGCTCACAGGCCTCGCGCAGCCGGTCGCGCTCCAGTCGGGAGGAGCCGAGGATGGTGCCGCCGCGGGCCAGGATGCCGCTGACCGCGTCCAGGTCGAGGGTGCGGTAGTGGCCGTCGAGCAGTCCCCGGTAGCCGTCCTCGAAGCCGATGACCTCGTCGCCGTAATGCGCCACCGCCCGGTGCACGACAGACCGGATCACTGCGTTCAGGCCGGGGCAGTCGCCGCCTGCGGTGAGAACTCCGATGCGCATCGTGCTGTGTCTCCTGGTCGCTGTTGGTACCGGTGAGCAAGTCCGATTGTTTCACGTCCGTCAGGGGGCCGATGCCCTGACGGGCGCCTTATCTAGCGCCAGGGGTATTGTCAAGAGGGATCTGCTCACCTTGGTGGGCGATTTTTATGCGGAGACGTGACAGACGAAACGGAGTGCCCACGTGACGCGCAGCGTGTACGTGACGGGGATCGACCGCGGCGACGGCCGCCAGGTCGTCGAGCTGGGAGTCATGGAGCTGCTGACCCGGCAGGTCGACCGGGTGGGGGTGTTCCGGCCACTCGTCCACCACAATCCCGATCGCCTGTTCGAGCTACTGCGCGCCCGGTACCGGCTGTCCCAGGACCCGGCGACCGTCTACGGCATGGACTACCACGAGGCGTCCGCGCTGCAGGCCGAACAGGGAACGGACGAACTGGTGTCCATCCTCGTCGACCGGTTCCATCTGGTCGCGCGGGACTACGACGTCGTCCTGGTCCTCGGCACCGACTTCGCCGACACCCAGCTGCCGGACGAGCTGTCCCTGAACGCCCGGCTCGCCAATGAGTTCGGCGCGTCCGTGATCCCGGTCGTGGGCGGCCGCCGGCAGACCGCCGAGTCCGTGCGCGCCGAGACGCGCAACGCGTTCCGGGCGTACGACAGTCTCGGCTGCGACGTCCTCGCCATGGTCGCCAACCGGGTGGCCCGTGAGGATCGCGACGAGATCGCCGAGCGGCTCGGCAACCGGCTGCCGGTCCCGTGCTGGGTGCTGCCCGACGAGCCCGCGCTGTCCGCGCCGACGGTCTCCCAGATCACCCAGGCCCTGGGCGGCACCGTGCTGCTCGGGGACGACTCGGGGCTGGCCCGGGACGCGCTCGGCTTCGTCTTCGGCGGCGCCATGCTGCCGAACCTGCTCAGCGCCCTGACCCCCGGCTGCCTGGTGGTGACCCCGGGCGACCGCGCCGACCTGGTGATCGGCTCGCTCGCCGCGCACAGCGCCGGCACCCCGCCGATAGCCGGCCTGCTGCTCACCCTGAACGAGCGGCCCTCCGAGGAGATCCTCACCCTCGCCGCCCGGCTCGCCCCGGGCACCCCGGTCGTCTCGGTGCCCGGCAACAGCTTCCCCACCGCCGAGCAGCTGTTCTCCCTGGAGGGCAAGCTGAGCGCGGTCACCCCGCGCAAGGCGGAGACCGCGCTCGGTCTGTTCGAGCGGTACGTCGACACCGGTGATCTGCTCAAGCGGGTCTCCGCGCCGAGCAGCGACCGGGTCACCCCGATGATGTTCGAGCACAAGCTGCTCGAACAGGCCCGCTCCGACAAGCGCCGTGTCGTCCTGCCGGAGGGCACCGAGGAGCGTGTGCTGCACGCCGCCGAGGTGCTGCTGCGCCGGGGCGTGTGCGAGCTGACCCTGCTCGGTCCCGTCGACCTGATCCGCAAGAAGGCCGCCGACCTCGGCATGGACCTCGGCGACGCCCAGCTGATCGACCCGGCCGCCTCCGAGCTGCGCGACGCCTTCGCCCAGACGTACGCCGGGCTGCGGGCTCACCGGGGCGTGACGGTGGAGCTGGCCTACGACGTCGTCTCCGACGTGAACTACTTCGGCACCCTGATGGTCCAGGAGGGTCTCGCCGACGGCATGGTCTCCGGGTCCGTGCACTCCACGGCCGCCACCATCCGGCCCGCCTTCGAGATCATCAAGACCACCCCGGAGTCGTCCATCGTCTCCTCCGTGTTCTTCATGTGCCTGGCCGACAAGGTGCTGGTCTACGGCGACTGCGCGGTCAACCCGGACCCGAACGCCGAGCAACTGGCCGACATCGCCATCCAGTCGGCCGCCACCGCGCAGCAGTTCGGCGTGGAGCCGCGGATCGCGATGCTGTCGTACTCCACGGGTACGTCCGGTTCGGGCGCCGACGTCGACAAGGTGCGCGAGGCGACCGAGCTGGCGCGCTCGCGCCGGCCCGACCTGAAGATCGAGGGGCCGATCCAGTACGACGCGGCCGTGGAGCCGTCGGTCGCGGCCACCAAGCTGCCCGGCTCCGAGGTCGCCGGACAGGCCAGCGTGCTGATCTTCCCCGACCTCAACACCGGCAACAACACGTACAAGGCCGTGCAGCGCTCGGCCGGCGCGATCGCCGTCGGCCCGGTCCTGCAGGGTCTGCGCAAGCCGGTCAACGACCTGTCCCGGGGCGCCCTGGTCCAGGACATCGTCAACACCGTCGCCATCACGGCCATCCAGGCCCAGACCTCGAGCGAGAAGGCAACCGCCCAGTGACCGCCACCCGCGTCCTCGTCCTCAACTCCGGCTCCTCGTCGGTGAAGTACCAGCTGCTGGACATGCGCGACAGCAGCCGGCTGGCGGCGGGTCTCGTCGAGCGCATCGGCGAGCAGACCTCCCGGCTGAAGCACACCTGTCTCACCTCGGGCGCCACCCGTGAGGAGAACGGGCCGATCGCCGACCACGACGCCGCCCTCAAGGCCGTGGCCGAGGAACTGGCCAAGGACGGTCTCGGCCTGGACTCGCCCGAACTGGCCGCGATCGGGCACCGCGTGGTGCACGGCGGCATGTTCTTCACCGAGCCGACCGTCATCGACGACGCCGTGCTCACCGAGATCGAGCGGCTGATCCCGGTCGCGCCGCTGCACAACCCGGCCAACCTCACCGGCATCCGCACGGCCCTCGCGCTGCGCCCCGACCTGCCCCAGGTCGCGGTCTTCGACACGGCGTTCCACACGACCATGCCGGAGTCCGCGGCGCGCTACGCGATCGACCCGAAGCTCGCGGACCGGTACCGCATCCGGCGCTACGGCTTCCACGGCACCTCGCACGCCTACGTCTCCCGGGCGACCGCGAAGCTGCTCGGGAAGGCGCCGGAGGAGGTCAACGTCATCGTGCTGCACCTGGGCAACGGGGCGTCCGCCTCGGCGGTGCGCGGCGGCCGGTGCGTGGACACCTCCATGGGGCTCACCCCGCTGGAGGGGCTCGTGATGGGGACGCGCTCCGGCGACCTGGATCCGGCCGTCATCTTCCATTTGCAGCGTGTTGGCGGAATGTCCATGGACGAGATCGACACTCTTCTCAACAAGAGAAGCGGTCTGTTCGGGCTGTGCGGTGACAACGACATGCGGGAGATCCGCCGTCGGATCGACGAGGGCGACGAACGGGCGCGTCTCGCCTTCGACATCTACATTCACCGCCTGAGGAAGTACATAGGCGCCTATTACGCGGTGCTCGGACGGGTGGACGCGGTCGCTTTCACAGCGGGAGTCGGGGAAAACGCGAGTCCCGTGCGAGAGGCTGCCGTGGCGGGCCTGGAGGAGCTGGGCCTGGCGGTGGACGGCGAGCTGAACGCCGTACGCGGCGATCGGCCACGGCTGATCTCGCCCGAGCACGCGAGGGTGGCCGTCGCCGTGGTGCCCACCGACGAGGAACTGGAGATCGCCACACAGACCTACGCACTGGTCGGAAAGAACAGCTGAGCGAACAGCTGAGCAATTACACGGCGGTAACACGACTGAGCGCACGTCCGCCCATTTGTATCTTCCACCAGACGGAATATTCCGTAGCGAAACAAACCGATAGGATCGCCCCATGCGCCGTTCGAAAATCGTCTGTACTCTCGGCCCCGCGGTCGACTCCCACGAGATGCTCGTCTCCATGATCGAGGCCGGCATGAATGTGGCTCGGTTCAACTTCAGCCACGGCACCCACTCCGAGCACCAGGCGCGGTACGACCGCGTCCGGGCCGCCTCCAAGGAGACCGGCCGCGCCATCGGCGTCCTCGCCGATCTGCAGGGCCCCAAGATCCGTCTGGAGACCTTCGCCGAGGGTCCGGTCGAACTGGAGCGTGGTGACGAGTTCGTCATCACGACCGAGGACGTGCCGGGTGACAAGCAGATCTGCGGTACGACGTACAAGGGCCTGACGGGCGATGTCGCACGGGGCGACCAGATCCTGATCAACGACGGCAACGTCGAGCTGAAGGTGGTGGACGTCGAGGGCCCGCGGGTGCGGACGATCGTCATCGAGGGCGGTGTCGTCTCCGACCACAAGGGCATCAACCTGCCCGGCGCGGCCGTCAACGTGCCCGCGCTGAGCGACAAGGACATCGAGGACCTGCGGTTCGCGCTGCGCATGGGCTGCGACATGGTCGCGCTGTCCTTCGTGCGGGACGCCAAGGACGTCAACGACGTCCACCGGGTGATGGACGAGGAAGGCCGCCGGGTCCCCGTCATCGCCAAGGTGGAGAAGCCGCAGGCGGTCGACAACATGGAGGGCGTCGTGCTGGCGTTCGACGCCGTGATGGTCGCCCGTGGCGACCTCGCCGTCGAGTACCCGCTCGAGAAGGTCCCCATGGTGCAGAAGCGCCTGATCGAGCTGTGCCGGCGCAACGCCAAGCCGGTGATCGTGGCGACCCAGATGATGGAGTCGATGATCACCAACTCCCGCCCGACCCGCGCCGAGGCCTCCGACGTGGCCAACGCGATCCTGGACGGCGCCGACGCGGTCATGCTGTCGGCCGAGTCGAGCGTGGGCGCGTACCCGGTCGAGACGGTCAAGACGATGTCGAAGATCGTCACCGCGGCCGAGGAGGAGCTGCTCTCCAAGGGCCTGCAGCCACTCGTCCCCGGCAAGAAGCCCCGTACGCAGGGTGGTTCGGTCGCGCGTGCCGCGTGCGAGATCGCGGACTTCCTGGGCGGCAAGGGCCTGATCGCCTTCACCAAGTCCGGTGACACCGCCCGCAGGCTGTCCCGCTACCGCGCGACCCAGCCGATCCTGGCCTTCACCACGGACGAGGGCACCCGCAACCAGCTGACGCTCAGCTGGGGCGTGGAGTCGCACATCGTTCCGTTCGTGAACAGCACGGACGAAATGGTCGACATGGTCGACCAGGAGCTGGCCAAGCTCAACCGCTTCACCCCGGGCGACACGGTCATCATCACCGCCGGCTCGCCCCCCGGCGTCCCCGGCACCACCAACATGGTCCGCGTCCACCACGTCGGCGGCGACGGCAAGTGACGCCCCGCTGAAGGATCTTGTACGACGCTGAGGGCGCCCCCTGTGGCAGGGGGCGCCCTCAGCTTGTGAGCGGCTCCCGAATGGGCTTGTGCGGGTGTCAGTCGGTCGTGTACACGCGCATCCCGGGTACGTGAAGCGTTCCGCCGAACTGAGCGGCCTGCGTCACCTTCACCTTGGTGAAGTAGATCAGGGGGATGTTGAGCGGCGGCGGGCTGTCCGGGCTGAACGTCACGGGGATCAGGCCGAACAGGTTGCCGGAGATGCTCTCCGTGTACATCACCGTGTCACCGTCGCGGATCGTGGACGTCGAGCCGGAGGCCGCCTGCACGTGGTAGGTCTTGCCCGACTGCTTGTCGTTCACCGTCTGGTGCAGGTCACCGATGTCCGTGCCGCCGGAGATGACGTACTTCAGCACCTTCTTCGTGGTGCCGTTGGCCGTCTTCACCTCGACGATGCCCTGGTAGTCGGCGCCCTTGAGCAGCAGCGAGCTGGCGTTGAGGTACCAGGGGTCGTCCGCCACCGGCACCTTGTTGTCGACACCGCTCGTGTCGTTGGTGGCGGCCGGGCAGTTGTCCGCGGCCGTGGTGGAGCTCGCCGACGGGCTCGGACTGGCGGTGGCCGACGCGGCCGCGTCGGCGGCGCTCTGGGCCGCCGTGGTCGCCGTGTCGGTGGCCGTCTTGACGGTGTCGCCGACCGTCTTGGTGGCCGTGCCGACCGTGTCCTTGACGGTGTCGGTGGCGGTGCTGCCGGAAGCCTTGCTGTCGCTCGACGAAGACGAGGACGACGACGAAGGCGACGGCGTGGCCGCGGAGGCCGACGGCGTGGGGCTCGCGGTGGCGGTCGAGTCGCCGCTCCCCCCGGTGAAGACGTCCGTGATCGCGTCACCGATCGTGTCGAGCAGGTTCCCGCTGGTCGCGGACGGCGACGGGGTCGCGGTCGCCGTGCCTCCGGCACCGGACGACGACGTGTCCGACGTACCCGACGAGGGCGTGGCGGACGGCGCGGGCGTGGCCTTGTCGGCGGAACCCGAATCCGACGAAGAGGTCTTGCCCGAGGACGAGTCCTGCGCCGCGGCGGACGCCGTGGGGGTCGGCGTGGCCGTGTCCGTGGGGCCCGTCGACTCGCTCGCCGACGCGGAGGGCGTCGGCGTGGCCGAGGGGCTCTGGGACGCGTCCAGGGCCTTGACACAGTCCTTGTACTCGTCGGCGGTCAGGCTCTTCGACGACGGCGGCGTCGTCGAGTTGCCGTCGGCGAGGGCGAGGCTCGATGTGAACCCCATGCCCATGAGCACCGCGGTCGGCATCGCCACCGTGGCTATCGCCTTGCCTGCCGGCATGTGGAACCTGGTGAACAGCGGCTTCTTGGGTGCCGCATGCCGCGGCCCGGTTCTCACACGGGACTCGTCCACATCAGTCCCGTGGGTCACCTCGTCAGCCGGCACTGTGCCTCCCGTTCGCCCCGTTCGCCGGGCTCGTTCCTGACAGGTCGTTCAACTCGCCCACGCCGCCCATGTCCTTGCCGAGCGCAACCTCAGGGGTGGCCTCGGGGGCAACCTCGGGTGCGGCCTCGGGCGCGCCACCCTCGCCGGTGGTGGCCCCCTCGGCCGGCTCCGGCTGCGGAGGCACACCCGGCGCCCACGCCACGGCCATCGCTCCGCCGACGAGGGCGAGCAGGAAGCCCAGGAGGAAGCCGCCGAAGTTGGAGACGGGGAGGGACACCAGCCCCAGCAGGATCGCCGCGACACCCGCGAAGGTGCGCACGTGCTTCTGGAACCAGAGGCTGACGCCCAGTACGACGAGCAGCACGCCGATGATCAGGGAACCGGCCCCGGCGGTGGTCGCCATGGCCAGCGTCAGATGTCCGACCTGGAGGTTGAAGTACGGGAAGTACATAATCGGAAGACCGCTGAGCAGGACAAACAGACCGGCCCAGAACGGACGAGTGCCCCGCCAGGCGCGGAACTGCAGCCTCCGGCGGGTGAACTGGCCGGGTACGACGGCAGGAATCTCGGCGCTCATGGAAAACAGCTCCCTGGTGCGGCGTTGCTGTGGTGGTGATGTGTGCCGCGCGTGAAGACGCGGTCATAAGGGGGAACGGGCGGGGGCGCCATCGGCTCCCCCGCCCGTCAGCGAGTGATTAGTAGCACTCGATTCCTGCGCCGCTGCCCTTGTGCAGCGACATGTGCAGACCGCTGAGCTTGAAGGTTCCGGCGGTGGTCGCCCACGCCGTCTGCTTCACGTTGCTCAGGTCCGCCGAGTCCGCCTGCTGGGCGAAGCCGAACGGGTTGGCCTGCTCGCCGTTGCCCTTCATGCCCGGACCCTTGCTGGCGTCCTTGGCGGCCACACCGATGTCGATGCCGTGGAAGGTGGCGTCGGCGTCAAGGGTGTCGACGTCGATGTACAGGTTCTCCGCCTGGACCTGCTTGGCCTCGTCGGAGCTGTCACCCGCCTCGAGGCGCAGCGTGACGTCCCCGAGGATCGGGATGTCCGGGGTGACGACCGACTGGCACATCTTCTGGATCGTGGCCGACTTGAAGGCCGAGACGGCGACGGGGTGAAGCGTCTTGCCGCCGGACATCGTGTAGCCCTGGTCGATCGCCCCGTACTGCGCGAAGCCCTTGCCGTGGAGCTCCTGCGCCGTCACCTTGAACGACTGACCCGAAACGCTGAACGACGCGGCCAGAGCGCCCTGCGCGAGGGCGACACCTATACACGCCGTGGCGGCGACGCTGGGCACCATGACCACAGCGAACCGCTTCCATCTGGTCCCGCCACGCACCTGGGACTCCATATTTCCTCCTTCTCGGACGTACATCTCCTGGCCCTGACTAGTCACCAGTCGGCGGCTCAGCCGGGCAGGGATGGGAGAAGTGCTACGTCCTCGGGAAGGGGAGCGCCCGTACTCGGAGGCGCGAACCGCGCCCGAATCACCGGCGATCACCCCCGAGCGACAACCACTGGTCGCGCCTGACACGCATCACGCACAACCTGCTGGACAGGCTTCGCCGTGATGGCGAAGACCCCCCTGTCCAAGAGCCGGCGCCACTGCCGCCGACTCTGCTCGGTGGGGACCCAGTTGAACCCGTGCACCCGACCGGCTGTCGGGGTGGGGGAATGGACCGAGCGTGGCCGATCGTGGTGCATTCTCGCCGCCCGCACAAGGGGGTTCGTTACTCACTAGTAACGGCCGGATAACCGAACAACGACCCGGCGGTCTCGAAGGGCCACCCTCAGTGGCATCCAGGGGCAGAGCAAACCTGTTCACTCTTGGACAGAACCAGACAGAACTACGCCCTGGATTTACTCCGAGTAACAGCGGCCGCGATTACCAAGATTTGGTAAAGCGCGGCCGCACTGGCGCCTCGTCGGCAAATCTTTCACTCGGGCATCACACGACGTGACGTTTAGCAACTGGTCAGAACCGGCCCGCCGCCCCGCTCGGGATGCCGGTCAGAACAGCGCCCGGGCCAAGGCCCGGCGCGCCCCGATCACTCTCGGATCCTCGGCACCGACGAGCTCGAAGAGCTCCAGGAGCCGACGCCGTACGGCATCGCGGTCGTCACCCACCGTACGCGCCACCGTCTCGATGAGCCGCCCGAAGGCGTCCTCCACATGGCCCCCGACCAGATCCAGATCGGCGGCGGCGATCTGCGCCTGCGCGTCCGCCGGCTTCTCGGCCGCGTCGCTGCGCACCTGCTGCGGGTCGACGCCCTGCACCCGCTCCAGCAACTCGGCCTGTGCCAGACCCAGTTTGGCCTCGGAGTTGCCCGGGTCCTCGCTCAGCACATTCTTGTACGCCTGGATCGCCCCGCCCAGGTCACCCGCGTCCAGGGCCTGTACGGCGGCCTCCAGGACCGCGTCGTGCGGCCCGGCCGGCGCCGCGGGGGCCGCGTGACCGCCCGGCTCGGCGTCGGGGTCGACGGTCAGGCCGGTCAGGCCGAAGCGCTGCTCGGCGACCTGCACCAGCTGGTCGAGGGTCTCCCGGATCTGCTGCTCGCCGGCCGCCCCCTGGAAGAGCGGCAGGGCCTGGCCGGCGACGACGGCGAAGACGGCCGGGATGCCCTGCACCCCGAACTGCTGCATCAGCATCTGGTTGGCGTCGACGTCGATCTTCGCGAGCAGAAAGCGCCCGTTGTACTCGACCGCGAGCCGCTCCAGGACGGGGCTCAGCTGCTTGCAGGGCTGACACCACTCGGCCCAGAAGTCGATGACGACCGGTACCTCGGCGGAGCGCTGCAGTACGTCGAGTTCGAAGGTGGCCTCGTCGACGTCGATGACGAGATCGGCCGGGGAGACGGCCCCCGCCCCGCCCTGCCGGGTGGTCTCGGCGCGCGCCTGCTCCGCCTTGGCCTTGGCCTCCTGGGCCGCCTTCACCGCGGCGAGGTCGACGACGCCGCTCATGGACATGTTCCGTGGCTGCATGCGTCTATCCTCCCCCGTTCCCGCGCGTGAGTGAAAAACGATGTGAAAGCGCCGGGTCCCCACCCCACGCCACCGGTCCGTCGTGCGTGTGCGCCGCCCGCGCACGTCCAGCGCGAGCTTTCGCTACGACTCGTAGCGTAATCCCATCGAGGGTCTCCGCGACACCACTCCCCGGTGATCTCCCTCACGACTGCACAAGAACGGCCGGTTATGGTCGTGGGATGCAGAGCCGCACTCCCGCCACCCGCACCGGACGCCCGCGCAACGCCGCCGCGGACACCGCGATCCTGGCGGCGACCCGGCAGGCGCTGGTGGAACTGGGCTGGTCGAAGCTCACCCTGGGAGACGTGGCCACGCGGGCCGGGGTTGCAAAGACGACGCTCTACCGCCGCTGGTCGGGCAAGAACGAGCTCGTGGTCGACGCGGTCGCCGAGCTCTTCGACGAACTCGTCCTTCCCGACCGGGGCTCCCTGGCAGCCGACATCGAGGGCGTGGTGCTCCAGTTCGCCGCGATCCTGGCCCGTCCGGAGGCGAAAAGTGGCTTGATGGCGGTGGTCACGGAATCGACCCGGGACGACGCGCTGCGCGCGCGCATCCGCGACTCCATCGTGGACCGCCAGAAGTGCCTGGTCCTGGAGGGCCGCGCACGGGCCCAGAAGCGCGGCGAGCTGCCCCCGGAGCCCGATCCGCAGGAGGCGGCCCGCACGGTGGACCTCATCTTCGACATGGTGGCGGGCGCGGTGGTGCACCGCACCCTCGTGAGCGCGGAGCCGGCGGACGAGGAGTGGGTACGGAGCTTCACACGGGTACTGCTGCTCGGCCTGACGGGCGCCGACGCGCGCTGAGCCGGCTCACGCGGACGGCGGGCGCGTCGAGTGGCTGACGAACGTGGCCCACTCGGGCTCCCCCACCTCGGCGACCACCGTCACCAGACCACGGACGCCGTGCGGGCCCAGGCATGCCGCTCCAGCTCCGCCGCGTCGGGCCGCAACGGCCAGGACTCCGGCGGCCTGCTCTCGTCGTCCCCGACCAGCCCGTACCACTCCCCCAGGCTGGGATTGCAGGGCCGAGCGGCCGCCCCAGGAACGACGCCGGCCGCTCGGCCGGCCCAGAAGCGGACTCGGGCCTGTCTCCCCAGCGGGAAGCCCGCATGAACTGGTCCGTCACGATCACCACAACCCCCGCAGAGGCGCCTGACGCCTCCCCCTGCACCGCGCGCACACGGGGACGCGCCGCCCAGCATGCCCTCGGGGCGGTGGGCGGCGCGGTGGCGTGTGCTCGTCAGAAGCCCGCGGGCTCCGTGTACACGCCCCACTCGTCCCGCAGCACGCCGCAGATCTCGCCCAGGGTCGCCTCGGCGCGTACGGCGTCCAGCATGGGCTCGATCATGTTGGAGCCGTCGCGTGCGGCGGCGAGCATCTCGTCCAGGGCCGTACGGACCCGGGCCTCGTCACGCGTGGTCCTGCGGGCGCCCAGCACCCGCACCTGCTCCCGCTCCACCTCGTGGCTGACCCGCAGGATCTCCAGGTCACCGGTGACGGAGCCGGTGTTGACGTTGACGCCGACGACCCGCTTGTCGCCCTTCTCCAGGGACTGCTGGTAGCGGAACGCGGACTCCGCGATCTCGCCGGTGAACCAGCCGTCCTCGATCCCGCGCAGGATGCCGGAGGTGATCGGACCGATCGGGTGCCGCCCGTCGGGGTGGGCGCGCAGCCCCCGCTCCTTGATCTGGTCGAAGATCTTCTCCGCGTCGGCCTCGATCCGGTCCGTCAGCTGCTCGACGTACCAGGAACCGCCCAGCGGATCGGCCACGTTGGCGACCCCGGTCTCCTCCATCAGCACCTGCTGCGTGCGCAGGGCGATCTCGGCGGCCTGCTCGCTCGGCAGCGCGAGGGTCTCGTCCAGGGCGTTGGTGTGCAGCGAGTTGGTCCCGCCGAGCACCGCCGCGAGCGCTTCCACGGCCGTGCGCACCACGTTGTTGTACGGCTGCTGGGCGGTCAGCGAGACACCGGCGGTCTGGGTGTGGAAGCGCAGCCACTGGGCCTTGTCGGTCTTCGCGCCGTACACGTCCCGCATCCAGCGGGCCCAGATCCGGCGCGCCGCGCGGAACTTGGCGATCTCCTCGAAGAAGTCGACATGGGCGTCGAAGAAGAAGGACAGGCCGGGGGCGAAGACGTCCACGTCGAGGCCGCGGGACAGGCCCAGTTCCACGTAACCGAAGCCGTCCGCCAGCGTGTACGCCAACTCCTGCGCGGCCGTCGCACCGGCCTCGCGGATGTGGTAGCCGGAGACGGACAGCGGCTTGTAGGCGGGGATGCCGGCCGCGCAGTGCTCCATCAGGTCGCCGATCAGCCGCAGATGGGGCTCCGGCTGGAAGAGCCACTCCTTCTGCGCGATGTACTCCTTGAAGATGTCCGTCTGGAGCGTGCCGTTGAGGACGGACGGGTCGACACCCTGGCGTTCGGCCGCGACCAGGTACATGCAGAAGACGGGGACCGCGGGTCCGCTGATCGTCATCGAGGTCGTGACATCACCCAGCGGGATGTCCTTGAACAGGACCTCCATGTCCGCCGCCGAGTCGATCGCCACGCCGCAGTGCCCGACCTCGCCCAGCGAGCGCGGGTCGTCGGAGTCGCGCCCCATGAGCGTGGGCATGTCGAACGCCACGGACAGACCGCCGCCGCCGGCGGCCAGGATCATCTTGTACCGCTCATTGGTCTGCTCGGCGTTCCCGAACCCGGCGAACTGGCGGATCGTCCAGGTGCGGCCGCGGTAGCCGGTCGGATACAGCCCGCGGGTGAAGGGGTACTCCCCAGGCCAGCCGATCCGCTCGAAGCCCTCGTAGGTGTCCCCCGGTCGGGGTCCGTAGACCGGCTCCACGGGGTCTCCGGAGAGCGTGGTGAAGTCAGCGTCGCGCTTGCGTGCGGCGTCGTACCGGGCCTGCCAGCGGGTGCGGCCCTCATCGATGGCGTCAGCGTCCATACCATCGAATTTACTAGGACGTCCTAGTAAATGTCGATGGGAAACCGCCACGCGATACTCGCGCGGCGGTGGAGCCTACGCCTTGGCGACGGCCGGGACCTGGTCGGCGACCCTGGCCTCCAGCTCGTGGCTGACCTTCCGCTCGACGAAGAACGCGGCGGTCGGGATGGTCCCCGCGAGCAGCACCCACAGCTGCTTGCCGACCGGCCACTTCGCCTTGGAGCCCAGGTCGAAGGCGAAGACGAGGTACACGACGTACAGCCAGCCGTGGGCGATGGCCACGACCCGGGTGAAGTCCGCCGCGCCGTCCATGTCCAGCCCGTACTTGGCGATCATGCTCAGGCACAGCAGCACGAGCAGCACACCGGTGACATAGGCCAGGACGCGGTAGCGGGTCAGCACGCTTTTCTTCATGCCGACGAGCGTAACCGCCCGTTCCGGGAGATCTTGTCCCGGGTCACCGCACGTCGACGTCGTGCCGGGTCACTGCTCGTCGAAGTCGTGTGCCGCGACCCGCAGCGGACGCAGCATCGCGAAGATCTCCCCGCACTCCTCCGCGTCGTACGCCCCGAGCCCGAAGTCCATCGCCATCAGGTCCCGGGTCGCCGCCTCGACCACCTCGCGGCCCTTGTCCGTGATGACGGCGAGCGTGCCGCGCCCGTCGTTGGGGTTGGGCCGCTTGGCCACCAGACCCGACTTCACCAGCCGGTCCACGGTGTTCGTCACGGAGGTGGGATGCACCATGAGCCGCTCACCGATCTTCGACATCGGCAGCTCGCCGGCCTTGGAGAAGGTGAGCAGCACCAGCGCCTCGTAGCGCGCGAAGGTCAGTCCGTACGGCTTCACCACCGCGTCGACCTCGCCGAGCAGGATCTGGTGCGCACGCATGATCGAGGTGATCGCGGCCATCGACGGCACGTTTCCCCAGCGCTGCTTCCAGAGGTCGTCGGCACGGGCGATGGGGTCGAAGGGAAGACTGAGAGGCTTCGGCACGGCACCGACCCTACCGGCCGGTCATTTCGGGTTCAGCTCTGTCTCGGCCTTCGGTCGCCCGGAGCTTCCGTACGCCGGACCACGGCCGCCAGCGCGCAGCAGCACACCGCGCCCAGCGCCCCGGCGCCCGCGACGGTCGCGGTCACGCCGACGAACTCGGCCGCCGCACCCGCCAGGGCCATGCCCACGCCCTGGATCGTCATCATCCCCGCGCTGAGCACGGTCATGGCCCGGCCGCGCAGCTCCTGCGGCACGTCCCGCACGAACCACTGGTCCAGGCCCAGGGTGTACGCGGATCCGGCGCCGGAGAGCAGCAGCAGGAGCAGCGCGGACGGCAGAGAGGGGTGCAGGGCGTAGCCGAGGTAGGGCAGCAGCGTCAGGCAGACCAGTGGCAGCGCGATCCACTCGCGGGTCACGGGCCGCAGCCGGGAGCCGGCGAACACCTCGCCCGCGACCGTCCCCACGGGCAGGGCGCACATCAGCAGGCCGAGGCCGGTGGATCCGGCGCCGAGATCGTCGGCGTACGGCGCGGCCAGCGCCTCCGGGGCCACGGAGAACATGGGCGGCACCCAGGACAGGAGCAGCAGCACCAGCACCCGCCGGTCGGCGAACACCTGCCGGGTGCCCCGGGGATCCCCTGCCTCCCTGGTCCGGGCGGGGCGCCGCCGGGTGCCGAGGCGCAGCAGCGCGGCCGAGGCCAGGAAGGTGCCCACGGTGATCAGCAGCGCGTGCCGGGGCACCACGACGGTGAGCAGCAGCCCGCCCAGCCCGTATCCGACCAGCAGCGTGCTCTGCGCGACGATCCGCATGCAGCTCGCTGGAGGTAGGTCTGGGCGGCCTGCCCCCGGAGATCGGCCAGCGCTGGCGCTGGCGCGCCGGGACACTGACCGTCGAGTCGGGGACGGGCACGAACGACATCTCGGCGGGCAGGAGCTCGTGCTGATGCCGAGCATGTCCTCGTGATCGCAGGGGGAGCCCGCGGTAGCGCTGCTCGTTGCCGGGCCGCGGAGCGGCCGGGTGCCGTCCTGGCTGAGCCGTGCAGGCTGTCACGCGGAGGCAGGTTCACCCGGTCGGGTGATCGGTGGTGAACGTGCGGCGGGTTGTCGTAAGTGTGCGTACGTTGGGTGATCGTGAAGCTGGTGGTGCAGGTGAAGCTGCTGCCGACGCCCGTGCAGGCGGCGGCACTTGAGGCGACGCTGAGGGCCTGCAACGAGGCGGCGACCTGGGCTGGCGGTGTGGCGTTCGAGAAGGACATCAAGCGGACCTTCGCGCTGCGTGAGCACACCTACCGTGAGATCAAGGCACGGTGGGGCCTGGGGGCACAGGCCGCGCAGCATGTGATCAAGAAGACCTGCGACGCATACGCGACTCTGGCGGCGAACCTGAGGGCGGGGAATCTGGGCAAGCCGGGCTCGAAGCGGTACCGGAAGGCGATGGAGAAGCCAGTCACGTTCCGCCCGGAAGGCGCGCAACCGTATGACGACCGGATGCTGTCCTGGCAGATCGACCAGCGCCGGGTCTCGGTCTGGACCACCAACGGCCGCATGAAGGATATGGCCTTCACCGCGGGCCCGGAGCAGTTGGCTATCCTGGCTCTGCACCGGAAGGGCGAATCGGACTTGGTGTGCCGGGACGGGACATGGTTCCTGCTGGCCACCTGCGAGGTGCCCGAAGCGGAGCCGAACATGGCCCCGGTGGACTTCCTCGGTATCGACCTGGGCATCGTGAACATCGCTACCACCTCCGATGGCGAGGTCCTGGCAGGGCGCGAGCTCAATCGCATCCGGGCCCGTGAGCGGAAACTCCGCACGAAGCTGCAGCATAAGAACACCCCGTCCGCCAGACGCCGACTGAAGAAGCGACGGCGCAAGGAGGCGCGGCGGGCACGGGACATCAACCACAAGATCGCGAAGCATGTGGTGGCCGAGGCGGAACGCACCGGTCGCGGGATCGCCTTGGAAGACCTGACGGGGATCCGCGAGCGGGTACGGCTTCGAAAGCCCCAACGGGCCACCCACGCCAGTTGGGCGTTCGCCCAGCTCGGCAGTTTCATCGAGTACAAGGCTCGCCGCGCGGGGGTGCCGGTGGTGTACGTCGATCCGGCGTACACCTCGCGCACCTGTGCCGAGTGCGGGTACGTGGATAGGGCGAACCGGGTCTCGCAGGCCTGGTTTGCGTGCCGATCCTGCGGATTCGTTGATCACGCGGACCGGAACGGCTCCCGCAACATCCGCGCCCGCGCGTGGGAGTTGTGGCGACGCGGGGCCCCGTCAACGGCCCCTGCCCCGCCACCGGAGCACACGCGCCGGGGCGGGGCTGGACGCAGACGTGAAGCATCACACCCAGTGATGCCCGTTGTGCAAGCCCTTCGCATTAGCGACAGGTAGTTGACCTGGCCGGACGTGATCAGCACCTTCGCCCGCCCTGGTCTATCCGGCCCGCGGCATCGGCGGGCTGTGGTCCGAGCCCGCGGACCGCGCCCCGGACGCGCTGGTACGGCTCCTGGGCCGTGGCCGGGCCGCCGTGCTCACGGCTCTGGACGAACCGTCGACCACCACCGCCCTCGCCCACCGCCTCGGGCTCGCCGCGTCCTCGGTGTCCGCGCATCTGACGGTGCTTCGGGACTCGGGCCTGCTGACCTCGCGACGCTATGGGCACCAGGTGCTGTACGAGCGGACACCACTGGGGATCATGCTGGCGTCGGGCGAGTAGGGCGCCTGCGAGGGGCCGTCAGCGACGGCCGGCGCGGCGCAGCTGGTGGCGGACGGCGCGCTGGGCCACGGGGCCCAGTTCCTCCAACGCGGCCACGAGGGCGCCGAGTTGCTCCAGCGCGTCGAGGGCGGCGTGGGCGCCGGTCTCGTCCACTCCCTCGTACAGCTCGATGCCGACGAACGAGGCGGCGAGGGCGCGCGCCAGGCCCGCCGGGTCGGTGAACTCGCCGAAGGGGGTGTCGGCGAGCACCCGCCTGAGCACCTGCTCGATCTCGGTGATCCACAGGTCGAGGCCCGCGGCGGTGGCCGGGCGCAGGATCTCGTGGGTCTGGGCACCGGCGAGCAGCTGGCCGAGAAGGGCCACATGACCCCCCGCCCGCTCCTGCTCGTGTATCTCGCGGCCGACGGCGAGGAGTTCGGACAGGGAGGCGACGGCGGCGAGGCGGCCGCGGTACCGGACGACCGCCTTCTCGGCGCCGTAGCGGCAGGCGGCGGCGAGGAGTTCGTCCACGGATCCGAAGTGGTAGAAGACGAGCGCCTGATTGACTCCGGCGGCCGCCGCGACCGTACGGGCCGAGATCTTGGCGATGCCCTGTTCGGTGAGCGTCCGCAGCGCGCCCTCCAGGAGTTTGGTCTTGGTCTCCTGGGACTTCACCGTCTCCGGGCTCATCCGCGGAACTCCTCGCGCACCGGGCGCAGACCGGGTCGTACGCCGCAGGTCCGGATGTCCGTGTACGACGCCGTGAAGGAACCGTCGTAGCCGAAGAGCGGGCCGAAGTACTTGTTCACCACCCGCACGCGGATGCGGAAGCGGCCCGCCGCGTCGTCGTAGGACTCCCGCACCTCGGCCGTGGCGCCGATGAGTTCGGGCACCCGGACGTCGACCGCGCCCTCCCGGAAGCGGTGTTCGCCGGAGCGGATGAGCAAAGAGCCGTCGGGCTCGGCGCGGAAGTGCAGCTCGCTGGCGAGGTGCTGGTGGGTGCCGAGGTAGTCGAGGATGCGGTCCCCCTTGGGGCTCAGCACCATCTGGGCGTCGAAGCGGCGGGAGCGTCCGGGCAGGTCGAAGGTGCGCACGAACGTCACCGTCTCACGCCCGAAGGTATCCGCGTAGGGCACATTCTCGATCTTGAAAGGAATGTTCCTGCCCGCGCGCGGGACCAGGATGTTGCGGGTGGTGCCGAGGGCCAGGAACGGCTTCACGAAGGCCCCGCCGTGCCAGATGCGGTCCATCACGCCCCGGCCGGTGCAGGCCTCGCCGCTAGCCAGGCCCACCGAGAACCGGCGCCGCAGCTGCGGGTGGAGGCGGTCGAAGTCCGGGCCCATGACGGTGCGGAACATCGAGCTCATGACGGGTTCTCCAGGGTGCACAGCAGTCGGGGGGCGCGCACGCGCGAGGGCGGGGTGCGCAGACAGCGGCGGGCGGCCGGGGTGCCCGAGCGGGGTGCCATGAAGAGGGCCAGGGAGATCGCGACGAGCAGGAGGAGCGGGCACAGGAAGGCCACGGTGGGCGCGAGCGCGCCGAGCAGGCCGATGAGGGAGCCGAGGCCGAGGCCGGCGCAGCCGGCGGCGAGCACGAGCGCCCGGACCGCCAGTTCGGCGAGCCAGTTCAGCAGCGCCCGCTCGGGAGTGATCCCGCGCTCCAGCCACAGCCGCAGCCGGTCGAAGGACCACGCGGTCGCCCAGCCCATCAGCGGGCGGAACAGCAGCCGGTCCGCGAGCGCCCCGAAGGCGCCCCAGCGGGGGCGGTAGTCGTAGCCGGTGAGGAAGCGCACTCCGTCTGCCTCGGGGACGTAGCGCCAGTAGCCGCTGCCCTCGGCGATCAGCGAGAGCGGGTGCGGGGAGGTGAAGCGCAGGGCGGAGGTGCGGGTGCCGTCGGGGCGCTCCTTCTCGCCGGCGGAGACTCCAGTGCCGGAGACGGTGAGGAACGGCAGGAGGCGCGTGGCGTACCGGAAGCGCTGTGGCTCGCCCTCCGCGCGCGGGAGGAGGTCGATCTCGGTGAACCGGAGGTCCCAGCGCTGATGCCGGGCGGGGTCCTGGGTACGGGTCCACAGCTCTTCGAGGTCGGCGCGTATGCGCGCCTCGATATAGAGCGCCTTGCTTGCCATTCGGTGTTCCCCCATGCCGGCCAGGTTTTTGAGCGACTGCTCAAACGATCCGACCAGGAAAGTACACCTCTTTGAGCGATCGCTCAAAGGGCGGGTGCGAGAAAACCCCGGCCCTGGGGGCCGGGGTTTCGCGCGGGACTCAGGCCCGGCTAGCCGGCCAGATGGCGCTCGACCGTCTCCACCTTGGAGGTGAGGCCGTCGGTCACACCGGGACGGATGTCGGCCTTGAGGACGAGCGACACGCGCGGCGCGTGCTCCTCCACGACGGCGACGGCACGCTTCACCACCGCCATGACCTCGTCCCACTCCCCCTCGATGGAGGTGAACATGGCATCGGTGCGGTGGGGCAGCCCCGACTCGCGGACGACACGCACGGCGTCGGCGACGTACTCCCCCACGTCCTCGCCGACCCCGAGGGGCGTCACGGAGAAAGCGACGATCATGCCTTCACGACCCCTTCCCTGCGGGCGCGGGCGGCGATGACCGCGTCCTCGGCCTGGCGGCGCAGCTTGCGCTCGGCGAAGAAGCCACCGGTGGGCAGCACGGAGAGGACGAAGAAGAGGGCCGCGGTCCCGGCGCCCCACTTGGCGCGGTTCCAGGCGTCGGCCCAGAAGATCACGTACAGGATGAACAGGACACCGTGGACCGCTCCCATCACGGGCACCGCGTTGAAGTCCGTGGTCCGCTTCAGTACCGAGCAGAGCAGCAGGACGAGGAACGACACGGCCTCGGGGGCGGAGACCAGGCGGAGGCGGCGGAGTGCGGTGGCGGTCTTGATGTCCACGGATCACCTTCGGTGGGAGGGGAGGTCGACGGTTCGTGCGGCGCGGTTTGTGAACGCAAGCACAAACGTTTGCCCATTGTGGCAAACGCCCCACCGGTCCCGGGGAGAGGGGTCTGTCCGTCATCGGCCGTCCGCCGCTACCTTCGCTGCGTGGCGATGTTCCGACTTCAAGGAAGCAAGGTTCTCGCCGTCGACATGACCGGGGATGCCGTGAAGGCGAAGAACGGCTCGATGGTCGCGTACGACGGGCAGATGGCCTTCAAGAAGCTGAGCGGCGGCGGTGAGGGGCTCCGGGGGATGGTGACCCGGCGGCTCACCGGCGAGCAGATGACCGTGATGGAGGTGAAGGGACACGGGACGTGCTGGTTCGCGGACCGTGCGTCCGAGATCAACCTCGTGAATCTCCAGGGGGACAAGCTGTACGTGGAGTCGAGCAATCTGCTCGCCACCGACGCCGGGCTGCGCACGGGGACGACCTTCACCGGGCTGCGGGGGGCCTCCCAGGGCAACGGGCTGTTCACGACCACGGTCGAGGGGCACGGGCAGGCGGCCATCACCTCCGACGGGCCGGCCGTCGTGCTGCGGGTCAGTTCCCAGTACCCGCTGATCGTCGACCCGGGGGCCTACATCGCCCACCAGGGGAACGTACGGCAGTCCTTCCAGTCCGGTGTGACATTTCGCACGTTCTTCGGAGAGGGCGGCGGCGAGGCCTTCCAGATCCGGTTCGAGGGGGACGGTCTGGTGTACGTGCAGCCGAGCGAGCGGAACACGATCGCGGGGGACGTGTGAGATGGCCCTTCGGGAGATCAACTCCAAAATGGTCGAGGCCACGGTGCTGCCCGGCCAGCGGCTGTTCAGTCAGCGCGGGGCCATGCTCGCCTACAAGGGCGACGTCTCCTTCACGCCCAACATCCAGGGCGGCCAGGGCGGGATCATGTCGATGCTCGGCCGCCGGGTGGCGGGCGAGGCCACCCCGCTGATGACCGTCGAGGGCAGCGGAACCGTCTTCTTCGGGCACGGCGGCCACCACGTCCAGGTCATCAACCTCTCCGGCGACACCCTCTACGTCGAGGCCGACCGGCTGCTGGCCTTCGAGGGCACGCTTCAGCAGGGGACGATGTTCATGGGCTCGCAGGGCGGGGTCATGGGGATGGTCCGGGGCCAGGTGACGGGGCAGGGGCTGTTCACCACCACCCTCAAGGGGCACGGGGCCGTCGCCGTGATGGCGCACGGGGGCGTGTTCGAGATTCCCATCACTCCACAGCGCCCGGTCCATGTCGATCCGCAGGCCTACGTCGCCCACCACGGCGATGTGCGCAACAAGCTGTCGACCGCGCTGGGCTGGCGCGACATGGTGGGGCGCGGCTCCGGCGAGGCGTTCCAGCTGGAGCTGAGCGGAAGCGGCACGGTGTACGTCCAGGCCTCGGAGGAGAAGCTGTGACCACGTATCCGGGGGGCGGGGCGGCCGGTCCCGTGATCCACGACCCCATGACGCTGCCCGTCGACGACAACGTCAACAAGTACACGTTCTGCGTGGAGCTCAAGAGCGGGCAGTGGTTCCTGCAGAAGGGGAAGATGATCGCCTACTACGGGGCGATCGAGTTCAACGGCGTCGGGCACGGCCGACTCGACCGACTTGTCCGTACGTCGTTCCATTCGCCTCTGCACGCGAGCGACTGGGTCGTGGCGGAGGGCTCGGGCAAGATGCTGCTCGCCGACCGGGCCTTCGACGTGAATTCGTATGACTTGGACGACGGCAACCTGACCATTCGCTCGGGCAACCTGCTCGCTTTTCAGCCAAGTCTTGCGCTCAAACAGTCGATCGTGCCGGGTTTTCTGACCCTTATCGGAACCGGCAAGTTCGTGGCCGCATCTAACGGCCCGGTGGTGTTCATGGAACCTCCGATCCGGGTGGACCCTCAGGCGCTGGTCGGGTGGGCCGACTGCCCCTCGCCGTGCCACCACTACGACCACGGTTACCTGACCGGCGTAATGGGCGGTCTACGTGCAATGACGGGCCTTGGCGGGGCCTCCGGGGAGGAGCACCAGTTCGAGTTCGTGGGGGCGGGTACCGTCCTGCTCCAGTCGACCGAAACCCTCATGGCCGAGCAGCCCGCGGGAGCGGTTCCGCACGAGCCCGGAGTACCCGGTGGCAGCGGGGTACCCGGAGGTCACGGACAGCCTCCGGGCACACCGCGCCTTCCCGGACAGCTGGGGGACCTCCAGCGTCGCTTCGGGCTGTGAGCGGTAGTCTGCGGAGTGTGACGTCGAACGCGTGCGCACTGTCACACCGCCCTCACTAGTTCATCTTTCAACTTCTTAGGTAGACTTCATTCATGGAGACCGACACGGCCACGCGCTGGCTGACCGATGCGGAGCAGTGCGCCTGGCGCACCCACCTGGAGGTCAACAGGCTGTTGACGTACCAGCTCGAAAAGGATCTGCAGCCGTTCGGCCTGACAATGAACGACTACGAGATCCTGGTGAATCTGTCCGAGTCGGAGGACGTACGGATGCGGATGAGCGACCTCGCGTCCGCCACCCTCCAGTCCAAGAGTCGTCTCTCGCACCAGATCACACGCATGGAGAACGCGAACCTCGTGCGGCGCGAGAACTGCGAGTCCGACCGCCGCGGGCTCTATGCGGTGCTCACCGAGCACGGCATGGAGACGATGCAGAAGGTCGCGCCGCATCATGTGGCGTCCGTGCGGAGGCATTTCATCGATCTGCTGTCGACGGATGCGCTGGCTGAGCTGGACAAGGCGCTGAAGCCGATCGCCGAGCATCTGCGGGGGCAGCGGGGGCGTCCCTGACGGCGGTCCGAGCGAAGCGGCAGCCTGGCGGCAGGCGGGGTGGTTCAGGTCCCGTCTGCCGTTTGCTGTCCGGCGGCGAGGCCGGCCCGGGCGGGCGCGGCCGGGCGGCAGGCCGACGCCGTCACCACGGCCACCGCGCCCGCCAGCACGAAGCACCCCCACAGCGGGACTCGGCCGATCAGCAGGCCGGCCGTCACCGAGCCGGTCGAACTGCCCGCGTTCACGGCCGCGTTCACCCAGGCCCCCGCCCGGGTCCGGGTCGTCTCCTGCGCCGTCTCCTCCGCGAGGAGGTACGCCGTCGTCAGGGTCGGGGCCACGAAGGCGCCCGCGCAGGTCATGGCGGCGGCGAGGGTCCACGGCCCCGGGGCGAGGCCCGCCAGGGAGAGGGTCACGCCCGCGCCCGCCGTGAACCACGGCAGGCGTTCCCGCGCCGGGGCGCGCCAGGCGATCGCCCCGTTCAGCAGGCCGCCCGCCGCGCTGCCCGCGGAGAGGGCGCCGAGGATCCAGGGGACCACGGCGTCGTCGTACGACCGCTGCCGCGCGAAGGCCGTCACCAGCAGCTCCACAGCGCTCAGGGCGAGGCCGAGGCCCGCCGCCGCGGCCATGGGTTGAAGCAGTCCCGGTGGGAATCCGCGCCCCCGGCGTACGCCCCCCGGCTTCGGGCGCCCGGTGCCGCGCACCGCCGGTGACGTCACGAACGCGCAGGTCCCGGTCACCATCAGCGCGGCGCTGAGCAGCAGCCCCACGGGCGGCGGGCCGAAGCGCAGCAGGACGCCCACCAGGGCCGGCCCGGAGACGAACAGCAGTTCCTCCGCCACACCGTCCAGGCTGTAGGCGCGCTGCAGAAGCCGCCGGTCACCGACGAGTTCGGCCCACACCGCGCGCATGGTGGGGCCGAGCGGGGGCGCGCAGGCGCCGGTGAGGGCGGTGACTGCGGCGAGCGTCGCCGGGGATGCTCCGGGATGCCAGGTCAGGGCCGCCAGGGCGCAGAGCAGGGCGCTGTAGGCCACCGCCATGGGAAGCAGGGAGCGGCGCGGGCCGCAGCGGTCGACGAGGGCCGCCCGCACGGGCATCAGCAGGACCGCCGAGGCGCCGAAGACGGCCATCACGGCGCCCGAAGCGGCGTACGAGCCGGTCGCCCGGGTCACCGACAGCAGCACGGACAGCGCGACCGTGCCGTAGGAGAGCCGGGCCGCCAGGGCGGCGGCGAAGGTGCGGCGCGCGTGCGGGACGCGCAGGACGGCGGCGTACGAGGGCCGCCGTGAGGTGGGGGCGGGGCATGGCGAAGCGGGCGCGGACATGCGTGCGGTTCCTCGGAAGGAGACGGAGCGGGGACACCTGACCGTCCTCGACAACCTGCGGTAGTCGCGGCGCGGTGTGCGCTCTACGCCAAGGAGAGGAACATGCGGATCAAATTAGCAGCCGCGCCTCGGGGTTGGCGACCGTCAGCGCTCCGTCAGGCTTTCCACCAGTTCGTCCGCCGCACGGTACGGGTCCAGCTCCCCCGCCACGATGCGCTCCGCCAGCGCACCGA